>NZ_JAQITF010000001.1 GCF_028618665.1 Bartonella sp. AU16XJBT
AAGAAAAGTAATCTTGCTATTGGTTTTTCCTTCACCTTCACCATGTTGAGCGATAAATGCTCCTTTATCATTGTTCCACAATAAAGCATCACCTTTTGTTTCATTAATCTGGTTGGTGATATCATTGGTAATTTTATTCTGAATATTCTTGAAAGATGTGCCAACTCCAGCAAACGCTTCTGCTACACTCGGATAGCTTTGCTCCTCTTCTGTTCCATCTTCCTTAACTGTCTTAAGCGTAAAAGTAGGCTCTTTCCATTTGCCTTCCTCATCATAGCTCGCATTACCATCCAAATAGCTAACAAATTGCTTGTTCATCGAATAAAGCTGCGAACCATTAATTGCATCGGTAGAGTTTTCAGTTATATCACCATTGGTAAGAAAAGTAATCTTGCTATTGGTTTTTCCTTCACCTTCACCATGTTGAGCGATAAATGCTCCTTTATCATTGTTCCACAATAAAGCATCACCTTTTGTTTCATTAATCTGGTTGGTGATATCATTGGTAATTTTATTCTGAATATTCTTGAAAGATGTGCCAACTCCAGCAAACGCTTCTGCTACACTCGGATAGCTTTGCTCCTCTTCTGTTCCATCTTCCTTAACTGTCTTAAGCGTAAAGGTAGGCTCTTTCCATTTGCCTTCCTCATCATAGCTCGCATTACCATCCAAATAGCTAACAAATTGCTTGTTCATCGAATAAAGCTGCGAACCATTAATTGCATCGGTTGAGCTAACAGCAATATCTCCATCCTTAAGAGATTTAATTTTGCTGTTTCCTTTTGCATCTCCTTCTCCATGCTGCGCTACAAAGGCATCCTCATCCTTGCTCCAAGACAACGAATCCTGTGCAACGCCCTCTGAGACTTCTTTAATGCGAGCGTTCACATTCTTGATATTGTCATCAAGTCCTTTAAAGGCTGAACCAACATCGGTGTGCGATTTATCTGTTACCTCACCGCCTTTATCAATATTCGATAAGTCATACTTGGGTCCTTTAAAGTTTTTGCCATCAAAGGATACATCATCACCTAAAATTTTTGACAAATCATCTGTAATCGTATGAAGCTGATCACCATTAATCGCATCGCTCGAAGCTGATGTTATAGAACCAGCGGCAAGCGATGTGATTTTGCTGGCTTTTCTGTCTTCACCTTCCCCATGCTGGGCAGCAAAGGATTGTGCTTTACTATCCCACAACAGAGCATCACCTTTAACTTCTTGTGTGATATTTGTGACTTTTTCATTAAAGTCTTTAACAATGTTCTGCACATTCTTATCAATTCCGTCAAAGGCTTCCGCTACATTATTGTAGCTCTTTTCTTCAACTTCATTATTCTCTAAATTGAAAATTTTGAGCTTGAAGGTTGGTTTGTTCAACACGCCATTCTCATACTTAGCATCACCCCCAAAATATTCGGCAACTTTATCGCCTAGAGAATAAAGCTGAGAACCTGTTATAGCTTCATGCGAATCTTTCTCTATCTTACCATCAGCGACATTGACAATCTTGCTCGCATCCTTCTCACCATGAGCAGCATTGTAGGCGCCACCATCACCTACACTATCATCCCAATTTAAACCATTTGAAGAGACGTCCTTTTCAAATTCCTTAATGCGAGCATTCACAGTCTTGATATTATCATCAAGTCCTTTAAAAGCAGAACCAACATCGGTATGAGATTTATCTGTTACTTCACCTTTTTCATCAATAGTCGATAATTTATACTGTAGTTCTTTAAAATTTTTGCCATCAAAAGATACTTCACCACCTAAAATTTGCACTAAATCCTCAGTGATTGTATGAATCTGACCACCATTAACAGCATCTGTCGAATTTGCGTTAAGATCTCCACCCGCAAGCCCTGTTATTTTTTTATTCCCAGCATCAATACCATTCGCTGCTATTTTGGGACCATTTTCAATGGTTAAGCCCGTTGTATCTAAAGTGATATCCTTTAATTTCACACTGTTTAATGTGACATCTTTTGCCAAATCAAATGTTATTTCTTTGCTTATACTGTCTTTTTTATCGCTACTTTTAATCTTTAAATTATCACTTCCAGAAGCCAAGTTTAACTTATCACCCGGCTGAAAACCTGACACAGCCTCATCATTAAGAGAAAGTGTCCACCCTTGTGCTACAAATTCTCTTAATTTTTTTAGCTGCGCAATGTTGACAGCATCAGTGTCTGCATAACCCGCTGCTACGCCTGTAAGCTGTCGCGTTATCTTATTTGGAGTATCACCAATACTAAAAGCACCTTGAGTGCTTTTCCATATCACATCATCACCTGTTGATTTGCTCCCTATGGAAGGATCATAGCCTACAATGGATGCTGAGTTACGAGAAGAAGATTTATAACCCACAGCAACACCACCATCAGTAAGTACTTGCACATTTGAACCTAATGCCATACTATTTTTAGCTGTTGCAGCTGAAAGTCCACCTAATGCAATACTATTTTCACCAGATGCATTTGAAAAACCGCCTAATGCAATATTATTTTCACCAGATGCACTTGAAAGCTTCCCTATAGCAATACTTCCTTGCCCACTTTCTTCCTCACTGGCAGCAATTTTAATACTTTCCGATTCAGCATTCCATTTAAAGACACTACCATCGGCAGCTTTTTTAATCTCATTGTGAAGGTTTACATAAGACTTACCCACCCCCTCAAAGGCTTTTGCTACATTCGAAAAACTTTCTTCTTCAACCTCATTCTTCTCAGGATTGAACGTTTTAATTGTGAACTTTGCATCATCCCATTGGCCACTTGTAAATTTAACACCACCACCTAAATATCCAGCTATATGGGTAGCTACAACACTCAACTGACTACCATTTACCGCGTCTTGTGAATCTGCACTAAGATCACCAGGTTCAATATCCGTTATCCTTCTATTTCCAGCATCAATGCCACCCGTTGTTATTTTGGGACCATCAGTAATTACTAAGCCCGTGGCATCGAAGGTATTTGTGCCTGCCTTTACGCTGTCCAGTGCAATGTCCTTCGCTAAATCAAATTGTACCTTGTTGTCTTTATCACCTTTGGTAATTTGGAAGTTCCTACTTCCAGCAGAAAAATCTACTTCATCGTCTATAAGAACGGTTTTGCCATTTTTACCGCCAACAGACAGTTTCCAGCCATTTTGTTTCACAAATGTTTTTAAATCTTTTAACTGCCCTACATTTACTGCATCAGTATCTTTGCTACCAGCTGCTACACCTATAATTTGTCGCGTTATGTTCTGACCAAAATCACCAACACTCACTGCACCTCTCGTACTTTTCCACTGAGGTGTAGCATTTGTTGCAACCTCACCCTTTAACGAAGGAGCATAACCAAAAATACCAGCAGTCCTTTTGGATACAGAGTTGTTTCCGATAGCAACACCACCCTCAACTATTACATTAGAATCGGAACCTAAAGCAATACTTCCAACTCCATTTGCTTCTGAATAGAAACCTATAGAAATAGCATTTTTAGAAAATGCATATGCACGGTGGCCAAGAGCAGTCGAACCATACTCCGTAGCCTTAGAAACAGCTCCTACGGCTATTGAATAATCACCCTTAGCAGTTGTATAATCGTTGTCTCGGTCCGAATTATATTCTCCACCTACTGCAACACTGCTTTGCCCCAAGGCATGAGCCATATGACCTACAGCAACGCTCCACTTTTTTTCTACTTTCGCGTTCTTACCTACCGCCACAGTATTATTGCCGATGTCAATTCCATCATCTCCTCTAGTCATTGGTGCATCAATTCTCGTCATCGGATTCATACTAAATGTCGTTGTAGCATTCTCCGATACAACAGAATTATAAGCACCCTCTAAAGAAGGTATAGAAAAAGAATTATCATCACTCTTACCAGACAGGGTTCTGGTTAAAAAATTTGCATAATCATTCAAAACATGAGCGTTTGGTGCCAACGTCGTATTCGATACTGTTATATAATTATCTTTTGATACATCAAGAGAATCATCATAAACAGAGATAACACTTTGGGAAGAAACCACAGAAACAGCCTTTATATCTGTAGATCCCCCTTCTCTTGGAGAGAGATTTTTTGAAAAAACTGGAAAAACGCTTGACAAAAGTGCAGCAATTGAAGTCACTGTCACAACTTTAATAAAAGGAAAACGAGAAAATTTTAATTCACTCCCCGCTAATTTAGTATATAATTTGTTCATAACAAATTCCCCAATGAAAAAATTTTAACGACAAACACAAAAAGACATATTTAAACGCTAGAATTTTATCTAGATTTAATTTTTTAACATCGAAATTTATGTGATGAAAAGATAGAAAAATTATGTATTTAAATGTTAGAGTGAATATACCCGCTTTTTGTGTTCTCTAAGAAAATAAGACCTATTTTTTTATATATTAGTTAATATTTGTTTAATTTTTAGGCTTTTTGGTTATTTTTTGCAAGAATAATATTATTTTTTTTGTTTTTCGTTTTTTCTTTTAATTTGAAATGAGCAAATCTAGAGTAATGAAGGGGAGTTTTTTCAAGTAAAATGAAGTCAATATGAGCGGGCGGGTGGTTTTTCTTGAAAAATTTTAAGGGGAGATGTTGTTACTCTTTCTTACACTGATGCTTTTCTTTTGAACTTTAAAAATTAGAGTACGTGTTGTCATTTTACAGTTTTCAATACCAAAAGCAAATACATGTTGGGGTACGCTGTATGCCGCTATTAAGTGCTGCTTAACTTTTTTGCTAAATAAAGCATTTATAATTTCATTCCTCTCCTTTAAGCGTGAAAGCGCTAAAAAGTGGTATTTCGTCATCAACACTATAATTTTTCATGCCTTCAGAATCTATAGACACCGTCAATTAAATATTGCTCAACTGTTATTGAATGTTGGCTTTTGCTTGTTTGCAGAGGGTAAAAGTATTTATGCTCTCTCCTTCTACAGTCATACCAAGACTTGTAAAACAATATTCGACAAAACTATAAGAACAGCTACATTTATGAAATAATACCGTATAAAAGGCAAACAATAACAAGAACGAAAGTTTAAATTATTGTTGGCTCATTTTGCATATCATTTTTATCACTGCTCTTAGTAAAACTAAAATATCTTTAAAGAACTATTTTTCCCATTAGAAAATTGGTAGTAAATTTACAGTTTTTTAGAGAGCAAAGGAGATCCCATTTTTCTACCTATAAAGTGCTGCAAAAACTTTTAGCTGTAAAATTTAAAAGTAGAAAATAATGAATGTGTAATTTATGGAAAAATTGCATTTTTTTAAAATTTACTCGCTTAAGTGAGAATATAAGTTTTTTCTGTTTTTTAAACATGTATTTATTAATTTATATATGCGCCTTTTTTACAGATGTAAAAAACAATTCACCCCTGCCTCACGAGACAAGGGTAAAAAGAATTTTTTATGTGTTTTTTTGATTATTAGTTCAGGGTCATATTGAATCCCGCACCTACACCCCAATGACCGCCAGAAGTCGTTGCGGATACATTAGACCGAAACTTTCCATTTTCTGAGGTATAACCAGCACCAAAGGCAAATGCAGATTGACTACGCCATAAACCAGTACCAAATCCAACGCTTAATTTTCCAGGGGTATCATTGTAGCGTAAATTAGACACTGCTAGACCAATAGCCGCTGCTTGTCTTGCCTCTTTTTTTACACTCTCAATGCTGTAGTTTAAAACGTCAAACTTCATATCGGTATACTGTTTAGACCGATCAACCGCATCGTCAATCGCATCAATCACAATATTATTAACCCGTTGATCCGTATAATGCTTGGATTCATCAAGAATAATCTTCATCTGTTCTTGAGTATAGTCATGGAGTTGACCACCATTTACAGCTTCTTTTGATCCTTTCTCAATTTTACCATCAGCGACATTATCAATCAGAACTGGTTCACTGGCATCACCCCCTGCTAATGTGATTTTGTTGGTTTTTTTACCGTTTTCATCTCTGTCATAGCGAACAGCATCCTCAGCAATATCGTTAACTTTATTATCAATATTATCAACTTTGGCATCAATATTGATAACTGTGTCACCAATATCTGCAATGGTATTGGAAATGTTATCGACTCTGTTGTTAAGATGCTTAACATCTTTTTCAACACCCGCTACACGTTCATTGGTTTCCCAAAGTTGTCCACCATTAACCGCGTCTTTTGAACCTTTTTCAATTTTGCCATCAGCTACATTGATAATTTTATTCGGCTTACCATCGCGACCAGCATCATAGGCTTTTTCTTTATCATTCCACTTTAAAGCATCTGAATCGACCTTGTTGATGACGTCATCAATACGGTTATTAATATTTGACATCCCATCATTAATATCACCAAAAGCATCAGCAACATTATGGTGCTCTGTCTCAACAGTCTTGCCGTCCTTATCGACTTTAGAAATCTTGAAAGTAGGATCTGTCCATTTGCCATTCTCATATTTAGCACCACCACCGAAATAATTCGCAAGCTGGTTACTCATGAAATAAAGCTGGTTACCCGTAATAGCATCCGTTGAACCATCCGCAATCTCACCATCCAAAAGATATTTCAATTTGCTGTTTGTCTTCTTGCCATCTTTTTCATGACGTGCAACGAATGCTTCTTCTTCATCATCCCAAAGTAAAGCATCTTTTGAGATACTTTCAATTTTCTGATTAAACTCATTGGATACATTCGTTAAACGCTTATTCACATCTTGAACATTATTATCAAGACCGTCTAAAGCTGAACCAACGTCATAAAAATTAGCCTTCCCTACCTTACCATCTACGATAGCAGATAAAGTATATTTCAGTCCTTTAAAGGCACCATCAACAAACTTTGCGCCACCACCAAAAAACTTGGCAACATCTTCTGATATTTTATTAATCTGGCTGCCATTAATTGCATCGTGGGAATCTTGGGAAATGCTACCATCTTTGACGTTATGAAGAGCAACTGGTCCGTTGTTTTTATCACCGCCCAAAGTTACGCTACCATAATTAACACTACCATCGTCATTCTTATCGTAAAGAACGGCAGCAGCAGTTACTGTCTCAATATCTTTCGTAATATCCTTTATGCTTTTATCAAGTTGGTCTTTGTTAACAGCCTCATCACCCTTCTCTGCTGCTTTAACACCAGAAATGGAACGTGCTACCTTACCATATCCTGCAATATTGATTTCAGTCCCAGCTGTATCCTTACCAATCGTGATAGGATCTGAAATTCCGTCTTGTTTAACAAGACTATTTTTTACCACATCGGAAATCTTATTATCAATATTTGTAATAGAAGTATTCACACCCGTAAATGCATCTGTAACATTATTATAGGGCTTACCCTGAATAAGGAAGGAAGGTTCGATACCGTTCAATACATCTGTACTGCCACCAAAATATTTTGATGTATTTTGAGCAACTTTTGATAAGTTATCAGTAACAGTTTTGACATTTTCATTCGTCTTAAAGAGCTGTGAACCATTTATGGCTTCCGTTGATGTTTGAGAGATCATTCCATCTTTTACACCCGAAAGAGTTCTTTCTTCGCCATCTTTATTGACAATACTGATTTCTGTCCCCCCTGTTTCTTTACCAACAGTGATAAGACCGTCTTCTCCCTCCTGCTTAACAAGGCTATTTTTTGTTATATCAGAGATTTGATTGTGAATATTCGTGAAAGTATTGTTCACACCTTCAAAAGCATCAGCAACATTATCATAAGGCTTTTTAGAAACAGTACCATTATCTTCAATGTGATAAACTTGGAAAGTAGGGGCATGCCATTCTCCATTTTTATCATAACCAGCGCCGCCACCAAAATAAGAAGCAACATCATTCATCGAATTGATCAAATTTTGATTGACATTCTTGATATTTGCATCAAGCCCTATCAAAGCATCACCAACATTATTATGTTCCTTTTGCTTGACTTTACCATCTACACCAACCTCCGATAAATTATATCTTGGTCCTATAAAGACTCCATCTTCGAACGATGTTTTACCACCAAAATAATCAGCAATGTCGCTACCCATATAATGAATTTGGGAACCATTGACTGCATCGGTTGAATCTTTAGTAATGTCGCCATCTAAAAGATAGGTAATCTTACTAACCGTTTTTTCGCCGTTTGGTCCATGAAGTGCAACAAATGCACCTTCCTCTTCACTCCACAATAAAGCATCTTGAGAGAACTTATCAAATTTATCATCAAATTTCTTGTCTACATATTGTATATGATTATTCACATTTTTGACATTTGCATCAAGTCCTGTCAAAGCATCACCAACATTGTCAAAAACTTTCTGCTCTACTTTACCATCTGCAGAAACTATCGATAAATTATATTGTGGACCTACAAAGGCACCATCTTCAAATGCTGCATTACCACCAAAGAATTTTGCAATATCTCCAGATATCTTATTAATCTGACTACCGTTTATGGCTTCTGTTGAACTGTTAGAAATTTCACCATCTTTGACACCTGCAATGGTTCGCTTTCCATCAGTCCCCGTGACATCAATTCTCGTACCACCTTTTTCAGTACCAATAGTGATAAGTTTTTTATCCTCATCCCATTTAACAAGACTATTTTCTACTATTTGATCTTTTATTTCGTTTAACTGTGAAACATTTACAGCGTCATTTGCATTAGTACCCTTTTGTACTCCTGTAATTTTTGTATTGGCAGCATAGATACCACCCTTAGTCATATTTGGACCGTCCTTGATCATGAAGCCGGCATTACTCATGCTACTAAGCCCTGTTTCTACACGACCAACTTTAATATATTCACTTAAATCAAAGGATACTTGATTGTCTTCGTTTTTGACAATTTTTATATTTGTGTTCTCACTCTCATTATTATCATCATCCTTATGCTTAACTGCAATAAGATCTACTGTACTCCCAGCTGTAACATCTGTAGCATTGTTTCCATCAACAGAAAGCTTCCAGCCTTTTTCTGCAAGCTGTCTTACATCTTTCAGCTGCTTAAAATTCACTGCATCAGTATTATCTTCCCCATCTGCCACTTTCGTAATTTTCTTATTGCCAGCATCAATCCCATTTATCGTTATTTTTGGACCACCGTTAACAAACCCAAAGCCATTATTATCCATAATGCTGTTGCCTGTCGTGACACTCGTGAGCTTAAGAGTATCATTCAAAGAAAAAGTAACTTTATTGCTGTTGTCTTTTGCAATTTTGATATTTTTGCTTCCGTCCTCACTCTCCGCCGCAACAAGATCTACTGTACCCCCAGCTTTAACATCTGTAGCATTGTTACCATCAACAGAAAGCTTCCAGCCCGTTTCCACCCCTGCTGTAAAGTCTTTCAGCTGCTTAAAATTAACAGCATCAGTATCATCAGTACCAGCTTTCACTTTTGTAATTTTTTTATTGCCAGCATCAATACCTTTCATCGTTATTTTTGGACCACCGTCAACAAACCCAAAGCCATTATTATCCATAATGCTGTTGCCTGTCGTGACACTCGTGAGCTTAAGAGTATCATTCAAAGAAAAAATAACTTTATTGCTGTTGTCTTTTGCAATTTTGATATTTTTGCTTCCGTCCTCACTCTCCGCCGCAACAAGATCTACTGTACCCCCAGCTTTAACATCTGTAGCATTGTTCCCATCAACAGAAAGTTTCCAGCCTTTTTCTGCAATTTCTTTTACATCTAGCAACTGTGAAAAATTTACAGCATCATCTAGATCTTCCCCATCTGCTACTGCAGTAATTTTTTGATAGCCAGCGATAATACCACCAGAAGTTAGTCTTGGTTTATTGTCTCCAGCAAACCCAAAGCCATTTTCATTCATAATGGTTTCCCCCGCAACAACACTTTTTACTGTAATATTCTCGGCCAAATCAAATATTACATTGTGGTTATTATCTTTCGCAATGTTGATATTCTTTTTACCTTCTTGGCCAACTGCTGTAAAATTTACTAAACCGTTTGGACCAATAGCCGTAGCATTCCCTCCATTAACAGCAAGCTGCCAAGTTGTTTTCGTTGCTTCTTTTATCTCTTTCAGCTGTTTATAATTTACTGCTTCATGATCTTGAGTCGCATCTGCCACGTTTGTGATCTTTTTATTGCCAGCATCAATACCATCCACAGTCATACTTGGAGCATTCTCATCTGCAAACGTAAAACCATCAATAGTTACTCTTGGCCCATTATTAATAATAAAGCCATCATCACTCATCGTGCTTTGCCCTGTGGTGACGCTCGTTAACTTAAGATTATCATTCAAAGTAAATTGAACTTTATGCTTATTCTCTTTAGTTTCTCTTTCAATCGTTAAGTTGTCTTTTCCCTCTGGTTTTTTATTTTTCACTGAAAAATCTATTATGCTGCCTGGATTCACGTCTGTAGGATTTTTATCGTTAGCAGACAGCTTCCAAGCTCCTGATGCCACATCTCTCAAGGCTTTTAATTGCGCCACATTCACAGCATCAGTATCCTTAGTCCCTGCTGCAACATTTGTAATCTGTCGCGTTAATTGCTGCTCAGTATTACCAACACTAAAATCACCTCCAGTGCTTTTCCATGCAAGACTAGTCTTTTTTGTTGCAGCATTTGTTACAGGATCATAACCTGCAACCTTTGAGTCAATACGAGAGACAGATCCTCCCCCCACAGCAACACCATCTATAACACGCACTTGTGCGTTTATACCAATTGCAACTGAATGAGCCATCTCAGCATAAGTATGGGAACCTATGGCAATCGAATTTTTACCTTTCGCTATTACCTTTCTTTCCTGCCCGTTGTCTGCAGGCTCCCCACCACCTATTGCAATAGAACCAAGAGCTTGCGCTTCAGCCTTCGAACCTATAGCAACCGTGTAATCTTTCGTTGCTTTCGTTTTGAGCCCTAACGCAACACTATTGTAACCAGAAGCAGTCGCAAGCCCTCCAATAGCAACCGTAGACTCCCCTGACGCCTCTGATCCCACGCCCATGGCAACACTTGCTTTACCACTTGCAAGCGCAGAAACACCAAAAGCTTGCGCCCCTCCAGCCTTTGCTGTCGCGCCTGCACCAAATACCGTGGAATAATTTCCTGTTGCCGCAGAACCACAGCCCGTTGCAAAAGAATAAACACCATAAGCCTCAGGCATAGCATTTAGAAACCCTTTAGAGCCAGCTGGTCCCATATAAGTAGCATTGTTGGTCAGAAGCCCATCCCCCTGCCAAGTAACCTTGTTAGTAGTCACATCATAAGGGTTGCGTCCGTTACCCTCAGTGTAACCATTGATAAATCTGTTATATTGTTCCTCTGCGGTTATTTGTTTATTATCAGCAACTCCTTGTTGTTGCTTACCGCCACGACCAACAACGTTGTCTGCACCGCAGTAGTCATCATCACCAACTAAAACAACACTGCCATGACTACCATGTGCATATGAAACGCCGGTGCCACTTGTGCTCAAATTAGCACCTCCTGTTATCGCAAGATTGGCAGCAAAAACGGGAGAAACACTCGATAAGAGTGTGGCCATTGCCGCGCTGAGCGAGACAGCTTTAATTAAATTTGGTGTGGAATATTTTTTTTTCATAAGAATCTCCTCCAACAGAGTTCAACATCATCACAACGCGCAAAAACACTCATGGCAAAACCCTTGTTTGCGCACCTCAAAAAAACAATAAATCAATATAAAACTCCCCCTCTGACGCCGGTATTCCTTACGGCATCATCCTAAAATCTTTGCAATAACATCGAATCTAGAAAAGTCCCCAATCCTTTTAGCTAGAGGGATTCAAGCTAAAAAATAAATAAAAATACAAGACTTTGAAAATATACCGTAATCTCCATTAAAAAATACTGCGATTTATCTCTTAACAAAAACAGTTTCACTAAAAAGCAATTCTACTTTTCAAATAAAGCGCATCAGCAAAATGGCAAGAGTATAAAAAATAATTTTTTATCAATTTGTAAAAATACTTCTCAATAAAAGAGCTTTTCTTATAAGCACAAATTTATGATTTTTTTAACTTATCGCATAATGTAATAGATAATGACGAGCATCATAATCTCACTCTTTACTAGCGATCTTTGTTATGCTATAATCTACTTTAGTATGGGTGTACTTCTTTGGAAAACATATTTCATGTAATGAGGTGCGTTTTGTAAAAAGTTTCAACATGCTTAGTGTGTTGTCTTGATAAAAAACTAAAGCGGGCTATAAACAGTTCTTTATTCTTCTCTTATATGTCTGTTACCCTTTTATAGGAACCAAATATAGTTTCGGCACCATAATGGGATTAAAGCCACAGTGTCTTTTTTCTGTTATATAAATTTTTTTAAATATCACAAACCGAAAGGAAGATGTTTTATAAACTCTTTCTCTTCACGTAACCCACTGTATTTTCACTGTTGTCAGTATCTTTTCCTTCAACAAATACATATTTCAGGAATAGTGTTCGCTGCTTTTTGAAAAAAATTTATTTGTATCATCAACCGACATTCTTTTTATAAACAATTTTATCTGTATAATATTAATGTATTGATTTATAATTATAATTTATCGTTTTTCAGGTTGAATAAAAGACTCGAAGATCATGAGACCTTCCCATTTCAGACTTGTTCATACAGTAGAAAATCGAAAAAATTCCATTATTTAAAAGGGCTGTTCGTTCGTATCTTATGACGTTGCTTGATGCGCTTTCTCAATTTCGATTTTACGCTTTAAATGTAATTTTAAAAGTGGCATCGTGGCTTCGACTTCTTCCATATCATTGATGTCTTGAATAAACTCTTGCAATTTTCCATAAAGCTCTGCAGCTAATTCTGCAACATCTTCAGGAGGCAAATTTATTTTTGCATCATGATAAGTTATATAAGCCAAATGTCCAAGCTTTTTCATCAGCCCAGTAGGAATCGCTTGCGGTTTAAAACCAGCTGCTTTCGCTTTTGCCATATCTGAAAACATCTCACCATTGCCCGTTACAAGCCAATCTAATGAGACACCGCAAATTTCTTGATATTTGGAGAGCGCAGAGGCTGTAGGCTCACTTATACCAGTTTCATAAGTTCCTATAGAACCAGCAGTGATACCAAGATGTTCAGCAAACTGCTTACGCTCTGTAAAACCAAGAGCGCGACGCACTTCGCGAAAACGTTTTGCCAACTCAGTTTTAGGTTTTGCTTCCGGACGAGCCAAAAAAATCACTCCAAAATCAATATAATTGTTGACTAAGTAATTATATTAATTTATATCTATCATTACTGCTCCTTAAGAAGAGCAGTTACCACATACACAACCCCACAAAAATGGATGTTACAGCATCCCTCTAAGCAGGAGCGAAAATTATGACAATCCCACAAAAAAGGCAATCGCCATAGTATTTTACCAAGCCCCCTACCCTCATACAACCTAGACAAAACGCGTGGAATTTTACCAAATACTGCCCTCCAGTGTCAAAAACATTTGAATATCATCTTACAAAAAAATGATCCTTGCCATTGCCAATTGTATACCCATCGAGCAAAGTTCTATCAAAAAGCGCAATCATATGTTTCAAAGCAATAAAAGGCCAATCCGGTTCTCTTCATTGCGTGCTGCACAATGTACCACTGAAATCTTATTATAAAAATATGCAAATACACTTCCCATACCATAGTTTTTATAAGATAAAAGGTTTATCAATGTCTAAAAATCGATATAAAATAGGCAAAATAATTGCATTTCTACAAAAAATGAGATTATCACACATTCTTAAGAAGCTGAACATTTACAAACCATGCTTGCTTATTGTAGATATTAATTGCACTGATTTAGCTGTAATTGGCAATAGAGATTTCAAGGTGTTTGGTTTATCGTCAAGATACTCCTCTCCTCTATGCAAATTAAAAGCCTTTTGGCAATATATTTTAAATGCTATAAGTTCTAGAGCAAACACATTGCCATCCATATTTACAATTGGGCACTTCAAAGTCTTGGAGTGATAAAGTTTTTAATAGGCATTGATTTATAAAGCGCGTATTTTGCAAAAAATTGACAAAACCGTGAGGTTCGTATACATGGCAGTTCTGAGTGATGATAGTGGAGTGATACTTAAACAGACCAAAGCTGCACAAAAAACCGCAACGTGGAGGAATTCAGCATGACCTATTTATGCGATAAAGAATTATCCGATACACTGGTTGGTCTTTATGACGACTATCAACGTGGTTTCGACATTGGAGAAGAGCTTAAATTGTGTGTGGATTTAGCTTTATCTCTTGAATTAGAGCTTAGTATTCTCCGTTTAAGTGAAACAGATGCACTTTTAAAAAAAGAGATTGTACAAACCTTGCATCGTCGCAGAAATGCTCATTCAAATGAGGATGAAATTGATGCAATTTTTCGTATGGATTTTGAAAAACAAAAATAATGCAACACTCTCCCCATATGATGAGAGAGTACTTTACTTTCTGCTGTGTTTAAACCAAAAAAATTTTAAGAAACTTTAACGTGTTGCGTCTTTGCCTCCTTACAAAAGTCCAATGAATTAAAGAAACGCATTAATCCTCTTTGGTCATCATCAAAAAATAAAGAGTATTTTATAGCATAAATTAATTTATGCTTTCTTCATTAAAAGCACCAACACTTTCACATTTACTCACCACCCCTTTAAAAGCAAAATATGAAATATACGGCGTTATAAATGTTTATAAAATAGCGTATAGTTTTACTACACTTCAATGTAATTTATCGTTTTTCATGTTGATAAAACAGCACAATAAATATTCCAACAAGCGCAACAATGCTTTGAAGAAAATATATCGATTGAGGTGATATGCTACTGCTATCGCTTGCCATAATGAGATAGACTCCGAGGATAAAGCATCCAGACAGACCATTAAAACTTGCCTGCAATCTTCCTTGATATTCCGGATCGCAAGAGAGTTGCGATAAAGAAATCGAAAGAGCCCAACTTGAAAGCCCAAATCCAATCATGAAATAAACAGGAAAAACAACAAGCGTGTGTGCATTGACAGATAGAATGGCAAGACCGATAGCCATAACAGCTAATAAAAGTGCTAATGTTTTCCTTATAGATAAAACTTTACAAAAAAATGGAGAAAGAAGCGCACCAGTAAATACGCCCATGGAATAAAGCGCCTCAAATATTGCAAAAGTCCTGCTATCTGCGTTTAAAACCTCTTGTGTATAAGGCACCAGAATAACAGGAATAGTCATCAAAAGCGTCATAATAATCATCTGGCTTATATAAGGCATAAAAAGAACCGAATTCTGCTTAAAATAATGAAGGGACGCTCTATAATTTTCCCACCAGTTTTGCTGATTTTGATTTTTAGATCTTTGGTTTTCAGGTACTTTCATTGCAAAATTAAACAAACCAGCAATAATAAAAAATATGCCGCCTATCAGAAGTGTTCCTTTTGTTCCTGCACAGGCGAGTATAAATCCACTAAACCCCATACCTATGATAGTGCCAAGTTCATAAACCATATCGATGGTTGCATTTGCATTGATGAGCTGTTTTTTAGGAACAATACTTTGGATCAAAGGGACAGCTGATGGCATATAAAGAGAAATAAAAATACCCAATAGAGCAGATAAGATCATTAAATCAATTTCCATGCCAAAATACCCAAGCATTACCCAACCCACAATCACCAAACCTCTGACAAGATTTGAAGTGATAATCTGCATTTTACGATTGTATTTATCCGCCAATACACCCAAAAAAGGTGCAAAAAGAATGCTAGGCGCCCAAAGAAAAAGCATCATCAACGCTACACCACGGATCGAACTTGTCTGATTGTAAGCAAGCCATGACAATGCAATGTAATTTAATCCGTTTCCAAACGTAGCAAACAAACCACTCAGGGTAAAGTAGAGAAAAGCTCTGTTCTCGAATAGAGCAGCACGTTCTTTCAAATTTGCAACGAACATAAATCATTCCCTCATACATACATCATTCAGTATGCCACATAATCACATTTAAAAATATATATTGAGTTCTTATTTTAGTTCATTAAATTTAAAGGAATGAAATTCCTCGTTTTATTAGAGCGTGATACATTTTTTATGAAAAGAAAACTCTCTAAATATCATATGGGATAAGTTTAACATACTGAAGATTAATAAATATTTCTACTTTCATTGCGCGTTACATTGGCACTATAGATATAAAATAGTGACGCTGAAATGTGTTGTTTTGGCTGTACAGTTACAAAGCGAATAGGCAATCTCATTTTTACGATAGAGTGTTTGAGAATGATCGTTTCCGCAAGCAAGTTATAAATTTAATGCTCATAAAAGGCATGCAAGAGGTAATCGCACCAGAAGTAAGACAGATTTTTAGAGGAATATATGGAATTTCCAACTGATTGCTCAAAAAACAATTTACTTTCAAAATGCATCATTTGAAGCAGAAGAGAATGTAAATATCAACTCTATAGAAAGTGTCAAAGAGCAGCTCCCATTCAATTTTCTTTTAGAATTTATTACTTGACATAATGGACAAAGGAGAGCTTCTTTATGTACAGTGCAATTCGTGAAGGGGGATCACACCATATGTTAAAAACTATTCAACCGCAAAGTGAAAAATTTGATGGACTGGCTGATGATTATGATCGTTATCGTCCACGCTACCCCTTCACCTTATTTAAAACCATGCTGCTTCCTTTTAAAGACAAAAAGCATTTGTCTATCGTGGATGTAGGGGCTGGAACGGGCATTGCATTAGAGGGAATTGTCAAACTTTTAGGAAATGAACACCACTATCATGCTATTGATGTATCAGCAGATATGATTAAACAGGGACAAAGCAAATTTCCTTTTGTGCAGTGGTATCACGGCAAAGCCGAAAGCCTCTTGCCCCAAATCGGCAAGGTTGATCTTGTTGTTGCAGCACAAGCGTTTCAGTGGATGGATCGCCCTCTGTTGCTTCGCAATGTCTCAAGTCAACTTCGCGCCGGTGGTGTCATGGCTGTCATTCAAAACAATCGTGATTTTCAAAATAGTCAATTTCTAGCCACTTATGAGACATTATTAGAGAAGATGAGCCCTAATTATTCCCGTTATTATCGCAATTTTGATTTTTTACAAGAAATGCGTGATGGTCTTGGAGAAAATCCTGAAAAGATTGCTTTACATACACACAATTGGACAATGACAATCCCATCCGAAGCTTTTATCGGCATGAGCCGCTCTTCAACGCAAGCGCAACGCGCCATTGCCAGCCATGGAGAAGAATATTTGCAGCAATTGGTTACACTCATAAAACAATACGAAGTGCAAGGAAATTTGGAACTTTTGTATCGAAGTGAACTCTACATCTATATGAAATAATCTTACATCTATGGTTATCCCCGTTACCTTTCAACGCATTATAATCTCCCCCCAACAAATGAAGTCGTCCGCCCCAAATTGATTGTATAAAGAGCCACCTAAAGCTGTACTAGCACACCTCAATCTGAAGCCATAAATAATTTCTGCCCGATAATTAAGGTTTGTTGTCCCTTCAAAATCCAAGCTTATCCAGTCAATAATCAATAACAACCCAGCAACCTTGAATTAAACAGAGACACCCCTTAAAATACCAAATATGGCTCTTAGGCGTAGCTGCGCTCATCATCGAATAAGTACCCCTTTATCGGCAAGGTGTCCCACAAAAAACGTAGCAAAAATACCAGTTGTCCTCGCTACTTAAATTTCTGAAAATGGGATATTATTACAGTAAATATCAGCGTTCAAATTTATATCATGCCCCTATCGAAAACACTTGACTTATCCCGTAATAGATGTACTAACTGTTTATGAGCGTGTGTACCAATTATAATACTGCATATTTTTAAAGATGCAGACATGGGGGGAATGATGTGCGCAAACAGCTAATGTTTCGGTTTTATGGGCTTGTTGTTCTGCTCTATCTTTCTGATATGGTGCTTTTCTTAAGTAACCTTTGGAATGCTTATCGCATAACATCCTCATCGGTTTTTCTAGGCATAACCATGGCTTTAGGGACCCTTACACCCTATCTTTTGAAAAAGAGTGGTTTTGTGCACATTAAAGCATCGTTGCGATTGATCGATTTATACACAAGACGGATCATCATCTATAGCCTCCTTTTATTGATTGCTCTTTTTCATTATGTCGACTCCCGTTTTGGTTTTATTGTGGTCTCTATCTCTATTGGTTATCTCTCTTTGATCACCTTAAGTACGCTGGAGACTTATAATACTAAACTCGCGCTTAGTGGCTATATTAGTGCTCAAAAGGCTTCTCGCATTATGCAAACAGTGGTGCAGATTGGCGCCTTTTTGGGGGCAGCATTGAGTGGTTATCTCTTAGAAGCAACCAGCCCACGAGGGGTAGCAGCTGAAGTCGGCTATAATGGTTTGATTGCAGCGATTTGTGTGTTTGACATTATCGTAAGCCTTGTGGCCGGATATGTCATCTTTCGCGATGAATATCATGCCGACAGCACTACAAACGGCTTGCCGCCTGTCACCGATAAAGAGACAATGCTTATACCGCAAGCAGATGGGCTTTCTCTAGAGCTTAAACTTTTATGCATCTGCATAGGCCTTATTGGCTTTCACATTTGCTCTTATAATACACTAGCAACTATCCTTTTTCAGAGTGTGAAAAATTTTGGCTCTGAATATTATGGGTTGTGCAGTGCTGTTGCAGGTGTGGGGGCTTTTTTAGCTGCTTTTATCAAGATCCCGCGCTTTGAATTCATTCTTCCAGCCCTTGTATTGGGTTTAGCTGATCTTATTTTTAGCACCACGCAATCGCCTTATTTGGCTGTGATTTTTTGCTTTTTTATTGGCTTTTCAATGAATACCATGCGGATTAACGCCCGCAAACATATGATTGAAGCAACCCGAACAGAAACTCAAGCAGAGCTGGTGGGAAGCTATAGCGGCATGCTTTATACTCTCTCTCAATCGGCTGGTTATGTTATCCTTGGTCTTCTTACAAGCTCTGCCCTTATGGGACCTCAAGCAGCCATTTACCTTCTCCCCCTTATAGGGCTGATAATTTTTATTTATGTTTTTTTCCTTTCATCACAGCGGGCCAAAGTATGAGTAAATCCATTCTTATTGTCGATCCTTTCTCCACGGGTGCTCTTTATAGTCCTGCTTTACAAAAATTAGGCTATGCTTGTTATGGCGTTGTCTCTCAACCAGTTCCTTTTTCACACTTTATGCTCTCTTATCAGGGTGAGGGCATGGTAGAAGCGAAACTTCATAGTGTCGATGAAATAAAACAGCGCTTTCCTGTCGGTGCGATAAAAGCCGTGGTGGCAGGCTCCGAAATAGGTATTTATTGTGCAGAACAATTGGCTGCTTATTATGGTTGTGCCGGAAATAACCCCTTGACCACTGATTGGCGGCGAAAAAAGACAGCAATGCAAAGGCGCCTTTGTGAAAATGGTTTATCCTATATTCGATCAAAAATTCTTACAAAAGGTGATTGTGCTCTCGATGATTTTGAAAGCCTCAGTGGCTATGTGGTAAAGCCAAACGATTCTGCAGGAAGCGATGGAGTTTTGTTTTTCTCTAACCGGGAAGAAGTGGCGGCGTGGATTTCTGAAATTGACTGGACGCAAAAAAATATTTTTGGCACACCTAACGAGGCTTATTTGCTCCAAGAACGATTGGAAGGAGAAGAATACATCGTAGATGCCATTGTAAAGGAAGAAGCTATAAAGATATGCGCTTTATCACGATATAAAAAGGGTATTCATAATGGAAGTGCCTTTGTTTATGAATCGCTTGACGTGCTTGATGCTCAAGATCCTCTTTATGCCGCTCTTATCTCTTATGCAAAACAGTGCATTCGCGCGGTGGGAATTGAATATGGGCCTGCACATATGGAAATCATGCACACCGCTCGTGGTCCAGTAATGATCGAAGTAGGAGCCCGCCTGCACGGAGGGATTGCGCCCACTTTGTTTGCACATTGCTATGAAAATGATTTACTTGAAAGCGCCGTTAACCTTATTGCGGGAGTGTTTTCACAAACACCAAGTCGTTTTAAGAAAAAAGGGCGTATTATCTTTCTTATCAACAAAGTTAACAATCATATCATAAAAGATGTTAATCTATGGCAGCAAAAGCTTCATTCTTGGGAAAATGTTGTTCATTTTATGCTCTTTTTTAAAGAAAATGAGCCTATCCCCCTAACCATCGATTTAAATACCTGTCCAGCTATTATAGCAATTTGGGGCGAGAGTGATGATGAATTATCGACTTTGGAGAGGATAATTCGTAGCAATTTCTTATAAAATACAACAATTGGGAGGAGTACATGGATTCAGCAGCGCAAATAATTGAAAATATCGATAAATATGAAAAATGGAAACAAGTCGTTTTTAACGAATTCGATGCAATAATGAATAACAAAATCAGGCCTTTTCCTTGCCTATTCGGGGTGAATGGATACCAAAAAGACATGCTGAGATTTGGATTCTATAAAAAGTTGACCGCAAAAAATATTATGGAAGATCTCATAAATTATTGCGACAATTATAAGAGCTTTGGAAAAAATACATCTTTTGTTGCATTCGAGGAGCCAGCCCCCATACAAAATATCGAAGTTTATAGAGAGAAATTCTGGTCTATACTTAAAGATTTGAGAATGCTTGACGACCGAGAATGGCCTAAGCATATACCTAAAAATATGGATGACCCTCTATGGGAGTTCTGTTTTCATGGCGAACCTATGTTCATAGTTTGCAATACGCCATCCCATATCAACAGAATAAGTAGAAAAAGTTCTACATTTATGTTAACTTTCCAGCCTAGATGGGTTTTCTCTGATCTACTGGATACAGAAAAAAAAGCAAAGAATGCCTTCTCCACTGTAGGAAAAAGACTTGAACCTTTTGATATTATCACAAAGTCTCCTTTTTTAGGAAAATACGGTGATCCCCAAAATAGAGAATGGATGCAATATTTTCTGCAAGATAATAATATTGAATCCCCACCTTGTCCATATCACGTAATGGAGCACGATAATGACTAAATTTTCCAACATTAAATTAAATAAAAGTGTATATGATATATTAAAAATGATGCTTCCAGAGCAAGGATCAATAGAGATACAAAGAGATTTTCCAGGAAAAATACATGATTGGCATATTCACCACGTCGATGAAACTCTCTTAATTATAGAGGGAGAGTTAATTTTTTTCTATGATGAAAAGCGCATAACCTGTATACAAGGAGATATTATACATCTACCTGCCAATACAAAGCACAAATCGATTGCGGCAGACGTAGGATGCATATACGCAATTGCTACAGAAAATCTCACGATTGAAGATAGTGTAGCTGAATACTCTCCAATTTCTTCTCTCTGAAACAGAATTTTAACTTTTACTGCCGCTTTTCTCACAAAGATATGCATCTTGAGTTTATGCGGCAGACAAGGCTATTAATCTCCAATTCAAGGCCCGCGTAAAAACTTTTCAGTTTTTATCGCAAAGGTGTATTTCTCTTTACTCGCTGATATTGTCACAACGACAATTAGTATTCAAGTTATTTGGTTTTTGTTAAAAGCGGCTGCATTAGATTTTGCGTTATTATGGCATCTATTTTCTTTTTCATAATGAAAGGAACTATCATAATAAACAAGTAGTGAAAAAATAAATGGCTATATCTATAGTAAATGCCAAAGTTACACAGATAGCCTTCGATCTTATTATAACTCCTGAATTTTTAAAAAGTTACTTGGTGAAGAAAAAGCTATTCGCAATCAAAGTAATAAAAACGCTACAAAAAAGTTCGGGATAGACAAAAAAATAAGTCAAAAAAATCAAAGAGCTTAAAATTCTCTAACTTTTATATCACCCATTGATTTTACGATAAATGGCGGAGAGAGAGGGATTCGAACCCTCGATATGGTTTCCCATATACACGCGTTCCAGGCGTGCGCCTTCAACCACTCGGCCACCTCTCCAGAGGTCCGCACACTATACCCAGAAAGAAATAACGTGCAAGCTTAAATTATACATTCAAAACTCAAAAAAAATTCATTTATTAAAATGAAAGCTGATATCTGTTGAATAACAAGCACATCCTTCTTTTTTAAGAAAAAACTTTTTCCGTGGATAGTTATTGTACAATACAAGAATGGGAATAAAAAGCTTATCACAAATCATAAATATTCATGCTTACTTATGCACCTTCTGTTTTATGAAAAAATACTGCTCTTAAAATTGGCATATGATCTATGCTTTCTTTACAATGAAGTCATTAAACATCTCTCGTCTATCAATATTGATTGCCGCAATAATAAATAAAATAACAGCGATATGAACTTCTTATATTTCTAAGCTTCATCTAGATAATAAATTTCATTCAATAAAAATCAGTTTCAACCTTCTTTCCCCTCTCAAGAATGAGGATTCTTAACCACGACAAATCTGTTTTTAAATTGCTTTCTCTTAAAATGAAATCTATCTACTCATCACTTTTATGTTTCACTTCATAGACAAAGTTTTAACTTATAAGGACAACTTATTGTTTTTACCTAATGAGATCCTCAAATAGCGTAAAACTTTCTCTTCACACTCCCTTTCATATTGAATGAATTAAAATCACTTTCTTGTACGTCATAAGCGGGGATAATATATGGAAAAAAACATTTAAGAGAGAATAAATGTCTCTTGTGAATTTTCTCAAATAAAAAGAACTGTCACAACATGGGAGCCGGAAAATAGAGTGATGGTGCAACTTGCTCCTTCATAAGTGTAAAGAGAGGGGCTTTATGGATTTACCGTTACACCATCCACCAGCGCACACGCGAAATGGGTTTGGGTGTACGAATGTTTGTGAATGAGCAATCCAATGGCGTTTCGTTTTACATAAAAGACGTGCCCCTATTAAAGAACATGAAAACAAAAGTGTAAGGCAAAGCTTAATCTCCATTATTTTAAAAGATATTGCTTTGGACATATTTGAAAGTCGTAAAGACGAATTAAAAGGTGATGGTAGGGATATTAGTTTGCATCTTTAGTCTTCATATCCCCCAAAATTAGATTATCTGCCCATTTCAGAGATTACACCAACAGAGATAAGCAATATACTCTCCCCCATTTGGTATGCAAAAGCCAACAACAGAAGAGAAAGCATTGAATCGACTTAAAAAATTTTGCTGCTTTGGGATTAAATGTTGATTTACAGGCAAAAAACAAAACATTCTAAATAAAATACTATTGTCTTGCTCATCCAGGCATTTGTTTTAAAAAACATTTCTCAATTCTTGTCACATTCATCCCATAACAATCATAACGCTCATAACGGTATTTATGAATAATATAAAATCTATTGGATAGCACTATCACGCTATTTACCCACTCCAATTGTTGCCACAACTTTTGTTATTTGAGAAAATCTATAAGAGGTATTTATTCTTTACTAAAGTGTTTTTATCCACACGTTAATTCCACTTATAAAGTATAAGAGAATTTTTTATGAATTTAAGATAAAGAAAATTTAAAATAAAAAAATCTTATGTTATTTGAGGATCTCGTCATGTAAAACGATAATTTACCACTATAAATTAATATGTTGCCTATAATCGTTCTAAAAGGCAATGGTCTACAGTACTAAAGATCTAATGACTTTGCACAATGAGCGCGTTCTTTCCTCTTAACGTTCTTTACCAGCGGATATCCTTGCTTAAAGCGCGTACAGCCCGTGCAGTTTCACATTGTAGTGCTTTTTGTGCTAAAATTTTCATATCTTCAAAACTATGAGTCTGCAAACACGCCTTTACTGGAGAAATATCGCAAGATATCATAGAAAGCTCATTAATTCCCAATCCAGCCAAAATCATCGCACCAAAAGGATCTCCGGCCATACCACCGCATACACTAACCCAACACTTATGTTGTGCTGCTCCCTGAATAGTCTGATAAATCATACGCAAAACTGCTGGATCAAGGCTATCCGCTTCAGACACAAGGTACGGATTTTGCCGATCAACAGCCATTGTATACTGTGTTAAATCGTTGGTTCCAATTGAGAAAAAATCAACATGGGCGCTCAATACATCTGCCATAATGGCTGCTGCTGGAACTTCGATCATAATACCAAGTTTTAATTTTGGTGCATCAATATCATTGCGGATTTCTTCTGCAATCTTTTTTATGGTAACAATCTCTGAAACAGACATCACCATCGGAAACACAATCCATAGATCTCCGCCCTCTTTTGCTGCTCGATATAAAGCACGTAACTGAGGAACCAGAAGATCACGCCGACGTAACAAAAGCCGCGTTCCTCGAACACCTAAAAAAGGATTATCTTCTTTAGATAAATGTAAATGCGTAACCTGTTTATCCCCACCAATATCAAGCGCACGAATAATTAATGGCTTATCGCCTACAGCTGCAATCATCGCACGGTACACATCAAATTGTGCTTCTTCATCTGGAATATGTGGATTCTCTAAAAATAAAAATTCTGTGCGCATGAGTCCGACACCTTCAGCCCCCAAATCTAGCGCAACAGGAACCTGATTTGCATAATTGACATTAGCCATGATACGAATTCTTTGACCATCTGTCGTTTGTACTGGTAATCTACACGTACTTATCTCACTGACACGTTTTTGCGCAACAGTATCAATATGCCTTTGAGCATCTTCAACATCTTCAAGCGTAGGATCAAGGTAAATGAACCCGTTATCGCCATCAATAATAGCCTGAATATCAGGCTGAACCGCTAAAATATCATCACCTGCAGCAACAACCATCGGAATATCAAGAGTACGCGCCAAAATAGCTGTATGAGAGAGTAGACCTCCCCATGCTGTCGCTAATCCTTTTACTTTTGTACAATCAAGTTGTGCAACATCAGAAGGAGAAAGATCATTTGTAACCAGAATAACACCACTTGGAATATCATTCAAAAAGAATGATCTATAGGATGGATTTATTTCACCCAAAACACGACGACCAACATCAACTAAATTAACAGCACGTGCTGCTAACAAAGGATTGTCCACCTTAGAAAACATATCTGAAAATTGCCGAACCGCTCTATCCCAAGACCAAGCGACACCATGACCTTCTGCTATAAAACGACAAGCTTGAGCTATGAGATTCTCATCTTCAAGCAAAACCATTTGCGCAGAAAAAATTGCAGCAGAATCCGCTCCCATACGCACTGTAATATCAGAAATCGCAGATGCCATTTTATGTTTTGTTTTTGTAAGAGCATTTTCAAGACATGCTGCACCAACTGAAAAATCAATTGGCTGGTCTATTATGGAAACATCATTTTGCCTTAAAACAAAAATCTTACCAAAGGCTAACCCTGAACTTGCCCCAACACCAGAAATGCCTTTTTGCATGAAGCGTGGATACCAACCATGAAAAGTCTTTGCTTGAGATTCCATTTCTCTCACCACGCATTTTTCACTAATACTCACTTTTTTTACAATAGCAATGGCATCATTGAGAAGTTTTGCTCCCTCTTCAGCATCTGTAGAAAAAATCAGAACATCACCGTTTTTTGCTCCTAATTGCAATAAACCAACTAAATTTTTCATTTCAACGGCACATTGACCATGGCGAACTCTGATAGAATTTTGAATCTTTTTCGCAAAATCAACCCAAAGAGAAGCTGGTCGTGCATGAAGACCACTCGGATAATCTAAAGTCCATTCCTGACACACCGAAAGATCACCAATAAAAGTTTTTTCTTTCTTTATATCTTGATCAAACAGAGTTGTAACAATTTGCTGTTTATCCGTGGTTGTTGTAAGTACTTCAAGTTGTTTTTTATCAAATAAAAGAGACGTCAATTTTTTGCAAATTTCTCTATAGCGATCTGGACACGCTGCAATGGCAATAACCAAATGTGCTTTCTTTCCCTCCTGCCATTCAACACCAGCAGGAACCTGTATAACAGCAACAGCGTCCTTGATGATTAAATCACAATTTTCAACCAAGCCATGAGGAATGGCTATACCATTCCCAAGCCAAGTATTCGTTATTTCTTCACGTGCAAGCATGCTTGCCAAATAACATTTGTCAACTGCGCCAACCTGTACAAGCAATTCAGCAGCAGCATAAATCGCATCATTTTTATGATTAAAAGCAGCAGCAAGTTGTACAGATTTGATAGACAAGATTTCACTCTCGGTAAAATCTACATTCATTGCTTCTGCTTCCTCACATCTCATCATGAATTCAAACTGCCTCACATTTGAATACAAAATCTCTGATAAATTTCATTTCAAAGCCACATTTTCAAAAATACAAGATGTACACAACACTACGACTTTTTGTTTTACGCAATAGAACTGAGTGAGGTGCTTAAATACCTCAATATAATCGATAAAACAATTGGATATTATAACCCCGCGGGTTGCTTAAAACCATCATAAGCAAATCTGACTCTTAAACTCTTACTTTACAAAGACAAAACCTCGATTTTTACAGCCCCAATCACCTGAAAAACTATGTTTTAAAAACGCTCTCTCTATCCTAAATTATTGAACATAGCTTGTCATTATTCTCCCTATAAGAAAGCATCCTCCTCAATCATCTGTAACTTCAGTTAACATTTCTAACTCTTCCTCCAAGTTGGTTTAACCTACCGCCCCTCTTATAAATTTATTACACCATTTAAAATTGCTCCATGCAACTTACTATCTTTAAAATTCTGTGCAGCTCATCCTATGATACTAACCTCTCAATCATATAGCATTGATATATTTTAAGCTAATCCTTTGCTGCAATCAATATCGCAAACACACAATGCCCTCTGTCGCACATTTGCAAATGTACACCCCATAAACACCATCATCAACCACTAAACTTTAAAAAAATTCTATAAATAATCTTACTTTCTAGACATTTCGTCAAATGAGATAAATAAAGCACAAAAACGAAAAGCAATTATTTCCTTAACTTTAAACCCTTATGCTGGTTGATTTTCAATAATGTACAATAAATAGTGAAATCCGGAAAAATACTCTTGAAGATAGCTGATTGCACATTGGTTACTTTTATATCTTAAGTCTTCCTTAAAAATATCATTTCAGCCTCGATTGACTGAAATGTTTCAATACATATTCCCTTAAAGCAGCTTTAATTATTCAGCTTTATGGATTTTTTATTCCTTTTTTTTAAAGAATGTCCTCATCTGCCCCCATCCCCAGCACACATGCTGATAAAAAGATTCCTCTTTATCAAAATGATCACATAAATAATGCTTTCATTAAATTTTTCATAATTTACCGAAAACAAATTGCTTCTCTTATCAAGAAATTACTAAACACTTCTTCATGCATAAAAAGAAAGTAAACTCTCCTCACTATTATCATACACAAATTTATCAATAAATTCCCTCATAACAACAATACCTAAATACTAACATAACACCGCACAAATATCTTCCCTCATTGAGAAAAGTCATTTCCCCCAATTCTACCTTTTTCGTTTTCCGTATACCTTCTAGATTTGTTATAGTACTAACGCAAAAAGGGAAAGATAACATTCTATCTTTCCCTTTTAACGCTTAAAAACTACAAGTGCAATTCAATGAAATTCCAGTTAATTGCTAGAGAAAATGCTACAGATTACTCTGCTGCCTCCACCATAGGAATAACTGAAACATAAGAACGGTTACCCGCTTTCCGTTGAAAAGAAACCTTTCCTTCTGATAAAGCAAAAAGCGTATGGTCTTTTCCCATGCCGACATTGTTACCAGGATGCCAACGTGTACCACGCTGACGGATGATAATATTTCCAGCAATAACGCTTTCACCACCAAATTTTTTAACGCCTAGACGTTTCGATTCTGAATCGCGACCATTCCGCGAGGAACCACCAGCTTTTTTATGTGCCATAGACGCTCTCCTTTAATCTTTCTTACTCTTTGATGCTACAGCCGCTTTCTTCTGCGATGCAGTCTTTTTTTCAGCCGTTTTTTCAGCCTTCTTCTCAACAGCAGCATCTTTTGTTTCTTTTGCTGCCGTTGCCTCCTCTTTTATGGGTTTCGCAGCTGCTTTTTTAGGCTTTGAACCACCCATTAAAATTTCTAAAACACGCAGTGTTGTAAATTCTTGCCGATGACCACGCGTACGCTTAGAATTCTGACGACGACGCTTCTTAAATGCGATAACCTTGCGCCCGCGTGCTTGTTCTAAAATTTCAGCCGTTACCCGTGCATCAGCAACAACAGGTGTCCCAATAACCGCATTACCTTCTTGCCCAACCATCAATACGTCATTGAATTCAACAACATCACCCGCATTTCCACTAACTTTTTCAACTTTTACCACTTGGTTAGCAACAATGCGGTATTGCTTACCACCGGCTTTAATGACTGCGAACATTTTTTATCCTTCCGTTCATTCCAGCTCTTATTTAACTTTTACCTTGAAATAAAGGAAAATAGGCTGCTTTTTATCAGTCGTAATCAATTTTAAAGAAGGATAAAACCTTCCTCAACACAAATACGCGCAGATTCCTCCACGCTCATATTTTTGCATATATGAAGGAATTTCTATTCTCTGTCAATAAAGTCCTATAAAAAAGAAAAAAAGGTTGTACCAAAAACAATTGAAGGTTATCTACCCATTAGAGACTATACTCAAGTAGTGCGAATTTTTTCGCACTTCATATGGAGAGGTGGCTGAGTGGTTGAAAGCACCGCACTCGAAATGCGGCATAGGGGTAACTCTATCGAGGGTTCAAATCCCTCTCTCTCCGCCATTAACTTAAAACGAACTTTCATATGCTCAGTATAGTATAACTTAAAACCCAGCATTTGCACGATTTTTATTATTTGCAATTGACCAGTTCGCGCTAATCTATGCCTGTCATTATGTATCTCTAGAAATCAGTATTGGATTTCTACGAGTTTTATAATTTCCAAACTTTTCCTCTCCCGATCTTTAGATTACCTCATCTGACATAAAATATCTCTTCAAATATTATTGAAAGATTTTTGCCAATCACCAACCTTTGATAGAGTTTTAGAAACAATGGTGATCATAGCGCTATTTGCAATTCTGTTGATAAAAAACTAAATGTGTTTTATCCGCATTAGAGTTTTTTATATTAACAAACACTTAAGCTTTTCTCATGCAATGTGCTCATTTAGAACTAATGTTATACGTATTTGTTCAAAATTTTTATCTCTTATGATATTATAAAAACTCTCAGCAAGCAGATCTTCTAAATTTAGTCTAACCATAACAAGATTGGGCGCTAATTTTCGAGCAACATGAGACAAAGCCAACTGCACTGCTAAAGTTCCAATAGCCTCTCAATCAGATTCTGGATAAGATTTTTAAAATTTCCCGTCCAATCTTCTCTTAATGATACCTCATAATCGCTTTACGCCCCAAAGTGATGACTCAACTATAATTTTGGAGCATGCCTCTCTAGAGATAGAAGATCTTTTCATAGGATACCAATCCCTTCTGATAGCACAGTATTTAAATTCTTTTTTCACATAGATAGTCGTTACATAAACATTGTACGGGACCTATAAAATCTGTTTTTTGCTCTTTTTTTGTTTTTCTATTGCCAAAATCCAATTCAAAAAATAAGGGAGCGCAGAGTAAAATAGAGAATTGTCTCATTTTTTTCTCTCGTTCTACCTTTGCTTAAGTTCGTACAGAATTTATTATCAAATTATATTTATTTTGCACGTCTTGCCTGAATATGGGCGAGCAATCCTAGTGTTGAACTATCGCGATTATCCGCTTTACTTTCTCCACGAAGAATGGGGAGTAACTCATTTGCTAATTCTTTACCAAGTTCAACACCCCATTGATCAAATGAATTAATATTCATTAAAATACCTTCAACAAAAATACGATGTTCATAAAGCGCAATGAGACGACCAAGTGCAAAAGGCGTTAATAAATCTTGAACCAGCGTAATACTGGGACGATTTCCTTTAAAACTTCTATGAAGTGCTAAGTGATCTGCTTCACATGCATCAACGCCATTTTTTATCAAGATATGCCGAGCATCTTCAATACTACGCCCTTTCATCAAGGCTTTTGATTGCGCTAAACAGTTTGCTAGCAACATCTCATACATAGAATGTAAATTTTTCTCATGCCCTTTTATAAATAAAATGAATTCTACAGGAATAACATCTGTTCCTTGATGTAAAAGCTGAAAAAAAGCATGTTGACTATTTGTGCCTGAATCACCCCAAACGATTGGACCACTTGAAAAATTTAATGGTTTTCCATCCAGCGAGACTTGCTTCCCATTTGATTCCATATCAAGCTGTTGTAAATAAGCTGGAAAATGTATTAAGCGCTGTGCATAGGGAATGATAGAGCGTGTTGAATAACCACAAATAACACGATGCCAGAACCCTAAAAGAGCAAATCGAATAGGAATATTTTTATGCAAAGGCATGGTTTTAAAATGTTGGTCCATTTGCAAAGCGCCATTGAGAAATTGGCGAAAATTTTGCCCCCCTATTGCAAACATAACAACAAGTCCAATGGCTGACCAAATTGAATAACGTCCTCCAACCCAATTCCAAAATTTAAAAACTCTGGTCGAATCTATGCCAAATTCTGCTACTTTATCAAGCGCACTCGAAACAGCAACAAAATGCGTGTGAATAGCTTCTTCTCCTAAATGTGAACAAATCCACTGACGTGCAACTTGAGCATTTACCATTGTTTCAGCCGTTGTAAAAGTTTTAGAAGCAATGACAAAAAGGGTTGTTGCTGGATTCAAAATAGAGAGAGTATCAGAAATATGGGCACTGTCAGCGTTAGAAACAAAATGACAACGTGGACCATCATGATAAGGTTTTAAAGCATATGTGACCATTGCAGGACCAAGATCAGAGCCACCAATACCAATATTGACAATATCACTTATTCTCTTTCCACTGCTTCCCTTATAGCGGCCATCACGTACCTTTTCAGAAAATCTTTCCATATCTTCAAGGACATCTTGAATATCGGGAATAAGGTCATGACCATCCAACATGAAAATTTCATCAGCAGGTAAACGTAATGCAATATGAAGAACGGAACGTTTTTCAGTTGTATTAATGGCTTGCCCCGCAAACATCGCATCACGCCGGCCTAACACATCTGCTGCGACAGCTAAATCGTCTAAAAGTTGTAATGTTTTAAATGTTACACCACATTTTGAAAAATCGAAAAGAAGATCATCAAATCTGAGAGAAAAATGGGAAAAACGCTGGTTATCCTCTAAAAAATGCTGACGAATATCAGAGACCCCATCCTTTGCAGCATGGTTTTTTAAAGCTCTTAATGCAGCTTCAAAAGCCTTTTCATTTCGAATCGAAAAGCTATTTCCCATAAGCTTATCCTATACGGTTATTGATAATGAAATCTATGCCCAAACATAACAAAGTAGAAAACGTCTCCTTAATTGCTCTCTCTTTTCACTGCTCACATAAAAAATGAAGGAATATAAAAGTGAAAAAATAAGATCAGAAAAAGATATTTTTACAAGGATAAACTTTCAAATCTTCTCTACTCGATACATCATTTAACTTGATTGAGTTCTTTTGTTAAGCGCAAATCTTCTTCTGCTTTTGGTCTTATAAAACGCCCCAAAAAAAGATAAACAACCGGTGTAACATAAAGCGTAAAAATAGTTGCTAAACCTAAACCACCAACGATAACCCAACCTAAAGCTATACGCGCTTCTGCACCGGCACCTTTGGCTAAAACCAAAGGGATACCCCCTAAAATAGCACAAATCATTGTCATACAAACTGGACGAAGGCGAATATTTGCTGCTTCTTCTACAGCTTCACGCACACTTCTTCCCTGATCACGCAATTGATCTGCAAATTCAACAATCAGAATACCATTTTTTGCCATAACGCCAATTAACAGAATTAAACCAATTTGACTGTAAATATTAAGAGTCACACCACTTAAGAGCATAGCAATTACAGCACAACCAATCCCTAATGGAACAGTAGCCATGATAATGAATCCTGAAAGAAAGCTTTCAAACTGGGCCGCTAAAACCAATAAAATAATCACAAAGGCAATGCCAAAAACAATCATAAAACTGGAAGATGTTTCATTAAGTGTTTCAGCTTCCCCTAAAGGAACAACGTAGGTTCCTTTCGATAACAAAGGAGATGCAGTTTTCTGTACAGTTTGGTAAGCATCCCCTAAAGTGATACCTGGAGCAAGATTTGCGCTTAAAATGACAGCGCTCATGCGCTTTTCCCGTTTTAATTGGGGAGCGATAGCTTTTTCATGTAAACGCGCAATAACTGATAAAGGAACATATCGATTGTCTTTGGTCTTTAAAAAAATATTTTCTAAATCACTAGGACTCTTCATGGAATTTTTACGCGATATCAATTTAACATCGTAAGAATGATCATCCACGTTAATGGAACCAACCTTTTTACCATCCAACATTGCTTGTAATGTATCGCCCAAGTTGGTGATATCAATCCCTAAATCGGAGGCTTTTTTTCGATTGATTTCAATAAAAAATTGCGGTTGTGTGGCATCAACAGTAAGACGTGGGCGAATAAAACGCGGATCAGCTTGTAAAGCACGCACTAACTTATCAGCTATGGGTTGTAATGTTGCATAATCATTGCCAAGAATGGCAAATTGTAACCCTTGCCCCGTTCCTCTCACACCTAGAGAATTTCCCTGTGCAGCAAACACAAAAACTGCCGGAAACTGACTAACCTTTGCATTAACATCTTTCACGATTTCTTGCTGACTGCGTAAACGTTTATCCCAAGATGAAAGCAATAAAACCAAAAAAGCAGTATTGGGTGAACCGCCAATACCCGCGATAGAGTAACTATTAGCAATCTCACCTGCAGCACGTAATGGCTGTAGACTCTCTTCAATTTGTTCTACCTGCTCGTTCAAATATTGTGTTGAAATACCTTGTGGTCCATTAATGACTAAAAAAATAAGGGCTCTATCTTCTTCTGGCGTTAATTCTTGTTGCAACTTCGTATAGCCTCCAACACAAAGAGCTGCAAAAACAAGTGAAGCAAAAATAACAGCCCAAGGCTTTCCTAAACACTTATGCAAACTGTAAGTATATGCCTTATGAAACAAAGAACCCAATTTATATAAAAACGTAAAATGATGATGGGCTTTTTCCTCTTCCTCCTCAATAGGTTCTTTGAGAAAACGTGAAGCCAACATAGGACAAAGCGTTAAGGCAACGATTGAAGAAAGCAAAATAGAAATTGCCAAAACAAAACCAAATTCTCTAAAAAGTCCTCCAACTTGTCCAGGAAGAAAGGAAATAGGGACAAACACAGCCACTAAAGTCAATGTTGTTGCGACAACAGCAAAAAAGACTTCACGGGTTCCTAACACCGCTGCGGCCCTAGGACCTATCCCCATATTGCGCCATCGAACAATATTTTCCAGAACAACAATAGCATCATCCACAACAAGCCCTGTTGCCAAAACAAGTCCTAAAAATGTGAGAATATTCAATGAAAACCCTACAAGATAAATCGCTGCAATGGTACCAATCAAAGCGACTGGAAGAGATACGGCAGGTATCAGCGTTACACGAATGTCTCTGAGAAAAAGAAAAATAACCAAGATAACGCTCAAAATAGCAATGACCAACGCAACCTCAACCTCATGAAGGGCGCTTTTAATAAAAATTGCATCGTCACTAATAACGTCTATATGTACAGAAGAAGGAACGATACTTTTGAGATTATCAACAACGGCTCTCACGCCTGCAGAAATATTAAGGGTGTTGGATTGTGCTTTACGCACAATACCTAATCCAATCCCTGTCTTTCCGTTGATACGAAGAATAACCGTTTCTAAATCAGGTGATAAAGTAACGTGTGCAACATCACCAAGATGCACATGAGGCTTTAAAACAACTTGTTCAAAAGATTCTGGTGTTGTTAAACGTGCAGTAGCACGGACAACTAAAGTTTGCTTAGAATTGCGTAACGATCCTACTGGCACATCCGTTGTCATATCAGCAAGAACACGTGAAATATCTGCGACAGTTAATCCATAACTTGCAAGTTTTGCTTGATCTATATCAATCTGAAAAATCTTTGTGCGAGCACTATCGACCTGTACATCACCAACACCATCAACAGCAGAAATTGCATCAACAATCTGATCGTCTACAACTGTTGTTAAATCATCAATACTCATTGTTGGTGATGTTACAACCAAATACATCATGGCAGCAGCATTCGAATCTGCTTTAATAATCAAAGGTGAATCTGCATTTTTGGGTAAAGAATAAGCAATGCGAGACAGAGCATCACGGAGATCAGATGCCGCTACATTCAAATCAACACCGACATTAAAATTAATCTGCACACGGGAGCGTCCAAAAGAAGATGTTGAAGAAATCGTCTTAACACCTGAAACACGAGAAACAGCATCTTCTATAACTTTTGTCACTTCACGATCAATTGTTTCCGCTGATGCACCAGAAAACATCGTCACAATTGTTGTGACTGGCGTATCAACATCGGGTAACTCTCTTACATCAACATTTAACCATGCTGCAAATCCTGCAATGATGATCATGGCATTTAAAACAAAAGTAAAAACCGGTCTGCGAATAAATAAGGCAATGAGACCACCTTGCTCCGCCTGTGACATTGGCTGCTTTGTGCTCAATTCTTGGCTCATTGTATATCCGTTCCATAAACTGCTGATAATTGCTGTTGATGGGACTTTGGGTCATCAATAATTACTTTACTTCCTGGGTAAAGCATTTGCACTCCTTGAATAACAACTTGATCACCATTTTCTAGAGGGGCTTTTACGAAAACCTGATCTGCTTTATGCTGAATAATCGATACGGGAATAGACTCTACTTTTCCTTCTCTCACACGCCAAACGAATGACCCTTTACTGTTCCATTGAATCGCAAGAGGATTAACGACAGGGAAAGAACCACCATGGAATTGCAAGGCAACAGAAAAGGACATACCAGACATGAGCATATCTTTTTCATTATTGATTTCAACCTGAGCATGAAGTGTGCGACTTTCTGGATCAACGACATTATCAATCGCATAAATATGACCAACAAAAGATTTATCTGGCTGCGCGGTTAATGTTGCCGTTACCTCATCTCCCTTATGGATACGCGACACATAGCGTTCAGGAACCCATATATCGACCAAAATACGTTCTCTATTCTCAATACGGCCTATTACTGTATTAAGGGTCACGTTATTCCCTACATCAACGGGTAAAATACCAACAACTCCAGGAATCGGTGTACGAATTGTTCGCCGATCGAGGTCTACCTCAGCGTTCCGCAAAACCAAATTTGCGTTATCCAACTCTAAACGTGCTGTAATTTCTTGAACTTCCGTTGCTGTATTGCTGGCTCGTAATTTAAGAATCCGCGAAAGCGTTAATGCGCTATTATCACGTTGTACTTTTGCTTTTGCGGCTGCTATTTCCTCCTTTTTAGAATCAAGCTTTGCAATCACATCCCCCACTTGTACTTTTGTACCAGCAGACACAAAAAGCTTATCAATAACACCTGGTGATAAAGGGGTTAAATCTACTTCAGCAAGTGCTTTTCCACTCCCAAGAACGTTAAGGTGTTCATAAAGATCTTGAATCTTCACACGGTCAACGACAACTTTTGTCGGATATCTTCCTATTTTTCCCTTTGAAGCTTTCGATATACTTGTTTTATCCACCATAGAAATGGGTTGTTTTGCACTCTGTTTTCCAGCCCAATAAGTAACCGTTAAAATGACAATTAAAAACACCAATGGAAAGATCTTTTTTAATAACGCCATACACCCACCTCTGCTGTGTCATGTTTATCTGAAATAGTTTTCAACAGTAATATCGGCGTTTTACACAAAAACCAAACAGCAGGTATATATCTTACCCCCCACCGCAAAAACACATATCATCTCTGGCTGACTATCGTTCATAGACGAAAACGTCAAGTTAACTATCGTTCATATTGCTTGGTATGGTCACAGCAAGAAAATGACCCTATCAAAAATCCAACTGAAACCATAATATATCATATCCTTTTTTTAATATCTCATAAAAAAGAGATTTTTTTTATGACAACCCAAGTTTCACTTGCATTTCTTTAATGAAACGATTAGGAACCATTGTCTTAGACAATGTAGAAAATCGAAATGTGTGCACCCGTAGCTCAGCTGGATAGAGCACCAGACTACGAATCTGGGGGTCAGGAGTTCGAATCTCTTCGGGTGCGCCATCTATCAATAAACTCAATAGCTTGCTCATAAATTCAAGTCCTTTGAATTTCTTTTTATGTGATTTATTTTTTGCTTATTATGGCTTTTTATTCCATTCTATTTTGAGTCGTTTCTTTAGCCATTTTGATAGAATAGAATGTTATACGGCCTTCAGTTCAACCCAAAGGCGCTTTTTATTAGCGATAATCGTAGCTGATTGCATGAGTTGGTATGTGTGTTGTTACTTTCTCTTCTCAATCTATACGCTTGTTTTTGATGTCTTCTGGATTATACTTTTTAATCAGTTGGATGATTTTTTACGTGCTTATTTTTCTTTTCTATCCATGGATATTTCTGAATATTTCATTTCTGTCCGCCCCATCTCAAGAAGGACTTTAGGTGTGCCATCACAAATTGCGGTTTACCGTCCTCTAAAACTTTTTCAGTGTGCTATTCTAAATAACAAATATAAAAATCGCATCAATATCGTTGTGTCAAAAGTTTTTAAACTCATTCCCCAAAGACTTTCTTCTGATATTCATCATTCGCTAATATTGAGATTGCAGGCTGGCTAAAAACTTACCAAAATTTAAAACATAGAGATTCTTTTTTCAAAAAAAAACGATAAAACCCTTCTTGTGTTCTTTTAGCATTATCTCTTGCGCGACACATCATTGAACTCTATGATATCTTATACTTTCTATTCTTTATGGATTATTCTCATTAATCCATAGAATACAGGTTTCAAACGTTAATAAAAGCTCAGTTTAAAGAATTTTTCCATGCCTAAAACAGATATTGAAATTGCTCGCACTGCTAAAAAGCAACATATTGTTGAAATTGCACAAAAAATTGGTATCGCACATGAAAACCTCATTCCCTATGGCCATGATAAAGCTAAAATTTCTTCTGCATACATAAAATCGCTCAATGAAAATCCAGATGGTAAACTTATCCTCGTCACAGCGATCAATCCCACCCCTGCTGGAGAAGGAAAAACAACAACAACCGTTGGACTGAGTGATGCTCTTAATCTCATTGGCAAAAAAACAATAGCCACTTTGAGAGAACCGTCTTTAGGCCCCTGTTTTGGTATCAAAGGTGGTGCCGCTGGTGGTGGTTATGCGCAAGTCGTTCCAATGGATGACCTTAATTTACATTTTACCGGTGATTTTCATGCTATTACAGCAGCTCATAATCTTCTTGCCGCAATGATCGATAATCATATCTATTGGGGAAATACTCTAAACATTGATCCACGGCGCATTGTTTGGAAGCGCGTTCTTGATATGAATGACCGTGCATTGCGCGATATCGTTATTTCATTGGGAAGCATAACAAATGGTTTTCCACGACAAACAGGTTTTGACATTACTGTTGCATCAGAAATTATGGCACTTCTTTGTCTTTCGGAAAATTTAGAAAACCTTACACGAAGACTCAAAAAAATTATTGTTGCCTATCGTTATGATAAAACACCCGTAACAGTAGCTGATCTCAATGCAGAAGGCGCAATGGCAGTTCTTCTCAAAGACGCCATACAACCCAATCTTGTACAAACAATTGAAAATAATCCTATTCTTGTTCATGGAGGACCTTTTGCCAATATTGCTCATGGTTGCAACTCAGTTATAGCAACAAAAACTGCTTTAAAATTGGCTGATTATGTCATCACAGAAGCAGGATTTGGAGCGGATCTTGGAGCAGAAAAGTTTTTCAATATCAAATGTCGGCAAGCCGGTATTATACCAAATGCAACAGTGATTGTCGCAACGATTCGTGCATTAAAAATGAATGGTGGTGTGGAAAAAAATAACCTTACAGAAGAAAATATCACCGCTTTAGAAAAGGGAGCAGCTAACCTTTTACGACATATCAAAAATATGGAGCTCTACGGTATCCCTTGTGTTGTAGCGATTAATCATTTTGACAGCGATAGCGATGCCGAAATAAAAACGTTACAAAAAATAGTTGCAACAACTGGACACAAAGCACTTATTTGTAAACATTGGGAACAAGGTGGAAAAGGCGCTATAGAACTTGCACAAGAACTTATTGCCTTAATTGAAAAACAAGATTCCGATTTTAAAGTGCTCTATCAAGATGATATTCCCCTCGTTCAAAAAATTAATTGTATTATAACAAAGTTATACGGTGGGCGTGGCGCTATCATCTCAGCGCCTATTCTTAAACAACTTGAATCTTGGGAAAAAGAAGGTTTTGGCACCTACCCTATTTGTATGGCAAAAACACCTTATTCTTTTTCTGCTGATCCCAAGCAATATGGTGCTCCTGTTGATTTTGAAATTCCTGTGCGAGAAGTTCGTCTCTGCGCAGGAGCCGGCTTTATTGTTGTCATTTGTGGAGATGTTATGACCATGCCCGGCTTACCCCATTATCCTACCGCTGAAAAAATTTATCTTGACGAAAATGATCAAATACAAGGACTTTCATAAGTTTATAACCGTAAACTCTATCATTTATTATAAAAAGCATTTTATGATAAAAAAATAGAATTTTAAAAAGCGATATAGACAAATGTCTTATTTATATGATATAAGCTTCTGTCCTTTTGGATATGCCTTTATAAAGGATGTAGGTTTTTCCTATCATTTATGACACTGAAAAAAAGCAGGATAAATAGTGCAAGTACTCGTTCGTGATAATAATGTTGATCAAGCGCTCCGCGCGTTGAAAAAAAAGATGCAGCGTGAAGGTATCTTCCGTGAAATGAAAATGCGTAGTTATTATGAAAAGCCATCTGAGAGGCGTGCTCGTGAAAAAGCTGAGGCTATTCGTCGTACACGTAAGCTTGCGCGTAAGCGTGCGCAAAGAGAAGGTTTTGTTAGTAACGGGCGAACTGTTGCGGTAAAGTGATATACTTTGGATGCATCATAGAATTGCATAAGCAACAAAGAATAAGCTAGCAGAAAATTTCATCTTCATAAGCAAAATTTTATTTTCATAGGCAATTACAATAGGTTTCTTGCCTATCTTTTTTTGTGTGCAATGTTGTCTCGTATTTTAGTTATATAAACTAATATGTTAATTATCTGGAAGTGATAAATTTTCTTATCATAGGAATAGTGTTGATTTCACTCTTGTAATTTTCAAAAAGAGATAACAAACAACAGTTTAGATATTTAAGCGACTTGTCTCCTATGTAAAATGTGGATTGCGCGGAGGGTGTTTTGTTATCACTTTTTGCTATAATTTTCCTCCTTCTTTTTATCCCTCAAATAACTGTTTTTTATATGCAAGCCTCATGATAGTTTTCTTCTTTTGTCCTTACATGTTCTGAATCTTTCAAAGATTTTAGATCAGATTACAAAACACAAATGGCTATCACAATATGCGATTGTGTGTATGAGAATATGAAAATACATAATCCTATTTCTCTGCACTTATGTAATTAACCTCATAAGCGTATCGAATAAGCCCTCCTTTTTCATTAAACTCTTTTATACTGAGTTGAAACAAAAGAAAATTGAAAATAAACAGAGAGAACGCTGTATTTAAATATGGGTGTAAGTGCCTTATATTATCATTTTTGATGAAAATATTTTTACAATTTAAATAACGCGTTAAAATTGATAACTTATTGATTTATGATCATAAGTAGTCATTTTTCATATTAAATAATAACTCTGAATACAGTAAAATTTCTCAACATCCTCTCATATTGAAGCAATCAAGATTTTTGCTTGTACATCATAAGCAGGGTCAGCATGTAAATAGAATAAAAATGCTTCTTATGAACGCTCTAAATAATAAGAACTGCATAACATTGAGAGCTGTGAAATAGAATGATGCTAGCAGCTTATCTCTACCATACGGGTAAGCATTATCATTGCATAAGAGCATAGTGTAGCAAATTTTATACATTGAATATCACAGAAAACTATCCTGTTAAAATTAGCCCTTCATATATCAAGCTACTCTATAATGTGGCTCATATTTTTACGTTTAAGTGCTTCATGCATCGTATTCTTTTGTCCATTCAAAACTGTCCTCTCAAGCCACATCATAATCCCTCTACTGAACAGTCTTCATATTCATAACATGCATAACTGTGCTTTTATTTCAAAAAATACTCTTGGAAAAAAGAGACAATATTTTAGCTCTGATTTCCTATACAAAAACTGCCTCAACCACAATATACTTTGCTGTCTTAATATCTTTCTCACACATACAAGCGCGCTAAAAATCCAATATTTATTTACTGGCATCTCCTCATAAACACGACAAACACTAAGAAATTAAAACTTTTGTTTTCTTTATTTTACTCTTCTTGTAACAATTTTTTCATTGTTTAGATCTCGTTAACGGGCGATATGGCATAATTTTTATCAGTCTCCAATCTTATCTTCCAGATTTTAAATTACCAATATATGACGAAATAAAGGAGTTCAGTGTGCAAAATTCTCGTTGGTTTCGCGATTTAATGCTTGCATCATGTATCTTAATAGCAAAAGTCATTGTATTGGATCCACCGCGTTTGTTGCACGCACAAACATTTAATCACAATTTAGGCCCCAGTGGTTTACCACTTCCGCGATTTGCTTCGATTAAACCTACGCGTGTTAATGTACGCGTTGGACCAGGGAGTAACTATTCTATCATTTTTACTTACAAAAAAAAGGGTTTACCTATTGAAATCATCCAAGAATATGATCAATGGCGCAAAATTCGTGATGCAGAAGGCGATGAAGGGTGGGTGTATCAATCGCTTTTATCAGGAAAGCGAACTGCTATAACTATTCCATGGCAAAAAGATAAAACAAAAAGGCTGATGCTACGAAAAAAACCCACCGACAACGCAGAACTTGTGGCAGAAGTAGAGCCTAATGTCATTGGCAATATCCACCAATGCGATGGACAATGGTGCGAAATCACTCTCAATAATGTTCATGGATGGCTTCATCAACCTCAATTATGGGGGATCTATCCTGATGAAAAAATAAAAGGTTGGTGAATGCTCAAATGCATCAAGTTTAATTTTTATTCCTCATTGAATATGCTTATTCCCTATCACAAGATTGATTTCTTTGTCTCAATCGAACAATCAAATCAACATGTGAAATTTCCATACCTTTTGGTGGCTTAGGCAAATTTCTAATAATGGAAGCTTTTTCCAAATCACATGGAATATCAAAAATACGATTTTCGCCTTCTATATAAAAATGGTAGTGATCAGAGGTATTGGTATCAAACCAAGTTTTTGAGCCTTCTACGGCAATAATCCGTAACAATCCCGCTTCCGTAAATTGATGAAGCGTATTGTAAACCGTTGCTAAGGATACAGGAACACCTGCCCTCACCGCTTCCTCATAGAGCTCTTCAGCAGTAATATGACGATTTCCTTCAGAAAAAATCATATGCGCAAGTTCTAACCGCTGACGTGTTGGACGCAAACCATTTTCACGCAAACGTTTTTCTAACATAGAAGTGGAATAATATTGCACACCTTCTCCACACTCTTTTATGGACTGTTGCTCTTCATTCATCTCTGAATTGTCTGCACTTCCTGACATATTACAAACCAAAATATCTTCCTGCGTCAATAAGATAAAAATAGAAAAAAATGGGGATAGTATGGTGCAATCTTGTATTCCATTTTTAAATAATTATTTGTGTAGAATACATGAAAAAGGGCTTTTGTCATTAAAAATGATATAAAATCATTTCCCTCTCTTTAAAATTTGCTCTAAAAGTAGATTGGGGAAAAGCGCAGAAATAAAGATATATGCAAATAAATGGAGTAACCATGGCTGAACAAAAGTCTCGCTATACTTATGAAGAGCTTCTAAGCTGCGCTCGCGGCGAAATGTTTGGTAAGGGTAATGCGCAATTGCCGGCACCACCAATGTTGATGATTCATCGAATCACTCAAATCAGTGAAACTGGTGGCAAATATGATAAAGGAATGGTTCGCGCCGAATTTGACATTACACCAGACCTTTGGGTCTTTAATTGTCACTTTATAGGCGATCCCGTTATGCCAGGATGTCTTGGATTGGATGGTATGTGGCAATTAACAGGTTTTTTTCTTGGTTGGTTAGGAGAACCAGGGAAAGGAAGAGCGATATCAACAGGTGAAGTGAAGTTATCAGGTATGGTAACGCCACAAACCAAACTTCTTGAATATGAAATAGATTTTAAGCGTATTCGACGTGGAAATTTAGTCTTAGGAATAGCTGATGGGTGGCTAAAAGCAGATGGAGAAACTATTTATAAGGCAAATGATTTGCGCGTTGCTTTATTCAAAGAAGATTGAATGTTATTTTCATCAGGAAGAATTTTTTACTATTCTGTATGGAATAAGGAGGTATGAATGCGTCGAGTTGTTGTAACCGGAATGGGGATTGTCTCCGCGATTGGAAATGAACCTCAAGCCGTTTTAACCAGTTTACGTGAGGCAAAATCTGGGATTTCTTACGCACCTCAATATGCTGAGTTAGGCTTTCGTAGCAGAGTTTACGGCAAACCTGATATTAATATAGAAGAATTGGTCGATCGACGCGCCCTACGCTTTCATGGACGTGGAACAGCCTGGAATCATATCGCCATGGATCAAGCAATTGCTGATGCTGGTTTAGAGCCTCATGAAGTATCAAACGAACACACAGGTATTATTATGGGTTCTGGAGGTGCTTCAACCCATTCAATCGTAGAAGCCGCTGATATTACACGCCAAAAAGGTCCAAAACGTGTTGGGCCTTTTGTTGTCCCTAAAGCGATGAGTTCTACAGCATCTGCAACATTAGCAACTTTCTTTAAAATAAAAGGGGTCAACTATTCAATCTCTTCAGCTTGTGCTACCTCCAATCATTGTATTGGGAATGCTTATGAAATGATCCAATATGGTAAACAGAAGCGCGTCTTTGCCGGTGGCTGCGAAGATTTGGATTGGACGCTCTCTGTTTTATTCGATGCTATGGGCGCTATGTCTAGCAGATATAATGATATTCCTCACAAAGCTTCACGTGCCTATGATGTCAATCGTGATGGATTTGTTATTGCTGGGGGTGCGGGTGTTTTAGTCCTTGAAGATCTAGAACTTGCTAAAGCACGCGGAGCAAAAATCTACGGAGAAATCGTTGGATATGGCGTAACATCCGATGGGCATGACATGGTCGCTCCATCAGGAGAGGGAGCAGAACGGTGCATGCGCATGGCCCTTGCAACAGTCGATAATAAAATTGATTATATCAATCCCCATGCAACAGCAACGCCTGTTGGCGATCCTCCGGAAATAGAGGCTATTCGCCGTATTTTTGGAGCGGGTGATCAATGCCCACCCATTTCTGCTACCAAATCTCTAACAGGACATTCCTTAGGAGCCGCAGGTGTTCACGAAGCAATCTATACATTGTTAATGATGAATCATAATTTTATTTGTGAAAGTGCCCATATTGAAGAACTTGATCCAGCTTTTGCTGATATGCCAATCGTTCGTGAACGACGTGATCATCAACAACTAAATACTGTATTGTCAAATACTTTTGGCTTTGGCGGTACCAATGCAACGCTTGTTTTTCAACGCTATATATAAATGAAAGTTCTTAGCAATTGAAAAAAGTACGGTCTTACGGAGAATAATATGAAAGGTTTGATGGAGGGCAAACGTGGCCTTATTATGGGAATTGCGAATGACCATTCAATTGCTTGGGGCATTGCCTGTCAACTCGCACAAGCAGGAGCTGAATTAGCATTAACTTATCAAGGAGATGCTTTCGGAAAACGTGTTCAGCCCCTCGCTGATAAACTTGGCTGCAAATTGGTTCTAGAGTGTGATGTTGAAAAAATTGAAAATGTTGACGACGTCTTTGAAAAACTTGAAAAAGAATGGAAAACGATTGATTTTATTGTTCATGCCATTGGTTTTTCAGATAAAAATCAACTAAAAGGGCGTTACGTTGATGTTACAACGCGTGAAAATTTTCAACGTACAATGGTTATTTCAGCTTATTCCTTTACTGAAATTGCTCAACGCGCGGGGAAGCTTATGCCTCATGGAGGGGCACTTTTAACCCTTACTTATGGCGCTTCACAGCAAGTTGTCCCTAATTATAATATCATGGGGGTAGCTAAGGCTGCTTTAGAATCTATGGTACGTTATTTAGCTGCGGACTTTGGTCCGCAAAATATCCGCGTCAATGCGATTTCAGCAGGTCCTGTTAGAACCTTAGCGGGTAATGGTATTGCAGCTGCACGTGCAATATTTTCACATCAACAACGTAATGCCCCATTACGTCGTACTGTGAATATTCATGAAATTGGAAAGTCCGCTCTTTATCTACTCTCTGACTTGTCATCAGGCGTTACGGGTGAAATCCATTATGTTGATTCAGGCTACAACATCATGTCTATGCCAATACTTGAAGAACTGAAAAAAACTGAAGATTCCCAAGAAGGATAAAAAATGCCCGACTTTAAAACATATGTAGAATGCTTTAGTCGCGTATTGAGCGGCGTTCTCTACTAGACTGAACCTCATAGAGACGGGCTTCAAGTCCAATCTGTTGCATATATGATGACACACAATTCTCACCAAGGGAACACGACCTGTTGCAGAAAAAAAGAAATCATTACAAGATAGCAAACAGCTTGTTTCAAAATTTTTAATGCCTCTGATGACAAGGAAAATAAAATTCTATTGCAGTATTACATTTTCCTTTCATATTTTCGAGCCAAGGATAATCCATACATTTCTCTCGATCTGATCTTTATCAATATAACGCAAAGGACCTGTATGCCCCCTGTAAGGATAAGCAAACACAAAGCCAATTGTATCAATTGTTGTTGTTTTGCAAAGTGTTTTATAAAAATCCGGTATATCTCTCCAATCCATTTTGCAAGAAAGTTTTGTGTTTTATGGAGTTGTTTTCCTAACAAAGCCCATGCTTTTTCTGCTTCTTGTAAATCAACATCCAATCCCAAAGCCCCAGCATATTTAGGACAAATATTAAGGCGGTTTAGTATTAAGGCGATTTAGTGCTTTCTTTACTGTTGCCGCTTCTGTATGCCAGACAGGAGCAAATGTGCCGCGTATCTCTGTTTTATTTCTCTCTGAAACGGGGAAACAACCTCATTTGGGAAGAATATAAAGGCATAAAGATAGGGATCATCTTTCAGCTTTACCATCATCCTTTAATTCAGCTGTACGTCTTTCACAGCAATATCTTTTAAATAATGAAGGTTACGCCTTCCCTCACGCTCTTATTTTTTCCGTTCTTTAATGAAATCACTCCCTTGAGGTATCAGATAAGATAGAATGTCTAAAAAAACACTATTGCTGTTGCTCATTTACATACTTTTTTAAAATACATACTTTTTTAAAAAGACATCTCTCAATGCACGCAATTCCATTTCACAATGGTACCTATAAACAGTATAATTAAAATCTTCTGTGAAATACATACCCCTTTTTGCACCACCATTTTACTTACCAAATTCTCATGTTGCAACACTCCTTGTCACTTGAGATGATTCATTAGAAGTATTTTTACTCTTTTCTTAAATAACTTTTATCCACACGCCAACCCACTTGCGACATACAAGCAAATAATTTTGATTAATTCAATACAAAAACACGATAAAATATTCATATAAATCAACATATTATCTTTATATCATATTATTTTTCAGTTTAAATGACAGCCACAAATACAATAATATTCTTTCAATTTCAGACCTTCACATTTGAATCAAAAAAATCATTTTTTGCATATAAAAAAGCAAAATTGATATGTAGGAAAAGAAAAGGCGTAAATATCTCTACTGCCCCCCCCCACAAGTGCCAAAAGCTGCCTTAACATTGTGAGCTAGAAAAGTGTGTGATAACGTCGGCCTTCTCCTTTGCAAGCATAAAGATAGGGGGTGCAATAGGTTTTGTGTATTTCACAGGGATTTTAATTATACTGTTTATGTATCATTGTGTAATGGAATCGCGTGCATTGAGAGATGTCTTTTTAAAAAAGTATGTGAATGAGCAGCAATAGTGTTTTGTTTTGCGCGAGAGGCATGCCCCCATTAAAGAACGAGAAAAACAAAATATCCCTTTCATCATATTACAGAAATATGTTTAAGTGGAAACAATAATTTATTTTCAAAGAGATAACTCTTAGATAAAAACTTTTATATTTCATAAAAATATAAAATGATATGAATCTATAATTTGCTGAAATACGACCATCTTACACAATCATCAATACAATCTATTTTATATTTCTATCATAATATGTTTCTATTTTTTACGATTGGAATTATTTAAAAACGCAGGATATCATTGTATTTCGTCCTTGAGAGTGCGGCTTAATAATGTGTTAGCCGCTTCAGTTATGTTTTTACCACAATAGAGAATTTGATAAATTTGTTTTACAATAGGCATTTCCACCCCAATACGTTTCGCTAACGTATGTACTTCCTTGGTATTTAAGTACCCTTCCACAACTTGACCAATTTCTTTTTCCGCTTCTTTTATATCTATCCCTTTACCAAGAAGTATTCCAAAACGGCGATTACGCGACTGATTATCAGTACATGTCAAAACCAGATCACCTAAGCCTGTCATTCCCATAAATGTGGAAAGCTCAGCACCCATAGCGCCCCCTAAACGACTGATTTCAGCTAGTCCTCGTGTGATGAGCGCTATTCGTGCATTTGCCCCAAATCCCATGCCATCTGATATTCCTGCACCAATAGCAATAACATTTTTGACGGCTCCCCCTAATTGAACACCAATCATATCTGAGCTTTTATAAACTCTAAAACTTTTGTCACAATGAAAAAGTTGCTGCAATTCTTTACCAAACGCAACATCAGAAGCTGCTATCGTCATTGCAGTAGGCCAACCAATAGCTAGTTCTTTAGCAAAAGTTGGTCCAGAAAAAACAGCTAAAGGAATTTTTTCACCTAAAATCTCACGAGCAACTTCTTGTAAGAAACGTCCTGTACCATGTTCTAAACCTTTCGTTGCCCAAATAACGCGTGAATGCTGATCCAAATAAGGCTGAATATTATACAACACTTGATGAAATACATGGCTTGGAACAGCGATTAATATATTATCACTTGCTGTTATTGCAGTTTCAAGCGAAGCTTCAAGGAGTAAATTTTCAGGAAATCGAATATCAGGTAAATATACTTGATTACAACGTTGTTCTTGTAATTTTTTGATGTGTTGAGAATTATATCCCCAAAGTAAAACATTATGGCCATTACGAGCAAGAGCAATCGCTAATGCAGTACCAAAAGAACCAGCACCAATAACTGTCATTGCAACGGTTTTCATTCAGTTTTCTGATTATTCTCTAAATTGTCAATTTCAATTGCACGTTATTATTACAAATAACTTCAATGCTCTCTTTAACATAAACACTGTAAAACTAAAACGTTACTTCTTCACAGCTTTATCTCACACAACATAAAAATGTTTTTCACACTCTTTTTTGTATTGAATTGTACAAACACTATTCTTTGTATATTCTACAAATAGCTATTTGTTTGAAAAAATTAAAGCTTGATTAAATACTCAATGGACCGTTTTGTTAAAAATACAAGTATATTCAAAACCATGATACCCATTCCACCGATATCTTACACTTAGCCCCCTCTTCATATTCTATGAACTTAGCAACAACATTTGTGGAGCTGATACATGCCGCATCAGCTCCACAGGTATTTATCACAACTATTCTACAGGAGTTTGCATACTTGGAACTTGATCCATGGGCATTTCTGAACCAGGCGCTTGATCTACAGGAGTTTGCATACTTGGAACTGGCTCCATAGGCATTTCTGAACCAGGTGCTTGATCTACAGGAGTTTGCATACTTGGAACTGGCTCCATAGGCATTTCTGAACCAGGTGCTTGATCTACAGGAGTTTGCATACTTGGAACTGGCTCCATAGGCATTTCTGAACCAGGCGCTTGATCTACAGGAGTTTGCATACTTGGAACTGGCTCCATGGATATTTCTGAATCCACCATCTTTTCTGGCTGTTTTCTTACGGATATATCTTTGTTTGATAATTGCTCAGATATTGAAGAATCATCTACACCTGATATTTTCGGTTCAATAACACGTCCTGAACCACCCATCATATTATAATTCAAATGGGAAATAGCCCACCAAGTTCCCCCAATAATAACAAAAACGCAAATAGCAGCAAACCATAAAGCGCTTAAATTCCACTTGGCATCTGGACCAGAGTTCAAGTGTAAAAAGAAAACAATTTGTACTATAATCTGAATAATCGCCATCCCAATAAGATATGCAACCTTTGTACTAATTGCCCAACCTTCCATCATTCCATACATCACAGGAATAAAAGAACCCAAGGTGAAAAATACAGCCAGAATAAAACCGACTAAATAGGAACCAGTACTGGGACCATGTGTTTCATTTTGCATGCTCATCACAACGCTCCTAATAGATAAACCATGGTGAAAACACCAACCCATACAATATCAAGTAAATGCCAAAAAATGGAAAGGCATGCTAAACGTGTTTTATTATTCTGATCCAAGCCATGACGACGAAGATGAAAAAACATCACGACCATCCAAAGAAGACCAACACTTACGTGCAGTCCATGCGTACCAACCAAAGCAAAAAACGCTGACCAATAAGCAGACAGTATCTCCCGTCCAAAAAGTTGTAGACCTGTTGAAGGATCAATACCCGCATAAGCATTTGGATCGTAATAAAATACCTCACTCAAGAGTTCATGGAATTCGTAAAGTTCCATAGCAATGAAACAACACCCAAATACAAAGGTTATAGCCATCCATAAACGCACACCACTGATGTTGTTTTTATGTGCTTGTACCATTGCAAAGCCATAAGTGACGGAAGAAAACAATAAAAAAGCAGTCTCAACCAAAACAAACTTTAAATCAATAAACTCATTCCCTGCCTTACCGCCGCCATAAGAAGCAGAAAAGACAGCAAAACTTGAAAAAAGTGTCGAAAACAGGATTAAGTCTGAAAGGATATAGACCCAAAAACCAAACGTCATTACCGAGCTACTATCGTGGTGAAGTTCATCCACAGTACTCGCATTATTCATTGTTACTGCACTCATACTGTCACTCCTTGTTCTTTAAGAACAGCTGTAAAGGCATCTTCCGTTTTTTGTACTTCTTCCGCTGGAATATAATAACCATGGTGATCACCTGTTAATGAATGACACACAAGCGTTGCAATAAAACCAACCAGCCCGATCGCAACAAGCCACCAAATATGCCAAACAAGCGCGAAACCAACAACTAATGAGAAGAAACCAGCAATAATTCCAGCTGATGTATTCGATGGCATATGAATTTTTGTAAATCCACTTGTTGGGCGTTGATAACCACTTTTCTTCATATTCCAATAAGCATCATCAGACTGTATCTTGGGAAGGAGAGCAAAATTATAGGAAGGAGGTGGTGAAGAGGTAAACCATTCAAGTGTACGCGCATCACCCCAAGAATCATTTAACGTTACTGGTAAGTGACCTTTATGCTTAATACCGTACCAAATTGCCAAAACAACCTGTAACACAAAACAAAGGATACCAAGTAAGATAATAAAAGCACCTAGAGCAGCAATAATAAACATCGGCTGCCAACTAGGTTCCATGTAATGCTGAAGACGACGTGTTGCCCCCATTAAACCAAGGGCATAAACGGGGAAAAAGGCAAGATAAAAACCAATAAACCAACACCAGAAAGATGCAATACCTAGTATGCGATTTGGTTTATAACCGAAAGCTTTTGGAAACCAAAAAGCAAGCCCTGCTAAATAAGCAAAAACCACACCACCAATAATCGTATGATGGAAATGTGCTATCAAAAAGAGCGAATTATGGAACTGCCAATCAGCAGGGACAATCGATAATAAAACACCCGTTAATCCACCACCAACAAACGTAAAGATCATTCCCATGCACCAAAGCATCGGAGGCTCAAAGCGTATCCTTCCTCTATACATCGTGAGCAACCAATTGAAAACTTTTACACCTGTTGGAACTGCGATGATCATCGTAGCAATACTAAAGAACGTATTTACAGCTTCACCGCCGCCCATTGTAAAGAAATGATGTCCCCAAACAAGAAGCGAAAGAATCAAAATAACCACCATGGCCCATATCATGGAAGTATAACCAAAGAGGCGTTTTGAAGAAAAAGTTGAGACAACTTCAGATACAATGCCAAAAGCAGGAACAACCAAAACATATACTTCAGGGTGGCCAAAAACCCAAACATAATTAATCCACACCATTGGATTTCCACCACCAACATTTGAAAAGAAATTCATATTCAAATAACGATCACATGCTAAGAGTGCAAAAGCGACAGTTAAGACAGGATAAATAACTAAAATAAGGACATTGCTGACAAAAGCGCTCCAACAAAAAACAGGCATTTTCATCATTGTCATTCCAGGAGCGCGCATCTTAATCAGAGTCGCAACGAAATTAACTGCCCCCATTGTCGTCGCGATACCAGAAAGCTGAAGCGACCATAAATAATAATCTACCCCTGTATCTGGGCTTGTTTGCAACTCTGTAAAAGGTGGATACATTAGCCAACCACCACGACCAAAATTACCAACACCTAAGGATATATTAATCAAAATCGCCCCAGCTGCCGTAATCCAAAAACCTAGATTATTTGCAAAAGGAAAAGCAACATCACGCGCACCAATTTGAAGCGGTATAAGATAATTAAAAAGACCAAATAAAATAGGTGTAGCCATGAAAAAAATCATGATCGTGCCATGCGCCGAAAAAATTTGATCAAAATGCTCAGGGGGTAAATAACCTGCTGTTTCACTCCCAAGAGCTAAAGCTTGATGCGTCCGCATCATAAGCGCGTCCGCAAAACCGCGAACAAGCATAATAATTCCAAGAATTATATACATAATACCAATGCGTTTATGATCAACAGTTGTAATCCAATTTCGCCATAAAATTCCCCACCACCCAAACGCTGTTAAAGCAACAACAGCAACTAAACCAATCACAACAATCGCGATACATGTATACAAAACGATTGGTTCATGTGCAAGCGCATGAAAAGCACCTGCCGTAGGATCTGTAAGTCTTCCAAACATTTCTTAACCCATTTCAAATGAAATTCAAGTTTAAAAGAAACCTTATATTAAAAGGGCTCTTTCTCTATTGATCCTTTAAATAACATCAGGATCAAATACTGAACACAGTGCACCCCACAGTGTCTGAGCAGCAGCACGTTTCATTAAATCTTCATTACATACCGTATTTTCATCGACACACCGATTAACAATACGATAGTAAAGCCGCTTCTCAACAGGTGCAAAATAACGAACTTCAGCATCTTTTTCCTTCGCAGCAATATCACCCATACGAGGCGCAATAGAAAGCTGACGATAAGATTTACGATCAAGAGCTCGACCATTAGCCCGAGCTTTCACAATCCAATCCTCAAAATCCTGCGAAGACACAGAATGCCACTTAAACCGCATCCCTGAAAAACCATCGCCACTGTAATTTGCTGAGGTTCCTTTGAATACTCCTTGTTCTTCAGCAATCAAATGCAACTTAGCATTCATTTGTGGCATAGCGTAAAGAACTGTACCTAATTTAGGAACCCAAAAGGCATTGACAGAATTTTCTGACGTCAATTGCAATAAAACTTGACGTCCTTTAGGCGCGTAAATTTCATTAATCGATGCAACGCCATATTGAGGATAAATAAAAACCCATTTCCAATCAAGAGCGATAGCATCAATCTGCAATGGTTCTCCTTCACCCACAACCTCTATTGGAAGAGGATTTGCAGGCTCAAGCTTATAGGTATAATAAGCTGTTAATGAACCTAAAATCATTACGATTACAATTGGAATACCCCACATTAAAGCTTCAATTTTATTTGAATGCGCCCAATCAGGGGAATAGTTCGCTTTCGTATTCGATGCACGATATTTTATCGCTAAAAATACCACACTCACCATGACCGGAATGACAACGCAAAGCATAACAAGCACACAGACAACGATCAAAACGAGCTGTTGACGTGCTACATAACCGGATGGTTGAAGAACATCCACTTTACAACCAGACAAAAGCAGTGCTCCCCCTAAAATCACAAGCATCTCTAATTGTCTAACAAAGCTTTTCATCTTTATTTACCCCCGTCATACGCACTAAAAATTTTCATAAATATAATACCTCACATTGTACAGATTTGAAAATAATTATCAAGTGAATTCAATGCCTATATTACGCTTATCCAACGCTCACTCTTTACCTTTTACAATTTATTAATTGTTTTGCAATATGCTCAAGAGCAAACCGATATCCATCACTTCCACACCCAGTTATGATAGCGTCGACACCTGCAGATGTATAAGAATGATGACGGAAAGTTTCACGCTGATAAATATGGGATAAATGAACTTCTACTTTCGGCCCTGAAAACATTTTTAAAGCATCAAGAAGAGCGACAGATGTGTGACTGTAAGCCGCGGGGTTAATGATCAATCCAGAACTTAGCCCTATTGCTTCTTGTATCCATTCTACTAATTGTCCCTCATAGTTACTTTGATAAAAATTTATGATAACCCCGGCTTTTTTGGCCCATTCTCTGCATTTTTTTTCAATATCTCCTAGCGTTTCAGTTCCATAAATTTCTGGCTCACGTTGACCCAGAAAATTTAAATTAGGACCATTTAAAATCGTTATCATCACAGACATAGCAAGCCTTTTCTTCTCAACCACCACTTAATTAAAAAAATATTTAGCATGTTTTTTACAGCAATAAAGTGCCATCTTTAATCTCAAAAAATTCTGCGCGTCCTTTTAAATCATCAAATAAAAGACGATCTGTTCCTGTCATAAATGTTTGCACAGCTAAATCATCAAGAATATCAAATAAAGCAGCACGTCGATGTGAATCAAGATGAGCAGCCATTTCATCAAGAAGAAGAATGGGAGCTCTTTGTGATATCATACCTGTTAGACGTGCATGACACAAAACTAAACCTGTCAGTAGCGCTTTTTGTTCACCTGTTGAACAAGATGTTGCTGCTCTATTTTTATCCGCATAAAAAACTTGTAAATCTGTGCGATGCGGTCCTTCTAATGTCCGCCCAGCAGCACGATCTATTGCACGATTACGCCGCAACATATCACAAAATTGCTCTTCAACTTCAGTCGCTGATATTTCACCAAGAGCTGTTTCTAAAAAACCATCAATTTGCAAAAAAGCTCGTGGAAAAGGTATCTGAGATGGCATTTGTGTAAACATATCGTTTAAAAGCCGAATAACATCAATACGCGCCGCAGAAATAGCTGTCGCCAATTCTGCCATCTGCTTTTCTAAAGCATTAAACCAAGCATAATCTTCATTGCCATCCAAAAACAAACGATTACGTGCACGCATCGCTCTATCATAATCGGCTATGCGGCGACTATGCAAAGGATCAATCGCCAAAACCATACGATCCAAAAAACGACGACGCTCAAGCGAAGGACCTGTAAAAAGACCATCCATAGATGGTGTTAAGATACTAATATGACAGTAATCTGTTAAGCAATCACTTGGCACATTCACACCATTAATATGGACCTTTCGACTGTTATCGCTAACCTCCAAAGCAGTACCGATCTTTACTTCACCATAAAGAGCACATTCAAGACATGCAAATACAACAAATCCTTCACCACCACCATCTATAAAGCTAACGTCAGAATATGCAGCCCGTCGCAAACCACGGCCCGGAGAAAAAAAAGATAATGCCTCTAAAAGATTTGTCTTACCCGCACCGTTGTGGCCAGTAAAAACCACATGCTGACCCGAAAAATCAATATTAAAAAAAGGATAATTACGATAACGTAAAAGTTTCAACTGCCTCACAGCCACTTTGTGCACATGACTTGCCATGCATTGCAAAACAATTGCCCCTAAACGCGAATAGGCATCAGTACATAGAGCACATCCGCATCATCATTATCGCGAATCAGAGCTGGCGCTCCAGCTTCAGCCAACATAAAAACCATCTCATCGCTTGAAAGCTGCCCAGCAATATCCAAAAGATAGCGCGAATTAAACCCTATCTCAAGGGGATCAGATGAGTAAGTTACGGATAATTGATCTTCCGCACTGCCCGAATCAGGACTATTAACAACAAGCCTTAACTGTCCATGCTCAATCGTTAACTTAACTGCCCGCCCCCGATCACTTGAAATCGTTGAAACACGATCAACGGCAGAAGAAAAATTCTGCCTATTAACAACCAATTCCTTATCATTGCCAAGAGGGATAACACGTTGATAATCTGGAAATGTTCCATCAATTAACTTTGATGTAAAAATCACAGAACCTACAGAAAAACGAATCTTTGTCTCTGAAAGCTCTATACATACATCACCATCATTTTCTTCTGAAAGAAGTTTTTGCAACTCTCCTACAGCTTTACGAGGAACAATAACACCAGGAATTCCTTCAACTCCTGGAGGAGCTTCCATCTCAACTTGTGCCAAACGATGACCATCAGTCGCAACCAAACGCAGTTTCAAAACATCATCATTAATAACATGGAAGTAAATACCATTAAGATAATAGCGGGTTTCTTCAGTAGAAATGGCAAATTGCGTACAATCAAGTAAATGTTTCAACCCTGATGCCGATAGAGAAAAGCGATAACCAAACTGCCCAGGAAGTGACTCTGGAAAATCTGCCTTTGGAAGACATTGAAGCTGAAAATGTGCACAACCGGAAACAACGGACATTGTACTCGCTTGATTCTCATCGACGGATAAGACAACTTCACTGCCATCAGGAAGTTTCCGAATGATATCATAGAGCAAATGTGCTGGAACAGTTGTTGCTCCAGCTTGTTCAACATTAACTGTAAAAGATTCTGTAACCTCTAAATCAAGATCTGTTGTCTTTAACTGTACATGACCATTTTCTGCATCAATCAGCACATTCGACAAAATAGGAACAGTATTACGACGCTCTACCACACGGTGAACACGACCAAGAGACTTGAGAAATTGATTGCGATCAACTGTAATACGCATAAAAGCCCCGTATGATTTACCAAAAACTATAGAATTCCTTAGAACTGAAATAATAGATCCTTTTTAGAGAATCGCTTGCTAGAGTTTATTAAACCTCTTTTAAAATGGCAAGTCACTCTTGCATAAGAAAAAACAAATCCTTTCATTAAATCCCTTAGAGTTTCTTAAAATAAAGAAATGATAAACACTATACAGCCTGCTCTCCAATCAACCGCTTCAACAATTCAAGTTCCTTGGCCAAGGTTTGATCACCACAAACTAAATCTTCAATTTTACGCACAGCATGTAAAACTGTTGTATGATCACGCCCACCAAAACGGCGCCCTATTTCTGGCAATGAGCGAGGCGTTAATACTTTCGCTAAATACATTGCAACTTGTCGTGGTTTTACAACCGTACGTGTTCGACGATTAGATAACAAGTCCTGTTTAGAAACATTATAATGGCGTGCTACCGTACGCTGAATTTCTTCAATCCGAATACGCTTAGGTTCACCTGGACGTGTCAAGTGACCTAATAACTCATCAATCCGCTCTAAAGATAAATCAGACTCAAAAGATTGACGAAATAAGAGCTGGTTAAATGCGCCTTCAATATCGCGCCCCGACCCTAAAACCGTTTTCGCAATATATTCCAAGACATCATTAGAAATTGATATCATGCCGTCATCTTGCTGTGCCACTTTCAACCGCTGGCGCAACATTTGCAAACGCATTTCATAATCTGGTGCCTCAATTTCAAGGGCAACTCCTCCCTGAAGACGAGACCGAACGCGAAGATCAAGCGATTCTAATTCCGCTGGTGGACGATCTGCAGCGACAACAACTTGTTTTGCACTATCAAGCAACATATTAAGCAAATGGCAAAATTCATGTTGTATCGACTTACCCTGCAAAAACTGCATATCATCAATAATCAAAAGGTCGATATCGCGTAGCTGTTCTTTAAAAGAAAGAGCATCATTATCACGAATAGCTGTTGCAAAACGCCACATAAAATATTCAGCAGTTAAATAAATAACACGTGCAGACGTTAAACGCTTCAATGCAGACGCTGCAATCGCTTGAAGCAAATGTGTTTTTCCTAAACCAACAGACGCATGAATAAAAAGAGGATTAAAACGCAAAGCACTTTTATGCCCCTCCGCAATTGAACGTGCTGCTGCTAAAGCAACGCGATTAGAAGCCCCCTCAACAAAACTTTCAAAAGTATAGCGAGAATCAAGTGGAGATCCAAAAACTCCCGCTTGAGAACTCTTGGCTGAATGCTCTACACAACTCTCAACAAAAGATGAAGTCACCTGCTCCTCTAGCACAACAGAAGGCGCACTTGTTTTACAAACAACATCCTTTGAAACGCGTTCCATACCGCGAACGACGACTTCAACACGAAGAATTGCTGAGTTCTCTTGTTTCCATAAATGAGTCAAAAGAGAACCATAGTGATTATTAATCCATGAACGTAAAAAAGCGGTAGGAACAGAAAGCTTTACAAGAGTATGACTATACTCAGCAAGTTTCACACGACCAAACCAGCTGGTATAAGCCTCAACACCAACCTGCGCCTTTAATTGTGCCATAACACGTATAAAAGCCGTCGCACTTTCCTCCTCTGAAACAATAGAATGCCCTATAGAAGCATTGCTACAAACGACCTCACCACTCTCCGTCATCCTATTCTTTATTATGTTCTCTGCCGACAGGACATTCACCGAAACCCTTTTAAAGGAACTAGCTTTAGAGTTCAATTTATCCACCATCTTCCATCCTGATAAAAATAAAATTTTGTCCTGCCAAACAGCTAAAATAAATCTAGCGAAGGCAAAACGCCCTACCCCAAACAAGATTACTCACCCTCCCCTAGGGATAGCCTCATCACAACCCCACTAACAAAGATGACCAATAAGATTTACTTGCACTCATGATATGACCCACCCTTCTAAAATGGTAAACATACCAATTAAGAAAACTAAAAAAAACGTTAGGAAAGCTATCCAACACAAAAGCTGCGAAAAGCCTAAACCAAAGCATTCTATATTCAACAAAATACAGGATAATAGGCTGATGTGACCCCTTCATGCTTTTTAGTCTTCACAAGAACCATACAAAACAGCAGAGGTAAAATGCAAGAGGTCAAAATAAAGTCAAAAGCCCAAAAAAAATGCTTGTTTCAATGAGGAATGAGAAAAATAATTGATTCAATTCATTTTTTTCCTCTGAATTTACCAATCATTAAAGAATCTCTTCAGATTAAAAAAAAAAAATAAAATGCTTGACAAAAAAGACTCTGTAAAAATCCACAAAGCTTGTGGATAACCAAACTCCCCCCTATAAACTTTCTCTCCTTTTTCAAGAGGAGAATCGCTGTCGATTCTTATTTTCAATAGAAACTTTTTGAAACAATAAAACAAAAAGCCAGCATCCTTACGGATACTGGCTTGATTCTGAATAAAACAGAAAAAGCTTAAACGCTGAGAGCCTTCAAACGCCTCGCTAAACGCGATACTTTCCTCGCAGCAGTATTTTTATGAAAAACTCCTTTAGAAACCGCACGCATAATCTCAGGCTCAAAATTCTTAAATGCAATTTCTGCAGATGCCTTATCGCCTCCCGCTAAAGCATCATCAAACTTACGCATAAAAGTACGAACGCGTGAACGGCGGGCCCTATTAACCTGTGTGCGTGCTGCAACCTTGCGCACCGCTTTTCTAGCAGAAGGTGTATTCGCCATAAAATAATCTCTCTTTCAACACCTTGGTAAAATGAGTCTCAATAATAACTCTACCAATATAAACAAACCTATCTCAAGCAAAACTATAAAGCTGCTTACAATTTCCGTAGCTTATAGCGCAATGTCAAAGCCAACGTCAATTAAATTTTCAAAGACAGACATAAAAAACGAAACCAAACTCTTTGATCCGAAACTTTATAGCTTAATCGTTTAAAGATATTCCTCAACAAAAAGGCATTTAAACGGCTAGCTTACGCAAGACATATTGCAAAATTCCACCATGATGTAAATAATCCAGCTCATCTTCAGTATCAACACGGCATAATAATGGAACGGCTTTTACCGTACCATCAGAAAAAGTAATTTTCGCTACGGTCTTTTGACGAGGTTTTAAATTATGAATCCCTTCAATTGTTACCTTTTCATCTCCCTTTAAGCCTAAAGATTTCCAACTTAGCCCCTCCTCAAAGACAAAAGGGACAATGCCCATACCAACAAGATTAGAGCGATGAATCCTTTCAAAGGATTGCACAATCACCGCTTTAACACCAAGAAGATTGGTCCCCTTGGCAGCCCAATCGCGTGATGATCCATTACCATATTCAATCCCCGCAAAAACAACGAGCGGAATACCTTCTTGTTTATACGCCATTGCTGCATCGTAAATGGTTTGTTCTATCGCTGAGGGATAATGAACCGTATAACCTCCTTCTCGACCATTTTCTCCTAACATGAAATTACGAATGCGGATATTGGCAAAGGTCCCACGAACCATAACTTCATGATTCCCACGGCGCGTCCCATATTGATTAAAATCAGCCACCTTAACACCATGATCCATTAAATATTTTCCAGCAGGAGAAGCTGCCTTAATAGAACCAGCAGGAGAAATATGATCTGTCGTGATTTTATCACCAAACAAACCTAAAATTCGTGCATCCTTAATATCTGGTAAGACATCCGGCGTTTTCTGCATATCATCGAAATAAGGTGGATTACGGACATAGGTGGATTGCTCATCCCAAGAATAGGTAGACCCTGTAGGGATCTGAACTTTTTGCCAATTTTCATCTCCTTTAAAAACATCTGCATATTTTTCGGCAAAAACCTTACGCGTGACATTTTCTTCGATAAACGCCTGGATTTCTTGAGAAGTTGGCCAAATATCTCTCAAGTAAATCGGTTGACCATCTGAATCTTCACCAAGAGGTTCCTTGGTTAAATCTTTACACACCGTCCCGACAAGTGCATGTGCAACAACTAATGGAGGGGAAGCTAAATAATTCGCTTGCACATCAGGGGAAACACGCCCTTCAAAATTACGATTTCCTGAAAGAACTGCAGCGGCAATGATACCATTGTCATTAATCGTTTTGGAAATAGCTGGATGCAAAGGACCAGAATTCCCAATACATGTTGTGCACCCAAACCCTACTAAGTTAAATCCTAATGCATCTAAATCCTTTTGCAATCCCGAATTTTGAAGGTAAGCTTCAACGACTTGTGAACCAGGTGCAAGAGAAGTTTTTACCCATGGCTTACTTTTGAGACCTTTTGCCACAGCATTTCGGGCCAAAAGACCTGCTGCAATAAGAACACTTGGATTCGATGTATTTGTACAAGAAGTAATCGCTGCGATTACCACATCACCGTGACTAAGCGTATATTCTTCTCCTTCAACCTGATAATGCTCATCTTGTCCAGAAGTTTTCTTATAGTCTTCAACCAATGCCTTTTCAAAACCTTGCCCAACATTTTCCAATGCAATACGTCCTTCAGGACGTTTAGGACCAGCCATAGAAGGAACAACGGTTCCCATATCTAATTCAATGGTATCACTAAAAATGGGATTAGCCACCACTTCGTCATGCCACATTCCTTGTGCTTTGGAGTAAGCCTCCACTAAGGCAATTCGATTTTCATCACGCCCTGTCATATTGAGATAACGCACCGTCTCCTTATCAATTGGAAAAAAGCCACAGGTTGCTCCATATTCAGGTGCCATATTCCCTATCGTCGCCCGATCAGCAAGCGTCATATGCTCCAAACCAGGGCCAAAAAATTCAACAAATTTACCAACAACACCCTTCTGGCGGAGCATTTGGGTCACCGTCAACACCAGATCGGTAGCTGTTACACCTTCTTTAAGCTTCCCTGTTAGGCGAAAACCAATCACTTCAGGTAACAACATAGAGACGGGTTGGCCTAACATTGCCGCTTCGGCTTCAATGCCACCAACACCCCAACCTAAAACACCCAAACCATTAACCATCGTCGTATGCGAATCAGTTCCCACACAAGTATCAGGATAAACTGTCTCCCCCCCCTCTTCATTCTTCATCCACACGCATTGTGCTAAATATTCGAGGTTAACCTGATGACAAATCCCTGTTCCTGGAGGAACAACGCGAAAATTTTGAAAGGCTTGTTGTCCCCATTTCAGAAAACGATAACGCTCACCATTGCGTTCATATTCATGCTCAACGTTTTCCTTAAAAGCCATGGGAGTGCCAAAATCATCAACAATAACTGAGTGATCAATGACGAGATCAACGGGGATGAGAGGATTAATTTTTTCAGCGTTACCACCAAGTTTGACCATAGCATCACGCATTGCAGAAAGATCAACAACCGCCGGAACACCAGTAAAGTCTTGCATAAGAACGCGTGCAGGACGGTAGGCGATTTCTGCCCCTGCGCTCCCTTTGTCGCTTAACCATTTAGCAACATTGAGGATATCCTCTTTTTTAACCGTGCGACCATCTTCAAAGCGCAATAAATTTTCGAGAATAACTTTCATCGAAAACGGCAAACGCGAAATGCCTTCAAGCCCATTCTTCTCCGCTTCGATCAAGCTATAATAAGTATATTCTTTGCCATTAACATTTAACGTTCTGCGACAATTAAAGCTATCAATGTGAGTCATGACTGTCCACCCTCATACTACAAACTACCCAATTTCCAGGAATGAACAACACAAACCACGAGTCAAGGTCGCAGCTTGAGTGCAGACGCAATTACCTCCGCCATCCACTTCCCCCTCCACCTTGCATAGGTAAATGCGGAAATCAGCGCCAAAAACCATTCTACACCAGATTTTGATGTAACGCACCTCTTATAGAACTATTTCTAGAACTATTCTAGGGACAATTGCATAAAAAAACGTGTTTTTTTATTCTATAATGCAATAAAGAATAGGAAAATAAAAAAATAGGCAATCGCATGGTGTTATCAGGCAAAGATTTAGCAGCTTACAGAAACGAGGAAATTCTATTCAAAGGTCTTTCTTTTCGTTTATTTCCACAGCAATTGATAACAATCACTGGACCAAATGGCATTGGAAAATCTACATTACTCCGAATCATTGTCGGTCTTCTTGAACCTGCTGAAGGTCATATAATACTTAAAGACTATGAACAAAGATACCCTGTTACAACTGCGTGTCATTATCTTGGTCCTCAAAATGCCATGAAACCTCTTTTATCTGTCATTGATAATTTGCAATTTTGGGCAGAGTTTTATGGACAACCTCTATGCTCCCCCTATGAAGCCCTTGCCGATCTTGGTCTTTCTGATCTTGAATATTTACCCTTTAACGCTCTGTCTACTGGACAACAAAGGCGTGTCGCTCTTGCCCGCCTTTTGCTCTCCTATCGTCCTATTTGGATTTTAGATGAACCCATATCGGGACTTGATAACCATGCTCAAAAACGCCTTACTCGTATTCTCCAGCGTCATCTCAATCAAGGTGGTATGATTATCGCCGCAACCCATAATTCTTTAGGCATTCCAGAAAACCATACAATCGCTCTGGAAAAATTTTTACCTCTCTAGGAGAGAATAAAATGAAAGCACTGTTCTGGCGTGATCTTAAACTATTATTAGCGCCACAAGCCTCGTCGCTAACAGGACTATTGTTTTTCATCGCTGTTGTGATCATAACCCCCTTTGCTATTGGACCAGATCCCAAAATTCTTGCACAAATAGGGCCAGGAATATTGTGGTTTGGTGCCCTTCTTTCAGGACTCCTTAATCTGAATAAACTTTTTCAAATTGATCGTGATGATGGCAATCTCGACCAATTTATCCTTTCAGAACAAAGACAAAGTTTTATGCTGATTGTCTTTACCAAATGCATCGCCCATTGGGTAGGAACGATGCTTCCTCTCATTTTTGCTACGCCTATTTTGTCCCTCATGCTCCACTTAGATGTAACGATAACTTTTACAACAATACTTACTCTTTTATGCGGAACACCTGCTATTATTTTTATTGGCGCCATAGGAGCAGCACTTGCAAGCTCATTGTTGCATAGCACTCTTCTTATTTTCATCATTATCTTACCGTGGATCATTCCAATTATGATTTTTGGCGTTTCAGCGGCTACGGCTCCAACAAATCCAAATGCCTCTTTTCTCACTTCCCTAGCTCTTCTTAGCGCTTTTTCACTTTTTTTGAGTCTCTTTAGCTCTTTTGTTGCCGCACTAACGCTCAAGCTTTTATCAGAATAATAAAAGATGATTGCCGCATAGCAAAACTCTGCCTATTATGAATTTCATGAATGAATTATCTCACACATATAAAATGAGGTCACTCCCTGCAAGTTTTGCCCGTTTTATGAAAATAAGCAAAATCATTATACCTTGGTTAGCCGGCATAACATTGTGTCTTCTTATCTTAGGACTCATTCTCGTGATGCATTCCCCTGATGACTATCAACAGGGTATGACTGTTAAGATTATGTACCTTCATGTACCTTTCGCGTGGTTGTCTACATTCTGTTATGTAACGATGAGTGTAGCGGCATTAGGAAATTTGATTTGGAAATATCATCTTGCTGATGTAGCTCTCAAATGTGGCGCGCCCATTGGAGCAATTTTTACCGCCTTAGCTCTCATGACAGGAGCACTTTGGGGGCGCCCTACATGGGGAACATGGTGGGTATGGGATGCACGGTTAACATCGGTTTTAATTCTGCTTTTTATCTATCTTGCCATTATCCTGCTTGGACGTGCTTTTGACAACCAAGTAAAAGCCGCTCGCGCTACTGCAATTCTTACCCTTGTTGGATCTGTTAATATCCCTATTATTAAATTCTCCGTTAATTGGTGGAATACATTGCATCAACCAGCCTCTCTGTTACGTGCTGGAGGACCAACAATCGACAATACTATGTTATTGCCCCTTATAACCATGTTATTTTGTTTCATCTTTATGTTTATTACGCTCTATTTGATGGCTATGCGAAATGAAATCAATCGTCGTCATATCCAAATACTTCAGATTAAAAAATCCCGTCGTGCACAACACCAGGACTCTTCATCATGCTTGACCTAAATGGCATCCACAGTGGACTTTTAGGAAACTTATCTTTGAAAATTGATTTTTTCCTTGGCACCCTTAAACACAAGCAAATTGTTGTTTTAAGCTATACGCTTTCTGCAATCTCCCTCTTATGTCTTATTGGCTATATTCTTTGCAAAGCCCTATACCAAAAAAAAATTCTCCAACAGCTAAACAAAAAAGAGCTGTCACAAAAAGAAAAATACAATGAAGAATATCCCTCCAAAACTTAAAAAAAATATATCTTTGCCTGTTTTGTTTGTTCTTTTTGGACCATTTGTGCTTTTTCTTCTTCTCATGGTGTTTTTTTTCAACTTTATGGATAAAAAATACCCTCAAGATCCTTCTCTTCTCCCAAATGCATTAGCTGGAAAACCTGCCCCCAATACGCTCCTTCCTCTTCTTGATAAGAAAAGTTATCTTAATTCAAAACAGTTTAAAGGACGTGTCACATTGATCAATTTTTGGGGTTCTTGGTGTTTACCTTGTCGCCAAGAGCATCCTCTTCTTATGAAAATTGCACAAGATAAGCGTTTTGATCTTATTGGTATTAATTATAAGGATAATAAAGCAAACGCCCTGCGCTTTTTAAATAGTTTTGGTAATCCTTTTAAATTGATTGGCTTTGATGTTTCAGGATATACAGCCATTGACTGGGGGGTATATGGACCACCAGAAACCTTTCTCTTGAATAAAGAGAGCATCATTATCGCCAAACATGTTGGTCCCTTAACATGGCAAATTTATCAAAAAAAAATTCTACCAAAAATTGAACAAGCAATCATAATAGAAGAAAATAAAATATCAATAGATTGATTTATAAATATAATTTACCATTTTTCTCTATTAAATGAAAACATCGAACACTATGAGATTTTTTCAAATCTTTTTATGTTGAATCAAGAAAAACATCTAAGAAAAGGCTAAAAATACCTTTTTGTGCATTTTTTTAATATAAGTATAATAAAAAACGTTTTAAGTTAAAAAATATAATAATGCAGGTTTGTAAGAAGACAAAGTTTTATCGTTCTATGCACGCCATTTTATTTATAGGTTCTTATTCTCTCGATAATTTCTCTTATGGTTATAACCAATGATCTTTTTTCGACTCTTAAGTAAGATGAATTCGAGTAAGAAAATATTGACTATAGTCAAAAAGAAGCCCTTTCGAGAGAAGAAAGTAGCTTTTACAGGGCACTCTTTTTTAAAAAGCATATCCAATGAATCGTGATTTCAACAGAAAGATCATTGATATACATCGAAAAGTGCTACTTCTAGAGCTTCATATGCGCTTGTGCTTAAGTTTTTATAGCGCGAATAAAATGGGCTTTTGTTGCAATCATCATTTTTTATGAAAAATATTTAATTATGTTTTTTCTTCCAAAAATTCTTGCGGTGTAAAATGATACGTTTTTGAGCAAAATTCACATGTAACTGAAATATGTTTATTTTTAACCATTTTATTGCGTTCATCAATCGGAAAACCTTCTAAGATTCCTTTAATTTTTTCGCGTGAACAAGAACATTGGTCGACAAGAGAAAAAGGATTAAAAACTCTCACACCTTGTTCATGAAAAAGACGGAACAAGAGTTGTTTACTCCCGACGTGGGGATCTGTTAATTCTGCACTTTCAATCGTTGCCATGAGTATTTTAGCTTCTTGCCATTGATTATCTAACTGGGTTTGGTTTTTTGTTTCTTCTCGTTTTTGATGAAGGTCATCTATTTTATGATGGGACGATGCTTGGGGCAAAAGTTGAGTCAAAATACCTCCAGCTCGCCAGCTTTTCTGCGGTTTTCCTTGGTTGTCACGATTGATTAATATAGCAACAGCCAAACGAATATCGGTAGGAATTTGCTCTGATTGATCAAAATAAGTACGAGCAGCTTCTTGTAAATTTGATCCATCTAATGCAACTATCCCTTGATAGGGTTGCATGTGGGGACCTTGATCAATCGTGAAAGCTAAAGTGCCTTTTCCTAAAAGTGTTTCTGAAGAGGTTTGATCATTATCTATGGCTTGTTTAAGCAGTTTTTTATCAAAACGAGCGTATCCCCGTAAACTGGAAGGAGGAGAAAAATCGCACACCACCATATTAACGGGTCCATCGGAATGGGTTTGTAAAATAAATTTTCCCGTAAGCTTGAGAGAAGTTCCAAGCAGAACAGTTAAAAGTAAAGCTTCTGCCAGAAGATAAGAAACTGGTTCAGGGTATTGATGCCTGTTAAGAATAGAATTTAAAGTTTCCCCAAGTTGTACAGCACGTCCACGGATATCAAGTTCTTCAACTTGAAAAGGAATAACACTATCATCTTCATGCAAGGCGTTGTTATTGAGAAAGGCTCCATCTTTCGTTTGTTCACTCATGGCTTTACCTTTTATTATAATTTGTTGTAGGGAGGCTATTGTGGAGAGAAAAACACATCTTGTAAACACCAAGAAAGAATTGCTTTTTGAACATGAAGACGATTTTCAGCTTCATCGAAAACCACTGAGTGCGGTCCATCAATCACAGTATCTACAACTTCTTCACCACGATGAGCAGGAAGGCAATGCATAAAAAGAGCATCAGGTTTTGCTAATTTCATAAGAGCTTCATTAACTTGATAAGGCTGAAAAATAGAATGATGACGAGCACGAAATTCTTGTCCCATGGAGACCCATGTATCGGTCATAATACAATCAGCATCTTGAGCCGCTTTTTGCGGATTATTGGTTAGTGTAAGATGCGCTCCTCGCTCACGTGCCCAATGTATAAATTTTTCCTGTGGTTCATTGCCTTTTGGAGTGGCAATACGCAAATGAAAATCAAAAAGAGCTGCCGCTTCAATCAACGAATGGAGCACATTATTCCCATCCCCCATCCACGCAACTATTTTGCCAGCAATTGGCCCTCGATATTCCTCATAGGTTAAGATATCTGCTAGAATTTGGCAAGGATGTGTATCATCTGTAAGGGCATTAATGACAGGAATTTGTGCATATTGTGCCAATTCCAGCATGCGTTGATGTTTTGTTGTTCGCAATATCACGATATCCACAAAACGGGATAAAACGCGTGCCGTGTCAGCTATGGTTTCACTATGACCAAGTTGCATCTCAGAACCCGTGAGCATTATTGTGTCTCCCCCAAGCTGGCGCATACTGATATCGAATGAAATACGGGTTCGTGTGGATGGTTTTTCGAAAATCATCGCGAGTGTTTTACCCACAAAAGGTTTTGAACCTTTCCCTGCTTTAAAAGATGCCTTAAGGATTTTTGCATAATCGATCAGGGCGCGTGCTATTGCTGGCGTTAAAATGGATAAATCCGTGAAATGACGAAGAGCATTTATCATGTGTGTGATATTTGTCTTTCTTTATTGATTTGCGAAAAGATAAGCTATTGCTTTTTCAATACGATGCAAACTTTCATCTATTTCTTCTTCCCTGATGATAAGAGGAGGCAATAAGCGCACAACATTGTTGTTGGCAGCAACACTTAAGAGATATTCATTTTCCAACGCATTGACAACAAGATTTGAAGGAACAACACATTGAATACCCACCATAAGTCCCATCCCATGAACTGCACAGATAATATCAGGATAGATATTGAGAATATGCCAAAGTCCACTTTTCAGTTTATCCCCCATGTTTTGCACATGGTTGAGAAAACTTGGCTCTAACAGAATATCAAGAACACTATTTCCTACAGCCATTCCAAGAAGATTTCCTCCAAAGGTTGAACCATGGGTCCCAGGTGTCATACTTTTTGCAACTTTATCCGTTGCAAGGCAAGCGCCTAATGGAAATCCACCTCCTAATCCTTTCGCGAGGGTAAGAATATCAGGCGTGACATCACTCCATTCATAAGCAAAAAGCTTTCCTGTGCGTCCCATACCCGTTTGGACTTCATCAAAAATCAACAACAAACCATTATCATCGCATATTTTGCGCAAAAATCTTAAATATTCAGAAGAAACCGTTCGTATTCCTCCTTCTCCTTGAATGGGTTCAATAAGAATAGCGGCGGTATTTTTATTAACAGCGTTACACAAAGCGATTTCATCACAAAAAGGGACTTGAATAAATCCACCAGCTTTAGGTCCAAAGCCTTCAAGATATTTTGCATGCCCGGTCGCAGCAAGTGCTGCAAGTGTCCGTCCATGAAATGCCCCTTCAAAAGTAATTATTTCAATGCGCTCTGAATGACCCGCAGCATAGTAATAATAACGTGCCGTTTTGAAGGCGCATTCTAATGCTTCAGTACCTGAATTGCAGAAAAAAACCTTATCCGCAAAACTATTTGCACAAAGCCTTGTGGCAAGAGCTGTTTGTTCAGGAGACTGAAAAAGATTAGAAACATGCCAAAGTTTTTCAGCTTGTCTTTTGAGCGTATCAACTAATTTAGGATGGGCATACCCTAATGCATTAACAGCAATGCCAGATGTGAAATCAAGATAATGTTCTCCTTTATCGGAAATAAGCCACACACCATGCCCCTGTTCAAAATGCAAATTTCGTCGTGCAAAGCATTCATAAAGTGGTTGTATAGAGATGGCATCCATCATAATTCCCTTTATATTTTAACCTTTTCAATATATACAAAGCAACACTACAAATAAAACAACATGATACATTTCGTTACGGTGCTTTCAACATTTCACTAGATTAATGATTATATCTATGGAATAAATCATTACACCAATTGAAAAAAAGTCAATGAAGGTTCTACAAATAAGAATTTTGGGGAAAAGCCTTAAACAAAAATGAACGTTTAACCTATAATTGATTTGCAAGTTGGGGAAAACATTCTAAATAAACAATTCAAGAGGTAAAGACTCTTGTCAGGGAGTGAGTGTATATTGTAATTTACACTATAGTTAAGCAAGATGATGTGTTTTTATTTGTAAGTTCCACAGGTTGGATGATTTTCTTATGCTCATTTAGAGTGTAAAATTCTTTCATTCAGCGCATTGAAAACATTATTGAAACATTTGAAGATGCAAAGGGGGGAGCATCGCGGTGACGTAATTGGAATGGAGTGCTGATATGGGTTGGACATGTGAACGTGTTGAGCTTCTTAAGAAGCTTTGGAGTGAAGGATTAAGTGCAAGTCAAATTGCTGCTCAATTAGGTGGGGTCAGCAGAAATGCAGTCATCGGCAAGGTGCATCGATTAAAGTTGCCAGGACGTGGCAAGACAGCACAAGGAAGTGCCCGTGCGCAAAAAACTCCCGCAGGAAGCAACCCATCATCTCCACGTACGCGCCGCAACACAGCTGCGGTATCGCCAATAAGCACATCATCTGTCAACGTTGAAGAAACAACTTTAAAGACAGAATTTGTAGCAGAAGATGTAAAAGAAGTTGATATGTCCACAAAATCTAATGTAGTGGTGCCTATATCACGTCAACTTAATCTGCTACAATTGAGTGAAAATACATGTAGATGGCCGGTTGGCGATCCATTATCAGCCGATTTTCATTTTTGTGGTGCCGATTCTGATGAAAATAGCCCCTATTGTGCTTTTCATGCTAAGCTAGCATTTCAACCAATATCTGAAAGACGGCGAATAAGAATATAAGATCAGCAATATAATTTCATATTCTGCGCTTTCTGCTTCTCATTATTCAATTTCAATGATCGAATTATTATGAGAAAGAAATTTGATGAGACTTTTAATGAATGAGAACATTTCTTCCTGAAAATATTCATAGGAATATGTTTTGAATAATACTGTTTCTCAATTTATTATGTTTTTATTCTTCGTATACCTAATAAAGTAATGTGGTGGTTATAAAAATAATTTATCGTTTGGCAATCTGAGTGAAATCCACGAATATCTCTCTCATTTTGAGCTCCCCTATATTGAATCAATAAAAATCTTTCGTTTGCGCGTCACAAGCTAAAGGAGCCACGTAGAGTAAAAATACTTAAAGAAAAGCATGCCTCTTATAAAGCCTCTCAAATGCCAAGGGTTTTGCAATATTAAGGGCTAGCAAAGTGTGTGATGTTTCCGGCTTGCACTTTTATTAAGCGTAAAGATGGAGGTTATAACAAATTTTTACGCTTTATGGAGATTACTATTTTTCGTGCCCTGCCATTGAATAAGCTTGAAAGTATTAAGAGATATTTCTCTAAAATAAGCACGCGAATATGCAACATAAGTGTATTCTGCTTGAAATGTTCTGTTTTGCGTGAGTGGTGAAATGTCTTTAAACCATAAAAAAACAACAGCACGATGCAATGTGTAGTGTATAAGACGAATAGTCTTTATAATTCTTTATAAGAAAGTTAAAAAATAAAAGAATACTGTATTCAACGCTCTTACGTAAGAGAAGAGAATTATAATTATAAATCAATACTTATCATGCCTCTTCTATGATCTATAACATACGGGATCTTGTAAAATCAATATTAAACCTGGAACGACTACAATAGCATCACATTCCTTTTCCCGACACAAAACGACGCAACCAAACATAAAGCGCACCTTCACCACCATGCTGACGCGCTGCTTGCTCAAACGCATGAACATAATATTGAAAAGCTGGTGTTGATAACCAATACGGAACAAATCTATACAAAGCTCCATCACTCCCAACGGATCGACCTTTTCCTGTAATCACAAGGACATAACGCAATCCACTCTGCTGAGAGGATTGTAGAAATTTTTTTAAGAAAAAATAAGCTTCTTCCTGCATATAACCGTGAAGATCAAGACGCGCCTCAAGAGGATAACGACCTTGGGAAATTTTACGATGTGCAACACGATCAAAGAAATGAATCTTATGCGCTTGTGTAACTGCTCTCTTCTCTTTTTTAATCATTGTCAAGTATTGTTGATTTTCCTGAGAAACTGAGGGGATTTGAGTTATGCTCTGTTTTTTATCATTATTACTTGCAATCGCTTCTGAAATAGAAGAGATTCTCTTACCATAAAGCGGTGTTGTCGTACGACAAACCATCTCCCATAAAAGGCGATCTCGTGAAGCCAATAAATCTCTTTTTTGTCTCCATTCACTTGAGGACATTTCAATTTCTCATAAATCTTCAATTTCTCATAAATCATTGAGTACTTATGGAAGAAAAAAGTACTTTAATTTTCATCTTCTGTAGCAAAAAGCTTCCAATTTGGATCCGGCGATAGGCTATTGCGAACAAACGTCCAAATATCCCTAATTTCTACAATCGCATCGGGATCCCCGTCTATACGCTCGCCCTGTTCATTATAAGTAACAGAAATCATCTCACTGATAATACGTATCGTTAAAAGTTCATCCTTATCTTGTATTGTCGCCGCGACAAACTCGATTTTATTAATTCCAACAAAAGTAAACTCTATTCTTTCTTTGTTTTTTTCTCGTTCCTCAATAGCAGCACAAAAGCTCTCAAAAACATCCTGACAAAGCAAGCTTTTAAGTTGACTGCGATCACCTTTGGCAAAAGCTGTTACAATCATTTCATAAGCAATTTGCGCACCTTTTATAAAAATTTGAGGAGAAAAATGAGGGTCAATTCTACACAGTGCTCGCAAATTTTCATTCAAAATACTTCCCTCTGGTGCAATCTTATCAATTTCACTAAAATCGCCTTTTTGTGAATTTTTTTGATGAGGGAACGAAACAATATTATCAGTCGTTTCTGCCTCAGCTTGTTTTTTAGAGCGACGTGAATAAGGATCAAAGGGAGGCTTTTCAAACCCAATTCGCTTCCCTAATACACTACGGAGTTGCACAAAAATGACAACCATAACAACAAGAGCGATGACAAGTATAACGTCAAATTCCATGGGCGCTGTCAATCTCCAAAGCTTAAGTCTGTAATAAACATTGCAGTCAATATCATTTATCAATAAATATGTAAAATAGGGAATCCTACCATTCATATATTTTTATAGATTTTATATAAGGAGTACTCTTTAAGAATTTCTCCCCTCCTCATCCAGAAGGAAATTTTCATGTGATAAAACTTTATTCTATAAATCCTCGTTTTTTTGTCGTTATTTTGCTCTGTATTCTTTTAATTGAGATCGCTGGTTTTATCTTTGTTGGTCAAGAAATTGGCATTTTGGCAACTTTGAGTTTGGTTATTCTCACAACCATAGTTGGGGTGGTTTTATTGCGAATTCAAGGATTTAGCCTTTTAAAAAACATACAAAGTGAACTTATCCAAGGACGCACATTAGAAAACAATATTATTCATGATGCTTGCATCATGTTTAGTGCGATTTTACTTATTCTTCCCGGCTTTGTAACTGATCTCTTGGGCATATTACTTCTTATTAAACCAATTCGCTCTGTTGCTTGGCATTTCTTTACATCATTAAAAAACACAATGAAGCCCAATACGAAAAGAAAAAATGACTCTGAAAAAATAATTGATCTTAACGCTGAAGATTACAAAATTCATGATACGACAGAATCTCCATGGCGCAAAAATGATGATAACCATTGAAATACCTAAAAAATCTGTAATGACCGAAAAAAAATAATCAAGATAAAGAGCGCATTCCTTGCAACCTTTTGCAAGGCGTGATAACCAATTCGATCTTTAGATCTAAAATAATATACATAATTGTAATGAGAGAGGTTCGTCGTATGGCCGAAGGTGAAATGAACAACAGTGGTGGAGAGCCGGTTTTTGCTGTATTAACGCAATATTTAAAAGATTTATCATTCGAGAATCCAGGCGCTCCTCATTCATTGCGTGCGCGTGAAAAATCACCACAAATTGATATCAATATTAATGTCAATGCTAACCCAATTGGGGATGACAATTATGATGTTGTCTTGTCTCTCTCCGTCAAAGCTAATGATGACACTGAAACCTTATTTCATGTAGAACTAATTTACGGTGGTGTTTTCCACCTTAAAAACATTCCACAAGAACATGTTATGCCACTGGTCTTTATTGAATGTCCCCGTCTTTTATTTCCATTTACTCGCCAAATTATATCTGATGCTACTCAAAATGGTGGTTTTCCACCTTTGTGGATTGATCCTATTGATTTTGCAGCCCTCTTCCAAAAGCGTCTCGCTGAAGAACAAAAAGACAATCAAATACAGCCATCTTAAAAATTTATTCCTTTGCTATCATAAAGCCCCTTGATATATTATGATCTACGAGGGGCTTTTTTCCTTTAGGTGACTTTTGCTGCATGATAAGCTGCAAGCATTGCAATATTGACAACATCTGTATCGTTACCACTAAACGGTACAATTTGGACAGATTTTTTCAATCCAATTAAAATAGGACCAATGATGGTCGCTTCACCAAGTTCTTGTAACATTTTACTTGCAATGGAAGACGCGTGATATCCGGGCATAACCAAAATGTTAGCGGGCTCTTTTAATCCCATAAATGGATATTGCTGCATCAATTTTGAATTAAGCGCTACATCAGCACTCATTTCTCCATCAAACTCAAAATCAACTTTACGCTCATGCAAAATATTAATCGCATCCTGAATTTGCTGTGTAACCTTCCCTTTCATATAACCAAACGTAGAAAATGCTAAAAACGCAACCCTTGGGTGATATCCAAATCCACGCACAAACAAAGCGGTTTGTTCTGCTATATCTGCAAGTTCTTCAGCATTAGGATTTTCATAAACAGCAGTATCCGCAATAAATACAGTTCGGCCACGGCAAATAGCTATTGAAATACCAATCAATCGTTCTTTTGGTTTTTCATCAATTGCCCGACGTATATCAATCAGCGCTGTTTCATAATTGCGTGTCACCCCTGTAACCATTGCATCCGCATCTCCTAGTGCCACCATACACGCAGCAAAATAATTTCGATCATTATTGATACGTCGATGACAATCACGCAACAGCCAGCCTTGACGCTGCATCTTTTTATAAAGATAATTCGCATAAGCATCGGTACGACAGGAAAGCTTAGCATTCATCAGTGAGATACCTTCACGCTCCAAATCAATTCCAGCGATAACAGCCGTTTCTCTTACTTGCTCTTCACGACCAACCAAAATCGCTTGTCCTAATTTTTGATGAACATAGGAAACGGCAGCCCGCATGACTTGCTCTTCTTCACCTTCTGCAAAGACAATTTGTTTTGGTGCTTGACGAACATGGTGATAAACCCCTCGCATCATCGAAGAAATAGGATCACGTCTCGCTTTCAAATCGCGCTCATAAGCCTCTAAATCATCTATGCTCTTTTGCGCGACACCGCTTTCCATTGCTGCTTTTGCTACCGCACTTGAAACAACCGTGAATAAACGCGGATCAAAAGGAACAGGGATGATATAATTAGGACCAAATTTTAATCGCTTTCCGCGATAGGCTTCTGCAACGCTGTCAGGAACTTCCTCATGTGCTAAATCGGCAAGGGCCCTCGCCGCAGCAATTTTCATCTCTTCATTAATAACCGTTGCACGTACATCAAGTGCACCACGAAATATATAAGGGAAACAGAGAACATTATTAATCTGATTTGGATAATCGGAACGCCCTGTTGCTACAATGGCATCCTGACGCACTTGCAAAACCTCTTCCGGCGTAATTTCTGGATCAGGATTGGCCATGGCAAAAATAATTGGCTTTGGCGCCATAGATTTTACCATTTCAGCAGTTAGTGCACCTTTAGCAGAAACCCCGAAAAATATATCTGCCCCTTCCATTGCTTCCATAAGCGTACGTTTATCCGTTCGAACAGCATGCGCCGATTTCCACTGATTCATTCCCTCTTTACGTCCTTCATAAACCACACCCTTTGTATCACATAATATGATATTTTCAGAACGAAAGCCCATCGCTTTAATCAGCTCAATACAAGCAATCCCAGCAGAACCAGCACCATTACAGACTAACCGTGTGTTTTGCATATCGCGCCCTGTTAAAATCAAAGCATTAAGAACACCAGCAGCTACAATGATTGCTGTACCGTGTTGATCATCGTGAAAAACAGGAATATTCATCACCTCACGTAGGCGACTTTCAATCATAAAGCACTCAGGCGCCTTAATGTCTTCAAGATTAATGCCACCAAAAGAGGGCTCTAAATGACGCACCAAATTGATAAAACTTTCCGTATCGTTGATATCAATTTCTAAATCAATGGAATCAATATCCGCAAAACGCTTAAAAAGCACTGCTTTGCCTTCCATGACCGGCTTAGAGGCAAGGGCGCCTAAATTTCCTAACCCTAAGATAGCTGTACCATTTGAAATAACAGCAACAAGATTGCCTTTTGCTGTATAATCGTAAGCTAGCGCTGGATTTTGAGCAATTGCCTTAACTGGAACTGCAACACCCGGTGAATAAGCAAGGGCTAAATCATGCTGTGTTGTCATAGACTTTGTTGCAACAATCTCAAGCTTTCCTGGTCGACCTCGACTATGAAAATCAAGAGCTTCTCGTTCGCTCGCACTGTAAATCGTTTGGGGTGTTTTTTGATCCTGCTCGCTCTTTTTCATCTCACTTTATTTTCTCCAAAAACAGTGTAAATTTTGCTTGATAATGCGTATAATCATTAAATTTGATTCATATGTTAGAAATCGCTATTCTTTGCCTTAGCAAATCTGATGATGTGTTGCAATTTAGAGATAAATAAATATCGAAGTAAACAAAAAAGAGCAAAAGCCTCACTGAAAGAGAACAGGCCAGGTAAAAATGGATAAAAAAAACGACCATCAAAATAATTTAATTCCACAGCCTGCTTCCCTCTCTGCTTCCTCCCAAGAACGTCTTACACCTATGATGGAGCAATACATAGAAATCAAAGCCGTCCATCATGATTCCCTTCTTTTTTACCGAATGGGAGATTTTTATGAATTATTTTTTAATGATGCAATTGAAGCTGCTCAAGCTTTAGGAATCACACTCACAGCACGCGGAAAACATTTAGGGCAAGATATTCCTATGTGTGGTGTTCCCGTTCATGCTGCAGACGATTATTTGCAAAAACTGATTGCTTGTGGTTATCGCGTTGCTGTTTGTGAACAAACAGAAGATCCTGCTGAGGCAAAAAAACGGGGCTCAAAATCTGTCGTTCGGCGTGATGTTGTTCGCCTTGTAACCCCTGGAACAATAACAGAAGAAAAACTCCTTGATCCAACACGCGCAAATTATTTGATGACACTTTCCCGTATAAAAACCGGCGATGGAGAAGAATTTGCCCTTTCTTGGATTGATATTTCAACAGGTATATTTCGTGTAACAGAAAGCCGTCAAGAAAAACTTTTAGCAGATATTATGCGTGTGGATCCGCAAGAAATCATTGTTGCTGATTCCTTTTTTTATGATAAATCGCACAAATCACTTTTTAATATTCTTGATCGTATCGTTGCACCTCAACCGGCTTGTCTCTTTGATACCCTCACCGCTGAACGCGATATTTGCACTTATTTTAAACTTTCAACGCTTGAAGGTGTTGCCGATTATTCACGCTGTGAACTCTCTGCCATCGTAGCTGCTATTCGTTATATCGAAAAAACACAAATCACGCATCGTCCTCCTCTCATGCAACCTGAGCGCCAAAATGAAAGTGCTACCCTTTTTATTGATGCCGCAACCAGACTAAGCCTTGAGCTTATTCGAACGACATCAGGTCAACGGGATGGAAGCCTATTAAAAGCTATTGATCGCACTGTAACAGGGGGGGGATCTCGCCTTCTCATCGATCGCCTTATTTCTCCTCTCACAACCCCTTCAGCGATTGATACACGTTTGGATTCTATTGATTTTTTTCTCCGTAATCCTTCTCTTGCAGAAGCGATAAAGCTCACTTTAAAAGGGGGACCAGATATGCCCCGCGCTGTTTCACGTTTGGCTCTTGGACGAGGAGGTCCCCGTGATATGGCAACGATTCAGCGCGGCTTTGAAATCATTCGTGAAATTCACCAGCTTCTTAATAATGAGCTCCTGCCTCAAGAAATAAGTGATATACAACAGGTGTTTTCAAATCTACCCGTTGCTTTACATTGCCATTTAGACCAAGCATTAGCCGATGATCTCCCACTACTTAAACGTGATGGTGGTTTTATTCGTTCCAATTATCATAAAGTGCTCGATGAAATGCGTGCTTTACGGGATGAATCGCGCCGTGTCATTGCTGAACTTCAAGCGCAATATGCCCAAGAAACAGATATTAAGACGCTAAAAATAAAGCATAATAATATTCTAGGCTATTTCATTGAAGTTACCAATATACAAGCATCTGCCCTTACAAATAATCCACAAGCTAAAGCACGTTTTATTCATCGGCAAACAATGGCAAACGCTATGCGTTTTACGACAACAGAGCTTGCTGATCTTGAAAGTCGTATTGCCCATGCTGCCAACCACGCCTTGACACTTGAACTGGAAATCTTTGATGCTCTTGTTCAGGAAATTATTGAACAAGTTGATTTTATTCGTAAAGCCGCTGAAGCGCTTGCTATTTTAGATGTTTCTGTCGCTTTAGCACATCTTGCTGAGGAACAAGGATATTGCCGCCCTAAAATTGATCATTCACTGACCTTTCATATCAGCGGGGGACGCCATCCTGTTGTTGAGCAAGCACTCCGCAAACAAGCAGCAGAACCCTTTGTTGCCAATAATTGTGATCTCTCTGTGCAAGAAAATCAGCAATATGCAGCAATCTGGCTTTTGACAGGGCCTAATATGGGAGGAAAATCAACTTTTTTACGGCAAAATGCTCTCATTGCTATTATGGCGCAAATGGGGTCCTTTGTTCCAGCAACCTCAGCGCATATTGGCGTCGTTGATCGCCTTTTTAGTCGCGTTGGTGCTTCCGATGATCTTGCACGAGGGCGCTCAACCTTTATGATGGAAATGGTTGAAACAGCAACGATTCTCAATCATGCTAGTAACCATTCTCTTGTTATTCTCGATGAAATAGGACGTGGAACTTCAACCTTTGACGGGCTTTCTATTGCTTGGGCAGCCGTTGAATATCTCCATGAAGTTAACCACTGTCGTGCTATTCTTGCTACCCATTTTCATGAAATGACTGCTCTTACCGAAAAACTTGACAGACTGCATAATGTAACCATGAAAGTCAAAAATTGGAATGGTGATGTGGTTTTTCTTCATGAGGTCACACCAGGAGCCGCTGACCGATCCTATGGGGTACAAGTTGCAAAGCTTGCTGGGCTTCCTCCAGCCGTTATTACACGAGCGACAGATGTCCTCCATCAATTAGAACAAGGTGAAATGGCTGGAAAAGGGCATAAACTCATTGATGACTTACCACTCTTTTCTCTTAAAGCAACCTCTCCCCTCAACGAAGAGAGAAACAAACATGATGCGCTTCACGAAGCTTTAAAAAATATTCATCCCGATGAACTCTCCCCTAAGCAAGCTTTAGAAGCAATTTATCACCTCAAACAGCTTGAAAAGAATACCCCCCTATAAAAAATAGATGTTCTTTTTTATTAAAAAGCTTTCTTAATAGGAAATTACCAGTCCCCTTTTTTGATAGGTTTTAGTATAAAATCGCTCTTCACTCGTTCCTATTCTCTTTTCTGCACAACATATTTTGATAAGCATAGAGAGAAAAAACGGACCTATCCTCATATTTCCTTAGATCAAGGCTAACTTTTATACAAAAAAATTAATCAATATCGACGCTTTTTACAAAACAGTCATTTTTTACAAAGATTGTTATGAAATTTTCTCTCTCCTGCGAATAAACATGTTTAATGAATCATACTTTTTCACGATCAATATTACTGTTATCGTAATTATTTTTATCATAGAAGCAGCTTTGGTCTAAAGCTGTCTGTGTTGGAATACCACCCAAATTTGCATGATAAATTCATAGATAATGAAGTTATCCATTTTCTTCACATTTTAAACGATAAAGAGCTCTTTATACCGGTTTTACATAGGTTTTATAAGTGAATCTTGCTTCTTTTTATTTTCTTAAAAGACCTTTGAACTCCTTCCCGTATCTCAAAAAATGAAGATTTTCACTCTCTCTTTTTTATAAAACGCGTCCTTCATCTCATCAAATATTACGAACTGCACCCTTTGCTGCAGATGTTGTCATCGCAGCATAAGCTTTGAGAGCCTTTGAAACTTTACGCTGACGCTTCTCAACCGGTTGCCAAGCATCTTTTCCTTTTGCTTCCATCTTAGCACGACGCTGCTTCATCTCAACATCATCAACCAACATATGAATGCTACGGTTTGGAATATCAATTTCTATGATATCCCCTTCTTCCACCAGCGCAATTTCTCCTCCTTCAGCCGCTTCTGGTGAAACATGTCCTATCGAGAGCCCTGAGCTGCCCCCTGAAAAACGTCCATCCGTAACAAGTGCACAAACTTTGCCCAATCCTTTAGATTTGAGATAACTCGTGGGATAAAGCATTTCTTGCATTCCAGGTCCCCCACGTGGTCCTTCATAACGGATTAAAACAATTTCACCTGTTTTAATTTTATCATTTAAAATTGCTGAAACAGCTGAATCTTGACTTTCAAAAATTCTTGCTGGACCTTTAAAAGTCAAAATTGATTGATCAACGCCTGCTGTTTTTACAATACAGCCATCTTTGGCTAGATTTCCATAAAGAACTGCCAATCCTCCATCTTGTGAATAGGCATGTTCCTTATCGCGGATCACTCCTTTTTCACGATCAAGATCAAGAGTCTCATAGCGACAAGATTGGCTAAAAGCTCTCTGTGTTGGAATACCCCCTGGAGCAGCACGATAAAATGTACGAACTGTTGGTTCACTGGTTTGTTTTATATCCCAATAATCAAGAGCTTCTTTCATCGTTTTTGCATGAACCGTATAAGTTGATGTATCAATGAGTCCCGCCGCATCTAGTTCGCCTAAAAGCCCCATAATACCTCCCGCGCGATGAACATCTTCCATATGGACATTCGCAACAGCAGGTGCAACCTTGCATAAAACTGGAACACGACGTGAAAGGTGATCGATATCCGTCATGGTAAAATCCACCTCACCTTCCTGCGCCGCTGCTAAAAGATGCAGTACTGTATTGGTTGATCCTCCCATGGCTATATCAACGGTCATGGCATTTTCAAAAGCCTTGCGTGAAGCAATAGAGCGTGGCAAAACTGTTTCATCATCATTTTCATAATAACGCTTGACCAATGCAACAATCTGCCTTCCAGCTTCTTCAAAGAGCATCTGTCGATCTCTATGTGTTGCTAACACGGATCCATTTCCAGGAAGCGAAAGCCCCAAGGCTTCCGTTAAGCAATTCATGGAATTGGCCGTAAACATTCCTGAACAAGAACCACATGTAGGACAAGCAGCACGCTCCATTTCAGCAACTTCTTCTTCTGAATTCAGATCTGAAGCGGCAGCAACCATGGCATCAACCAAATCAACCCTTAAATCTTGATCTTTCCATTTAATCTTACCGGCTTCCATAGGACCGCCTGAAACAAAGATTGTTGGAATATTCAACCGTAAAGCAGCCATTAACATTCCAGGGGTAATTTTGTCACAATTAGAAATACAGACAAGAGCATCCGCACAATGGGCATTGACCATATACTCTACAGAATCAGCAATAATTTCACGTGAGGGCAAAGAATAAAGCATTCCATCGTGCCCCATCGCAATTCCATCATCGACAGCAATGGTATTAAACTCTTTTGCAACACCACCGGCAATTTCTATCTGTTGTGCAACCAATTGTCCAAGATCTTTTAGATGGACATGCCCTGGTACAAATTGTGTAAAAGAATTCGCAATCGCAATAATGGGTTTACCAAAATCTGTATCTTTCATCCCTGTTGCACGCCAAAGTCCGCGAGCTCCTGCCATATTACGCCCGTGAGTCGATATTCTTGAACGGTAAGAAGGCATTATTTTTTTCCCCTCAAATAATTCCATTTCGCTTGTTGTGCTGTAACTTCACTCTAAAAACAAGAACTTTAATATTTAAAAGAGAAAAATACCTTGTACTGAAGCATTTGAAACACAAAATTAAAAACACTGTATAAGCTTCTTCATAAAGCTCTATTGTTTTATTACCTGCCCATTAACATCTAATCCCAGCGCCCCTGCACGTTTGAGACAAATATCAAAACAATTCAATACAACACGAACTGTTCCAGATTTTTACATGCCAGATTTAGTGAATATATTGCCCCGACCTGTTTGCGTAATTTCTGAAACAATAAAACAGCTTTATTGGTAAAGAATATGAAAGCCTAATGGTATAAAAACTTACCAACTCCTTACATTTCAGCTTTACGCCTTTCAAAAGCATCCATAGCGATATCTTAAATAATGATGGCACATTGTCTCATACTTTTGTTTTTCACATTCTTCAATGAAGTCACGCCCCTTACGAAGAATAGAATACTCAACAAAATACACTCATCCTTCCAATTCACGCACTCGTTTTAAAGAAGTATCTCTACGCTGCTCTAGCCTATTTCATCACCAAGCGCGTGAGTAATCTAACGGCCCCATAAATAAATAAAACTTATAGAGCACCACTACCTTTACACTTATGTAAAGAAAAATTTGGAAAAATCATATACTTCGATAATTCCCAATGTTACAAAAGTCTTTGGCAATTAAGACAATTCATAAGAGGCATATTCCTTCCTTCACGTATTTTTACCTATACTCCAACTCTACTTATGACTGAAAAACAAGCAATTTAAATTGATCAATATAAGAGAACCTTAAACGAGAGAATCTCATGATTTTGGGGACTCATTCCAGTTGAAAAAATCAATTATAAATACTCATCACTATTTTATTGAGTAATAACGCACATTGCATCAGGATGCCAATCCTTTTAAGCTCCCCTCCACACAATACCAAGACACCACCCGCCCTCACCAACAAAGGAAGGAAAAAGTCCAACAATACCGCTAAATAGCTTAATACCCTTTAATTGAAAAAAAACGGATAAAATTTATAAAGAGCTTAAGTTTTTTCTCATCAAGCAATCTAGTGCAGAGTTACAATTTGGAGCTCATGCTCATTGGCTCCAGCAAGGGCAATAGAGCGTTCATCGGATAAAATGATAGGATAACCTGTTTCACCAAAAAGCGCCCATATGGTAATCCCTGGGGTCATGGGGGGAAGATCTGGAAAATTTTTAGCCAGATCATCTGTACAAACCTTTTTTAAATAGGCAATCTGTCCTGTATCAGAGTAGGACGTATTCTGAAACGATAAGCTTTGTTTATGTTCTCCCATTTCACTGTTCCTTTACGCCTTAACTTTTATGTCTCACCACTACTGGCTTTAATTGGAATCTGTTTTATTTCTTTTTTTAATTTTGGTTGATACAGACTAATTGATAAAAGACCATTTTTCAACTCGGCATTTGTGACATTCATCCCTTCCGCGAGGACAAAGGTCCGCTGGAATTGTCGCGCGGCTATACCGCGATATAAATATTGATGATTTTGATTGTCTGTTTGTTTACCATGAATAACCAATTGATTATCATCGAGTAAAATATTAAGATGATTAATCTTAAATCCAGCAACGGCCAAAGTTATCCGGATATGATTTGCATCATCGTTTTTATGTAAACGTTCAATATTATAGGCTGGGTAAGCCTCATCAGCCTTACCGATACGTTGTAATATTTTTTCTACGGTTTCAAATCCTAAAAGAAAAGGATTGGAGAAAGGTGTCACATGTGTCATTCATGAGTATCCTCTTTAAAGCGGCTTTACTTGACCAAACTCTATATAAAATGTTCGCTGCATTCTTCTCATATGGCGAGCGCGCATGATAACTTCAAGAGAGAAGATTAAGAGAGTTCAATGCCTCAAAGTAACATAAAAATACCTCGAAATACCATAAAATTGTCAAAGGTGCGAAATTTATCTGGTATATTATATGATGAAGATGAAATTACAGAAATATTTCGCCGTTTTTCTGTGCAACGCCCAACCCCTAAGAGTGATCTTAACTATATAAATACTTTTACGCTTTTGGTTGCCGTGGTTCTTTCAGCTCAAGCGACAGATATAAGCGTTAATAAAGCGACAAGAGAACTCTTTCGCCTTGCTGATCGACCAGAAAAAATGGTTGCATTAGGGGAAGAAGAAATCGCACATCATATCCGTTCAATTGGTCTTTGGCGTGCAAAAGCACGCAATGTTTATGCACTTTGTAACTGTTTAATGGACCAATATGGCGGTCAAGTCCCTGATACGCGTGAAGCACTTATGGCTCTTCCGGGCGTGGGGCGTAAAACAGCTAATGTTGTTTTGAATGTTGCTTTTGGTCAGCCTACATTGGCGGTCGATACACATATTTTTCGCTTAAGCAATCGTCTTGGTTTGGCGCCTGGCAAAACACCAGAGATTGTTGAGAAAAAATTATTAAAAATTATACCGGTTCATTATCTTCGTCATGCACATCATTGGCTGATTTTACATGGACGCTATATTTGCCAAGCACGTAAGGCACAATGTACGCAATGCATTATTGCTGATTTATGTAAAGCCGCAAGCAAAACAAATGCTATTCCAGCACCTTTGGTTGAAATTCAAGGCAATGGAGCGCCGATTTTTTTGTAATACGCTCTTGATATTTTGTTTAGACTAGCTTATGAAAGCGCTTTTGAAGAGCCGCCCGGCAGGGCATGCCGTGGCTGTTTAGATGCTTGTTCAAGCGTTGGTCCGCTTGAGTAAATAAAAGTTTGATTGATCAATTAATGTATGGAGTAGCAAAATGCCCAAGATGAAGACCAAATCATCCGCTAAAAAGCGGTTTAAAATCACTGCGTCAGGCAAAATTAAAGTAGCAGCCGCCGGTAAGCGCCACGGTATGATTAAGCGTTCGAATAAATTTATTCGCGATGCACGTGGAACAATGGTTTTATGTGAACAAGATGCTAAAAAAGTTATTCAGCATTATTTGCCGAATGGTCATTAAACCTTGCGCTTTTGATTTTGAGGAGATTATAATATGGCACGTGTGAAAAGAGGTGTGACAGCACACGCTAAGCACAAAAAAGTTCTTAAACAAGCTGAAGGCTTTTACGGTCGACGTAAAAATACTATTCGTGCCGCTAAGGCAGCCGTTGATCGTTCAAAGCAATATGCTTATCGTGATCGCAAAAATAGAAAACGTACTTTCCGTGCTTTGTGGATTCAGAGAATTAATGCGGCTGTTCGTGCAGAAGGTTTAACTTATGGACGCTTTATTGATGGCTTATCAAAAGCCGGTATTGAAGTTGATCGTAAAGTTCTTTCAGATATAGCAATCTATGAGGCGGAAGCATTTTCTGCTTTAGTCGCTTCGGCAAAAAAAGCTTTAGAATATTTAAAAGATACAACACCTAATGCTTTTGAAGGCGCTGTCAAGTAAGCCAGTCGTGTTCTCTTAAAGCATTTATTTATTCGAGGTCCCGTGCTGGCTATTGCGAGTGCGGGTTTTCTTTTATTAAAAAAATAGGCAAAAATATGAACGATATTGAGCGTCTGGAACAAGAAATTTGTTTAGCCTTAGAGGCAGCTAGTGATGAACAGGCACTTGAAGAAGTGCGTATTGCAGCATTAGGTAAAAAGGGCAGCATCTCTGAAAAACTAAAAGCATTAGGAAAAATGGAGGCTAGCGAGCGCCAAAAAGTTGGACCCGTTCTTAATGGGTTAAAAAATCGTATTTTAGAATTATGGGCGCAAAAGCGTGATCTTCTAAAAAGACAAGCAATGGATGCTCGTCTTTCTCGTGAAACGGTTGATATTACCTTACCTGTTCGCTCTTCGCCTATGGAACGGGGGCGTATTCATCCTATTTCACAAGTGATTGAGGAAATTATCGCCATTTATACGAAATTGGGTTTTTCTCTTGCAGAAGGGCCAGATATTGAAACAGATTATTATAATTTTACGGCATTGAATTTTCCTGAAGGGCATCCAGCACGTGAAATGCATGATACCTTCTTTTTTGATGTTGATAAAATGGGAGAACGCAAATTATTGCGGACCCATACATCACCCGTACAAATTCGCACACTGGAAAAACAAAAAGCACCCATACGGATCATTATTCCTGGAAAAACTTACCGCATGGATTCGGATGCAACACATTCACCCATGTTTCATCAGGTCGAAGGCCTTGTCATTGATAAAACCTCGACCATTGCTCATATGATGTGGCTGCATGAAACCTTTTGTAAAGAATTTTTTGAAGTTGCTTCAGTAAAAATGCGTTTTCGTCCCTCTTTTTTCCCCTTTACCGAACCATCTATGGAAGTGGATATTCAATGTGATCGTTCTGGCTCAGAAGTAAAGTTTGGCGAAGGACAGGATTGGTTAGAAATTTTAGGATGCGGAATGATACATCCTCATGTGTTGAAAAATGTTGGTTTGGATCCCGATGAATATCAAGGCTTTGCATGGGGAATGGGCATTGATCGTATTGCCATGTTGAAATACGGTATGCCTGATTTACGGGCTTTTTTTGATGCTGACCTGCGTTGGCTAGACCATTATGGCTTTCGTTGCTTTGATATGCCTGCTTTTTTTCCTAATAGAAATGTGTGATCTTATCATCGCTTTCATGTGAGGTTTTAAAATGAAATTTACTTTGTCGTGGTTAAAAGATCACTTAGAGACAGATGCATCTTTGGATGAAATTTGTGAAAAACTAACAGCTATCGGTCTTGAGGTTGATCACGTTGATGATCGCTCTTCTTTAAAAGAATTTGTTATTGCGAAAGTTTTAACGGCAGTAAAACATCCTGATGCAGATAAACTCCAAATTCTTTCAGTCGATACGGGAACTGGTACACCTGTTCAAGTTGTCTGTGGCGCACCAAATGCACGTGCTGGACTTGTTGGTGTCCTTGCACGACCAGGCACTTATGTTCCAGGACTTGATGTAACATTATCTGTAGGAAAAATCCGCGGCGTTGAGAGTTTTGGGATGATGTGTTCACAAGCAGAGCTTGAATTATCAAATGAGCATGATGGGATTATCGAACTTCCAGAAGATGCACCTATTGGGGGAGCATTTGCAGCTTATGCTAGTCTCGATGATCCGATCATTGATATTGGTTTGACCCCCAATCGCTCTGATTGCACAGGTGTTCGTGGTATTGCCCGTGATCTTGCTGCTGCTGGAATCGGACAATTAAAAGAATTGTCTTTACCAAAATTTGAAGTTTCCTTTGATACACCTCTCGACGTTTCATTCGATTTTTCGCAAAATTCATCGTTATGTTTAGGCTTTGCTTGGCGTGAAGTGCGTAATGTTCAAAATGGCCCATCACCACAGTGGATGCAACAGCGTTTAAGTGCAATTGGTTTAAGACCGATTAATGCGCTGGTTGATATGACTAATTACATCAGTTTTGACCTTGGTCGTCCGCTTCATGTTTTTGATGCTGATAAGATTAAAGGGAATTTGTATGTACGTTGTGCTCGTGAAGGAGAGAAACTTCAAGCACTTAATGGAAAAATCTATCATTTGAGCGTTCAGGATTGTGTCATTGCAGATGAAGAAGGTGTTGTTTCGATTGCCGGTATCATGGGTGGAGAAAGAACGAGTTGTGATGAAACAACACGGCGCGTTATTATTGAATCGGCGCTTTGGAATGCGCAAAGCATCGCACAAACAGGGCGAGCATTAGCTCTTATCAGTGATGCACGTTATCGGTTTGAACGGGGTGTTGACCCGGCTTTTATGGAAACAGGGCTTGAGATTGCAACAGAATTGGTCTTACGTCTTTGTGGCGGTGAAGTATCCAAGGCAAAAATTGTTGGCTATCAGCAACAAGAAACCAAACAGATCGCTTTTCCTTTTTCTGAAATTAAACGTTTGACACATTTGGAAATAGAACCTGCAAAAGTCATCTCTATTTTAACAAAACTTGGATTTTGCGTTGAGGGAAAAGGAGATATTGTTACAGTAAAAGTACCATCATGGCGTCCTGATATTATGGGTAAAGCAGATTTGGTGGAAGAAGTTATGAGAATTTATGGGTTAGATAAAATTAAGCCTATTCCTTTGGAAAACTTCGCAGAAGAAAAAGATCAAGTTTTAACATGCGCGCAAATTCGTTCACGCGCTACCCGTTTGGCTCTAGCACATCGCGGTATGAAAGAAGCGGTAACGTGGTCTTTTATCTCTGAAAATCAAGCTCTTGCTTTTGGGGGAGGTCAAGCAGAGCTTAAATTGGTCAACCCTATTGCCGCTGATATGTCAGTGATGCGGCCTTCTCTTTTACCTGGTTTGCTTATGGCAGCACAGAGAAATGCTGATCGTGGTTTTTCTGATCTTGCTTTATTTGAAATTTCCAGCATTTATGAGGGCGATACCCCTGATAAACAACGACGTGTTGTAAGTGGGATTCGTCGTGGCACAGAGCAATTTGAAGGTACTGGGCGTTTTTGGAATGGAAATGCAACCGCCGTTGATGTTTTTGATGCCAAAGCAGATGCTTTAGCCGTTTTAGAAGCATGCGATATAGATGTTGGGAAAGTACAGATTGAAGTTGACGCCCCTGATTGGTATCATCCAGGCCGTTCAGGAGTCATAAAACTTGGTTCAAAAATTATTCTTGGTTTTTTTGGTATTCTTCATCCAGCGACCTTAGAAAAATTAGATATCAGCGGTCCTTTATGCGGCTTTGAAATTTTTCTCGATCAAATTCCAGAACCAAAGAAAAAAACAACGAAAAGCCGTCCTCCCTTGAAATTATCGCCATTTCAAATGGTGCGGCGTGATTTTGCATTTATCGTTGATAAAACGATTGCTTCTTCTCTTATTGTTCGTGCTGCTCAAGGAGCTGATAAAAAACTGATTCATTCCGTGCAAGTTTTTGATCTTTTTGAAGATCAAAGCCTTGGTGAAGATAAAAAATCCGTTGCCATTGAAATTGTTATTCAACCGATTGAACGCACTCTGACAGACAAGGACCTAGAAGAAATTGCTACAAAAGTAATAGAAAATGTCACTAAAATGACAGGCGCTTATCTTCGTCGTTGAGTATTTTTCAATTACTTTTATAAAGACAGGAGCACTTTTGAGTGCTCCTTTATTTTTTAAGGGTTTAAGATCTATAGAATTCTTTTTAAAGAGAACTTTATCACAATACATTGATTTATAATGATAATTTTCAAATAAAGTCCGTAATATTATAAGACTCATCATTTCAAATCCCCTTTGAATGAATCAAAATCTTTTATCCTCAATACCTTAAAGTGGAGTGGTTGTTTAGAAACAATAAAAAAGGAGTAAAAAATGCTCCTTATACATGCTCTCAAATGCCAAAACCTATCGCAATATTTAAGAATTGATCATGCGACATTGGGATTGAAAAAATAAAAATGGTACCGCATTTTGTAAAGTCAATGATTGGGCTCAATGGATCTCATCCCCTTTGAGGTATGTGCCTTAGAGCTATTGCCATGAGATGAATATAAGATGTTTTGTTAAAACAAGTGCATGAATGACATGATAAGCCTCTTGTTTTGAGCGTTCTGTTGTTTGTGAAGGCTGTAATCTCATTGGAAAATGAGAATAGAAACATGGGGGCAATATGCATTCCATGAATTAAAAGACATTGCTTGAAATGCTTTTGAAAAGCACACAAATTACATAATCGCTGTAAATAACTTGATGAACCTGATCTATTAGAACCACCAGTAACATACTAAGACCCTTTGCATTTTCAAAATTCATTTCACGTAAAGCCAAATTAAAAAGGGAAAATAACCAGGAGATGATTTCTACTTTGCATCTTTATATTTTTCTAAAGAAGTTGCATCTGCATTTCAAAAGACAAATTCAAAAAACTGTAATATTTTTTGCTCCATTTTAGCAGATAAAAGCGAGAATTGCTTATAAAGCTTTTAAACGTAATATTTTTTCAAATGTGTGCTTGTTTTAAGAAACATATTTTAGTGCTTCTAAGTTTGTTTCACGACAGCATCCGTGAATGGTATGATTAAAGTTTTATTCTGCATGATCTTCTTTATGCTTCGTAAAGGGCAAATTGGCTTCATCATACTCTCTTTTCTAGTGTCCATATAGGCAACAAGCCCTTATATTTGCGAAAGGCCATAAAGAAGGATTTTTACTCCTTTTTATCGTTTTTGTTCACAGACTCATTCTGCTTGGAATGAACAAGTAAAAGGTAGTCTTTGATTCGTAATAAAAGGGGTTAAAATGAAAAAAAACTATTATATTCAGATCATTAACTTAATAAAATGATACATTACCCTTATAAATTAATATGTTATCATTGGGATTAGATGTTGATTAATCAGCAATAAAAAAAGACACAGTCTTTATGAGATAAAAAGTGCCATAAAACATAAGTTTACCAGCAACAAATGAGAAAGGTATCTCAGCTTTTTATAAAATGCTTTGCAAAACAACAAAACAATTCTTCTTTAAAATCATCCATTTTTTCAAGATGAATTTTCAAAGCAAGAAAGAATTGTTTTTAAAGGGCTTGAAAAGTTAATTTTTGTAAAAATCCTTCATTGCAAATGCAAAAAATAACTGTTATTGCTAAATGATAATGCAAATCATTCGCAATAAAAAAGAGAAAATTAATGAATATAAAAAAGATTTTTACTCTAATTCTGGGAAGTTTTATTTTTTTTACTCCCAATTTAGCAGTATGTGCTGGTAAATTTAAAGCTGTTACAACATTCACCATTATTGCTGATATGGCGCGAAATGTAGCCGGTGATGCCGCTGATGTTGAATCAATCACGAAGCCAGGTGCTGAAATTCATGAATATCAACCCACCCCACGTGATCTCATGCGTGCGCAAGGCGCAAACCTTATCTTGTGGAATGGATTAGAATTAGAACTTTGGTTTGAAAAGTTTTTTCAAAATATCAAGGATGTTCCAAGTGTCGTTGTTTCAGAAGGTGTTGTACCAATTACCATTGGTGAAGGGCCCTTTAGTGGTAAACCCAATCCCCATGCATGGATGTCACCGACTTCTGCTCTGATTTACGTTGATAATATTCGTGATGCTTTTGTAAAGTACGATCCTGAGCATGCTACTATTTATAAAGAAAATGCCGAAATTTATAAACAGAAGATTCGCGCAACGATTGATCCAATCAGAGCGGAATTGCAAGCGGTACCTCAAGATAAGCGTTGGCTTGTAACGAGTGAAGGTGCATTTAGTTATTTGGCACGTGATTTTGATTTGAAAGAGCTTTATTTATGGCCAATCAATGCTGACCAGCAAGGAACACCACAACAGGTTAAGCATGTTATTGATATGGTTCGCAAATACAATATCCATGCAGTTTTTTCTGAAAGCACAATTTCTCCAGCACCTGCAAAACAAGTGGCAAGAGAAACAGGAGCTAAATACGGTGGTGTTCTCTATGTTGATTCTCTGAGTGAGAAAAATGGTGAGGTCCCCACTTATATTGACTTATTACGTGTCACGAGTGGTCGTATTAGCAAAACCTTATTAGAGGGAGTAAAAAACCAATGACGGAATGTGGAATATTTGCCCAAGGGGTAACGGTAACTTATCGTAATGGACATACAGCTTTACGCGAAGTAAATTTTGAAAGTCCAAAGGGGTCTATTACAGCATTGGTTGGCGTTAATGGATCCGGTAAATCAACATTATTTAAAGCGATTATGGGGTTTGTACGCCCCTCAAAAGGAAAAATTCGCATGTTTGATTTGCCAGTTGATATAGCTTTGAAAAAAAACCTTATTGCTTATGTTCCTCAAAGTGAAGATGTAGATTGGAATTTTCCTGTTCTGGTTGAAGATGTTGTCTTGATGGGGCGGTACGGTCATATGAATTTCTTTCGCTATGCCAGCGCACGAGATTATGAAGCCGTTCGTGTCGCCTTGGAACGCGTTGATATGTTGCCTTTTGCCAAGCGCCAAATCGGAGAACTTTCTGGTGGACAGAAAAAGCGCGTTTTTCTAGCACGTGCTCTGGCACAGAAAGCAAAAGCTATTTTATTAGATGAGCCGTTTACAGGGGTTGATGTTACAACAGAAGATAAAATCATTGCTTTGTTACAAGATCTTCGTAAAGAAGGAGCAGTAATCTTGGTCTCTACCCACAATTTAGGCTCTGTTCCGGAATTTTGTGATCATACAGTTTTAATAAAAGGAACCGTTTTAGCTTCTGGGTTAACGGAAAAAATCTTTACAAAGGAAAATCTGGAGAAAACTTTTGGAGGTTCTTTGCACCACCATATTTTTGATCTTCAAAGCACGAAAAAAAATAGTGTTTTCATGGGAGGAAAACAGTCTGCAGTTTGTGAAAGTATTGAAAGAATGGAGCACGTTGCATGATTTCTTGGTTGCTTGAGCCTCTGAGCTATCAATATATGGTGAATGCAATGTGGGTTTCTGGGTTAGTTGGGTGTGTTTGTGCCTTTCTTTCGGCTTTTTTGATGTTAAAAGGTTGGTCATTGATTGGTGATGCGCTATCCCATTCTATTGTTCCTGGTGTCGCAGGGGCTTACCTTTTAGGGTTGCCTTTTTCACTTGGCGCTTTTTTTTCTGGTGGTCTTGCTGCGGCAGCAATGTTGTTTTTTAATCAGCGGACAAAACTGAAAGAAGATACCATTATTGGTCTCATTTTTTCTTCCTTTTTTGCCTTTGGATTATTTCTCAAATCATTAAAACCAATGGCTGTTAATATTGATACGATTGTTTTAGGAAATATTTTAGCCGTTAGTTCATCAGATATTATACAATTGGCTTGTATTGGTTTTTTCTCTTTACTTATATTACTTTTGAAATGGAAAGACCTCCTTGTCTCTTTATTTGATGAAACACACGCACGTGCCATTGGATTGAACGTAAAGTTTTTAAAGATTCTCTTTTTCACACTGCTTGCTGCTTGTACTGTTGCTGCTATGCAAACGGTTGGCGCATTTTTGGTCATTTGTTTGGTTGTGACGCCTGGAGCAACAGCTTATCTTTTAAGTGATCGTTTTGTGAATATCTTGGTTATTGCAGTTATAATTGGCACATTCACAAGCGTATTAGGTGTTTATGTGAGTTATTTTTTGAATGCACAAACGGGGGGCGTTGTCGTGCTTTTTCAAGCATCCTTATTTATGTTAGCTTTTATTTTTGCTCCTAAACACGGGTATATTGCTGCGCGTTTACGTATAAATGCAGCAAAAAAAGGTGTGATGTTATCATGATTGATCAATTACTACTTCCTTTCCAGTTTTCTTTTATGCTGAAAGGCATGCTTATTGTTATGATCCTTTCTATTCCAATGGCAATGCTTTCTTGTTTTCTTATTTTGAAAGGATGGGCACTGTTAGGTGATGCCATTTCCCATGCAGTATTTCCAGGTGTTGTTGTTGGTTATATGACAACACCGTGGGTGATAGCATTTTTAGCTTCTTTGCCATTTGCTTGGTTCCAACATATGCGCCCAGAGAATATTACAATGACTTTGATTACTTGCGGTGCTTTTGTTGCGGGTATGGTTTGTGCACTTACAACAGGTTTTTTGGGAAGCAATAGTCGTATCAAACAGGATACAGTGATGGGTGTTGTTTTTTCATCGATGTTTGGTTTAGGGCTTGTTTTGGCGACATCTATCTATAGTAGCCTAGATTTAAATCATATTCTATTTGGTAACCTGTTAGGCGTTAATTGGCTTGATATTACGCAGACAGCGATCATTTCTGCCATTGTTACTTTTACTTTAGGGGCAAAATGGCGCGACTTTATGCTGTATATTTTTGATTCAGTACAAGGTCGTGCAATGGGATTGCGAATATCACTGCTCCACTATACGCTTCTCACGATGATTTCTCTTACAATTGTTGCAGCTTTGAAAGCGGTTGGAATTGTGCTTGTTATTTCTTTACTGATAGCACCAGGAGCAATTGCCTATCTTGTCACAAAACGGTTTTCTTTTATGTTAATGATCGCGATACTTGTTGCAGCTTTTTCTGGTTTTTTAGGGATTTATCTCAGCTTATTTATCGGCTCTGATTCTGCTTCCACAATCGTGTTGATCTTGACATTGATTTTTATTACTATTTTCATGATGATTTTCTTTCGTCCAAACACAATTCAAGAAACTTGATGGTGATAAAATTTATGCATATCAGCCATGCATTTTTATATATTGTTTCTCATGCCTATTTTAATTAGATGTTGAATCGCTAGGTTATTTTTCCTCCTAATGTCTAGCAAGTGAATGCAGTACGTATTCTCCCCCCCCCCCAACGCTGCATTCTTAATTAAGAGGCTGCATTGATTTATTCTGCAGCCTTTTTATTTTTTTACTTTTCTAAAGTCTCCTCTTATTTCTTGAAATCATTTAAAATGATTATCGTATTGCAAAGCTATTTAGTATCTTGAAGGAACTTATGAAAGTCAAAGACACTTACACATAGAAATGTTGGAGAGGAGAAATAGTGGAGAGGAGAAATAGTGGAGAGGAGAAATAGTGGAGAGGGATTGTCCACTCAAACATATGAACAGTGACACAGATACAATTTTTTGTGTAAAGTTTTACGTGGAGGAAAATAATAAGAGAGAATGAAGAAATATTTCAAGATATCACACCCTTTGCGCCTCTGCTATTATATAGCAGGGTGGGCAATGGTTATATTAGGTATTATCGGTGTGGTATTACCTATTATGCCAACTTTGCCTTTTTTATTGGTTGCCTCATGGTGTTTTACGCGTTCTTCTCCATGTTTTCATCAGTGGTTGAATAATCATCGTATTTTTGGTCCCCCTCTTAAACGATGGGAAGAAAGAAGAGCGATCTCTCCATTTGTTAAAATTTTTGCAGTGATGAGTATGACAGGGGGAGGATTATCCTTTTTCGTGATGGTACACCCACCTTTATGGATTTCTTTACTTGTTGCCGTTATATTATTGTCGATTGCTATTTATATTGTGACACGTCCATCTTCATAATGACAGAAAAGACTTCATGAGATGCTCTTTTTAGTTTTGTCTTATTTGTTAGAACGATAAGAGGTACTTTTCCTTCAAATTTTAGAAATAACCTCTTCGTACTCAAAATGCGTATGAAATAAAAGCTTTTTAAAAGCAATTGATTAATGATATGTTTGTGAAATAATTTTTATGAGCAAAGAAAATTATGCTCTCCCTTAAAACTCATAAAAAGTTGCTTTGTAAACAATGATAAATTACATTCATCAAGAGGCTTTATTTTTGTAAAGTATGCTCGTACGAGTTTCTATATACATCTCTATTGAAAACGCATTGATATTATATCTTTTTTCTAACAAGATATTTCGTTTGTTTTCATATCTCTTGATGAGGACATCATACAAAGTTTATTAAACCCCATCATTTTATACTTATACGGTTAAGAAGCCTGCCTATTATAGGCAATCTTTAGTATTCTCCCAACTTATGGCTCAAGGATAAGTCATAAGAAACAACAGAGTTTTGTTCAAATGGCTTTATACATCCACGTATTCTTGTGATGATATGCACGTAAATAAATTTTCTGACTTTGCATAAAGCCTATTCGAAATAAAAATATTATCGCATTCTCTGTTTTTTATGAGATCATGTCTTTCACGTAATCACGTAAAATAAAAAAATCTCCAATGCCTATCGTGTTATTTACACGCTTATTTTAACAAAATATTTCTCAATGCTTTATACCCATTTCATGAGGGCCCCATATAGAGTGTAGCGGTAAATATCCTATAAAATGAAATTCATTGGGGCGCCACCATCCTTTGCAAAACGATTGCCACTATGCCATTTGTCACCTCCAATGTTGTCTTACTAATTCTGAATATTGCAATAGCCTTTTAGAGCATTCATAAGAGCTATTTTATAATTTTTATCCACACGAACCATTCCACTTGTAGCATGCAAGGAGATGATTGTACTTAATTCAAAAACAGGTTTGAAATGAGAAAAACTTACAATGTTCACGAACTCTCACTCAACATGCAAAGTGATAGTATCTTGCTATACCGTAAAATACCTTTATCTATAACAATGATATAAAGCATTTAAGCCTCTTTAGCTAAACTTCCTTGGCTCGTTAAGTTATTAAAGTGCATCGTGCATATTTTTAAGTTTTGCTTATCGAGCCTTATATCAGCAAACCGCATGTGTGGAAAGCCAAGTGGAATCCGCTCAACAAGAATCCGAACTATTTACAGACCTGCAATGGTTAAGAATCCTCGTCCTTAGGATAGGAAAAAGGTTAACCCTTATAAACAATATGATGAATCAATATATCGGTTTAAAGAGCCGAAAATTACATCTTTATAGGTCTAGCAATGCGCTTTTTATTGCCAAAAAAATTGAGATAACGTTGTACTTCTTTTGAATCACCGATCGTCTTCTCAGGATTATCTGAAAGTTTTACTGCTGGTCGACCATTGGCATGGGTCACCTTACAAACAAGAGAAAGAGCATCAAGGGTTGCAATTTCTTGAGGGGCACAGCCCGTAAAGTCATTGGTAAGATCAGTGCCCCATCCAAAACTCATGCGCACTTTCCCATGGAAATGATGATAGGTTTTTTCAATTGTATCGACATCAAGTGCATCAGAAAAAATTAAGAGTTTTTCGCGCGGATCTTTACCTTTTTCTTTCCACCATTGAATAATACGTTCTCCACCTTCAATAGGGGGTGCACTATCCGGTCTAAAACCCGTCCAATCTGCTACCCAATCTGGGGCATCGCATAAAAACGCTTCTGTACCAAAGGTATCAGGTAAAACAATGAGAAGATTTCCACCATAATAACGATTCCAATCTTGCAAAACTTGGTACGGAGCTCTGCGTAATTCATCATCGTTATTGCTAAGAGCAGCAATAACCATAGGCAATTCATGTGCATTGGTTCCAAGAGCTTCTAAATCTGTATCCATGGCGAGAAGGACATTAGAAGTTCCCGTAAAAGAATGACCAATACCTTCTTTTAAAGCTTCAACACACCAACGCTGCCATAAAAAAGAATGGCGGCGCCTTGTCCCAAAGTCGGATATTTTAATATCAGGCAATTTTTTAAGGCGTTCAACTTTACTCCACATTTTTGCTTTAGCACGTGCGTAAAGTACATCAAGAGCAAAGCGATCCAGTTTTTTCATAGCTGCACGTGAACGTAATTCACTGATGATAGCAAGAGCTGGAATTTCCCACATAGAGCTATGAGCCCACGGACCATGAAAATGAAGAATATATTGGCCATCTTTACGGGTTAGTTCATATTCCGGGAGTTGAAAATTCTCAAGCCACTGAAGAAAATCCGGTTCAAAAATTTGTTTGCGTCCATAAAATGTATTACCAGCAAGCCAGATCATTTCTTTTTTTGTAAAGCGCAAACTAAGAGCGTGATCAAGTTGAGCACGCAATTCACCTTCATCAATATCATCGGCAAGACGTATTGTTTTAGAGCGATTTATGAGGGAAAAAGTAACATTGACAGTGGGATAAAGCCCCCAAATCATCTGTACCATAAGAAGCTTATAAAAATCTGTATCAAGAAGTGAACGAATAATGGGATCAAGTTTCCAAGTATGATCGTAAACACGTTTAGCAATATCCGGATGATTCATAATCTTTTTCTTTCAGTCTCATAAAATCTAAAATTATTATGCACCAACACGGTCAATATAGGCAGTGCAAGGACTATAACAACTCTACAGTTTTGGGCAAGAATAAAAACTTGCTCTCTTTTTTCGTCTTTAAGATTTAACAATACGTATAATTTCATGCTGACTTGTTTTTTGTAATTTTATCCCTTTATGCACTTCAGTATATTTTTTGCCATCAACGTGAAGCATATTTTCAGATCCCCATTTGACTTTAATGGTATAAACGGCATCATAAAATTTCATTTTTGCTTCATATTTTGGCCAAATAGAGGGTAAATGTGGCTGTAAAAACAACAGATCTCCCTGACGCTGTATTCCAAGAATAGCTTGTGTTGCAGCACGATAAAACCACCCGGCTGAGCCTGTATACCATGTCCAACCGCCTTGACCACACCGTGGTTCAACGGCGTAGATATCTGCGGCCAACACATAAGGCTCAACACGATAAGTTTCAGGATCTTGTCCATGAGTAATTGGATTAATCATAGAAAATAAAGCGTAAGCTTTATCGTTTTGCCCCATTTCAGTTAATGCCAAAATACTCCAAATAGCACCATGCGTGTATTGACCACCATTTTCTCGAATGCCAGGGGGATAACCTTTTATATAACCGGGCTCGAGTGTACTTTTATCAAAAGGCGGCCAAAACAAGCGAATGAGTCCACCTTTTTTATCACACAAATGTTCCAGCATTGATTCCATTGCTTGCTTTTGACGCTCAAGCGGTGCCATTTGAGAAATAACAGCCCAAGATTGGACAATGGTATCAATTTGACACTCATCATTGCTTTTAGAGCCAAGAGGCGTTCCATCATCAAAATAACCACGTCGATACCAAGCACCATCCCAACCGTTTTCTTCTAGGGATTTTGTTAAGTATTCAAAGTATGTACTCCATGTGTCAACACGGGTGTTATCTCTACGTTTTTGAGCTAAAGGAATAAATGCTCTTAGTGTGCTCCCAAGAAACCATCCTAACCAAGTGCTTTCGCCTTTTCCTTGCGCACCTACCAAATTCATACCATCATTCCAATCGCCACCTAAAATAAGAGGGAGCCCATGGGGTCCACAGCGTTTAATGGCAAGATCTAAAGCTAAAGCACAATGTTCATAAACTGTTGCAACCTTTGAGGATTGGGCGGGTTTAAAATAAGCATCCTGTTGCCCACTTTTTAGAACATCGCCTTCAATGAAAGGAATAAACGTATCAAGAAAGGTATCATCGCCAGTAGTATTGACATAAAGAGCTGTTGCATAGGCAAGCCAAACGATATCATCAGAAATGTATGTGCGAACACCAGCATTTGTATCAGGCAGCCACCAATGTTGTACATCTCCTTCAAGAAATTGGTGCGCTGCAGCATTTAACAATTGTTCATGGGCCAATTGTGGTTTCAGTAACAACAAAGACAAACTATCTTGTAACTGATCACGGAAGCCAAATGCACCACTTGCTTGATAAAAGGCAGCGCGCGCCATAATGCGGCATGCATAGACTTGATAAGGAAGCCAATGATTGACCATAATATCAAAAGAGGGATCGGGTGTTTTTACTTGGAGTGGAGAAACAAAATCACTCCAATAGTGTTTTTGTTGTGCGAGTAAAGTTTCAAAATCACTTGCACGTACTTGATTGAGTAATTTTTCAGCTTCTTTTCTATTTTCAGCGCTACCAAGATAGAAAATGATTTCTTTTGTTTGTCCGGGAAGAAGATCAATATCATAGGCAAATGCTGAACAAGGATCACATCCTGCTTCAATGATATTCGAAAGTGCGCTGGCTTTACGGATCGCATTTGGATGTGTTACGCTTCCCGTTGTACCGATAAATTCGCTGCGATTGGTTGTGGTGCTGGTTGGCATTTTAGATGCTGATAAAAATGTGACTTGTTGAGATTTTTCAATGTGATAGGGGTTTTGAATAAAATGTGCGCCCCATTTAGCCTCATAAGAAGGAACAATAAAGGGGGCATATTTTGTACGGACATTTCCCAAAACCCATTCAACATAATTATAAAGGCGTAAACTGCGTGGTTTTTCCCCTTCATTCGTGAGGATAAGACGTGAAAAGCGAACAGGTTTTTCTGCGTCGAGTGTATGAGTCAGTTCTAATGCGATTTCTGAATGTGTCGATTTAAAAGTTGAGAATCCAAAACCATGACAAGCCTCATAAACAACATTTTCATCACATTCTACAGCAGAAATAGGTGAGAAACGTTTTAAAGACTGGCGATCAACCAGATAAAGTGCTTCGCCTGGCCGGTTAGAGGTTGGATCATTCGCCCAAGGAGTTAATTGATAATCGCGGCTATTGTGAGCCCAAGTAAAAATTGCACCTTCAGCAGAAACATGAAAACCAAATCCATGATTAGCAATGACGTTAATCCAAGGATGCGGTGTAGTGGTGCGTCCATGAAGACGTATTACATAATGATTATGCTGATTAAAACCACCATAACCATTCCAATATGTTAGATCTTCTCCATTAGTGGGGGGAGATGATGGTTTTTGTTGACTCGCAAGACCAATAGAAGCAAAAAGATTTTGTTCAGTTTGTGTTGTAACTTGCCTTCCTTCGTTATATTTGGGGGAGTCTAATTGATCATGAGGTCCCTGATAATTTTTACGAATTGAGAGATCAAAATCATTCTCATCAAGCCGTTTAAGCTGTTCAAATAAAGAGCCATTTTGGGCATCAAGAATAATGCGTGCTGATGCAAGAAGCGTTTTAAAACTTTGTTCATTTATTTGATCACGCCGAAGTGTAAAAATATGTTGGCGTTCATCTGTTTCTTGCGTGTAATGTCGATAAGATTCGCATACCCATTCAAGAGCGCGTTGTGTATCTTGTATATAGGAAAATGCTTGTTCATTGAGAATAACCAAATCAACGATGAGTCCGCGCATACGCCAATATTCATGTGCTTTAAGGAGCTCTCGCAGTACAGTTATATTTCCCTCGTTATTTAATCTAAGAAGACAGATTGGATTGTCTCCTGAAATGGACATGGGCCAAAGATCAGACTGTTTTCCAAGCGTCTTTGCTAATATTTCAGAAGGAAGACGCCATGTTCGGTCAAGATAGATAAGCGGCGTTGCATATTTTTGATAGACAATAGCTTCTTTAAGCTCAGTTCCACTCTGATACAGCGCAACTTGTGAGCGTGTCCATGCCATTGAAAGTTCTTTTTGAAACATACCGGGTTGTCGATAATGTTTCATATGATTATACAACACTTCTTTTGTATGAGCAGCAAAAGTCCAAAAAATAAGTTCTGCTTTTCCATAGGCTGGAATTTTTATACGGCATCGCAATGACACAATAGGATCGAGAACACAACCTTGACTGTTACTCAAACGAGCATTTCGGTCAAATGCAGCAGGCCGATGAATGGATCGCCCCCGACCAATAAACAACGAGCGATCCGTTTCAGCTTCTGTTTCTTGGAGAGTATCTGTTGTACTGGAGACAAAATGAGCAATATAAATTTCGGGGTTGTTAGGTGAGCGTTTGCGCCTTTTGGCAAAAATTGTTTTGCTTTCCTCAGCAATTTCCGTCTCTATAAACATCCGTGAAAAAACAGGATGAGCTTGGTCCATATCCATTGTTGCGAGCGCTAGTTCACCATACGAGGTAACTTCAATAAGACAGTCTTTGTTTGTTGTATTCATCAGTTGAATACGTCTACCTTCGCCACATCCTTCAGATGTAATAAGACATTCAAGTGTTGATCTGATACCATCAACCATTTTCGTATATTCAGCCTTTTCATCCGTAAAAATGCTGACGGCTTCTTCTTCAAGAACGCGTGTTGGTTCACTGGTCACAGACCACCACCGTCCACTATAGGTATCGCGTAGGAAGAATAAAATCCCTTGTTGATCTTCTGTGGCATCAGGAATAAAGCGCGTAATCGCATAATCATGCCAGCGGCTATAACCAGAACCATTCGCTGTTAACATGATGGAATAAAAGCCATTAGACAAAAGCAAAGTTTCCCGTGGTTTAAGCAGCGGGTTTGTAATAATGCGCAAAGGGGCGGCATCCAATGCTTGAGATTTATTGCGCATACGCTTAATAGCTTTGGTGTGAATAATAGGAATAAGATGGGGAGCGCGCTCTTGTAAAAGCAATTGCGTTGCTTCAATAATGGGATCATGATGAAAACGATCACGCATTCTCCCTTGAAAAATAACATTGTTAAGAGCAAGGATAGACATACCATGATGGTGCGCATAATAATTGCGTACAATAGCGTATTTTTCCCCTATTTTTACGCGTGAAGGGGTAAAATCAACAGAGTCATAATAACCGTATGTTCCTAAAGCTCCAAGATCACGGAGTCGTTTTAAATTGGCAACAGCGCAAGCAGGAGCATATTGTGCCGCGAGAAAGCTGGCATAAGGAGCAATCACCGCATTGCGTGAAAGACCACGTTGGAGTCCGAGGCTTGGAACACCAAAATGAGCGTATTGGTAATTCATTAAATGATCACGAGCGTTAAATGCAGCCTCTGAAATACCCCATGGCAATTCCCGTGTATGGGCATATTTTATTTGACAACGAATAATCAATCGATTTGTTTGATCCAAGAGAGATCCTAAAGGCTCATGCATCACAAGAGATGGCATAAGATATTCGAACATGGAACCAGACCATGATAGGAGTGCACCTTTCCAACCTATGGGAATGAGAAGTCGGCCAAGATGAAACCAATGTTTAAGTTTTATATCTCCTTTTGCGATGGCAAAAAAGCTTGCAAGACGTGCCTCTGAAGCGAGTAGATCATAACAATTTTCATCGAGTTTGTTTTCTTGAACACGATAACCTATGGATAAAAGATGCCGTTTAGGCTGTTCTAAAAAGTCAAATTGCATATCAAAGGCGATTTGCCGTGCCGCTATAGCCAACCTGTTTAGTTTTTTGCATAATTTTTCAGTATCACAATGAGCCGTTGCATCATGATGATGAGCGTCGCAGGTTTCGATAAGGCATTTAACCCAAGAAAGCGCACGAGCAGATTCTGTCGTTTGAATTTTTTGGTCGAGTTCATCGATTAAGTGTACAATATCATGGGCTGTACGTGAAAGATCCTTGATGTGAGAAGGGATCGTATTTTCTTGTTCTACAAAAGTACGGACAGAGTGATGAAAATGAGCAATCTTTTCTTCGATTCTTTGGCGTAAGAGATGTAAACTGGGTTGATGATCTGGAATTTCTTTAACCGTTTCTTCGAGAATAGTAAGAACATCTGATAAGCCTTCTCGATCACTTTGAAAAAGAAGATGCGGTTTTTCAGCCCATCCCCTTAAGGCAGAAGAGAGTGTTACCAAATGACCGGCAAGATTTCCTGAATCAACAGTTGATACATAAGTGGGTAAAAGAGGTCTGAGTGTATCGGTTTCATACCAATTATAGAGATGACCACGGAACTTTTCCATTTTTGCAAGAGAGCGTAATGTACATTCAATACGGGTGATGGTCTCTTCAAAACCAATCCAGCCAAAATCACGTGCAGCAATAACAGAAAGAAGATAAACCCCAATATTCGTAGGGGATGTACGTTGAGCAACAAGAGGTTCAGGATCTTCTTGAAAATTATCGGGAGGCAAATAGTTGTTTTGTGCATTGACAAAGGTTGCATAATAAAACCATGTACGCCGTGCAATAGAGCGGAGGATTTTTTCATCTTTTGAAGAAAGTGCAAGGCTATCTTGAAATGTTGAAGGTCGACTCACAGCCCAAGCAATAAAGGGTGAAAAAAACCATGCTATCCCAAAAGGCAAAGCAATAAAGCTTGCAAAACTATCAAAAAAAAGAGGGAATGTTAGAGCAAGAGCACCAATAAGCGATGCTGGTGCCATTGAAAGAACATAGAAAAGTAAACTATTAGGTGTTGATTTTGTCTCGGCAGAGGTTTTCCATTCAAGAAGGTGCTGTTTTGAAATCGTCATACGATAGAGTGTACGAATAATCGCATCGGTCATAAAATACGCTGAATGAGCAAGAAAAGTCGTTTTAAGAAATATATCAGCGCTTGTAAGAGCAGTTTTGTTCCCGATTAATTGAAATTGTCCGCGCAAAGAATGATCTATATTGGATGGAATAAGCGTTTTTAATACACATAAAATGGGTGCAATGAAGGCGCTAAGCAACAAAAATATCTGCCAGATAATTGCACTCTTTAATGGCAAAAGAGCCCATCCTGCAAATGCTGCGATTAACCACATCAGTGGAGTGAGAGAACGACGTAAATTATCCTGCATTTTCCAGCGTGTCACGGAGCTTATTTGACGATGGGAAAAAAGATAAGGCAAAAGTTGCCAATCACCACGAATCCAGCGATGGTAACGCATAACATCAATATTATAAGCTGTTGGATAATCCTCAATGACTGCTATGCTACTTACCAGAGCAGTACGGGCATAACCTCCTTCTAAGAGATCATGACTGAGAACAGTATTTTCTTTAACTGTGCCGTCAAGTGCTTGTTCAAATGCATCAATATTATAAAGACCTTTACCGATAAAGGTACCTTCTCCTAAAAGATCTTGATAAGTATCAGAAACAGCAAAAACATAAGGATCAATACCACGGTTGGTAGAGAAAACCCGTTGGAGAATTGATGTTTTTTTTTCTGTTGTCAGAGAAGGAATAATGCGCGGCTGCAAAATGCTGTAGCCTTTTATAACCTTTCTGCTTTGTGGATCAAAAATGGGATGATTGAGTGGATGGTTAAGCTTTCCAACAAGTTTTGTGACGCTCTCAGGGGTAAGACGTGTATCGGCATCCAGCGTCATAACAAAACGGCAATCCATAGGAAGATGTGGATTGGTGGGGTAAAAGCTGGTGTTTTTATCGCCTCTTAAAAGCCGATTGAGTTCATGAAGTTTTCCCCGCTTTCGCTCCCAGCCCATCCAACATTTTTCGCTGCTATTATAAAGGCGTCGGCGATGTAAAAGGAAAAAAACAGGAAGTTCATCACGATGATAACGACCATTGAGTTTATCAATGCTTCTTTGCGCATAGTGCAATAAATCAAGATCATCTTGTGTTTCTCTTAACGGAGCATCCACCCAATCTGTAATCAGTGCAAAATGAATGGCACCTTTAGGATTGGAAAGATAGTGCACTTCAAGATTATACACTTGCGCATCAATATCATCGCGTGATGTTATCAAAGTAGGCACAACAACCATTGTACGTGCATGTTCGGGAATACCTTCTTTATATTCATAACCAATGAGCTGTCTTGATGGAACAAACCACGAAACAACCGTATTAAATAAAGCACAAGCCGCATCCATAGCAGGAAAAAGCGCCAATACAGTAAAGCAAAGAGACAACCATGGTGTCATGCCGGATATCTGTAAAAGGATGTAAACTGCAAGCAAAAGAGCAAGTGTCAAAAAAGAAACAGGAATGGCAATGGCTCTCAGTTTTAAGCAATAAAAAGCGCGTGCCCATTTTATGAGAGGAGGCGGCATATATCCACAAGCCTTTTCAAAGGCGCCACGACCATCATCGACAAGATACCACCCAACAGAAGAATGATGAGGTCTATCTTCAAAAGTGGTATTGGCCATTTCTACAGCTTTATGGGAAATTTCCAACTCACTAAGAGGCGAAAAACGTGCAATTTTTTCAATGACTTGTCGATAAATACTGCGTGAATGAGAATCAATTTCAGAAAAATCACTATTTTTACGCAAAATAGCATCAACACAACTCACTGTTTCAAACCATACGGTCCAATCAACATCATCTATAGCTTTAAGAGCACGGATAATATTGCCCATGGTCACACCATCTGCGGCTTGTCGAGTGTGTTCATCGGCTGTTGCGCTTTCTAAGCTACTGCCTTGACTTTTCAATTGCTTTTCAAGCCAAGTTAATGCAACGGTTGAATCGACAGATGCACTGCGCAGGCGATAGAATAAATGCGCTGAAAAAGTTGGGTCAGCAGTGAATGATTTGTATTGCGTAAAAAGAGAGTTTAGACTTGTTTTATTTTCTACAAGAGAAATTTTATCAGCTACTTGACTAGCAAGATGCCGCATCTGCCGCGCTTTTTCGATACGCACTGAAAGACGACGAACATTTTCAATGAGGAGCATTTGCATAACAGAAGGAAGAGCCCACAATTCACCAATTGTGAGCGCACAAACTTCTTGAAACCCATTAACCATAGCCGTGAGTGTTTCTTGTGAGAAGCTGCTATCGGTATGCGCAATATAAAGCCAAGTTAAAGCAAAAATGCGTGGTATTCCTGCTTTTTGTGTAGAAAGAGGAAGTTGCTTTATGAAGGACTTTGGGAAATTACGGCGTAGTTGTTGTATGGTTTTATCAATGGTGTAATGATTATCAATGAGCCATTGAGCAGACGGCGCGATCGTTTCATCATTTTGAGCAGCAAAATCACTGGTATGAAAGGCGTGAAGGATCAGTTTAGCATTTTCATTCAATCTCTTGCGAAAATCTTCTACTCCTTCATATTCAGGAAGTAAAATTTCTTTGCCAGAAGCTATATCATGCCCTAGGTTATAAAGATCTTCCTGTACTTTATAAATTGCACGAAGAGGAAAATCCGTATTAATAAAGTGGTCTTTTCCCTTCTTGTGAGAAAAAAAGTACTTTATGAAAGGTATTGTGCACGCCATAATGTCCCATTGTTATTCAATTACATCATTCTTTTTATTTACATTGTAAGCATTTTATCTGAATAGTGAACCGTTGATAGACAAAAAACAAACTTTTTGTTTTTATTTGCAAGCAGTTATAATAATTTTGAATGCAATAATTAAAAATTAAGGAGATAATTTCTTCAGAAAATAAAAAGGTCACTCCTAAAATGAGTGACCTTAATAACACCGTCAATTTTAATGATTGATGATTAATCTTGTTCTTGTTTTTTCAAAGCTGCACCAAGAATATCGCCAAGAGAAGCACCTGAATCTGTAGAACCATATTGGGCAACAGCTTCTTTTTCCTCTGCAATTTCTAACGCTTTGATCGACACTGAAATTTTACGTGTTTTTTTATCAAATGCTGTGATGCGAGCATCAACTTTTTGCCCAATTGCAAAACGCTCAGGACGTTGTTCATCACGATCACGCGCTAAGTCAGCACGCCGAATGGTTGTTTCAAGGTTGTGGTCAATTAATTTCACATCAATGCCATTGTCGTTAACAGCAATCACTTCACAGGTGACAACAGCACCTTTTCGCAATTCACCAGAAGCGGCTGCCTCTCCAACTTTATCGCTGGAAAGCTGCTTAATTCCAAGAGAAATACGCTCTTTTTCAATGTCAACATCCAAAACCACAGCTTTAACGATATCACCTTTGTTATAAGTATCAATGACTTGTTCACCAGGACGGTTCCAATCGAGATCAGATAGATGAACCATACCGTCAACATCGCCTTCAAGTCCAATAAACAGACCAAATTCTGTTTTATTTTTAACCTCTCCCTCAATTTGTGAATTGACAGGAAATTTATTGGCAAAAGCTTCCCATGGATTTTCAAATGTTTGCTTTAAGCCAAGAGAAATACGCCGTTTAGAAGGATCAATTTCAAGAACAACCACTTCTACTTCTTGTGATGTAGACAGAATTTTTCCAGGGTGAACATTTTTCTTTGTCCAGCTCATTTCAGAAACATGGATCAATCCTTCAATCCCTGGTTCAATTTCAACAAAACCACCGTAGTCAGTAATGTTGGTAACAGCACCCGTAATTTTTTTACCAATCGGATAGCGGACACTGATGCTTTCCCAAGGATCACTTTCAAGCTGTTTCATTCCAAGAGAAATACGGTGCGTATCTTGATTAATGCGAATAATCTGAACTTTAATCGTTTGGCCAATTGTGAGCACTTCAGAGGGGTGGTTAACACGCCGCCATGCCATATCTGTAACGTGTAAGAGACCATCAATTCCACCAAGATCAACAAAAGCACCATAATCTGTGATATTTTTCACCACACCTTCAACGATTTGATTTTCTTCAAGATTTTGTACAATTTCTGAACGTTGCTCAGCGCGACTTTCTTCTAAGACAGTACGACGTGAGACAACAATATTGCCCCGTCGACGATCCATCTTCAAAATTTCAAAGGATTGTGAATTATGCATGAGAGGTGAAACATCACGAATGGGACGAATATCAACTTGGCTGCGCGGCAAGAAAGCAACAGCGCCATCAAGATCGACTGTAAAACCACCTTTTACTTGACTAAAGATAACTCCCTCAACGCGCGTACCAGCATTGAATTTTTCCTCTAAACGGATCCAACTTTCTTCGCGCCGTGCTTTTTCACGCGATAAAACAGCTTCGCCCATCGCATTTTCAATGCGTTCAATGTAAACCTCAACTTCATCGCCAACTTGCAAAGAACCGTCTTTTGCTTTAGCTCCAAATTCTTTGAGAGGAATACGTCCTTCGACTTTAAGTCCAGCATCAATAATGGCCATGTCTTTTTCGATTGCAATAACACGACCTTTAACAACAGATCCTTCATTAAGATCATTGGTTTGAAAAGATTCTGTTAAAAGAGCTTCAAAATCCGCTGTTGTGGGATTGTATTGTGACATAAGAACTCCTAATATATACCTTATCTTATAAGGTATGAGCGCTAGGTTAGTGTTAACATGGGTGACCCCTTAGCCCTTTTTCTTATAATACAGGAAAAAAGTTAGCGCGAGGCTTGAAGTCACCTTAACGAATTCATTCAATTATATGCATTTTTATGATTGGATCAATAAAACTACATGCAATTGCAAATGTTGCTTCTATACTCAATTCTGACGTATCAAGCAAGTGGGCGTTTTTTGCTGGTTTTAAGGGGCTTTGTTTGCGCATTATATCGCGGGTGTCTCGCTGTTCAAGATTGCTAAGTATTTCATGATAATTTGCTTGCTCCCCCTTTTTTAAAATCTCTTGGTAACGACGTTTGGCACGTATTTGAACATTGGCTAGAATATAAAACCTGATATCAGCATCAGGGCAAACGACGGTGCCAATATCTCGCCCATCGAGCACGCTTCCAGGTAAAGTTTTGGCAAAACTACGTTGTTTTTCGACAAGAATTTTGCGTATAGCAGGATTAAGCGCTATTTTTGAAGCCGCTTCACCAAGTTCATGAGAAGAGAGAAGAGCAGAATTTAAGGTATTAAAATCAAGTTCTTTAGCATAAGTGATAGCATTTTTTTCATCATTAAGCGCTAAATTGTGTTGTAAAAGCGCATGAGCAACACCACGATAAGTAAGCCCTGTATCCAGATGATGAAGATGATAATGCGCAGCAATTTTGCGTGCTAAGGTCCCTTTGCCTGAGGCTGCAGGTCCATCAATGGCAATAACAAAAGGCTTCAAGCGATTTTTCCCCCAAGTTGTCTTATAAAAGGTATAAATTCCGGAAAACTCGTAGCAATCATTCGCTTATCATCAATGGTAACAGGTTTTTCTGATACAAGTCCAAAGGTGAGAAAGCACATAGCAATGCGATGATCAAGATGTGTGGTAACATGTCCACCACCCAAATCTTTGGAAGAACCTTTCCCATAAACAACAAGAAAATCTTGACCTTCTTCACAGTCTACACAATTAATTTTTAATCCTTGGGCAACAGCAGACAGTCGATCTGATTCTTTAACACGCAATTCCTCAATTCCTAGCATAACTGTTTTGCCTTCTGCAAAGGCCGCTGCGACCGCCAAAGCAGGATATTCATCAATCATCGATGGAGCACGCTCTTTAGGCACAGTAACACCTTTAAGGATCGATGATTTTATCCGTAGATCGGCGACATCCTCTCCACCTGTTTGGCGTTGATTCAAAAATTCAATGTGAGCGCCCATTTCCCACAATGTTTCGATAAGCCCTATTCGAGAATTGTTTATTAGAACATTTTCAATGGTGATATCAGAATCTTCTACAAGAAGGGCTGCGATAATTGGAAAAGCAGCAGAAGAAGGATCACCCGGAATATGAATCGTTTGTCCAGTCAGATGGGGTTGACCATTAAGATGAATCAAACGCGCACCTTCCTTATCTCTTTCTATTTCAAGTTTAGCACCGAATGCTTTTAACATTTTTTCCGTATGATCGCGTGTGAGAACCGGTTCAATAACCGTTGTAATGCCGGCGGTATTGAGTCCAGCAAGGAGAACCGCTGATTTAACTTGAGAGGAAGCTATTGGAACACGGTAGCGAATCGGATTAGCCATTTTGGGACCATAAAGCGTTAAAGGAAGGTGATCGCCGTGTGTTGCCTCAATTTCCACCCCCATAAGACGTAAGGGATCGAGGATACGCCCCATAGGACGTTTAGAGAGAGAAGCATCGCCAATAAAAGCTGTTTTCATATGATAGGGGCCAACCATTCCCATAACTAAACGAGCACCTGTTCCAGCGTTTCCAAAGTCTAAAGGTTTTTGTGCAGCTAAAAGGCAACCATTCCCTGTTCCTCGTATGCTCCAGAAGTCATCCTTCTTAATCATACAGGCACCCATAGCTTGCATAGCAGCGGCTGTATTGAGTACATCAGCGCTTTCAAGTAATCCGTGGATATATGTTTCACCATTTGCTAACCCTCCTAATATAAGAGAGCGATGGGAAATTGATTTATCTCCTGGTATTCGAATTTTTCCAGAGAGACTACTCGATTTATAGGCGGTTATAGGGATTGATTTTTGCATGGAAATTCTATTTAATTCTATCTAACCTTTATGAAATTATGCATCCTTTAGCACATGCTTTAAAGGGCGTCATGAAAAAATCTACGTGGAACAGTGTATTTATCTTTGACAAAGGCGTTATTTTTCGATTAAGCACCATAAAATTTATCTTTTAATGGAATGTAGTTAATCAAAGAGGCACGGTTTATGGCAAAACAAGAACTTGGAACGAAACGTGTTGATCCAGAAACAGGAAAAAAGTTTTACGATCTAAATCGCGATCCTATTGTGTCACCCTATACAGGAATTTCTTATCCGCGTTCTTATTTTGAGGTTGCGGCAGCTGAAGCAAACAATGAAGAAGAAGTGGATACTGAAGAGCTTGATACAGCCCTTGAAAAGTCTGCTTTTATGCTTCTTGAAGAGGATGATGACGGTTCTAAAGATGACGATCTTCCTGATTTGGAAGATAGTGATGTCGATCTTGGTGACGACGATGATACATTTTTATCTCACGATGATGACGATGAAGATGATGATGTCACCGATATTCTCGGAGGCGGCGTTTCTAATGATGACGATGCTTAAAAGAAGGCATCTTTTCCGTTGAATGCAAATTCTTCTTGATCTTCAATTTTTCTCGTTTTAAAAAAGTTGGAATTATACTGTCCTTTTAGGGAAAATTTGTTTTTATAGGGGCTATAGCTCAGCTGGGAGAGCGCTTGCATGGCATGCAAGAGGTCAGCGGTTCGATCCCGCTTAGCTCCACCAAAAGGACCAGCTCTTCTATCAAGAAATCAATTTACAGCAGAGAATATGTGATCAATTTGAAAAAGTTATGTGCTCTGTAACTATAAATTCATTAGTGAACGCTCTTTTAAGTTAAGCACTGTAATATATTTCTAATTGTTTGTTGGATTGTGAAATTTTACTGTCATAGTAATGAAAAGTACGTGAAGTCTTTTATACTTTGCATAGAAATAAAAAATGAGCTGTTTAGCTTACGCATTGTTTTAAAGGACAAAATTTAAATCCCCCTCCACCGCAAAATTTCCACAAAATCATAACGTGCTGATTGTCGCTATCTTTTTAAAAGATAGGAAGACCCTAAACATAGATTTGAGAATAAAATACTAAGATATACTTCCCCATTATTGCGAATCAGAACTTTTTTGAGTGTTTTTAGTCTGATCAGATGTCCTACCAATTAAAATCGTTTCCTTGGAACATCATGAGCAAGGTTGAGGTGTAAGCAAAGCGGCACCTATCACACACCTTGCAGTCCCCCATGTTACTTCACGCTACAGGAAAGTCCTGCCTTGAAATATTTATTATATGTAAAGCTGTATATACCCCCTAAACGATAGGGCCGTACAACAAAATAACTTTTTTAATTAAGATAGACAGGCGAGATGAATGGACATGCTTCATTAAATACGCTTAGTCTTTTCGAAGGCTGTAGCCCCCCTTATACAAAGCAATATTTTATGAAGCGATACTCTTTCGTTTAATGCATTTCTCGTTTTTTTATATTGAATGTTTTACCCTTTTTATGATGCTCGAATTGCATTTATTTTAATTGCTATTTTATATGCTTAACAAATAAATATTCATGTCATAATCAGCTAATAATGCGCATAATGAAAATAAAAAATGATATTATATTTTAAAATTTTCCTTCAATTATCTCTGGTATTTCGCCCAAAGTTAAATGCTAGCGTTCAGTGGGAGATAGTGTCCATTGTAAATTTTTTGAAGAAATGTAAACTCTTTGAACAAAGGGGAACAAAAATATCGAGAGTATTTCCAAATATATTGTGTATTGCGAAAACTTTCTGTCGCTTGAGTTAAAAAAATAACAATTTATTTCATTCGACAATCAGAAAAACCAAACTATCTTATCACGTCATAAGAAACTTTGTTCTCGAATAATTTTATCCCATAAATTCCCTAATTGAAATTTTCAGAATTCTCCCTAACGCCATCCACATCTCTTTAATTGTTGTTCATAGAGCCCAGACATCCTCGCCATGCGCTGTGCTGCTTGTGAAAGCGCAGCAGTAACATGCCCGCCACTACGCGCATAAGCACCATGTCCCATATGATAATTTAAATAAAGGTTATAGGCATCATCAAACCTCACTCCATTGCGTTGAACAGTTTGGCGATGATACCAAGCAACAAAATCAGCAGCATCTGCAAAATTCGTACGCCATGCAAAAGACTTTCCTGTAGAGCGAAGATACATTTCCCATGTACTGTCAAGCGCTTGAGCATAACCATAAGCTGTCGACCGACGCTTCCATGGAATAAAACCAAGTAGTTTTTTGCGTGGAGGACGTGCATTGTGACGAAAACTTGATTCCATATTAATGGTTGCAAGAATAATCGGCATAGGAATTCCATAGCGCATTTCTGCTCTTTGAGACGCCCTACCCCAATTATCAAAAAAACCATTTTTTTGTGCCAAAATAGCACAAGCATTGTTTGTGTGGATGGGAGTAGTTGTTGCACAGCCCCCTAGCAGAAACACCAGTGCCCCTAAAAACAAAAGGTGTCGCATATTCCCTATTCCTCTCGTTTAAGAAACAAAACAAAATAGAGATACTAAAAAATTATTACCAATCAATAAAGAACATGATCCTAACTTGTGATCGTTGAGAAGCTTGATTTACTTTATTCTTCATCAACCAAACGCAATATTTGCGACTGAGTTGATGTTGTCATTTTTGCTGGTTCAGAATAATTTTCTTTTAATTCGACAGTTTCAATGCGATTTGCCCGTTTCATAATTTTAGAGGACGATATTAAAATTCCCTCTATATCTTCTCCTGCTTTGTGAAAGTGCTTCTGTAGTGCGCGAACACGGCTATCCATTCGTCCAAAATCTTCCATCAATTTTGCTACTTCTGATTGAATTAAATGCGCTTGTTCACGCATCCGCGCATCTTTCATAATGGTTTGTACAACTTGGACAGAGAGCATCAACAAAGACGGTGAAACAATAATCACATGGGCTCTATTGGCTTTTTGTACCAATGGCTCAAAATCCTCATAAATTGTCGCAAAAATCGATTCCGATGGTACAAAGAGAAAAGCGGTGTCATGGGTTTCTCCAGGAATTAAATATTTTTGCGCAATATCACGGATATGGACTTCCATATCCGTGCGAAATTGGCGTTCTGCCTCTTGACGTTCTTGAGCTGTTGTTGCTTTACGCATGGTATTCCAAGCTTCCAGAGGAAATTTAGCATCCACAACAAGAGAAGGCGCTTTATTTGGCATGTGAATGAGACAATCTGGCCGCTTTCCATTTGAAAGAACAGCTTGAAAAGCATAAGAATTTAGTGGTAGAGCATCAGCAATAATTGCTTCCATCCGCCCTTGACCAAAAGTACCACGCGTCTGCTTATTGCTTAAAATGGATTGCAGTTGGACAACTTGTCCCGTAAGTGACTGAATATTATTTTGCGCTGCATCAATGACCGCTAAACGCTCTTGCAAACGATTTAAATTCTCATAAGTTGATTTTGTCTGTACCTGAAGTGTTTGACCTATATTGGCTGTCATGCCATTGAGTTGCTCACTGAGTGACTTATTCAATTCAGCCTGTCTTTGACCGAAAATTTCAGCCATCGTTTGCATTCGCCCTTGCATTTCAGCTTGTGTTTTGAGCAATGTAGCCATCTGCTCTTGTGCCTCACGCGCACGCTTGGCAACTTCACTTTCCAAAAATGCCTTTTTTCGATGAGAATAAATCAACATAAAAAATGCTAAGCAAAGGAGTATCAATAAAAGCAGGGCGCTCAGTTTCGTAAACGACTCATCAGCAAGTATAAAAGAAAAAAACGAATCAAACATGAGAAGTAATATAACGCCCTCATCATAAAAAAGCGCAAGAATTTGTTATTCAATATTGACCCATAACAAAGCATTGATTAATCTATTCCGCATGCCAATAAAATCTTTAGTGACTTTACCAGATCCGATTTTACGGGAAGTATCCAAACCCATCGACCAAGTCGATACAGCTCTCCAGAAGCTCGCGGATGATATGCTCGAAACTATGTATAATGCTAAAGGTATTGGTCTTGCTGCTATTCAAATTGGCATACCACTACGCATGTTGGTTATAGATGTCTCTGGAAATTCTGAAGATAAGCAGAAAAAGCCCTTTGTTATTATCAACCCTGAGATTTTATGGCTTTCAGATGAGCGCAATATTTATAAAGAAGGTTGTCTTTCTATTCCTGACTATTTTGCGGAAGTTGAACGCCCTAAACGCCTGCGTGTTCGCTATCAAAACCGTGAAGGAAAACAAAAAGAAATTGAAGCAGATAATCTGTTGGCAACTTGCTTGCAGCATGAGATTGATCATCTAGATGGCCGCCTGTTTATCGATCATATTTCAAAAATCAAACGGGATATGGTGATACGAAAATTTAAAAAACGCGCAAAAGAAAAAACGACGCAGGAAGCAGTTTTGTAATGGCATTACGTTTGAGTTTTATGGGAACACCAGATTTTTCTGTTCCCATTTTACATGCTTTGTTAGATGCGGGGCATGATGTTGTCGCCGTTTATAGCCAACCTCCTCGCCCAGCAGGACGTCGTGGTCTTAAACTTATCCCCTCAGCTGTACAAAATGCAGCAGAAGAAGAATCTATTCCCGTATTCACGCCCAAAACACTCAAAACAGCCGAACAACAAGCTCAATTTGCAGCACTTTGTGTTGATGCGGCTGTTGTGGTTGCCTATGGACTTTTGTTACCCAAAGCTATTCTTGAAACACCGCGTTTTGGTTGTTTTAACGTCCATGCTTCACTCTTACCACGTTGGCGCGGTGCTGCACCTATCCAGAGAGCAATTATGGCTGGTGATAAAGAAACAGGGATAATGATCATGAAAATGGACGAAGATCTTGATACGGGACCTATCGCTCTTTCTCACTCCATCTCCATTACTGATAACATCACTACTACTGAGCTTTCAAACAAACTTTCACATATTGGTGCAAAACTTATGATAGAAACTCTATCAACTCTTGAAAAAGGACAACTCAAACTGACCCCACAATCAGAAGAAGGCATAACTTATGCCGCCAAAATCAAAAAGGAAGAAACCCGCATTGATTGGACAAAATCTGCTGAATTTATTCATAGGCATATCCGTGCGCTTTCTCCCTCTCCTGGTTGCTGGTGCAATATGAATATCGGTGGACGAGAAGAACGCGTAAAAATTCTTGAAAGTCGTTTAATAACAGGCCCTTCTCTTGAAATTGGTCGAATAGAACCAGATTCTTTGATTATCCATTGTGGTCAAGGACGCCTTGAGATAACTTCTCTCCAAAGATCTGGTGGTAAAGTCCTTGAGAGCGCAACCTTTTTGCGAGGCGCTCATATTTCTGCTATTTTTTGATATGCCACGTTTTAAACTCACTCTTGAATATGATGGATCAAATTACGCTGGCTGGCAGCGTCAAACAGAGCTTCACACGATACAAGGAGCTCTTGAACAGGCAATTTTTCGCTTTAGTGGACAACAATTAACCATTACAACTGCGGGTCGAACGGATGCAGGGGTGCATGCTACAGGGCAAGTTTCCCATGTTGATTTCATAAAAAACTGGCCCCCCCATACTATACGAGATGCGCTCAATGCTCTTTTACGTCAACAGAGTGAAGCAATTTCAATCTTAAATGTAGAAAATGTCCCTGATGATTTTGATGCGCGATTTTCCGCTATCAAACGCCATTATCTTTTTAAAATTCTCAATCGTCGCTCTCCACCAGCCTTAAATGCCAAACGCGTGTGGTGGTTGCCAAAACCTCTTAATGTTGAAGCTATGCATGAAGCGGCTCAAAAGCTTGTCGGAAAACATGATTTTACAACTTTCCGTTCAGCACATTGCCAAGCCAAAAGCCCTATTCGGACCCTTGAACGCCTCGATGTTCAAAGAGAAGGAGAAGAAATTTTCATTTATGCGAAAGCCCGCTCTTTTCTTCATCATCAAATCCGTTCATTCGCAGGAAGCCTCATGGAAGTGGGTATTGGACGTTGGACAGCTCAAGATCTTGAAGCAGCTCTTCATGCTAAAGATCGTAAACGTTGTGGTGTTGTTGCTCCCCCTTCAGGACTTTATTTAACTAAGGTAGAGTATTAACTGTCCCACAAAAATGACTTTTTCAAAAGCAATTAAGGCAGTTTATAAAAAGAACGAATTTCTTTGAAAGCTTCTGCTGCTGTATTGACAAATTTCACCAAATTAATATCCGCAGGAGAGATTGTACCTTGCAAAGCTAAATATTCAAAATTGATAGCATTGCTCCAAAATTCTTTGCCAAACAATAAAATTGGTACCTGTTTCATACGTCCTGTTTGTATTAAAGTTAACGTCTCAAACAACTCATCCAAAGTCCCAAATCCTCCAGGAAAAATAGCTAATGCTTTCGCGCGTACTAAAAAATGCATTTTTCGCATCCCCAAATAGTGAAAATTGAAACACAAATGCGGAGAAATATATGAATTAGGCTCTTGCTCATGCGGTAAAATAATATTCAAGCCAACCGTTGGCGCACCAACATCACAAGCACCACGATTTCCTGCTTCCATAATCCCTGGTCCGCCTCCTGTGACAACCACAAATTCACGGTATTCTGTTTTTGCCGAATAGAGGGAACACAAACGTGCAAATTCTCTTGCTTCATCGTAATAACGTGACATAGCGCACAAATTTTTCTTTTGTGTTTCATTTTTTGCAGCCCACGCTGTTTGCCCAGGTTCAGGAATACGTGCACCACCGAACAAAACAACTGTTGATTGAATATTATATTCTTTAAGTGTTATTTCCGGCTTTAAAAATTCAAGACCAATACGTTGTGAACGCAGCTCTGGACGCATCATAAAATCTTGATCGATATAGGCTAAACGATAAGTCGGAGAACGCATTTGTGCTGAATTAGAGACTTTATGGATCTGTTGTAGAGCTTCCTTCGTATGAAGAAGGGGGGTCCAATTTTCTCGTTCTTCTTTTCTTTTTTCTTTACAGCCCTTTTTCATGCACCTGTCCTACTTTCTCATCGTTTTATTGACTGAAAACATTTCTTCGCGTAGGTCATAGAGAATAAATCTTGAAGCTTTCAACTTGTTTAACGGAACTTTCGTCATGACCCATCTCACACAACTTGAAATCATTATCGAAAAAGCATTTGATGATCGCGATTCTATTAATACTACCACAAAAGGTGAAATTCGTGAGAGTGTCGAACACACATTGAACCTTCTTGATAAAGGTGAAATCCGTGTTGCAGAACGGCAAAAAAATGGACAATGGCATGTTCATCAATGGTTGAAAAAAGCTGTTCTGCTCTCTTTTCGCCTCAATACCATGCAAATTATTGTTGGTGGAATCAATGGAACACATTGGTGGGATAAAGTTCCTTCGAAATTTTCTGGTTGGAAAGAAGATGATTTTCAAAAAGCGGGGTTTCGTTCTGTTCCTGGAGCGATTGTACGCCATTCTGCCTATGTTGCACCAAACGTCATACTCATGCCATCCTTTATCAATCTTGGCGCTTTTGTCGATGAGGGTACAATGGTTGATACATGGTCAACCGTTGGTTCTTGCGCACAAATTGGTAAACATGTTCATCTTTCCGGTGGTGTTGGTATTGGAGGTGTTTTAGAACCACTGCAAGCAAATCCAACCATCATTGAAGATCATTGCTTTATTGGTGCACGCTCTGAAGTTGTCGAAGGCTGTATTATTCGTGAAGGCGCTGTTTTGGGAATGGGCGTTTTTATTGGAAAATCCACCAAGATTATTGATCGTACAACAGGAGAAATTTTTATCGGTGAAGTACCAGCCTATTCGGTTGTTGTTCCAGGATCTCTCCCTGGAAAACCACTCCCAAATGGTGAAGCAGGCCCAAATCTTTATTGTGCTGTTATCGTAAAACGGGTTGATCAAAAAACACGAGAAAAAACATCCATTAACGATCTTTTACGTGATTAGACACACTGTTGATTTATAGTGATCATTCATTGTTTTTCAACTTGAATAACACCCTCAAATACAAGGATTCTCTCATTTCAAATCCTTTCATACTGCATCAATCGCTCTCATTTCTTTGTGCATCCCAAACGCAGTTAGTGTATGCGTAAGACACGCTTCAATAAAAAGAGTAAAAATGTCTTTAATAACGCTCTCAAACAACACTAAGAGCTATCATAACATTTTGAACGCGCAAAGAGTGTGATGATAGCCACCATGCGTCTTTATGACATATAAAGATAATCGCGCCAAATAGGTTTTATGTCATTCACGGAGGCTTTACCGTTATACTTTTTACGAACTACCATTGTGAAATGAGATCGGATGTATTGAGAGGTATTTCTTTACAATAAACACGCTAATGTGCAATACAAATATATTTTGTTTAAAGCATTCCGTTTTACGTTTACGTGAGCAATGTGACACCATGAAAAAAACATTCTACCTAAAAATGTAATTACTGCGCAATTTCCATTTAAAAGCACTCTTTTAAAACTGAACCAATCAACAAAAACAAAAGTGCAATAAATTAAGAGAAAATACTCCTTTTTTCATTATTTATTCATTTTGAGCGCTTGAATAAAAGCTGACTGAGGAATTTCTACCTTTCCAAATTGGCGCATCCGTTTTTTACCTTCTTTTTGCTTTTCCAAAAGTTTGCGCTTACGCGTTACATCGCCCCCGTAACATTTCGCTGTCACATCTTTACGCAAAGCACGAATTGTTTCGCGCGCTATAACTTTACCACCAATAGCCGCTTGAACTGGAATTTGGAACATATGCTGGGGAATAAGATCTTTCAGTTTTTCGCACATGGAACGCCCGCGCTTTTCTGCAATCGTGCGGTGCACAAGCATCGACAATGCATCAATAGACTCTCCATTCACCAAAATAGACATTTTAACTAAATCCCCCTCTGCATAATCCGTCATCTGATAATCAAAAGAAGCATACCCCTTTGAGATCGATTTTAGACGATCATAAAAATCAAAAACGACTTCATTCAGTGGTAAATCATACGTCACCATAGCACGCGTTCCAACATAGGATAAGCCAACCTGTACCCCACGCCGCTCTTGGCACAATTCTAAAATTGACCCAAGATAATTATCAGGAGTCATGATTGTCGCTCGGATCCACGGTTCTTCGATGGAAGAAATTTTAACCAGATCAGGCATATCTGCCGGATTGTGTAACTCTTTAACAGAACCATCATTCATATTCATGCGATAAACAACTGAAGGTGCTGTCGCAATTAAATCCAAATTAAACTCACGCTCTAACCGTTCTTGAATAATTTCAAGATGAAGAAGCCCCAAAAAGCCACACCGAAAACCAAACCCCAAAGCCGCGGATGTTTCCATTTCAAAAGAAAAACTCGCATCATTTAAGCGTAATTTGCCCATGGCTGCACGTAAATCTTCAAAATCAGCAGCATCAATTGGAAAAAGTCCACAAAAGACAACCGGTTGCGCAGGTTTAAAACCAGGCAAAGCATTTTCACAAGGACGACGCTCTTCAGTAATCGTATCCCCAACCCGTGTATCGGCAACCTCTTTGATAGAAGCAGTGATAAAACCAATCTCGCCTGGTCCTAATTCATCAACCTGGACCATTTTAGGTGTAAATACCCCAACGCGCTCAACGGGATATTTTGCCCCCGTCCCCATCATACGAATGGTTTGACCTTTTTTTAAAATACCATCTATCACCCGTACCAAAACAATGACGCCAAGATATGCATCATACCAGCTATCAACCAACATTGCCTTCAAGGGATTTGCAATATCACCCGTGCGTGGAGGTGGTAATTGTGTAACAATTGCCTCCAAAACATCAGGAACACCCAAACCTGTTTTTGCTGATATTTCTACCGCTTGAGATGTATCAATGCCTATCACATCTTCAATTTGTTCTTTAACACGCTCAGGTTCTGCTGCTGGAAGATCAACTTTATTGAGCACAACGACCAACTCATGGGAATTATCAATGGCTTGGTAAACATTTGCCAAAGTTTGCGCCTCGACACCTTGGCTTGCATCCACTACCAACAGAGAACCTTCACAAGCTGCCAGTGAACGTGAAACCTCATAAGCAAAATCCACATGACCAGGTGTATCCATAAGATTTAGAATATAGGTTTCACCATTCTTTGCCTTATAGTGTAAACGGACTGTTTGTGCTTTAATAGTAATCCCACGTTCACGCTCAATATCCATGGAATCAAGCACTTGTTCCTTCATCTCACGTGTATCAAGTCCCCCTGTTATTTGAATCAAACGATCCGCTAAAGTGGACTTGCCGTGATCAATATGCGCCACGATGGAAAAATTACGAATATAATTACGATCTCTTGTCATATAAGGCGATTTAGCAAAGAATAATACAAAACGCAAAGACCAATTATGTCCTCTTGAGAACCTTTCAAAAGAATATTAACCAAAAGAGTTTCTCAAAACACAACTTCTCATAGCTTAAAAAATAAGATTTTTGTCTACTCAATTAAATACCAAAGGGACTAAAATGATTTTTTCACATCTTGTTTGATGGCTCATAGATTGGATAAACTGGTACCATCACACACTTTGCCAACCTCCAATATTTCGATGATCCTTGATACTTGAAAGAATTTATAGGAGGTATGCCTTTCTTGTGGAGTTTTAACCACGTAGACCACCCGCTTATGGCGTGCAAGCAAGTGATTTGGATTGATTTCACATGAAAAAGATTTGAAATGATGCTCTGTGATTTTTACAAACTGCACGCGGACCACCAATGAGTGGGAAATTTGTCTTTTTAAAAAGCGTGGGAATATACAACATTATGGGGAACCGCTTTGAGCGTTCTATTTTGTTTGAAAAGCATAATCCCATGAAAGAACAAAAGAAATAACACAGCACCAATGCACAATCCCCATTATAGGTATTATCTTGGATGTGTTTTGAAAGTTGTAAAGCCAAATTTAAAAATAACAATAAAGATGAGAGCTGGTTTTTATCTTTATCCCTTCATATTTTAATCCCATGAAGGTTATCTTCCCGTTTCAGAAGTCAGAAAAAATAAAGACTCTTGCTCTAGTTTGGCATACAAAAGCAGAAACAGCTTATAAAGCCTCTTCATCATCTTTAATTTTAAAAAAGCCTCAAAAATGAAAACTCTGCAAGCAAAAAACGCATGCAATAAAATCATCATAGTAAAGATGCATCGCTCACCAATTTTTTCAATTGCTTTATTTTTTTTTACGCCATTGTGAAGGTTGTAATTCAGCAACAATAATCCCAATCAGAATAAGCAAACCACCCAATAAAGCTAAAGGAGATAAATGCTCTCCAGCCAAACGCCCAACGATACCAGCCCATACCGGTTCACCTGCATAAATGAGTGTTGCACGCGTAGGGGAAATAGACTTTTGTGCCCAATTCATAGCCAATTGAATAATAGCACTCATTAATGCCAATCCCATACCAACACTAAACCATACCCACGAAAATTCAGGAATGCTTTCACCCATCAAAGGCATACAAGCAAATGAAAAAAAACCGCTAAAGAATAACTGAATAATGGTCACACGCCGACTATCAACCTTGTTGGCAAAAATTCCGATGAGTATGACTTCTCCAGCAATCGCTAAAGCGCCCAACAAAGTCAAAATTTCACCTTTTGAAAAATCAAAACTTCCCGGCTTTTGTCCTGAAACAAGGACAAGCCCAATAAAAGCGAAAATAATACCAACCCAACAGGCAAAACGGGGAGGTTTTTTAAAAACAATCCATTGCAAGATTGGAACCATCGGAACATAAAGCGCTGTGATAAAAGCCGACTGACTACTAATAATCGTTTGAAGTCCAGCTGCTTGAAAAGCATAACCAAAAAACATGGATAAACCAATTGCCATCCCAGCGAAAACTTCATAAACAGTTATACCTTTTATAGAGCGCCAAAAAATTGCTCCACATATAAGAGATGCAACAATAAAACGAAATCCAACAAAAAACAAAGGACCGCTATAGCGTACCGCAATGTGAATGACTAAAAATGTAATCCCCCACAATATTGTTGCAGCAAATATTGCCAATTCTGGTTTACTTAATAAAGGATATTTAAACTGTTTTATATTCGTCATGAAAGGCCTTCTCCTCCAATTTTCCGCACAATTTATGAAACAATAAGCGTTCCAACTCCCTGTTCGGTAAACAGCTCTAGTAAAACAGAATGAGGGGTTTTTCCATTTAAAATGACAACACCTTCCACACCATTTTGAAGGGCTTTCACACAAGTTTCTACTTTTGGAATCATGCCTCCTGAAATTGTTCCATTTTTGATAAGTTTCTCAGCTTCAGAAACTGTCAATTCCTTTAAAAGTTTGCCCTGTTTATCCAAAACACCAGGAACATCCGTGAGGAATAAAAGACGTTTTGCCTCTAATGCACCAGCAATAGCTCCAGCAAAAATATCAGCATTAATATTATAGGTTTTACCATCCCGACCTGGAGCTACAGGAGCAAGAACTGGTATCATTTCAGAACATGCTAAAAGGTCCAGCAATGTACGATCAACTTCAATAGGCTCACCAACAAACCCCAAATCTAAAACACGTTCAATATGTGAATCAGGATCAATGACAGTTCTATAAGCCTTTTCGGCAAAAACCATATTGCCATCCTTACCACACAGCCCTATTGCCCATTCACCCTCAGCATTGATGAGAGCAACTATTTCCTTATTGATGGAACCCGCTAAAACCATTTCAACCACTTCAACGATCCGCTCATCGGTTACCCGTAAACCGTTTTCAAATCGTGATTCAATCCCCATTTTCATTAAAATTTCAGCAATTTGAGGCCCACCACCATGAACAACAACAGGATTAATCCCCGATTGCTTTAATAGAGCAATATCACGCGCAAATGCCCGCCCCAAAGCAGGATCACCCATAGCATGACCGCCATATTTTACCACAACCGTTTCATTTTCGTATTTTTGCATATAAGGTAAAGCAGACGATAAAAATGCTGCTTGTTTTTCCAAAACATCGACAGCACTGTTTTTAGCATCATCCATTAATAGAGCCTCCTCATCACTTTTTACTATCTCTTAGTGAAATTTAGGAAAAGTGAAAACAATAAAACAAAGCTTTACTCTATCCATCCCCCTGAAAATCGTCAATTTTCCTTCAAATTACGAAAAAGTAATAACGAGATGAAATAAGAAAACAACTTCCTCAATAAAGTTAACAGCGAAAAATTAAACAAAATAAGCGCAAAAAACGTCATTATTTTATGATCTTATGTATAAAATCGAATAGTAAAATTTTTAAGCTACGCTGTAAAGTCAACTCATTAGTTTACCCTTATGGATACTTAACAATGAATGGGAATATATACAACCATTGATTTTGTAAGATAAAAACAAAATTTTCTTATAATAATAAAATCAATATATTACCGACATAGAAATCGCTCAATTGCTTTATTTATATTTTATCTAAAATTGAACATTCAAAAATAATCAATTAAATAATTTATGAAAATGCGCGTTTTAGAGAATTATAATAAACTGATTTATAATCATAATTTACCGTTATCCGAAAAAATAACCTCTATTTTAGAGGAAGCTATGGTTAAGACTATGAAAATAGCACCTATACAATCGATAATGAGAGGTTATATTATTGGGAAAAGATGGATTGCCCAACAGCTTCTTTAGCCTTACTTGATAGAATCTTGCCATTTTGTAGTTTTATTATAGAGCTTTAAAAGGGATGTTGAATGAACAAATCATAAAAAAAGAAAGATAAACACAAAATTCTGAATGCTTGGTTCCTTCCTTTTCTTTAAATTTAAAGAAGAAGGTTCTTAAGGGATTTTGCCCGTAAATAATCTGGATTTTTACTGGGATGGTTTCACTTGATGGTCGCTCATGTGATTTTATTTACATAAGACTCTACGAACAAGGCTAATAACCACGTACTTCTAAAAACACTTCATGTGTACAAAAAGGCTTACCTGGCTTGTATCACCACCTTAAATGACGATCTTTTACGGCACAACAAGATCAATGCTGTTAACACTAGAAATATTATCAGTCATTCAATTGCATGCCTTATATGGATAAGCCCTTTTTAAAATGTTATAGACACTCAAAAGCAAGACTTATCCATAAAATCCATGAAATGTAAAAAAACTTTCCGCAGCAGGAACTTACCCTAAATTAATTGTTTCTCTCTTTTCAAAGATGATAAGAAAATAGAAAGCTTAATGAAAATAACCTTCCAAAAGTGTTTTCTCGCTTATTCTGAATAACGTTCACATATTTTAACCAGAAATATTTTCAAAAAATTCTTTCATACGTGAAAAAAAACCATGTGATTGTGGTGAATTCTCATGATTTGAGAGTTTTTCAAATTTTTGCAACAGTTCACGTTGCTCTTGCGTAAGTTTCTGCGGTGTCTCAATCGTAATATGGATGTAAAGGTCACCCCTTGCTTGCTGACGACGCAACATAGGCATGCCTTTGCCTTTAAGGCGGAATTGACGTCCATTTTGTGTCCCCTCTGGAATCTTAACACGTGCTTTAACACCATCAAGATCAGAAACCTCAAACTCTCCTCCTAAAGCCGCTGTTACCATCGAAATAGGAACACGACAGTGAAGATCTGCTCCTTCTCGCTGAAAAAATTCATGCGGTTTAACGGAAAGAAAAATATAAAGATCACCATTGGGACCACCACGAATACCAGCATCCCCCTCACCAGAAAGACGAATACGCGTCCCATCTTCAATACCAGCTGGAACATTCACGCTCAATGAACGTTTTTTCTCTATGCGTCGTGTCCCCTGACATTTGGGGCATGGATCCGTAATCGTTTCACCACGTCCATGACATGTAGGACATGTTCGCTCAATAGAAAAGAAACCTTGTGCAGCACGCACACGACCAGATCCATGACATGTTCCACAAACTTGTGGCCTAGATCCTTTTCTCGCACCTGAGCCTTCACAAACATCGCATGTGACGGAACTAGGAATATTAATTTCTGCAGTTTTTCCTGAAAATGCCTCTTCTAAAGTCACTTCCATATTATAACTCAGATCTGCACCACGTTCGCGACCATCACCACGCTTACGGTGCCCACCTCCCATAATCTCACCAAAAAAGTCTTCAAAAATATCAGCAAATCCACCACCGGCAGCAAAACCGCTAAAGGGATTTCCTCCCCCTTGACCACCGCTATTTTCAAAAGCCGCATGACCAAACCGGTCATAAGCAGCACGCTTTTGGGGATCTTTAAGAACTTCATAGGCTTCGCCAATTTCTTTGAATTTTCGCTCTGCCTCTTTATCCCCGGCGTTGCGATCAGGATGATATTGCATTGCCAACTTACGAAAAGCAGATTTCAACTTTTTATCATCACATTCACGAGTCACGCCAAGAATTTCATAATAGTCAACCTTCATCATGTATTCCTGATAGTTTTTCTATCATCCATCTTTATGGATAATATCGCTTTTAATTTATATTTTTAGCAACAAAGTTGCAACTTATCTCAAATAATAAAGCCCAGCCTTATATTTCAAAGGCCGGGTTTATAAATTAATCAACACATATGCTGACACTATTTCTTCTTATCATTAACTTCTTCAAAATCAGCATCGACAACATCATCATTCTTTGTCTCTGTTTCAGCGTCAGCGCTCGCTGCTTGTGAAGTTTCATACATAGCCTGACCAAGTTTCATACTGACTTCTGCTAATTTTTGCATCTTTGCTGTTACTGCTTCCGTATCACTGCCTTCAAGTGCAGATTTCAAATCAGATATTGCTGTTTCAATCTGTCCTTTTTCTTCGGCTGATACTTTATCGCCATATTCATTGAGCGACTTTTCAGTTGAATGAATAAGAGATTCGGCTTGATTCCTAGCTTCAACACCTTCACGGCGTTTTTTATCTTCAGCCGCGTGCTCTTCTGCATCCTTTACCATTTTTTCAATATCAGCATCACTTAAACCACCCGATGCCTGAATACGAATTTGATGCTCTTTACCAGTTCCTTTATCTTTGGCCGAAACATTAACAATACCATTTGCATCAATATCAAAAGTAACTTCAATTTGAGGTATACCACGCGGTGCTGGGGGAATACCAACAAGATCAAATTGAGCCAATAACTTATTATCACTCGCCATTTCCCGTTCACCTTGGAAAACGCGAATAGTTACAGCACTCTGGTTATCATCAGCTGTTGAAAAAACTTGCGATTTTTTCGTTGGGATAGTGGTATTGCGCTCAATGAGACGTGTGAAAACCCCACCCAAGGTTTCAATACCCAAGGATAAAGGTGTTACATCTAGCAGCAATACGTCTTTGACATCGCCTTGTAAGACGCCCCCTTGGATGGCTGCACCCATTGCGACAACTTCATCGGGATTAACACCTTTGTGTGGATCTTTGCCAAAGAAGTTCTGCACGACTTGCTGAATCTTGGGCATACGTGTCATACCGCCCACTAAAACAACTTCGTCAATCTCACCAGCCTTTAATCCAGCATCTTTCAACGCAGCTTTACAAGGCTCGATGGTACGCTGCACTAAATCGTCAACCAGAGATTCAAATTTTGCCCGAGTCAATTTCATTGTTAAGTGCTTGGGACCTGATTGATCTGCCGTGATAAATGGTAAATTGATTTCTGTTTGCTGTGATGACGAAAGTTCAATCTTTGCTTTTTCTGCCGCTTCTTTTAAACGCTGTAAAGCGAGTTTATCATTTTTCAGATCAATTCCTTGCTCTTTTTTGAATTCATCTGCAAAATAACCAACCAAGCGCATGTCAAAGTCTTCACCCCCTAAGAATGTATCTCCATTGGTTGATTTAACTTCAAAAACGCCATCTCCAATTTCAAGGACTGAAATGTCAAATGTACCACCACCAAGGTCGTAAACAGCAATTGTTTTTCCATCCTTTTTGTCCAAACCATAAGCTAAAGCAGCAGCAGTCGGCTCATTAATAATTCGTAAAACTTCAAGTCCAGCAATTTTACCCGCATCTTTAGTCGCTTGACGTTGCGCATCATTAAAATAAGCAGGAACAGTAATAACCGCTTGTTCAACTTTTTCACCAAGATAAGATTCAGCTGTTTCCTTCATTTTTTGCAAAATCATCGCTGAAATTTGCGATGGAGAATATTTCTTACCGGCTTCTTCAACCCATGCATCACCATTGTCACCTTTAACGATTTTATAAGGCACAAGCGCTTTATCTTTTTCAACCATAGGATCATCAAAACGGCGCCCTATCAAACGTTTCACTGCAAAGACTGTCCCTTCAGGATTTGTTACCGCCTGCCGTTTAGCAGGCTGTCCAACAAGCCGCTCTCCCCCATCAGTAAAGGCAACAACGGAAGGTGTTGTTCGCGCTCCTTCTGAGTTTTCGATAACCTTTGCGTTTTTGCCATCCATAACAGCCACACAAGAGTTCGTCGTCCCCAAATCAATACCAATTACTTTTGCCATATTATAATCTCCATTCAGCAAGCTACCTCAACCTCCATAAAGCATCTTTTTAAGGTAGCTCCTCATAACACTTAAAGCCCGTATATTACCTCAAGCAACATAAAATAATAATAAACCGCAAGTCACAACAAGCCTCGCTGCCTCGTATATAAGAACAGGATTTTATTGCTACAAGAGAATAATGAGAGAAACATCTCCAAAATAAAAAATTTCTCTTAAAATGGGCTCTCTAATGACCCATAAATACCATATTTATGAAAGACTTGAGATCATAATACATTTTTCTTGCAATTCTCAACAAACATATTTCTCTATAAACATTAAAAAAATAAAAAGAGTAATCGCACACGCGTTCTTGATCTCTCATTATTAATTAAGAAATACTTACGTAAAAGCTTTTTTAAAATATCGCTTAAAAGCGAATAACTTATATCACAAATATTATAAACCTTCCTTAGACTAAAATAGCCGTCATATCTTATGATAATTATTTTTTATGAGCCTCCTTCATAGTATTAAACGGTGCTTTTCCAAATGCTCATATCGATAACGGTATCATCTATCGATCTCCTCTCAAAAATTCTTCTTCTAATAGCCTCATCATTCATTGCTATGCTGCTATTTGAAAGCTGTGCTTTAAACTCACCTAAAGAGCTTTTTTCTTAACTGTATAGTTCTGAAATTTGAAAATATATAAAAATGCCTCCGTCGAAACGCTTTAAAATGTCAAAAGCTGTTGTAATATTAAGAGTTGATCAAGTGTATGATCTTTTTGTATTATATTTTTATTCAGTAAAATAGTAGTAGACCATAAATGGACCATAAATTTTTACCATTTACAAATACTTTTGTGAGATGAACACAAAAGCGTTGAGAGGTGCTTTATCTTTGTAAATCTTACTGTCTTCCTTTAAAATCCAAAAATTCTATGATTTCTATTTTCATAATTTAAACCAATTTTATTTGAGCAATTATTTCTTTTATTTTTATTTTAAATAAAAATTCTGCTAAGAATAAGAAAATGTTCAAAATGTGAATCTTTATGAAGAAGGGTAAATCAATGATGATATCTATTATTAAGAAAATAACAAATCTCATCTTTAAGAATACAATACATGCACAATATTCGCACAAAAAGGTTATCGCAAATATCGTGTGTGCTCTTCTCTTTGCTGGTATAACCCTACCAGCAAATGCCCAGCAATATAAACTTGGTGACATAGAAATTCTCAATCCTTGGGCACGCGAAACACCTAAAAGTGCAAAAGTTGGTAGCGGTTATCTCTATATTATTAATCACAGTAATACCCCAGACCGTTTAGTTTCTATTTCCACAAACGGCGTACAAACAACAGAAATGCACACTATGACAGTTGTTAATGATATTATGAAAATGGAAAAAATGCATAATGGCATTGAAATTCCGGGAAATGGCGAAATCACGCTTAAGCCCGGTGGCGATCATATTATGTTTATGGGACTTTCACAACCATTCAAGCTAGGTGATAAAATTAGCGCAAAATTGACATTTGAAAACGCAGGAACCATTAATATTGATTTCTCTGTAAACGCTATGCAAACAACCTCACCTTTTAAATCTACTTCTGCTCACTAAGCTCTTTTTATTATAAATATACATTTTATAAAATGAAGAAGCGTGATTTTTTTACGCTTCTTATTTTTTTGTTTAATATCATAGTATAAGCAAAAAATTATCCTCTTTGATGCGTTAAATATGGTCAATTTCAGGAATACGCAAAACTTGTCCAGGATAAATTTTATCAGGAGATTTTAGCATTGGTTTATTGGCTTCAAAAATAAATGTGTTTTTATCACCTTGCCCTTTTCCATAAACCTCTTCAGCAATTTTCCAAAGATTATCACCAGATTTAACCTCATAAAAACGAGAAGTTTTTCTAGGCGTCGTATCTATAACCTTTAATTGCTCAACATCCACAGAAGAGATACCTTGTGAATTGCCAACAATCAGAAGTGCTTTTTCAAGTGTTTCCCTATCTGGAACCTCACCGCTTAAAATAGCTTTACCGTCTTTAACTTGAATATTGACTTTTTCTGTACCGAGTTGAAAATGATCAAATGCAGCCTTGAAGTCTTTTTCTTTTGGTCCATGGTCCCCCATACCTAACTTTTCCCCTACAGTTTTAATAAAATTAAAAAGTCCCATGATAACCTCCTTTCGTATAGCAGAAACAAATTTTTGTGCATATATTGCCACATTCTTGTCTTTGCTCTTAAAACACATAGGCGAATTTTCTAAACTTCAACAATCAAAACTAAACATGTTCAATTTTGGTACAAAGACAATAATAAACTTTGCAATAAATTTTGATAAAAAAAGCTTTTATGCAAATTTTCTCTCAAACGAAGGGATCTTAATAGACGTAGAAACATTATAAATTATGAAAGCAAAACAAGATATTACAGGAATGACAAGAGGTTTTTTACTTTGCTACAATTTGTATCATATTTGTTTTGCAAAAAAAATGTGAACTCCCATATAAATAAGTGTGGGTAATTTGCTACCACAGCAATAGAAAGGTCTAAGAAACCATGAAAGATACACCAACAATCACGCAAACGATTGTACTTGTTGATGATGATCGCAATATTTTGACATCTCTATCTTTTGCGCTTGAGACAGAAGGATATCGGGTTGAAAGCTATACAGATGGAGCATCTGCACTCAAAGGTCTCACACTTCACCCCCCACACTTAGCTATTTTTGATATTAAAATGCCCCGAATGGATGGGATGGAACTCTTGCGTCGTTTACGTCAAAAATCTGATCTTCCAGTTATTTTTCTTACCTCTAAAGATGATGAAATTGATGAATTATTTGGTCTCAAAATGGGAGCTGATGACTTTATTACGAAACCTTTCTCCCAACGTCTTCTCATTGAGCGCGTGAAAGCTATTTTGCGCCGTTCCAATGCACGTAACCAACCACTTTCTACAGGGACTTCTTCCACCTCTTCTCTTAAACGTGGAGATCTTGTGATGGATCAAGAACGTCACACCTGTACATGGAAAGATAAACCTGTTATTTTAACTGTTACGGAATTTTTGATTTTGCAAACCTTAGCACAAAGACCAGGAGTTGTAAAAAGTCGTGATGCTTTAATGGATGCTGCCTATAGTGATCAAGTCTACGTAGATGATCGCACCATTGATAGCCACATTAAACGTCTACGTAAAAAATTTAAACAAGTGGATGATGATTTTGCAATGATTGAAACACTTTATGGTGTAGGTTATCGTTTTCACGAAGTGTAAAGCTGCTTTGTCGCAAAAATTTGAACGGCAATCAAATCGATGACAGACAATTCTCAACTGGAAACTCTTAAAAAAACAGCCCTTAACAGTATATCCTCAACGCCATTTCTTATGTTTGCTCGTCTGCATCTTCGAACACAACGTCTCTTTAGACAGTTGCTTTTTTCCAGTCTCACACGCCGCATTGTTATATTAAACATTGCTGCCCTTGCCGTTCTGGTTACAGGCATTTTATACCTTAACCAATTTCGCGATGGTTTAATTGAAGCAAAAATTAAAAGTTTATGTACCCAAGGGAAAATTATTGCTGGAGCTATTGCTGCTTCTGCAACAGTAGATACAAATTCTATCCTTATTGACCCCCAAAAACTCTTGGAGTTACAGACCGGTGAAAGCGTTACACCCGCCCCCCAATCAACCGACTCTTGGGATTTCCCCATTAACCCTGAGCAAGTTGCCCCTCTTTTACGACGTCTTATCACACCTAAAACGACAAGAGCACGTATTTATGATCGTGATGCTACTTTACTTCTTGATTCGCGGGTTCTTTATTCTAGTGGTGAAGTTTTTAGCTATGATTTACCCCCACTTAAAACAGAACAAAACATGTGGGATCGCTTTACTTCATGGTATTCAAACACATTTTATGGCAAAGGTATTGCTCTTGATAGAGAACAAACAAAAAACCGTGGTATTGCTTATCCAGAAGTGTACCGTGCATTAAACGGATCTCTTGCTACCGCCAAAAGACGCAACAGACAAGGTCAACTCATTGTTTCTGTTGCCGTTCCTGTTCAACGCTATCGCGCAGTGGTTGGCGCCCTTCTTCTTTCAACCACTGGCTCCGATATTGATAACATTGTAAAGGCCGAAAGACTGGTTATATTTAAAGTCTTTGCCGTTGTAGGCAGCGTACTTTTGGTTCTTTCGCTCTTTTTAGCCCATACGATTGCCCATCCCTTAAGCAAATTATCTGCCTCTGCTAATCGAGTACGTAATGGCAATAATCAGCGTGTAGAAATTCCTGATTTTTCAATGCGTGAAGATGAAATTGGTCATCTCTCAACCTCTATTCGTGACATGACCAATGCCCTTTATATGCGTATTGAAGCCATCGAACGCTTTGCTGCTGATGTAAGCCACGAATTAAAAAATCCCCTTACTTCTCTACGCAGTGCTGTTGAAACCCTCCCTCTGGCTAAAAATGAAGAAGCACAAGAGAAATTGCTTGAAATTATTCAACATGATGTGCGCCGTCTTGATCGGTTGATTACAGATATTTCTGATGCATCGCGTCTCGATGCAGAGCTTGCACGAGAAACCGCAGAGATCGTTGATATGACACCACTTTTGGAAAGTCTTGTTCATGCTGTTCAGGAAGTATACCGTAATGCGCAAACCATCGATGTAAGCCTTAATATTATCCCACGTCCTCATGGAAAAGCCTATCTTGTGCTGGGACATGAGCTCCGTTTAGGGCAAGTGATTTCAAATCTTCTTGAAAATGCACGTTCCTTTATTCCCCGTAATTGTGGCAAAATTTCCATTACTATGAAAAGTCATGCTTCAACCCTTATTTTAACCATTGAAGATAATGGACCCGGTATTCGTTCAGAGAATATTGAACGCATTTTTGAACGTTTTTATACAGATCGACCAAATGAAGATGCTTTTGGACAAAACTCTGGACTTGGCCTTTCTATTAGCCGGCAAATCATTGAGGCCCATAATGGGACAATTACAGCCGAAAATATTATTGATCCGGAACTTGGAAAATGTAAAACTGGTGCACGTTTTATTATTATGCTTCCCCTCGTTAAATAAATCTTTTATCCAAAGTAAAAGGTATGAAAACAAAATGTGAAATACTCCACGCAAATTGCCTTCAACTGGGTGGACAGGGGCTGTTAATTATAGGTCCATCGGGATCAGGAAAATCAACCCTCACCCTCTCTCTGCTCGACCGCGCTGAGTGGTCAAAACGTGAAGCAAAACTTATCAGTGATGATTATACAATGCTACGTGCGAAAAATGGAAAACTTCACGGATACACACCTGACAACTTACAGGGCGGTATCGAGATTCGTGGTGTTGGTCTTTATATGATGGAATTTCAAAAGAATACAACTATAGATTGCGTTGTTTTTCTCGGCCCTGAATATGAACGTTTTTCCACAAATAAAACTTTTCAATTTGAAGATTTGCACATCCCTCTTTTAAAACTTCCCTCTCTTCGTGAAGCCGATTGTACAGCCATTTGTCAAGCTATTGAAGCATTTTTGTTCAGAAAAATATGGCGTAAACCTGTCTAATTTTTTTCTAAAGATAAAAAAATAACAATTTTTGCCTTTTTTTTGCAAATTTTTCTTGGCAGCAAGACAAAGCCTTGTAAAATATCTTTCCCACCAATATGGTCGGATCTTATTAGTTAACAGGAGTTTGCGTAAATGATTGGACTCGTGCTTGTAACGCACGGTGAGCTGGCTGTTGAATTTTTACATGCCGTGGAACATGTTGTTGGAACACAAGAAAAGTTTGCAACAATATGCGTTTATCCCGATGACGATATAGATCAGCGCCGAGGTGATATTATAGCCGCAGTAACCGATACAAATACAGATCATGGCGTCATCATATTAACAGATGTGTTCGGTGGAACACCATCAAATATAGCTATTCCTGCTATTGAAAAAGGACGCGTTGAAATGATTGCGGGGGTTAATTTGCCCATGCTTATTAAACTGATTTCTATTCGCAAATGTCCTGATATCTCATTATCAGACGCGTTAAGAATAGCGCAAGAAGCTGGGCGTAAATATATTAACGTACCAAGTATGATTTTATAGCGGATAATACAATACCAATGCTTTCCAAAGATACCTCCCCATGTATAAGCCGTCATTTCAATATCTGTAATAAACGTGGGTTGCATGCAAGGGCTTCCGCAAAATTTGTACAAACTGTTGACAATTTTAACGCTACTGTTGAAGTTGAAAAGGATGGAAAAATCGTTGGTGGGTCATCAATTATGGGGCTTATGATGCTAGCTGCTTCATCCGGTTGCAACCTCATCATTCGTGTTTCAGGACCAGAAGCAACAGATGCTCTTAATGCTCTTGAAAAACTCATCAATAACAACTTCGGAGAGGAAAACTAGCGCTTTCTCACCATAAATAAGGATGATAATTCTTAGAGAATAAGAACTGTCCATCGTTATCTTAGACTTTGATCACTTTTCCCGTTTTTGTGCCAATATTCATATCCACTGTAGATTAACACAATTATTATAAATGTAACTTCTTGTCATAATTCTATTATATAGAATTTTTTCTTCCTTTCTTAACATTATTTGGCAAATTTAAATAGTTGTTGCGTATTATGGCTGTTATCATGATTAATATTTATGATGAGATCTTTACAGTAGAGAAAAACTTTTATCCCTACTGAATAAGCTGAATTTTAAACTACTTTAAAAATATAGAATTAATCACATCATAAGGAATTTTTCAATTTTCTTTATCTTAAACTAAACTTTTTGTATTTGTAGAGAGAAAATACACATAACCTTCTACCACACATCTTCGCGACAAAACACATATGAGTATGGTTTCATTATCCCGATAAATATTTTTTTTAATTTCATAAGCTTTATGAACTCAATGCAACAATTATAGAATAAACATTTTTTAGACATTATTTTTCTACACAATTGCCTTATCCTTATTGGTGTATTCATCTTTATTATTATCCACCATTGTGCTTGCAGTGGTATTTTTTACTTTAAGGAGATAACCATGTCTCGTTTATTTAGTGCCCTTCAAATTCCCCAACAAACAACACAACAACTTGTATCCTTGCAAAATGGCTTACCAAATGCGCAGTGGATTAATCCGCAAAATTTTCACGTTACTTTGTCTTTTTTCGGTGAAATTGAAGGTGCTACAGCGGATGCACTTATGCACGCCTTTGACACAATAAAGTTCCCTCCTTTTATGCTACAAATGAAGGACTTTGACATTTTTGTTTCAGAAAACGCTCCACATTCTCTTGTTATTCGCATTGAACTTTGTGAAACTCTCAATCTTTTACACGAAAAGATGCAATATATTCGTAGCCATTTAGATCTAACGCCTGATGAAAGAGAATTTACTCCACATATTACTATTGCACGACTGCTTGATACTAAACCTGCAGATCTTCCTCCTTATCTGTCCTCTCGGGGTGATTTTTCATTTCCTCCTTTTGAGGTCGATCACTTTGTCTTATTTTCATCCCCATCTCCCTCAAGTGATGCACCATATATTGTAAAAGGGAGTTGGCCACTTCAAAGATAAAAGGGTGTTACAAACACCCTTTAAAGCTCTTTGAGAAAAAACCTCATACATGCGAAATTGCAGGAAATGCTGCATTTTACGTTGGAAGCTTGTTATTGATGTGAAGCCTTATCAGTTTCAACAGAAGTTTCTTTTGTTCCTCCTTTGGCCACACCCACTATAGCTGGGCGCAACACCCTTTCCCCGATAATATAACCAGCCTGAACAACTTGTTGAACAGTGTTATCGGGGACATCAGTATTAGGAATTTCAAACATCGCTTGATGAAAGTGAGGATCAAATTTTTGTCCATCTGGATAAATTTTCTGCACCCCATGGCGTTCTAATGCTGCCATCATGGCACGTTCAGTCATTTCAACACCTTCTGCCAATGATTTCAAACCAGCATCACTTTCACGTGCACCTTCTGGAATCGCTTCCAAAGCGCGATTGAGATTGTCAGAAACAGACAACATATCCCGTGCAAAATTAGCAATGGAATAAGCCCTCGCATCCGCTACATCACGCGCAGTACGACGTCGAAGATTTTCCATATCTGCAGCAAGACGTAAAAGTTGATCTCTCAGCTCTTTATTTTCATCCTGCAAAGACGCTAAAGGATCAACTTCATTACTTTCTTTTTCAACGTCTCCATGTACTTCTGTTTTATGTGTTTTTAAAAGTTCATCAGCTGCTTGTTTAAGTGTATTACGATCAGCGGGATTTTTTAAATCGCAATTTTCAAATGAAGCATCAGTAAATTTGTTTTTTTCATCAGACATAAAAATTCTATTCCTTCATAAGATTTGTTATTCTCGATATCGAAATTTTACAGACAAAAATCAAGGGGTATAGATGTATATTAATACAATGAGCTTTTATAGCACAAATACTTACCTGCATCGTTTTAACGCAATAACTGTGATACAAGTTGAGCTGTATAATCAACCATGGGCACAATCCTTGCATAATTAAGCCGTGTAGGACCAATAACGCCTAAAGCACCAATAACTCTTTGTTGTGAATCACGATAAGGTGCTACGACTAAAGAAGAACCAGAAAGTGAAAATAACTTATTTTCTGAACCAATAAAAATTCTAACCCCTGAACCTTCATCCGTTAAATCGAGAAGCTGTGCCATACTCTCACGTGTTTCAAGGTCATCAAACAAATGGCGTAACCGTTCTAAATCTTCTTCTGCTTTCACATCTTCAAGCAAATTACTGCGTCCACGAACAATGAGGTGTATTTTATGATCAGCGCCTTCTCCTCCTAGGAGAGCTAATCCCGTTTCAACAAGATGATGTGATAAATCATCAAGTGCAGCCCGCGTTTCCGCGCACAAACGCGCAATTTCCCCTTTAGCTTCACTCAATGTACGCCCTTGAATATGAGCATTGAGAAAATTCGTTGCTTCTGTCAATTGTGCATGGGTAACCCCTTCTGGCAAATGAACAATACGATTTTCAACCTCACCTTGTTGAGTCACTAAAACAGCAAGAGCGTGCTCCCTATCAAGACGCACAAATTCAATATGTTTTAATGTTCCTTCTTGTTTTGTTGCGAGAACAAGCCCAGCCCCACGGGAGAGATCTGAAAGAACTCGGCTTGCTTGAACAAGAAAATGTTCAACCGATTGTGCATGACCAGCCTCTTTGACTTGCATTTCAATATTTTCTCTCTCCTCGTTTGGCAAATCACCCGCTTCCATAAATGCATCAACAAAAAAGCGTAAACCCGATTGGGTTGGCATTCGCCCTGCCGAAACATGCGGTGCATAAATCAAACCGAGATGTTCAAGATCACTCATCACATTGCGAATCGTCGCAGGTGATAATGTCTGTTGCAAAAGCCGTGAAAGATTGCGTGACCCTACAGGCTCACCATCATTAAGATAGGCTTCAACAATATGGCGGAAAATATCACGCGAACGCTCATCAAGATATTTTAGTTCATTATCAATAGGTTTGTGCTTCATCACAATTGTTTCACTACTTAAAAACACTCTTCTCTTATATAAGTTTTGCCAAGGCTTGGTCAAATAATCTAAAGTAGTATAAAAATATACTACCCTATTGAGCCATAAAACACCATCTTTTAGAATGATGTTATAAGGCAATATAAATTATGCATGAGGTATTTTTAGTTAGAGTGTGTGATTGGATATTTAAGACAGGCATTGATCTTCTTTAGAGGCTTACCAAGAGAAGCTTGATTGTTTACAAACCACTGGGAGTAGAAAATTGGACTTTTACCATAAAAAGGCTCCCATAAAAAAATCATCTCTCATGTCTTTTTAATCGTTATCTTCACAAAATACGAAAAATTTTATTTGAATAAAATATCATAAAACGTGTAAAATAATCCTATCATGTAAAATCAAGCAGAATGTGTGTATATGAGCATTTAAGCTGTTTTTTAGCACAAAAATAGTTCCCCTTTCATTTTTGGAGAAATCTATATGAGAAGTATAGCAGATAAAAAACTTGTCATTGCTACACATAACACCGGCAAATTACATGAAATCACCACTTTGGTTGCACCTTTCGGTTTAATAATACAATCAGCAAAAGAGCTTGGTTTGCCAGAGCCAAAAGAAACAGGAACAACATTTGAAGAAAATGCTTATATTAAAGCTTTTGCAGCAGCAAAAAAGACAGGACTTCCTGCTCTCTCTGATGATTCAGGTTTAGAGGTGGATGCATTGGATGGTGCACCAGGCGTTTATACCGCGGATTGGGCGATTCAAGCCGATGGTACACGTAATTTTCCAAAAGCGATGCAAAAAATAGAAGATGAACTCCAAAAAATCGGAGCACGAGAAAAAAGCCAACGAAAATGCCGTTTTATATCCGTCATTTGCATTGCGTGGCCTGATAACCACGCAGATTATTTCCACGGATACGTTGAAGGAACATTCATTTGGCCTCCACGGGGAGATAAAGGCTTTGGTTTTGATCCTATTTTTTTACCAGATGGATATGAAAATACCTTTGGAGAAATGTCAACAGAGCAAAAACACAGCTGGCAACACAATGACATTCCCCCTCTTTCACATCGCGCACGGGCTTTTAAACTTTTGGCAGAAAATCTTTTGGCATTCTCATGAATGAACCTTTTGGCATTTACATTCATTGGCCCTTTTGTGCAGCGAAATGTCCCTATTGTGACTTTAATTCACATGTTCGCATTCATGGTATTGATCAACCACGTTTTGTCACCGCCTTTGAACGCGAAATAGAAACGCAATACAATAAAATAGGTCCACGTCATATTACGAGTATTTTTATTGGTGGGGGAACTCCTTCTCTTATGGAGCCGCAAACCGTTGATGCCCTCTTGCAAGCACTGGCAAGAAAGTGGATATTTGATGATAAAGTTGAAATTACATTGGAAGCTAATCCATCCAGTGTGGAAGCAGGACGTTTTCGCGGATACCGTGCTGCAGGTGTTAATCGCTTATCTCTAGGGATACAAGCGCTCAATGATAAAGCATTGCGCAAACTTGGCCGACTCCATAATGTAGAACAAGCTCTTTACGCAATTGATTTAGCACGACAAATTTTTCCACGCTTATCCTTTGATCTCATTTATGCTCGCCCCAAACAAACCCTTGAACAATGGAAATCTGAACTTGTACAAGCCATTGATTTGGCCGCGGATCATCTTTCTCTTTATCAATTGACAATCGAAGAAGGAACCGCCTTTAAACGACTTCATGATGCAGGAAGACTTATCCTGCCCCCATCAGAGCTAGCAGCAGATCTGTATCATCTTACCCAAGAAATAACAGCTCTGTATGGACTTCCTGCCTATGAAATCTCAAACCATGCTATGCCTGGTGCTGAATCAGCACACAACCTTCTTTATTGGCGTTATCACCAATATGCAGGATTTGGTCCAGGAGCACACGGACGTTTCATTGAAAACGTACAAAATCATTCTTCCGCCTTTTCAAAGGCATCTTTATCACACCTTGAAAACCGTGAGCGTTATGTCACAATCAATGAAAAGCATCCCGAACAGTGGCTAGAATTAGTAGAAACAACAGGACATGGCTGTATTGAAACAGAACGATTAACCTCTGAGCAACAGGCAAATGAAATGCTCCTTATGGGGTTACGCCTTTGCGAAGGCTTAGAACTTACACGCTATGAAACCTTAAGCCCCAAACGTATCCCAATGGAAAAACTTATCGATTTACAACACCAAGAATTGGTAGAAATGGTTGATAACCAACGCTTAAAAGCGACAACCAAAGGACGTATTGTTCTTGACCACATTATCAGCCAACTTGCCAACTAAAGTTTTTATAACAACATATTGATTTTAATGACAGTTATCATTTTTATAGCAAAAGCGAGACTAAAATATCGTAAGATTTTTTCATTTAAAAACTATTTATAATACATTAATGACAACCATTCACTTACCCTCTAAAAGTAGGAAAATTTTTGGATAAAAACTATTAAAAAGGGTATAAAATGCTTTTTATGAACAATTTCAAACGCCAAAAGCTATCGCAATATTTTGAGCTAAAAAGTCTATGATGGTCTCTTTTTTCATAAGCGTAAAGAGAGGCGATGCCCTATAGATTTTATATTACATTATCCATAAGCACCGTTGAATGTAACAAACATTGAAAGCGTTTCTTTAGAATAAGCACGTGAATGCACACTACAATGATATATTATTTCTTACAAGAGTGTGGAAAATATTAAAACATAAAGTACAAATAAGCACATTTATGTTGTAGAAAATTTTTAAAAAAGCAGCATATTCTTATGTGTCTTTATGGCTTTAACCTATCATCATATCAATTGTGATATTAACGTTCGTTGTTTTCCATATATGAATTGCGCGTTAATTTCTGCCCTACACCTTAAAGAATCAAGATTCTTAATCCGATCCTGTAAACAGCCCTACTTCTTAAAACATGTTTCACTTGGTTTTCCATTTATGTGATCCACTGAACTGAAGACTTTACGAGCAACAATCCAGCTTAAGAATGCTGTACTTTAAAACCACCTAATATAGCTAAGTCGCGCTTTATATCACCACACCTCAAATGACAATGTTTTATGGCAACAAAAGGGTTTTACGGCAAAACAAGATAAAGATATTATTGAACCAAACAATTATTTCTTTATGCAAAAAAATCAACAATAAAACGCTCATAAATAGCCGTTAGCGTTTCTACTGCATCAAGGGCGACACATTCATCTACCATATGCATCGTTTGCCCTGGTAAACCAAATTCAACCACGGGGCAATAATCCTTAATAAACCGCGCATCTGAAGTTCCCCCAGACGTGGAACATTCTGGTACACTCCCTGTTACACTTTTAATAGCATTGGATAAAGCTTGAATAAGTTTATCATTTTTGGTCAAAAAAACATCCCCTAAACTTGGAATCCACTCAAGCTGATAAGAGGGATATTGACCACTGTTATTTTTTGATTGCACCAAAGAAAGACGCTTTTCAATTTCCCCCATCAATGTTTCTTTTGTCCAAAGATCATTGTAGCGTATATTAAAACGAACCGTTGTCTGTGCTGGAATAACATTGACCGCTAAATTACCGGTATCGATGGTTGTTAGCTCTAAATTACTGGGTTGAAAATTCTCTGTTCCTTGATCTAAAGCAGTTTGTGTCAATGCTTGAATAAGTTTACTCGCCAAAGGCAAAGGATTGGCAGCCCGCTCTGGAAAAGCAACATGACCTTGGCGACCTTTCACGGTAATGATACCAGAAATCGATCCGCGTCGTCCAATTTTGATAACATCACCAACAGTCTTTACGCTTGTTGGTTCTCCCACAAGAGCCGCAGTCCATTTTTCGCCTTTTTTTTCTGCCCATTTGAGAAGTTTTACCGTACCATTAATAGCAGGCCCCTCTTCATCACCAGTAATTAAAAGGCTTACCCTCCCTTTAATGGACCGTTTTCCAAGAACTCGTGCTAGAGCCGCAATAAAACAAGCAATACCGCCTTTCATATCAACAGCACCCCGCCCATATAATTTTCCCTGATCTATAACAGCTTCAAAAGGTGGATAGGTCCAGTCTTCCAATGCACCTGGCGGTACAACATCCGTATGACCCGCAAACATAAGATGGGGTCCTTCGCTTCCCATTTTCGCATAAAGATTTTCAATATTATCTGTATTTTTATCCGTAAAAATAGGGCGTTCAACATGAAATCCCATTTTTTTCAAAAATTGTTCCAAAGTTGATAAAGCCCCTGCTTCATGAGGTGTAACAGAAGGACAACGAATAAGTGCCTGTAATAGCTGAAGTGGATCTGTAAGAACAGGCATAAAAAAACCTTCCTATTTGTTATAAATCATCGGAACTTAAGGTTATTACGCTGAATGACAAAAAAGATAAAGCAAAAACATTGAAGACACTCAGCAAACCAAGCAGGGGAGGACAATCGTGCTGAGAGCTTCAATGGCTTCCTCATCATGCATGACGAAGCACCAAAACAACGAAACATTCAACAAAAAGTTCCGTTAAATATTGCTTTCATTTGCAAGTTTTTTTACACCTCTAATTCATATGAATCAAAATTAATGGCGTGCAGTCTCTGAGCATTTTCTTTCAACCAAGCACGATATGTTTTACTATCAGGGCAAAGTTTCTCACAAAGAGCCCAAAATCTTGGTCCATGATTCATTTCAACAAGATGAGCAACTTCATGGGCAACAACATACTCAACAACTTCTTTTGGTGCCATAATAAGGCGCCAAGAAAAAGAAAGACGCTTATCAATTGAACAAGATCCCCAACGACTTCTCGTATCTTTATAACAAATGGATTTGACTTTACGCTCTACCTGATGAGCATAATGCGCCACCAAAGGTGTTATAATAAGCGCTGCTTGTTTTTTTAAAACGTCAGCAATGCGTCTTGGGAGATATTCTAATTGACCATAAACAATAATTTCAGGCCCCTGCTCCGCATTTGCTGTAACAATTTCTGTTACCCCACGTCCTTCTCTATGTTTTATGGTATGAGAAACACCCAATAAGGGAATTGTTGCTCCCTCTTTGAGATAAGCATTTTCATGAGAAATTTGTACACGAGCAAGACGTGCCTCAATCCAAGACCGATGTTTTTCAATAAAACTTTCAACCGCATAGAGATTTATCGCTGGTGGTATTGTTACACAAATCTCCTGGCTTCTGGCATCAATACGTAAGGTAAGACGGCGCGCGTGCCTATTTTCCCGCATTCGTACAGGGATAGCACGATCAGAAAAAATAAAATGCTTTTCAGAAATGTTCATATATTTATCTTCATTATCAATAAATAGCCCCCTTATTTTGCATTAATCTGATTAATCAAAGATCTCAAGGCTGTTTCGAAGCAATCTAAATCTTGTGGACGAGAAAAACGGTGATCGGCATCACGCACAAGTGTCAATGTTACGTCATGAAGAGGTAAATGATCAAGTAAAGTCAATGTATGCTGATAGGGTATCTTATCGTCTTCCATCCCTTGTAGAATATGAATTGGGCACCCAACATCAATGCATCCTTTCATGACACAATTTTCGCGTCCATCTTCAATCAATTTTCTTGTAAAGGGCATTGGTTCCTCATCACCAACAGCAGGACGTTCAATATAGCCTTTTTCTTCCAAAATTTTCCATTCTTCTGGGCCTAATTCTGGTTCCACCAATGTTTTTGTAAAATCAGGTGCTGGAGCAATTAATATCATACCAGCAAGCTTCTTATTTTTCTGCGCTAGCATCATAGCAAGCTTTAGTGCAATCCACCCCCCCATAGAGGAAGCAACCAAAATTTGCGGTCCCTCACAATAGGTTTCAAAAGTTGCTAAACTTTCGCTCACCCAACGTGAAATCGTTCCTTGAAAAAAATCTCCTTCCGATTCCCCATGACCAGAGTAATCAAAACGTAAACAAGATAAATCATTCTTTTGAGCAAACTGATCAACCAACATCGCCTTACTTCCCAACATATCGGATTGATAGCCATGAAGCCAAACCAAACCTGGAGAGTGGCGTCCTTTGCGATAGCGTACTGCAAGAGCAGTGTCCTCAAACGAAAAAAATTGGCACGGAATATTTTGATTCATGATTCTTTTTCTCCATAAAACAATTTCTTTAAATTAAGGGAAAAACTTTTATAAACCAAATCACTTAAAAAAGTAACAAATCAAATAATGAAAAAGACGCGAATTATAGTTGTTTTTATGCGCATAATTGTATATTAAATTAGCTGTTAGTTGAATCAAAATTAAGGAGCATAAACCATTCGTAAACCGTTTAAAATGACACCTACCCAAAAAGACGGACCACGTTCAAATAAGGATATTCGAGTCCCTCATGTTCAGCTTATCAATGATGCGGGACAACATCAGGGGGTCGTTGCAATACAAGATGCTCTTGCTATGGCCGCAGAGGCGGGGCTTGATTTGGTTGAAATTGTACCAAATGCAGAGCCGCCCGTGTGTAAAATCATCGATTTGGGAAAATTAAAGTATCAAACTCAAAAAAAAGCCGCTGAAACACGTAAAAAACAAAAAGTCATCGAAATCAAAGAGATTAAGATGCGCCCGAATGTTGATGTCCATGATTATGGAGTCAAGCTGAAGGCTGTTCATCGCTTTATTGATCATGGAGATAAAGTAAAGATTACTTTGCGTTTTCGTGGTCGTGAGATGGCTCACCAAGATCTTGGATTAAAGCTTCTGCAGCGTGTGAAAGAAGATACAAGTGAAATTGCCAAGATTGAATTGGAGCCAAAACTTGAAGGGCGGCAAATAATGATGGTGATCGCGCCTAAATAGTTTTTTATTGGAATAATATCTGTGTGCAACTCGTCAAAATGAGCGGATGAGTACCGTCTAGAAGCGCCACAGTGAGTTTTGTGGTGCTTTTAAGGTTTTATAAATTTGTATAAATCCTTTTAAGAGTTTAATAATGCTTTCTCAATTTATAAAAAGAATTCGTTATTTTGCATATTAAATGAGACAGTGCGAATACCGTAAGATCTTCTCATTTCGAGCTCTCTTATTTATAGAATCTAGCAAAAAATCATTTGCTTGTACATCACAAACAAAGATAATGCATAAAATATTAAAAAAGTAGAAATGTCTTTTGTGAACCATTTCAAATGTCAAAAGTTATAACAATAGGGAAACTGGTAAAGGAATGATGGTGTTGGCTTGAACTTTCATAACCGTAAAGATAATGAAGCCCATTAGCACGACCATCCTCATCTGTTCCTTGCAATCGCAACGTACTGATTTATAAAGATATTCATTGTTTTTCATTAAGAGTCTCGAATATCGTAGGGTTCTTTCATTTCAAATCTCTCTCATGTTGAATCAATCAAAATTACTTGCTTGCACATCATAAGCGGAGAGAGGCGTGTGAATAAAAACTGTACAAGAAAAGAGTAAAAATGCCTCTTATGAAGAGTCTCAAGTGCCAAGGGCTGTCGCAACACCCACGAGCTGGCAAAGTGTGTGATGGTGCAAGCTTGTGTTCCTTCATAAGCGTAAAGATGGGGGTGCTTAATAACAACACTTTACCAAACAGCATTCAATAATCCAGGGAACAATCAGTGCTTATTTTTCAAAATAAGATATCATCTCCTCATTACAAATTTCCCCTTATTATCAACTCTATTGCCAGCTTTCTAAGCAACTTTAGCTACTATCTCTTTTAAAGATAGATCATTTTGTTGGTTCACTACCAAAGCCTTTAAATTTTTTTATTCCATTGGTTTTAATCTAACCTTCTGAATATAATAGGATAAAGCGAATACGCAACGTTATAGGATGAAGATGAAAATGATGTATTTTTAAATACTCAAAGCATGAAAAATTCCTTGCGCAATATTTTGCATGGAGTAGAATAGAATAACATATTAATTGATAATGATAATTTATATTTTTGCTCCTTTTAATTAAGTGAATATCGTAGGATTTTCTCATTCCAAATCTTCTCAATATGGAATCAAACAAAAATATTCGCTTGCGCATCATAGGGGATATGATGTGCATAGAAAAAATCATTATCCTCTTATGAAAGTTTTCAAGCGACCAGGGGGAATTGTTGCAATATGCGAATGCCAATAGAGTGATGGTATCAGCTTATATCTTAGATGATACCTATATAAATGAAAGTATAAATGAAAGAGTGATGCAAAAACCATTTATAGAGGATTTTACGTTATACGATGTGCTGTCGCATGAAAGAGTATGACGCACATTGAAAGAAGAAGGTTCTTTTTGTAAAAAAGATTAAGAGGCTTTTTAATTAAGAGCGCCTCAATCTTGCATAAAACAACAAGAAAATATAGAAGCACTTCATGGCCAAAAAACAACTTTCCTCTTTTGATAAACATCTTATTATCCGCCTTTTGCGGGAAAATTTTCATAAACATGCGCGTTGGTACAGTGCAGCTATTATCTCAATGATCATCATTTCTTGCACAACTGCAACCAGTGCGTGGATTATGCGTGATGTTGTTAATTATATTGTTGATGCGCAGAATTTTGCTATGATCGTTTTGATTTCTAGCTTCATTGCTTTTATCTTTATTCTTAAAGGGATTGCAACTTTTGCCCAAACTTACTTTTTAAGCAAAGCAGGCAACAGTATCATTGCTGAACAACAACGCAAAATTTATGCGCGTCTTATGGAACAAGGTGTCTCCTTTTATCATAATAACACGTCATCTGATCTGCTTGTTCGCGTAACCCATAATGCAACGGCTGTGCGTAATATCATTGATACGATTATCACAACTTTTGTACGTGATTTGCTCTCTGTTAGTGGTCTGTTGCTTGTCATGTTCATTCAAAACTTTGTGTTAATCTCCATCACTTTAATCTTAGGACCACTGGCTTTTTTAGGTGTTCGAATGGCTTTAAAACGCGTTCGTCGCCTTATGGAAAAAGAACTTCTTTCACTTGGTGAAATTATAAAAATCGTGCAGGAAACGGCTATTGGTATTCGAGTCATCAAGGCTTTTTCACTAGAAGAAGTCATGAAAAAAAGGATGGACAAAGCCATTTGTGATGTTGAAAAACAAACAAACAATATTGCAACACTTGAAGCTATTACTAATCCGATTATGGAAACACTCACAGGTGTTGCCATTGCAGGTATTATCTGCTTTTCCGGTTACCTTGCAACCCAACGCGCAGGTGTTCAAGGTGAATTTATGTCCTTTATTGTTGCTTTACTTTTAGCTTATGAACCAGCAAAAAGACTCGCAAATGTCCGTGTTAAAATTGAATCTGGCTTGGTCAATATCCGTACGATGTTTGAAATACTCGATCGTCCCCTTACAGTTATAGAGCATAAAGAAGCTAAAGATCTGAATAAAACGCAAGGAGCTATTCGTTTCGAGCATGTTTCTTTTGCATATACTGATAACAAAATGGTATTGAAAGACATCAATCTAGAAATAGAAGCCGGGAAAATGACCGCATTGGTGGGGCCGTCTGGTTCAGGAAAGTCAACCCTTATCAATCTTATTATGCGCCTTTATGACCCCACAAAAGGACGTATATTGATTAATGATCAAGACATTCGCTACACAACTTTTCGTTCTCTGAGAAACCTAATGGCCTATGTAGGGCAAGATACTTTTCTGTTTCAAGGAACCGTTAAATATAATATTGGCCTTGGAAAAGAAGGCGCTCGTGATGATGAAATTATCGCAGCAGCAAAAGCAGCAAATGCTCATGACTTTATTATGAATTTGCCAAATGGTTATGATACTCAGATAGGCGATAATGGCTGTAATCTTTCAGGGGGACAAAAACAACGACTCGCTATTGCTAGAGCAATGATTCACGATAGTGAAATTCTGATTCTTGATGAAGCAACAAGCGCGCTCGATTCACATACCGAAGCACAAATTAATGAAGCCATTCATCACCTTACCAAAGGACGCACAACGATCATTATTGCTCATCGCCTTTCAACGATTGCTCGTGCTCATAAAATTGTGTTCATACAAAATGGACAACTGGTTGAACAAGGGACTCAGAAAGAATTACTCGCAAAAGAACATGGATTTTATAAAAAACTTCATAATATCCAGTTCAAAAAATATACGTCCTAATTTCTAAGCTTTTAAATAAGATTTAAAATAAAAAATGGATAGAAGCTAACGCTCCATTTGTAAAAACGGAATTACCAAAGAAAAGTATTATTTCAATCAAGAATTAGCAAAGAATTTATGGTTTATTGAGAATAAACTTATTGGATTTAGATGAAAACCTTCCCTTTTATTTTGTTGAATACAACTGATTTTTAATCATGAAACTTGAGATCAAAAACCTTCTTCTCTTTTTAAGAAAGTGATGAAACATTCGTAAGTTTTACAAATCCTAAAAGAGAGAATACCATAAAGTTTTGAAAAAATTTTTACGAAGAAGGAGAAATCTAGATTGATGCTATCTTTATCCATATTTATCTCTACGCTGACAATTTTTTCCTCTTAACACCTTAAAAGTACAAAGATTCCTACTCAATCTAATTTGTAAATAATCCAGATTCTTATTGAATTCGTTCCACCCGATAACAACTTGATTCACTTATAAAAGACTCAACGAACAACGCCACCCTTAATATTCATAAAATGCTTTCAAAACACTTGGTCAAAGAGGCTACACGCCTTACTATCACCACACCTCAAATGACAGTCTTCCATGAGCACAACGAGATAAATGCCAATTACAAAAAGCGTGCTGTAAACTATAGATATACTCAATGTAAAAGAAAAAGAGTGAAAAATAAGAAAGGATTTATTATAAAACTTTTTACTGTTGTAGATTGCTTGAGAGCAAGCTTTTCTGTTTTATCTTCACCTCTAGAAATGATATTCCTCAAATACCTTAACTTCTTGAAGCGTTTATATATATATAAAGCGTTATTGCTGATTAAAACTGTGATTTCAATATGCTATAAGAACACTCCTCTTTTTTCTAACCGCTTAAATAGAAAAATATGATATAAATCTGATAAATATTTTTACAAAAATATCTTTTGATATATATTAATATATTGATTTGTAATCATAATTTTATTTTTCATCTCAAATAAAAGATACGATGTCATTTGCTTATTTCTCCTTTATATTTATGATGAAACAATCAAAAGAGCTTGTTGTACGTCATAAAAAGCATTGGCGTATCCATAAAAACGCTTAAGATAAGCAATAAAAATCCCTCTACGCTTTCAAGCGCAAAGGTTGTCGGCAACATGAGAAGCTGAAACTAAAATGATAATGCCAACTTATATCTTTATTAATATCGGTAGTATGAATTTTATCCTATTTCACAAGCAGTATTGTGAAATAGGATCAAGCATACACTGAGAAATATTTCTTTAAAACAAGTTTATGAGTTTGCACCACAATAGTAATAGTGTTCTGTTTGGAACTGTTTGTTATAAGAAAAGTGATCTTATTCAAAAACACCATAAACAAAAATGTAAAATAATTAGGTCATTTTTATTATTAAAAAATATTGCTTTAAATACGTTTGAAAATAAAATCGATATCTTATGAATTCTACGCTTGCCTCATGCTTTTGTTTATCGTGTTCTTTAATGGCAACATGTCCTTCCCATGAAATAGAAATGCCATTGTATTGCAAACTCATGGGCTTGTTTTAAAGAAACATCTCTCAACGTTCCCCCAAAGCCCATTTCGCGACAACGCCCATAAATTGTACAACAAATCTATTCAGCACCTCCATCGTTTACGCTTATAGAGTAATAAACCGGCACCATTCACACTATTTTGCCAACTCGTAGGTGTTGGTGACAGCCCTTAGCTCTCGAGATGGTTCATAAAGAGGCATTTTTAGTCATTTCTTGTACAGTTTTTATTCACACGGCTTTCTCCACTTATGATATGCACGTGAATGATTTTGATTGATTCAACATGAAAGAGATTTACAATGAATGAGAGAAGCTTACGGCATTCAAAGTGCAAAGTTCTAATTCAAATTGAATGACGATAAATTATTCTTTATAAATCAATATGTTGTATATATTATACTCTTTAGGCAACAGTATGAAATGAGCTTGAGAACAAGGTTTATCTCTAAAATAAGTTATAGATCAGCAAAATAACATGCTCTCCTTCGTGAAGATTTTGTTTCTTTAGAGTATGCCATAAACAAAAAATCAACTATTCTAGATCGTTTTCTTCACACCGCAATAAACACTTCACCTTTGAGTGTATTCCTAATCTAGGCTTCCTTCCTCAGCCTTAGAAATGAGAGACAAAAAATAAAGAAATTGTTTTTTAAAAATTCAATCTTTAATAGTCTCTTTCATAAAAGAGACCAATACTAGAATTTTGTTCATTTCCTATAGCACCTTTAGCTTTGAGATGACGCGAAATATCCAAATTAATTGTGCCTTTCGTCGTTCCATCAGACCCTGCTTCAAAGCCTAAATAAATGTTATTGTGTATGTAGCGACCAATACGTAAGCCTGTATTACCCTTTTCATTAACGATAACATCAAGATCATCAAGTCCAATTTTAGTTCGTAAAGTGTTCAACAAAGATGTATTAGAAGCACCCGCAAGATCAGCTGCTGCCGCCGCAAGTTGAGCAATCTGAAATGGTGATAGTTCATTAAGAGAGCGATTAAAAATCAAACGCGCCAAAATCTCATCCTGTGGCAAATTCGGTTGTGAAGAAAAATTAATATCAAGATTATCAATCGTTCCACTTACAGTTACAGTGACGCGAATGTCACCACTGTTATTGTTGGTTACAAAATAAACCGTAGGATTAAGATTACCGCTAAAACTCGCTTGTCCTTGATCAAAATTAAGACGTTGTGAGAGAATATCAAAACGTCCACGAATCATTCTAAACTCACCCACTGGATGCACATCATTTAATGGACCTGCTAAATTAATGCGTCCTCCCAGTTCGGCATCTAACCCTTTTCCTCGTACAAAAAATTGATTGCGTGCTGTAATACGCATATTTGATAGCACAACAGATGACGATTCTTCTGTGACACTAGGGCTTTTGTTCGTGCCCTTAACATCAGCACGTTCAAGTGTTGTTTGAATTGGTTTTGTTAAATTCTTATTTCTAACTTCAAGAAACTTAGCATTTTTAAAATGATCAGGGACCAGAATTTCAGCTTTTTCAACGATGATATCACCACCAATAACAAGATCACTTAGAAAATGACCTGTCATTGTCATATCACCTGACAATGTTGCAAGAATCATAGAACCATCGTTATAATTGGCATTATCAAGATGAAAGATCAAATCAGACTCTAGATCATTAGAGATACGACCTGAAGCAGAAATTTTCCCTCCCTCAAACGAAGAAGCTGAAGCTTTCTCTATAAGAATATGATCGCCATCTAATTTGCCTTCAAGCGTTATATTATTCAAGCCTACATTGGTTTTTGAATCAAAAAAACTACCATCACTTATAGAAATATTTCCAATAAATTGTGGCTTTGATAACGCACCATTAAGAGCTGTATCAATTCTTGCTGTGCCCGTTATATGTGCACCACGCTTAGCTAATAAGAGATTAACAAAATCAAGAGGCATTATCCCTTTAACGTTTAATTTTGCCTCTGAACCATTAAGAGAAACAGGCCCATAGATGGAAAAATCTAATCCTTTATCTCCTGTTGCTATCATATTTGCAATATGAAATGTCGAGTTTTTATAAGAACCACGAGCATTGATATTGATTGACATCGGTCCTTTAGGCGTCATAGCGGTTAAACTTTGACTAGAAAGCTCAAAATGAGCAGATGGATCCTTCATTGTTCCACCAATATCAACTTTTCCTATCACCGTCCCATCAAACGCTTGTCCTGCAATAAAACTATTCGCCAAACTTGCAGATAAATTTTGCAAATTAATATGGAGATCAAGCTTGTCTTTCTCTAAAGATACAAGCCCCTGAGCTTGTGCTTGTATTCCTTCTCCTGTGACACTTGCATTCAAAGTAAGATTTTGATCTAAGGTTTTTCCCGTAGCAGAAAGCGAAAAAGGCATAATTTTTTTATCTTGAAGAGCAACGCTTGTCAGTCCCTCACCTTTTATATCGTAGGTTATATCAGGTTTTTTTAAATGACCACGAATCATAACCTGTCCTGTTACACTCCCTGCTGCTCCAAGATCGGATTTCCACAGATTGGCCAAAGTAGCAGGAAGAGCATCCACGGTAAGTTGCAAATTCATGGTATCTTGAATATTCCCTGCAAGAGTAATTTTACCGCCATTTATTGCAATTCCTAATTCATTAATTGTCATTCCATCTTTATCAAAAACAATTATCGACGGTTTTGGCAATGTTGCATGGAAATGGTGTTGTTTTAAATCTATGGCTTCAATTCGCACTTCTCGCTTTATGCCTTTTGGAAGTTCTACACCCATTACACGACCAGAAAGCTGAGCCTTCAGAGCATCATGCACCATCGCTTGGACAATAAAAACCGTTTGTTCATTATCTCTATTGGCGTGAGCATTTAAACGATTGACCATTATCAAAGGAGTTTGGATATGCTCTGCATTGATAACGCCTTCAAACTGTGTCGTACCAAAAGGATCGAATATGTCGGCATCTATTGCCAGTTTTTTTATTTTATTCTTGGCAAAATTCAAATGGTTAACGTGCGCCTTCACATGGGCTTTTTGTTTGCCATTTTGTTCATCAAAAATAAAATCTCCTTTTACTTTTCCACTACCATCCTGCAACAATAATGCTGAAAGTACTGAAATATCATCAGCATCAATATGCAGCGCTCCTTTCAAAAAGCCTCCAAGTTGTTGAGAAAGATCACCCGTTATTTTTACACTTCCCCCTTTAATATCGATATTTTCAAGTTTTCGAATTTTATGAGAATCTTTAAAAGAAGCAGATAAATGCAGAGGTTTATGAGCAAAAATTCCTTCACCTTTTACCCCCCCCGTTAAAGAAGTAACGGGTGCTGTATTATCTACAAGTACCTGTATATTAAGTGTTGTGTTTTGAAGTTTTTTCCCTACAACCAACGCTTCAGCAACATGAGCACTTGTATTGAGTTTTATATGGCTATTGCGCCCTCTTGCTGTCCCTTGAATGGTAAGTGCACCGCTTATCTTCGGATCTAATTTGGCGAGATCAGATATTTGAGCAGATAAGTCCATTTTAGCGCTTTCATCCGAAAAATAGCCATTAGCCTGTATGTTGGTATATTGATTTTTCAAATTCAAATGACGTAAAATGAAGTCCGTCGTATTTCGAGCAACACCACCTGAAAGAGTGATATTTCCTTTGAATAAACGATCAAAAGGCTGCACACCTATTTTCATATTGTCAGCTATTCCTGATAATTTCAAATCAAAAACGCCACTCAGTAAACCGATCGTTCCTTTGGCTGTAATATCTGCATTACCAGAGAGTGGTTGTTTACTGAACATTTCCAAAGGAGCTAATGTTTGAGCTTTTAAACCAAGATCGCCTGTAAAAATAAAATGCTCCATTGTCCCTTTTAACCAAGAAGAAAAACCCTGAGCCGTAACACTAAAATCATGAATCAAAATTGGTTTATGCGAAACAATATCCGTATCTAAATGCATATGAACCGCTTGGCTTAAATCTTCTACCAACGTTCCTTTAATCTTTTTAACCCCTTGAAGCGTTCCATTAACCTGAACACCAACATGACGAGAAGCCGCATTATCAAGATTTTCGCTTACTCCCCCCATATCAAAAACAGCATCGCGAATATAAATATTTTTATTTCTAAAATGATGTACAACAAGCCTCCCATTCCAAGATTGCTGTCCTTCGCGACCATAATCAATGTTTAAAGCAACATTATTTGCAGGTTTTGGCGCCTCTGATACCGGTAAATGAACGGACTCTTTTTCGTTATCAAAAGCCATTTTGCCATCAACAAAAAGCCGCCGCAAAAATCCATCAGCTGTTATTTCAGCATTGGCGATAACATTCATTTCTTTGCTCTGAAGAACCATCTGATCAAGGTGTGTCCCCCCCTCTCTTGTTCTTCTTGCCTCTGCTTTTAATGTTATATCAGATGCGAAGAGATGACGATATTGAGCAGGTATTAAAGACTCCAATCTACCCTCTAGTTTCGTAGAAAAACTGTGTCCTTCTGAAACACTTGCGAGAATAACATGACCATCTAAAATAGAATGGTGATCGTCTTCTAAAGAAAGTTTGATAACCAAATCATCAAAAGTACCATCACCTTTAATGACGAGATTTAATGCTGGATGTTTTTCAATGTTAAAAACATTCGCCAAAATACCATTTTGTGGTTCATCAGTAGAGATATCAATTTTAGCTGTACGATTGTTCTCAGATATCTTGGTAAGAACAGAAAAAGAACCCGGTGCATCTAAACGATGCGCCGTTATATCAACATCAAGATTACCACTCGCCAAAGTGAAATTGCCTTCTAAGGACATATCAGCAGAAAAACCAAAAAGATTCTGTTCAAACGTCACATGTTGAGCTGTAAGTGTATTAATAGAAAGAGCAAGCGGCAATTTTGGTAAAGAAAACCTCCCCGTCTCAAGGGAAGAAATAAAAGAAGAATTGCCTTGTGGTTTGCGTAAAAACGTAACCTGTTCTGCTGAAAGCTGATTAATATCCATCCGCCCTCTTAGCAGCGTTAGACGATTCCAATCCATTTTAGCATTGGTAATTTTAAGCCAAACCCCATTTTTATCACTGACAGTAATAGCATCAATTGATGTTTGAGAAGACAACGTCCCTTGTATATTGTGTAAACGAACTTGACGATTAGGTGTTGAAAGTTTGCGTTCAATTAAAGAAACAAACCATGAACGATCATCTGCTGCCTCTTCGCTAGAGGGAAGACGGTCTTCTCTCTGTGCAAAAACAAAACCACCGACCAAAAAAAACACAAGTCCAAAGAAGAAAGCTAATAAACGTACAGTTTTTTTCATTAAAATGCTTGTCCTATACCTACATAAAAACCAATGCGAGGATCACCCTGCTCTCTCTTTAAAGGAAAGGCTAAATCAACGCGTAAAGGACCAAGACCCGTCATATAGCGACCTCCTATACCGGCTCCCCATTTAATTTTTTGAGAAAAGTCAAATTTTGCCTTTTCTCCTACGAGACCTCCATCAAGAAAACTGACAAATCCTATTTTATCATTTAAAGAAACACGCAATTCTGCCGATCCCTCAATAAGCGCTCGTCCGCCAACAACCGCATCATTTTCCGTTTTGATACCAATATTACGATAAGCATAACCACGAACAGAGCCCCCACCACCAGCAAAAAAGAGCGTATCCGCAGGAATTTGTGCTGTATCATTCCCAAGAATTGTACCAAGCTTTGCCCGCGCAGCAAAAACAAAACGATTCCCTTCATCCAGCGCCCAATAAGAACGACCTTCTGCCGTTACTTTTGCGACAAAGTTGCTAAAACGCATCTCATAAAAGGGCTCAATGAAAACTTCACCATATAAACCTTTTGTTGCATTGAACTTATTATTACGACTATCGTAAATCAAACCGGTAGGGAAACCAATTGTTGTAAAATTACGACTCCCAAAATAGATATCACGTGAATAACCATTCGAAACTTCTATAGCTGCTTGTCCCGATAGATTACTATTGAAAATATGTGTAATACCTAATTTCCCTTTGATGGCTTTTGTCGTATAATTTTCTAGAACATCTTGTTGTATTTTTAATTCTGACCTGAGATCTGTATCAGGCGTGAGTACACCCGGCTTTATAAATGTACCACCGAAAAGGTAATCAAAGTTCTTAAAATTATATGATTGTTTTTTGTTTCTGCCAACACCATTTATTTTTGTTTCAATTTTAAGGATCTCTGCATGACCAAAAAGATTGTTATGCATCCAATAAGCTTCAAAACCAGCACCATCTAATGTTGAATAACCACCCCCTAAACCAAAACGACGCGGTTTACGTTCTTGTACAATAAGCGTAAGCGGTAAACTGCCATCTGGGTTAATGGTATCAGCCTCTCGTATATTAATAGCACGAAAAACACCAAGGCGTGCAAGACGTTCATTTGCTTTAGCTAACGCATCGGAATCGTATTTCTGACCTGGCTTCAATCCGGTCATCCATGCGATATAAGCTGAATCTACACGTGGTTTCTTACTTATATTACGTACAGTTAGCGGACCATAATAAGCCTTTTGTCCAGGATCAACAACAATCCGCCCTTCAACACGCAACGCAGCATGGTCAGCCACGATCTCACTTTTCATAATTTTAGCTTTAGCATAACCTTGTTGACGCCATCCTTCGACTGCCCATTTTTCTGCTTTCAAAATGGTTTCAGATTTGGCAATAGCGCCAACTTTATAGCCCAATTCTTCAATTGTGGGCATTTTATGCGCTTTACGTTTTTCATAGGGCGCTACTTTATCAATATTTGCAATACTAAAAATATATTGTGGACCAGCATTAATCGTAATAACGATATTTGATTGTGCTGGAAGTTGAGTTACCGGACTTAAATCAGCGGCTTCTAAACCATTAATTTTAATACTAATAACACCCCCATAGCGCCCATCAGCATAAAGAGCAGAAAGAATAGCCCGATAATCTGAACGCGCTTTGGCTAACAAACCAGAAGAACTCGCAGATGCTTTCTCTTTATCTGCAAAAAGAGAAGAGACAGATTTAACTATTTTTATACCTTCTAATGGCGCTCCTGGTGGTGTAATAATATCAACTTTATAAAATCTCTCTGTACTTTTGACATACTGTGAAGAAGATTTTTTTTTCTTTTGACCAAAAATAGGGATGCCGAAAAAATCAAATGCAGCAAGTGGCTGTGGAAAAGCAAAAACGAAACACAAGCCTATAAATACACAGCGTACAGTTCCTGATTTTAACAAAATTCTTGTTTTGGATACCATAAATCAGATACCTTTAATACACTTGCATCTACTACACTTTTAAATAATATAAAATAAGAAAGGTAAATATAACTACTTTGCATACTTTACACGTTTTATCACATCAAATAACACTCTGCGATACATAACGTCACCCTCCCCTCATATCTTCACAAAATTCTGCTCTGTTATGTCATACAAACAGCCTCATTCCTTTTTCTTAACATATTCATTTAGCTTATTATAAATGTTTTATTGCGCTCCATATTATCATGGTTAAATTTGTACAAATAACTTGCCATGAGAACGCTACAAAAATCTGCGTACGTATATAGATCTCTCCATTTAAAAAACCATAGAGATGCTTCTTGATTTTTATGCGTAGATATGATTGTCTCTCCCAAGTCTAAAGGGGGGAGATCAATGATCGCACGTATTACAACTGTTGCTTTTCGCGGTCTAGAAGCAGTTCCTGTCGATGTACAGGTTATGATTTCGCCCGGTAAAATAGGAATGGCTATTGTTGGATTAGCCGATAAGGCAGTCGCAGAAAGCCGTGAACGTGTACAAGCAGCCCTCCATGCTTGTGGGCTTTCTATGCCAACCAAACGAATTACGATTAATCTTGCACCAGCTGATTTGCCTAAAGAGGGATCACATTATGATTTGCCAATTGCCGTAGGCTTAATGCTTGCTATGGGAATTCTCCCTCCCGACGTAGCGCAAGATTATGTCATTTTAGGCGAATTGTCACTGGATGGTTCACTGACTGCCATCAACGGGGTTTTACCAGCTGCCATGACAGCTGTATCACTCAATAAAGGACTGATTTGTCCCTTTCAATGTGGACCTGAAGCCGCATGGGCAAATGCAGAAATAAATATTCTTGCCCCAGAGACTCTTCTCACTATCGTCAATCATTTTAAAGGAACCCAAATTCAAAAACGTCCACAACCGCGCCAATATACTATTGAAACTGAACTTCCAGATCTTTGCGAAATCAAAGGACAGAAAACAGCCAAACGTGCCTTAGAAGTTTGTGCTGCTGGACGCCATAACCTTTTGTTTGTTGGCCCTCCTGGAGCTGGAAAATCTATGTTGGCGCAACGCTTACCTTCTATTTTACCCCCTCTTGATAGTCGTGAGCTTTTAGATGTCTCTCTAATTGCTTCTATTACAGGAGAAACAGTCCATAATACCATTTCACTTCATTGCCCCTTTCGTGCTCCACATCATTCTGCTTCCATGGCTGCAATGATTGGTGGGGGGCTTAAAGGACGACCAGGAGAAGTCTCTCTTGCCCATAATGGCGTATTATTTCTTGATGAGTTGCCTGAATTTTCTCCGCAGGTTCTTGATTCCCTTCGTCAACCTTTAGAAAGTGGAGAATCGGTTATAGCCCGCGCTAATCATCATATCAGCTATCCTGCTCGCTTCCAACTCATTGCCGCAATGAATCCTTGCCGATGTGGTATGGCAGGTGAAAAAGGCCATGTTTGTGCTAAAGGAATACGCTGTCAAATCGATTATCAATCCCGTATTTCTGGTCCGCTGCTCGATCGAATTGATTTACGGATTGATGTTCCTGCTTTGACAGCGATGGACCTTATGCAACCAGAGCAATCAGAAAAAAGCTGCGATGTTGCTAAACGTGTCGCACGGTGCCGTACTATTCAAGCTCAACGCTTTGCAACACTAGGGTTTGACCATATCCGAACCAATGGCGATTGCCCTGCCAAAATTATAGAACAAATTGCCATTCCTGATAAAAATGCCGCCATACTCTTACGAGAGGTGAGTGAAAAAATGCATCTTTCTGCACGTGCTTATCATCGCATTCTCAAAGTTGCGCGTACGATTGCTGATCTTGATGGATCCGATAATCTTTCACGCCATCATCTCGCAGAAGCCATCTCCTATCGACTCGGTACGGAAAGATTAACAGCTCTGAACTAAAAAACTTTTCGTCAGTAAAAACTTACTGGAAAATATCGCAAATAAAGCTCTGTAAGCTTACCATCCTCTTCTAGAGATTTTAGTGCATAATTGAGGATATCAACCAATTTTTCATTCTTTTTTGCAACAGCAAGCTGCATTCCTTGCCCCAATAACTGCGGTGCCATATATGCCCCTCCAACAAAATGGCAGCAATCAACAGATTTTTGATTTTTGCCCCATAACGATAAAGCAAATCCATCATCAAAAATAAGGTCAATTTTATGCTCCTCTAAGGCTTTATAGAGCTCTTCTCTCTCTTTAAATCCTTGCCATTGTGCTTTAGGGAAATAATAATGAAAGAGCTTTTCGTGAACACTTTTAGACAAAACACCACTGGTTAAATGGACCAATTGATCGCTTATTGGCTCATCGAGATTTAATTTTTGAGAAGCAACAAATCGCGCTGGAAAGCGCAAATATGACTTTGTAAAAACAAGATCTTGCTGGGTTTGACTTGTTTCTTTTAAACCCGCAATAATAACTTCTGCACCACCATTTTTGACATGCTCTACAAGCTCTTTCCAAGGAACCACTTCTACTTCACAAAATTTTTCTAATTGTAATTTTGAGCAAATAGCACGTAATAAATCGATATTATAACCTGCAAGATGCCCCGTTTGATCAAGAAAATTAAAGGGGGGAAAATCAAAAGTTGTTACAAAACGCAAACGAATGATATCCGTGGTATCAGGTTGTATCAAATGTTCATGCGAATCAAAAAAAGAAGGCAGCCTTCCAGCTATCCCAGCTTCTGCGTAAGAGAAAAATAAAAATCCCCCTGCTACAAATAAAATACGAATAAAAAGAATGTATAAATTATGGCGTAAAAAATACCGTAAACGCCATTGAAACTGTTTTACATGTATAGGCTTTCTTATTTTCAAAATCTCTTCCCCATTTTTCAAAGATAATATGCAACGCCGCTTCATTATTATCTAACGCACTTCACCAAAATATCTTCCGTTTCATCAATAAAATTCTTGCTCTTTTTTTAACTGTGAAAAACTTTAACCGTTTTCGTATATTTTTTGAAATCCGTTGAAAATGCTTAAACTTTTGATCTCAAATATTCTCAAACAAGTATATAAAAAGAAATTAACCTTATAGAATTATCAAGGTATTTGACTTTGTACTCTTCAAACTCAGCTTCTCTCGATAAATTACGTTTTTAAGTTCTTTTGTCTTTCCATTCATACTACTCACTTAACGAAAGGCTAGACAGATAAACCCTGCGCTAAATATTCACCACGCACTGTAAAAATACTTAAATATATCAAAGAAGCGCTTAGTTATCTTATATGACTGGCCTAAATAACGTTGTTTTACTGTATAATAGTATAATATCGTTTCATCATTCTCTCCATTATATATCGACAGATATTGAATCTAGAGCTGATATACGGTAAATGTTTAATGTGGTTATTCCATAAATAACTGATCAGAACATTAAGCTTTAAAAAAGCAGATAAAATATTGTAAATTGAACACAGGAATGGATTAACTTATGAGTGATGAAATAACCTCACCGACAAAAAGCGATGACTATGGCGCCGCTTCTATCAAAGTTCTCAAAGGTCTCGATGCTGTACGCAAACGTCCTGGTATGTATATCGGTGATACGGATGATGGATCTGGGTTACATCATATGGTCTATGAAGTTGTAGACAATGCCATTGATGAAGCTTTAGCCGGTCACGCAACTCTTGTAAACGTCACACTCCATGCTGATGGCTCTTGTTCTGTTCGTGATAATGGACGTGGAATTCCAACAGATATCCATCCAACAGAAGGTATTTCTGCCGCAGAAGTTATCATGACACAGCTTCATGCTGGCGGAAAATTTGATCAAAACTCTTATAAAGTTTCAGGTGGATTGCACGGTGTTGGTGTCTCTGTTGTGAATGCACTTTCTGTTTGGCTTAAATTGCAAATCAGACGAAATGGTAAAATTCATGAAATATCATTTACTCATGGGGTGGCTGATGCTCCATTAAAAGTTGTTGGCGATTGTGATCAAGAAAGTGGAACAGAAATTAGATTTTTACCAAGCTCTGAAACCTTTACTATGGTTGAGTTTGACTTTGAAACTTTAGAGCGTCGTTTACGGGAATTGGCCTTTCTAAATTCTGGGGTTCATATTCTTCTTATTGACGAGCGTCATGCTGACATTAAATCCGTTGAATTACATTATGAAGGCGGATTGACAGAGTTTGTCAAATATATTGATCAATCAAAAAAAGCGCTCTTAGATACTCCTATTTACATTGCAAGTGAAAAAGATGGTATGAGCGTTGATGTTGCCCTATGGTGGAATGATTCCTACCATGAAAAAGTCTTGTGTTTTACCAATAATATTCCTCAGCGTGATGGTGGAACGCATTTAATCGGTTTTAGAAGTGCTCTTACACGTCAAATTAATGGTTATGCCGAATCTTCAGGAATTGCCAAAAAAGAAAAAGTGAATTTAACCGGTGATGATTGCCGTGAAGGATTAACAGCTATTCTTTCTGTCAAAGTTCCTGATCCTAAATTTTCTTCACAAACAAAGGACAAATTGGTTTCTTCTGAAGTGCGCCCTATTGTTGAGAATTTGGTCAATGAAGGTCTTTCAATATGGCTGGAAGAACATCCTAATGAAGCAAAGCTTCTCATTAGTAAAGTGGTGGAAGCTGCAACAGCACGTGAAGCTGCACGCAAAGCACGTGAACTCACAAGGCGAAAAGGAGCGCTTGATATCACTTCTCTGCCAGGAAAACTTGCCGATTGCCAAGAGCGTGATCCTGCAAAATCAGAAATCTTTATTGTCGAGGGAGATTCGGCTGGTGGTTCAGCAAAAAGTGGACGCTCACGTCAAAATCAAGCAATTTTACCTCTCCGCGGAAAAATCCTCAATGTTGAGCGAGCTCGCTTCGACCGCATGCTCTCATCTGATATGATCGGAACACTGATTACAGCTCTTGGAACGTCTATTGGTAAAGATGAATTTTCACCCGATAAATTACGCTATCATAAGATTATTATCATGACAGATGCGGACGTTGATGGAGCCCATATACGTACTCTGCTGCTCACTTTCTTTTTTAGACAAATGCCCGAGTTAATCGAACGTGGACATCTTTATATTGCTCAACCACCTCTTTATAAAGTATCGCGTGGAAAATCTTCTCAATATATTAAAAATGAAGCAGCCTTTGAAGAATTCTTGATCGATACGGGACTAGAAGAAACAACCCTCGAACTTTCAACGGGAGAAGTTCGTGCAGGGGCTGATTTATATCAACTCGCGAAAGATGCCCGTGTATTCCGTCAACTTTTAAATGGTCTTCATACCCGTTATGACCGCAATATTGTTGAGCAAGCAGCCATTGTTGGCGCTTTTAACCCTGAAGCCTTTACAACACAAGAAAAAGCGCAAAAAATAGCAGAGGCTGTCGCACACCGCCTTAATCTGATTGCTGATGATATGGAACAGGGTTGGAGTGGACAATATATAGAAGATGGAAGTTTATGTTTTGAGCGTATTTTGCGTGGCGTTAAAGATGTTATCGCGCTTGATGTAGGACTTATAAACTCAACCGATGCACGTCAAATTGATCGCATTTCCCAAAATTTTAACGATATATATCATCCTCCCCTTCTTTTACGCCGCAAAGATAAAACAGAGCGTATTTTTGGACCTATGAGCCTTTTAGAGAGCATTTTTACAAACGGTAAAAAGGGTATTACTCTTCAACGTTATAAAGGTCTTGGGGAAATGAATGCTGAACAACTTTGGGAAACAACGCTTGATCCCAATGCGCGTTCTCTTTTACAAGTAAAAATTAATGATGCAACCGATGCAGATTCACTCTTTTCTCGTCTCATGGGTGATGAAGTTGAACCTAGACGTATTTTTATTCAAGACAATGCCTTAAGCGTTGCCAATCTTGATATCTAAAGGTATTCTTTTGTTTTGGGCTGTATAAACATCGCAGTTTTATACGTTGTTTTTTCGTATTTGAACATTACCTCTCTATTTCATTTACGATAAAAGAAAAATAAGGAAGGTCATATACATGGCAACCGAAACAGAACGTGTAGGAGCCAAAGGGGGTATGGAGCACTCTTTTGGTTTTACAAGAGTTGATGAAACACAAAAACAATCCATGGTCGATGGGGTGTTTCATTCTGTTGCTGAAAATTATGACAAGATGAATGATATCTTATCCTTAGGGCTACACCGTGTGTGGAAAAATTCTATGGTTGCATGGCTTTCTCCACCAGCGCTTTCTCATTGGAGAGTTCTCGATGTCGCTGGTGGTACAGGTGATATTGCTTTTCGCATCCTTAAGGCTTCACGTCAAAAAGCCCATGCTACGGTGCTTGATATTAATGGTTCTATGCTCAGCATTGGCAAACAACGCGCACAAAAAAATGGTCTTGCTCCTCTGATTGATTTTGTTGAAGCCAATGCAGAACATCTCCCCTTTGAAGACCAAAGCTTTGACGCTTACACGATTGCTTTTGGAATTCGCAATGTTCCTCATATTGATCAAGCTCTTAGAGAAGCTTTTCGCGTTTTAAAGCCCGGTGGACGTTTCTTATGTTTAGAATTTTCAAATGTTGAGATGCCTTGGCTCGATAAAATTTATGATCTTTGGTCTTTCCATGCTATCCCTAAGCTGGGTCAATTTATTGCAAATGATGGTGATGCTTATCGTTATTTGGTTGAATCTATTCGCAAGTTTCCTAAACAAGATGATTTTGCCCATATGATCAAGCAAGCAGGATTTTCGCGCGTATCGTACCGCAATCTCACCGGTACGATTGCAGCACTGCATTCAGGTTGGAAAATTTAAAAATGGTGCAAATTTCTCCCTACTTTCAATTGATGCGTGCAGGGTGGATTTTAACACGTGAAGGTGTTTTAAGTGCTCTGCCTCACGACGATCTTCAAGGATTTCCAGCATTATGTCATCGTATAGCGGGGGCATTAGCACGACGCAAAACGAAAAAGAAACAGCGATCTGAAAATATTTCGTATGCCATCAATAAGCTTGGACCCTCTTACATAAAACTTGGTCAATTTCTTGCCACAAGACCTGATATTGTCGGACGTAATGTTGCAGACGATTTGTCACAACTACAAGATCGTGTCCAAACATTTTCTTGCACCGCCGCTATTGCTCAAATTGAAAGTTCTCTTGGTCGCTCTATTGATGATTTATTCATAAATTTTTATCCTCCCATTGCCGCCGCTTCTGTTGCTCAGGTTCATCCTGCTGAATATATTGATGAAACCGGTCATAAGAAAAAATGTGCCGTAAAAGTCATTCGTCCCAATATAAGAGCGCGTTTTTCTAAAGATCTTAGAGGTTTCTATCTCATTGCGCATTTACAAGAGCGTTATATCCCTGCCTCTCGAAGGCTACGTCCTGTTCGTGTGGTGGATACTTTAGCACAAACAACACGCCTTGAAATGGATTTACGCTTAGAAGCAGCAGCTATATCTGAAATGGCTGAAAATATTCAACAGGATACAGGTTTTCGGGTTCCTCGTATTGATTGGGAACGGACAGGGCGAAATGTTCTTACCATGGAATGGATTGATGGTATAAGAATATCCGAAATTTCCAAACTCAAAGAAGCAGGTTTTGATCTACAGGCTCTTGCCATTACGCTTATTCAGTCTTTTCTACGCCACACATTGCGTGACGGTTTTTTTCATGCCGATATGCATCCTGGTAATTTATTTGTAGACTCAGATGGATGTATTGTTGCTGTTGATCTAGGCATTACAGGAAGGCTTGGAAAAAAAGAAAAGCATTTTTTGGCTGAAATTCTTTACGGCTTTATTACGCGCGATTACCATCGGGTAGCCCGCGCCCACTTTGAAGCAGGCTATGTCCCTTCACACCATAATATTGAAAGCTTTGCACAAGCCAATCGTGCGATTGGTGAACCAATTCACGGACAATCAGCACAAAGCATTTCCATGGCTAAGTTGCTCACATTATTGTTTGAAGTCACTGAATTGTTTGACATGCAAACGCGACCCGAACTTCTATTACTGCAAAAAACAATGGTTGTTGTGGAAGGTGTTGCCCGCACATTAGATCCTAGTTTTAATATGTGGAAAGCTTCTGAACCCGTTGTCAGAGAATGGATTAGTAAAAATTTAGGACCCGTAGGCGTTGCAAAAGACTTTAGTGAAGGAGCGCAAGCTCTCCTTTCCCTGGCACGCAAAACACCACAACTGGTACAAAACTTCCAACGTATAGAAGAAGATTTCAATCAAATGAGAACAACAGGTTTTAATCTTTCTCCTGCTACCCTCAAACAACTTGCCGCTGAACAAAGTCGTAGAAACCGTTATGGTCGTTATAGCCTATTTATCATTGCACTTTGTTGCGTTTTTTTCACTTTTTACTTTTTTCATCTTTTCTAATCTCTTTAATATGCTAAAAATACCAATAATGAAATCATTGCAATCATTTTGTTTATTGGAGGTATTTTATGGCCAGTATTACTATTCGTAATCTCTCTCCTGAAATTAAAGAAGCTTTGCGCGTACGTGCCGCACAAAATGGCATTTCTATGGAAGAAGAAGTGCGCCGTCTTTTAAGTAATCCCACCACTTTCACCAGACACCCCTCTCATGTAAGTGCCGTTGAAGTGCAATCATTGCAATCAAAATCACTCCTTCTTATTATTGGTGGAAGTATTGCGGCCTATAAAGCGCTTGATCTTATTCGTCGTTTAAAAGAGCGTGGAGCACGCTTAAACATTATTATGACAAAAGCAGCACAAAAATTTATTACGCCTTTAGCCGCTGAAGCCCTCAACGGTCGTACTGTATATACTGATTTATTTTCACGCGAAGAAAAACATGATATCGGACATATCCGCCTAGCACGGGATGCTGACCTCATTATTTTAGCCCCTGCTACAGCCAATCGCATAGCCAAAATAGCCCATGGCATAGGAGATGATCTAGCCGATTGCGTCCTTTTAGCAGCACGCTGTCCACTTTTAATCGCGCCTGCTATGAATCCAGCTATGTGGGCGCATCCAGCCACTGTTCGCAATGTTGCACAATTGCGCGCAGATGGCGTTCATATTATCGGACCAGAAATCGGAAATATGGCTGAACGTGACGAAACAGGCTATGGGCGCATGAGTGAACCCTTAACCATTGTCGCTGCCATAGAGGCTCTTTTGGATGTGCGTGAAAAACCTCTCTCTGGCCGCCATTTCATCGTTACCTCTGGCCCTACCCATGAACCTATTGATCCGGTGCGTTATCTTGCTAATCGGTCTTCAGGTAAACAAGGCCACGCCATTGCAACCACTCTTGCGCATTTGGGGGCAAAAGTAACACTTATTTGTGGACCTGTTAATCTTGCAGACCCACAAGAAGTAAAAACTATTCATGTTGAAACAGCACAACAGATGTTACAAGCCGTTCAAGAATCATTGCCTGCTGATGGTGCCATCTTTGTTGCCGCAGTTTGTGACTGGCGCAGTCAAACGCAATCTTTACACAAAATTAAAAAGAATGCTCATAAAACACCACCATCCCTCCATATGGTCGAAAATCCGGATATTTTAGCAACGATTGGACACGCTCCAAACCGCCCCTCACTGGTCATTGGTTTTGCTGCTGAAACATGTGATATTATTGCCAATGCGCAAAAAAAATGTGTTGAAAAAGGCGCTGATTTCATTCTTGCTAATGATATTTCTCTTCAACCAGATGGTACAAGTGTCATGGGTGCTGATACAAATCAAGTTTATCTTGTGAGCAAAGAAAAAGTTGAACAATGGCCCCCTATGCGTAAACAACACGTAGCGCAAAAATTAGCAAACATAATCGTATCATTTTTTACCCCCCCAAATGCCTAATCCTCATAAGGAAAAGATACCCCATTTTTCAAATAATAACTCTTCAAACACCTTATTAAAATATCTCAAAAATAAGAACTGAACTTTTGAATCCATGAAGATGTCTATACATCTCGACTAGATTGGATAACGTATTAATTTATAATGATAATCTAACATTATTCAACTTGAATGAGAACCCCGAATATCGTAAGATCTTCTCATTTAAAATCCATGTATATTGAATCAATGAAAACCATTTTCTTGCACGTTAGCAACGATAGCCGCATGAATATTAAGTGTTTAAGAAAGGACTAAAAACCCCTACAATGAACCGTTTTAAGGGCTAAGGACTTGTCGCAACATTGAAGGTAAAGAGATGATGCCGGCGTGCTCTTTTGTTAAGCGTAAAGAGAGAGACGCTCTATAAGTTTTATAGCATTTATAGGAGCTTTATCCTTATACCATTTCACAAGCGCTGTTGTGACAGGGGTGTGGTGGGCATTGAGAGATGTTTCTTAAAAAAATCCTATTCTTACCCTAGCTTTTATCAAGAATAGAGTCTTTTTCACCACTGTCTCTCTAGCTTACAAAAAGAGAAGCTGAAACCATCATTTTTTAGTCTTCAACTTTACGAAAGCCCTGCACTGGGGAGAATTTATCAAAAGCATTTTCTTTCTTAAATGTTTTTATCCCCATATTGCTCCTATTTATAATGTGTAAATAAATGATTTTTTTGATTTTAACGATGAAGATTTAAGAAAATATCTCTATATTTGGGATTTTCATTCAAGTTGAAGATGATAAATTCTCTTCATAAATGAAAGGTGTTATTATCTAAAAATTATTTGCTCCAGTGCACCATTTGTATGAAAGATGCTTCAATGAACGCTTACTTTATTGCACTTATAGCTCTTAAAATTTAAAATCTCATCATTTTTAATCATCAGTGATATCTCCCTCTCTTTGCTTTTTCTCAAAAAACTGCTTGTTATGAAATATGTAGTGTTAATCGTTTGAAGTTTTTTTCCTATTGCGATGTCACATGAGTCATTCTGTTGCCCAAAATCAGAATATCTCCATAACGAATATGTAAATTTTACCCTTATTTCACTAACCTCAATATTGTTTTGAATAGAAGCAAGAGCCAAGACGCGCCACGCCAAGCGATAGAAAAGTACAGAATATTAGGAATCGTGCACAACAAATAAGGCTATAGATAAATGAAATTAGGCAGCGATACTGGATAAATGGAAGTAAAAAAACTCCTCCTCACTATCTTTTACCACCTTAATTTTTTAGATATATCATGTAAACGCAATTAGCTAAACTCTGTACAAAAATATTTAAAATCTCTTCTACAACAGCTGCTTCTTAAATTCTTCTCAGTTTTTTAAAAGCAAAATTTCTATTGATTCAAATTTTATTTTAAACGAAGAAGCCTTCGTTATTTTTTTATTTTATCCATTCTATAAGAAGAATTTATCCTGATTGGAATAATATATAAAGGTAAAAAATCCTCTTTTTTACAAAACAATATCGATGTATTTCCTTAGTGTTATTGAAAATAGTTCTTGTAATTCAAGAAAGAAAAAATTACGCAATACACTCATCTAAATATATTTCTTGTTTTTTTTTGCTTCTTTCCTTAATTTATTAATCTATGATTTTTACTGCTGCCTATCGTGCTTTACAACGTCTTCTGACCTCACAATATAGCATTATGATACTGAAAGCATTGGGAGTTACTTTTTTTGTGCTCGCCATTTTATGGTTATGTGTGCACCAACTTTTTGTGTCTTACTTTTGGCCTTGGGTTTCTCAGTTTCTTCCTGGTCTCCCAAGTTGGGCAGGGTGGTTGGGATTTAGCATGCTTATCATCTTCAATCTTGGTTTGGCTCTTTTGTTAGCTTTTTTTATTGCTCCCATCACAGCTATGATAGGTGGTTTTTTCATTGACTCTGCTGCTGAAATCATTGAAAAGGAAGATTATCCAAATGAGCCTATGGGACAAGCTATGCCATTTGGGGGTTCTCTTATCCTCTCCTTTAAATTTGTTATTTTAAGCCTTCTTGGGAATGGAATTGCTTTTATTTTATTCTTCATACCAGGTGTTAATTTGATTGCTTTTTATGTTATTAATGGTTACTTGCTTGGTCATGAATATTTCTTGTTTGCTGCTTACCGTTTTCGGACAGAGCAAGATGCGCGTGCTTTTTTACATACTCATTATACAACGGTTTTTGGCGCTGGATTGTTGATTGCGGTTTTTGTTTCGATTCCCATTCTTAATTTAGCCACACCGCTCTTTGCAGCTGCCTTTATGACACATTTACACAAAATGCTTTCCCAAAAGACCATAGCACGCATCACTCAAAAATGATGTTCCTTGAACTTTAAACTTAACAAAACTTGCGAGACAAAGAAAGCATAATATAAAATCTTATGTTTTACCTTTTCTAAAATCAATATTTTGATTTATAATGATAATTTATCATTTTATGACATGCGTAAAAAACTAAATATCATAAGGATTTCTCACTTTAACCCTATTCATACTGAATCAATTAAAATCGTTTGTTGAGATGTCATAAACGGGAACGGTCGTGTGGATAAAAGCACTTTTAAAAAGGCATACAACACCTCTCATGCCCCCTCTCAATGCAAGAATTATTGTCACATTGGAAGTTGGTAAAGAGTATAAGGCTATCGGTTTATTCCTTTTATTTCAATAAAAATGGGAAAACATATAAATCTTATACCTTTCATGGAGAGGTTATACTCTTCATAGGCATTATCATGAAAGAATTTTTGAAATATGTGAGACTATCAAATCTAGCAATGTATGGATACATAATAAAAATGATATTTTTGGGGCGCTTTATTTTATGTGAAACGCGCGCTTTAAGAAAACCGTTTGAAAAAAATCTTGCTCTGGTGTTAGCGTTTCGCTAACATAACGTTATCATATCCATTATCTTTAATGGATGAGTATAGCCTTGTTAAGGTTTTATATTATAAGGTTTCTTTGCTTTAAGACTGTTGATATTAATGATTAATTGGAGAGTCATTTTTATTAAAAGAAAATAAGCCGTTTGTTAACCAACGTAAGAGATGAGTTTTAATACCAAAGTCAAAGAATAAAAACATGTAAGTCCTTAAAGTTTTTTAGAAATTTGTTATAGGGAATGCTCTTCGTGCATATGATTTTTATGACATTGGAAATATTAAAAATAAAAAAACAATGGAGTTAGAGCTATACGTGTGCGGATAAAAGTATTAAATAGACTCTTTTGTTCAGCCGGAAAAGCAAATGTAACTGCTTAAGTTCTATATTATTTCAAATCATGCAAAAGATGTGTAATATTTAAAGGAAGGCTATAAAGATGAACTGGATTACAAATTATGTTCGTCCTAAAATTAACTCTATATTGGGGCGCCGTGAGATTCCAGAAAATCTATGGATTAAAGATCCTACCAGTGGTGAAATGATCTTCCATAAAGATCTGGAAGCCAATCAATTTGTGGCTCCCAATTCTGGCTATCATATGCGTATCAGTGCCAAAAATCGTCTCATGCATTTTTTTGATGATGGTGTCTATACAGCTCTTGAAAATCCAAAAGTTGTCACAGATCCTTTAAAGTTTCGCGATGAAAAACGCTATATTGACCGGTTAAAAGATTATCGTTCTAAACTTGGTGTTGATGACAATATTTTAAGTGCACGCGGCACTATTGAAGGCTTACCAATTATTGCAACCGTTCAAGATTTCGCCTTTATGGGTGGGTCTCTCGGTATGGCTTCAGGGGAAGCTATTATCAAAGCTTTTGATACTGCCATTGCTGAAAGGTGTCCTTTGGTTCTTTTTGCTGCTTCTGGTGGTGCACGCATGCAAGAAGGAACACTCTCACTGATGCAAATGCCCCGTACAACAGTAGCGATTGAAATGCTGAAAGAAGCAAAACTTCCCTATATTGTTGTTCTAACCAATCCAACTACCGGTGGTGTTACTGCTTCTTACGCCATGCTTGGTGATATTCACATTGCCGAACCCGGCGCTATGATTGGTTTTGCTGGTCCACGTGTGATTCAACAAACGATACGCGAAACTCTACCAGAAGGTTTTCAAAGTAGTGAATATCTGCTCGAACATGGTATGATTGATATGGTTGTATCGCGTTTAGAAATGAAAACAACCATTGCACGTCTTTTACGCTTAATGATGAAACATCCTGCTTTTGTTAACCCTTCCAACCCATCTCCTACAGATTCTAAAACATCGCTTTCTACAACAAAAGTAGCTTAAATTTATGCAACAAAGTCAAGTACAAAGGGTGGTGGATGGTTTACTAAAGAATTATCCGAAAAAATTTGATCTTTCTTTAGAGCGTATTGTTCGCCTTTTAGAGCATCTTGGCAATCCACATTTAAAACTTGGCCCTGTTATTCACATTGCTGGAACAAATGGCAAAGGATCTGCCTCAGCAATTTGTCGTGCTCTTTTAGAAAGTGCTGGCTACTCCGTTCATGTGTACAGCTCACCTCATCTCGTCAACTGGAATGAACGCTGCCGATTAGGTCAAAAAGGAGGTGGTCAACTTGTTACAGAGAGCCTATTGGCTGAAACAATCCGTGAAATTACAAAAGCAAACCGTCAAGAGCCGATTACTATTTTTGAAATTTTTACAGCCGCTGCCTTTATGCTATTTAGTATACATCCAGCTGATGTTGTCATTTTAGAAGTTGGGTTGGGAGGACGTTTTGATGCTACCAATGTCGTTAACAAACCAGCTGTATCGCTTATTATGCCCATTGATTATGATCATGAGAACTTTCTTGGAAACACAATTGCTCAAATCGCTTTTCAAAAAGGGGGGATTATCAAACCAAACGTTCCTGTGGTTATCGGTAAGCAAAATTATGAAGAAACTCTTGCTACTTTAATATCCCTTGCCGATAAAAATAAAGCACCTTATTCTCTATTTGATCAAGATTATCAAAGCTATAAAGAACATGGACGTATGGTTTTTCAAAATAATCAAGGTCTCATGGATCTTCCTCTTCCTAACCTTATTGGAGACCACCAAGTTGCCAATGCTGGTGCTTCTCTTGAAGCAGTCTATCAAGCAGGTTTTCAACTTTCAGAACAAGCCATAAATGACGCTTTGAAAAATATTTATTGGCCCGCGCGGATGCAACACCTTACCCAGGGACACTTGGTTGATCAACTGTCTCCTAATATTGATTTATGGTTAGACGGTGGTCACAATCCTGCTGCTGGAAAAGTTATTGCAGCTGAACTTACACAATGGAGAAAAAAAACAGATCGTCCCATTATTATGATTGCTGGCATGCTCAATACCAAAGATGCTGTGGGTTATTTTCGTCCTTTAGCGAACCTTGTCGATAAAATATATACGATACCGCTTATTGACAATAACGCCAGTATCTGTCCAATAAATTTAGCTGAATCAGCCCAAAAAGCAGGAATATTTGCGTCCCCACAAGCACATCTACAAGATGCTTTGCATAAAATTAAGGTCGAATATAAAGAGGCTATTGTCCTTATTGGAGGTTCCCTTTACCTTGCGGGTGATATTTTGCGTGACAATAAAACACCACCGTGCTAAAAATCGGCTATTTTTAAAGCTTTGAAAGATAGACTTTTTAATCATGCAATTTGATTGTGCACTTTATCAACATCCTAAACTTATTACTGTTTTTGGCGGATCTGGTTTTGTAGGGCGCCATGTCGTTGAAACTTTGACGAAGCGGGGATATCGCGTTCGTATTGCTGTTCGTTGTCCACAAAAAGCTTATTACATGCTCCAAATAGGAGAAGTAGGACAAACCCAAATGCTTAAAACAGATATCAAGCATCGTGCATCTGTTGCACGCGCATTGCTTGGAGCTGATGCGGCAGTGTTTTTGCCTGGTAGTTTAAAACAAGCAAATCAATCGAATTTTAAAAGCACACAAATTGATGGTGCTTACAATGTTGCTGAATTAACAGCAGAAGCTGATATTCCACTCATCTATATGTCAACGCTTGTAGCTAATGAAAACGCTTCATGTCTTTATGCGCATGTTAAGTTTATGGGTGAACAAATCATTCATAACAAGCATCCTCAAGCAATTATTATGCGTCCATCTGTTATCTTTGGACCAGAAGATTGTTTCTTTAACACCTTAGCAGATTTGTCACGTTTTTTACCCATTATGCCTCTTTTTGGAGGGGGACAAAGTAAATTGCAACCCGTGTATGTTGGTGATGTTGCCGAATTTCTCGCACGCGCTTTAGATGGACAGGTTGCTTGGGGAAAAAATTATGATCTTGGTGGTCCCCAAATTATCACCTTCCAAAATGCTCTTGAAAATATACTCAAAATTATTCACCGTAAAAAAACAATCCTATCCATGCCTCTTTCTGCTGGTCTATTGATTGGAGGAGTTTTAGGAACAATCGGTAAATTACCTTTTATACCGACACTTGTAACAGCCAATCAGATACGCTTTTTGCAAATGGATAACATTGTTTCACAAGAAGCTATTGAAAATGGATATACTTTAGAAGGTGTGGGAATTACTCCTAGAGCAATAGCTGCATTTTTGCCAAGTTATCTCTGGAGATTTCGTCCACATGGTCAATTTTCCCAAAATTTACTCGTCTAAAATAAATTCTCCTAAAACTGAGTTAATTATTTGATTTATAATTCATAGCTTGTTGTTCGCTATTTTAAAATCAGAGTGTTCAATAGATTGATGTTTTTGCATTTTAAATGCTCCATTGATATCATAAAAAGTGTTTTCTCGCATATTTACAGTCTTTTGAAAAAAATTATTGAAAACAGGAAAAAAACATCTCTTACAAACTATCCTCATGTAGGAGCATAATGCACCATAGGAATTCAGAAAAACCTATGCTGAGATTGTCTGTTCATAAATATAAAGACAACAACATATGGCTTTGCATTATATTATTTTACTAAAGCTTAATAATCAAACGAAACAAGATCATAATGCCTTTTTTAAACAACCGCATGAGTGAGTAGAATAAAAGTGTACTATTTTTGTTTATCCCATAAAAAAATCAATATAAAAACTGTGAAGCAATGCATCATGTTTATTCTTTAAAAGGTATCCCTCTGAAGATTTTTAAAAGCTTTAACGTTCCGTAAAAAGAATAAAATTTTGTTTTTATAATAAGACTTATCCTGAGATTTCTTGTCCTATTCGTCACATCATGACTCAGCTTCATAAATGCCTATTTGTTACACAAATTTATGGAGATTTTAAAAGAGCTTTTTCACATAAAGAAGTCTTCTTCTTGTCTTGCATTTTTTTTTAATTTCTCCTACCGTCTTGGAAAAACTGATTTTAAAGGAATAAAGAATGACAGCTCAAGATTTTGTTGTCAAAGATATTGCCCTTGCCGCTTATGGTCGTAAAGAACTTGATATTGCTGAAACTGAAATGCCTGGTTTGATGGCTTGTCGAAAGGAATTTTCCTCCAGTCAACCTTTGCGCGGTGCGCGCATTTCTGGCTCATTGCACATGACAATTCAAACAGCTGTTTTAATTGAAACATTAAAAGCGATTGGCGCCGATATACGGTGGAGCTCTAGCAATATTTTTTCCACACAAGATCATGCAGCAGCAGCTATTGCCGCAACGGGTATTCCTGTATTCGCTGTTAAGGGTGAAACATTGGAAGAATATTGGACTTATATAGATGCCATTTTCCAATGGCCTGATGGTAATCCTTCCAATATGATTTTAGATGATGGAGCAGATGCTACAAACTATATTTTAGTGGGAAGTCGTGCAGAACAAAATAAAGATATCCTCTCGCATCCTAAAACAGAAGAAGAAGAAATTTTTTTCAAACAAATCCAAAAGCGTATGGATGCAACGCCAGGATTTTTTACACGACAGCGCGCAGCAATTAAAGGGGTAAGCGAAGAAACCACAACAGGTGTAAACCGCCTTTATCAATTACAAAAAGAAGGACTCCTGCCTTTTCCTGCTATTAATGTCAATGATAGCGTCACGAAATCAAAGTTTGATAATAAATATGGATGTAAAGAATCATTGGTCGATGGTATTCGACGTGGAACAGACGTGATGATCGCGGGGAAAACTGCCATTGTCTGTGGTTATGGTGATGTAGGAAAAGGTTCAGCAGCGTCTCTTTCGGGTGCTGGAGCGCGTGTTAAAATAACAGAAATTGATCCTATTTGCGCACTTCAAGCGGCTATGGATGGCTATGAAGTTATTAATTTGGATGATGCTGCCTCCAGTGCTGATATTATCATCACAACAACAGGCAATAAAGATGTTGTCCGTTTAGACCATATGCGACAAGTCAAAGATATGTGTATTCTTGGAAATATTGGTCATTTTGATAACGAAATCCAAGTCGCAGCCCTTAGAAATTTGCCATGGACAAATATTAAACCTCAAGTTGATATGATCACCTTTCCCGATGGAAAACGCATCATTTTGCTCTCTGAAGGGCGGTTGTTAAATCTTGGTAATGCAACAGGGCATCCTTCTTTTGTCATGTCGGCCTCGTTTACCAATCAAGTTTTAGCGCAAATTGAACTCTTTACCCGTGCAGAACACTATACAAATGAAGTCACTGTTTTGCCTAAACATCTTGATGAGAAAGTTGCACGTCTCCATCTTGATCGGTTAGGAATAAAATTAACTGTTTTATCAGAAGAACAAGCCGCTTATATTGGAGTCACACCGCAAGGACCTTATAAACCAAACCATTACCGTTACTAAAATGCTTCCTTGGGTTAAAAAAAGGGAAAGATGTCGTGCTCAGCTTTGGTGACCATACCCCCAAAGAAAAAGCTCAAAAAATGATTCGAATCTATACGTATATCTTTTGCCTTTTTTTCTTTTTTTCTCCAACATGCTCTATTGCTCAGTCGTTGGAGAATTATTTACCATTTTCCTTCACTTTGCAAAATGGTCCATGGCTGTTTTTAGCGCTGTGTGGAGGGATTTCTTGTGCTTCATTTCTCACATGCATGGCTGTTATTATGCATGCAAAAAAAACAGCACAGAAGCCTTTGAAGATAATTCAAGCAGATTTTTCTGAAAAACTTAAATATTATGAATGGCTTCTGGAAGAAACCGAGCAATTCCTTCTTATTTGGGAAAATCCAACAACCTTACCTCGTGTCGTGGGTAACCTTTCCACATTGCAAAAAATAGGCATTGATCAGCAAAATTTTCAGCGTTTTGAACTCTGGGTTGAAGAAAATTCTCTGCGAGAACTTGATTATGCGTTGACTCAACTGCGTTGTAAATGTCACCCTTTTGCACTTTCCATCACCACCACAAATAATGTGCTGCTACAAGTTACAGGGGTTATCGCAAGAACAGTCGCCATCGCTCGTTTTCAAGATATCTCAAAACAGCAGAGCGAAAATGCTCGTTTACAGAAAGATATCGCCCGCCTTCTTACTGAACTGAGAATGCAGCGTAATCTTCTTGATCTTATTCAAGAACCGGTATGGATCAAAGATTGTGAGGGAAAAGTTTGTTTTATCAATCGCGCCTTTAGAGAAATGACAAACTATCGTGAAGGCAGTGATGAAGTGGGGGATCTTTTCAATGAAAACACACAATGCAAAACAGATGAAACAGAAACACTTTTTCAAGAACATGTTCACACCGTCATTGATGGAGAACGGCGCCGTTTTCATCTCACACGGATCACAACAGCCGAAGGGATGGCCGCTTTTGCACGTGATGACAGTGCCTATGAAAATCTTGCTCATGAATTAAGATATGTTCTTCAAAGCCATTGTGAAACCCTTGACCAAATCTCAACAGCTGTAGCCATTTTTGATACAAACCAAAAATTAAAATTCTGCAATCATGCTTTTAAAATTTTATGGCCGTTGGAGAGTTCCTTTTTAGAAAGTGAACCAAGCCATACATTATTTCTTGAACGTTTACGTGAAAAAGGGCTCATTGCTGAACACCCTGATTGGCGCGCGTGGAAAGAAGAACTTTTTAAAGCCTATCGGCAAATGGAATCAAACCAACAAATTTGGAATCTTCCAGATGGGCGTACGGTGCGTGTTGTCTCGAACCCTCACCCACAAGGAGGGGTCACGTGGCTTTATGAAAACCTTACAGAAAAAATTGATCTTGAACGCCGTTATAATACTCTTATTAAAATACAAGGTGAAACACTTGATAAACTTTCCGAAGGCGTGGTCGTTTTTGGTACGGATGGACGCCTTCGTTTATCCAATCCGGCCTTGTCGAAATTGTGGTCTCTTCCTTATAATTTACTGGTAGAAGGAACCCATATTACACAGTTACAAAACCATTGTTCAGCCTTAACTTGGGGGCAAGAATGGGATCAGTTTACCAAATTCATTACCGGTTTTGCTGAAAAACGTGAAACATATTCGGGACGTATAGATCTTAAAAATGATATGATTATTGACTATACTTTAGTCCCTCTTCCCGATGGACAAACAATGCTTACTTTTGTGAATGTTACAGACACCGTTCATGTTGCACGAGCTCTTCAAGAAAGAAATGAAGCCTTAGAAAGTGCTGATCGTTTGCGTAATGAATTTGTCCAACATGTTTCCTATGAATTGCGTACACCTCTCACCAATATTATTGGATTTTCCGATATTTTACGGGATCAAATTTTCGGTTCTATCAATGAACGTCAACAAGAATATCTTGGGCATATTCATTCAGAATCAGGAACTCTTTTGAATATTGTTAACGATATTCTTGATCTTGCCACCCTTGACGCAGGCATTATGGAGTTAGACATAAAACCAGTTAACATTGCTGATGCTATGATACAAGCGGTAGCCCGTGTAGAAGATCGCCTTAATGGACGCCATATTACGCTTTTACAACAAATTTCGCCTTCCTTAAATTCTATTTCTGCTGACGAAAAGCGCTTACATCAAATTTTTGTGAATGTTCTGAGTAATGCACTTAATTTTGCAACGGAAGCGAGCACTATTGAATTTTGTGTCGATGAACAAGATGATAACATCGTCTTTAGCGTTCACAATGAAGGCTCTGATATCCCTGAAGACATTCTTGATCGTATTTTTAAACGTTTTTCTTCCCATTCACACCATGGTGGGCGTGCAGGAGCGGGACTTGGTCTTTCGCTTGTGAAAAGTTTCGTTGAACTACACGGTGGATATGTTGAAATTCTTACCGGTTCTGGAAAAGGAACAACAGTTAAGTGTTTTTTCCCCCTCTCCAAAGGAGATAAAATTTTTTAATTTTAACCTTTATTATATTTTTATCCAGCTCATGGAAGTTTTGATGAATTTTAATTTTTTTCTTGAAAATGAAGAGGCAACAAAGCTTTTTGCAAAAAATTTAGCCCTTTCTTTAAAGCCAGGAGATCTTGTAACGCTGCAAGGAGATCTTGGAACTGGAAAGTCAACCATTGCACGTACAATCATCCAAACACTTGCGAACGATGACACTATGGATGTTCCAAGCCCGACTTTTACTCTTGTGCAAAGCTATCAACTTCCACAGTTTGAAATTATTCATGCTGATCTTTATCGCCTTTCTATGGCAGAAGAAATTGATGAATTAGGGCTTCATGAAGCACGTGAGAAAAACATTTTACTCGTTGAATGGCCAGAAAGAAGTACAGATTTTTTAGAGTTTGCCACTTTTGCACTTACCTTACAATATCAAGCACATGGGCGTCATGTGACACTGAGATCTGCACAACATTCCATTGAACGTTTGCAACAGTCTTTTGCAATTCACACATAAAAAATATCGACATGGTCATGCATAACAGTGTGTATTCTTAAAAGCATTAAAATAAATGCATCTAACTTTTTGATTTAATTGACTTGCTATTACCAATATATTTTAGAAAAGAATGTTTAAAAAAGTCAAAAGGAGAGATAAAATTTCTCTCCTTTATCGTTGCCTATGTATAAGCATTAACGAAGCCCATCTTTTATCCACTCAGAAAGACGTCCTTTAGAGGTAGCGCCAACCATATTTGATGAGACATTTCCATTTTTAAACATTAATAATGTAGGGATAGAGCGTACTCCATATTGGGTAGCTAATTCCGGATTTTCGTCAATATTTACTTTGACAATTTTAACTTGGTTTTGCATCTCTGTTGAAATTTCATCCAAAATTGGCGCAATCATTTTGCAGGGACCACACCATTCTGCCCAAAAATCAACCACAACTGGGGTGGAAGAGGTTAGAACTTCACTTTCGAAATTGTCCTTATCAACTTTTACACACGTCATTGATTTATCCTTTATACTCACTTTTTATAGATTGGTATGATAACAATTCATATCAAGTTATTGCAAAGATAAATTATTAAAGAGTTTTTTTGCATCAAAAATTGTGGCGTGTGTTTATTTGAGCAATTTTAGGAAAGTAAAAAAGCGTAAAGATACTTTGAAGGGAAGCAATAACTTATAGGGCAATTTCATCAAGAAATGCCTCGAGTTTTTCTGGAGGAAGTTTAAAAATTTTGGCTTCTTTACTGTAGATAAGCAGAGCTTGGATATCTTTATCAGGATGTATCGCTTGCAACAATTTTCGATAAAGCGCCATTTGCAACCAATGATGAGGAGCAATAGCAGCTTCATTTTCAGGTGGAATCCCTGTTTTAAAATCAGCAAAGATAATGCTGTTTTTCGTGATGTAGAGACGGTCAATTTGACCAGAAACTGCTTGTTCCTTTCCTCGAATTTTTACAATACCCATTAAAGGAACCTCAGCACGTGAATGCTCAGAAAAAAGGGGGGTGAGGTAAACATGATCTAAAATTTTCCAAACGTGGCGAAGAGCATCTTCTCTTTGGCTTTCCTCCCAATGAGAAGCTTTGAGATTGAGATAGTTTCGAGCATAATCTGGACGTTTTTGTGGGGGGCAATCTGGTAGATGTTGTAACAATCGGTGAATGATATGACCATATTCAATGAAAAAAACTCTGTTGGTGTTTGTTTCTCCTAAAACAGGTGAAGTGAAAAGTTGTTTTGGACTTGAAGAAAGCTCTGTATCAGCTTCAATGGAAAGGCTCGCGACAGAGGGTTTTAACGGTTTTGGGAGCACTGGTTCGACTGGTACTTTATGAGAGAAAAAGGAAGGCAAAGGTGGTAAGGCTTGACTCTCAGCACAAGGAACTTCTTGATTTATTATAGAGGCAGAAGAAGAAGATGTAATGCAATAACGCCAAGCTGCAATATCTTCTGCAGGACCTTTTATAGTAACCGCATGGGGTACAAGGGCTTTTTTTACTAGTTGTAGCCATGTATCAGAGAGCGTTTTTTTACCGTTATATCCACAAACAAATAAACGATCTTCAGCGCGTGTCATTCCCACGTAAAGAAGGCGCCTATATTCTTCTTCGGCACGCTCTTTTAAATGTAAAATTGCTTTTTTAGAGAGCTTTGTATTAAACTTTTCATTGGGGCGCCAAATAAAAGCGTGTTGTCCGTACCCTTGTGCATCATCTAAAGGAACTTTAAGCAAATGAGGTGCATGCTGAGGATGCCAAATCGCACTACCAGGATCAACCAAAAACACAATAGCAGCCTCCAGTCCTTTTGCGGCATGAACCGTCATGATGCGAATTTCTTCATTGTTTTGTTCAAATTCACGTTTAATTTCTGGTTCGCTTGCAGTTAATGTTTCTAAAAAAGCTTGTAATCCTGGTAATCCTGTTTTTTGAATAGCGAGCGTATAATCCATAAAAGCATCGAGTACATCATTTGCTTCAGATCCTAAACGGGCTAAAATTTTTTGTCTTCCTTTATCATTATTCAGAATATGGCTATAAAACTCGAAAACCGGTATTTTATCCACTAAAGTGCGATAATAGTTCAGTTTTTCAAAAGCATCTTTAAAAGATACCTGCGATGATGCATGCGTACATAAGCTTTGCCAAAGAGAGCCGGTTCGGTGTGTAGCAAGCTGATAAAGTTCCTTTTCACTAAAAGCAAAAATGGGGCTTTTTAAGACGCAAGCAAGAGAAAGATCATCTTGTGGCTGCAAAACAAAACGCCCAAGTGCCATTAAGTCACGGATACTAATATGTTTGGTGAGTTGTAAACGATCAGCCCCTGCTACAGGAATATTAAGGTGTTTCAGAGCACGGGAAAGAGCTGAAACAAATTTATCACGTTTACGAACCAAGATCATAATATCACTTGCCCGTATTAAGCGTCCCTTTGCTGGAAGCATTTCACCTTTTTGTAACCAGTCGGCAATCGTTTCAGCAATTTTTTCTGCTAAACGGACTTCAGGTGTATCTAAATGATCAACACTCAAATGCCAATCATGAGGAAATTCGCTTGTTTCTTTGGAAATGGCATCCCATATAACAACTTCACCTGGGCTATGAACACGAATAGCCTCATGCACCGTCTTTGTGTTTTCTGCCGAAAGTCCTTTATAGTTTTCTGGTGTTTCGAAAACAAGATCAACGCTTTTAAGAACATCTGCTGTAGAGCGAAAAGAGTAATGCAGTTGTATTTTTTCAAATTGTTGATTTGTTTGCTGCGCTTTTTTTTGGATGATTCGTCCATTTGCAGCAAAATTTTCCGGAGCAGCGCCTTGAAAAGAATAAATAGATTGCTTTTCATCTCCAACAGCAAAAAGAGTCCGTATATTTGTTCGTTGGCTATACCCTGAGAAAAATTCTTGTGCCAACAGTTGAATAATTTGCCATTGCTCCGGGTTGGTATCTTGTGCTTCATCAAGGAGAATATGATCAAGGCCCTGATCAAGTTTATAGTGCACCCATTGGCTTGCACCTTTGCGCTGTAACAAATGGAGCGTACGCTCAATAAGGTCGTCAAAATCCAAGATGCCATTGGCCTTTTTTAGATTCGTATAGATTTTGAGATAAACGGCACAGAGCTGAAAAGCAGCCATATTGAGGGTAGCAACCTTTGTGCATTGATATTTTTCTAAAAGAAGAGAAAGCTTGTTTTGTTTATCTTCAAGCATTTGTTGAATAAACGGCCAAATTTCATCGGATTTTTTACGAGATAAATTTGAGAAGCTACGCGGCTCACCTTTTGTTTTAAAATAAATATCAGAAATAATATTGAGAATATTTGTCTCATCATGCGCCTTTTCTAATTGGGAAAATTTTTCCACCATATTCTTAAAGTTTTGGCTTCCATTGGTTTCACAATGCTTAAGAGCATAAAGGGGGAGGCGCGCGGTTTGTTGAATTTGTTCCAGCAGACCTTGATTTGTTTCATCGGGCGCTAAGTTGAAAAGCGCGCGCAATTTTTCTTCTCCATTTTCAGATAGAAGAGAAGATAAAAAATCAGAGAGTTTATGTTGCTTTTCAACTGCTTCATAGAGCAGTTGGTTAAAAGTATGTTCGCTAATAACTTGAAGCAACTGTTGCAAAGCAGGTTGTACATCATGACGCGCTAAAAGTTGGCGACGAGATTCTTGTCGTAATTTTTCGCGACTGATATCATCGGGAAGTTCGAAATGCCCTGCGATATTGGCTTCTAACATAAATTGATGCAAGAGAGATTCACAAAAAGCATGAATCGTTTGAATTTTCAAGCCTCCAGGCGTTTCAAGAGCACGAGCGAAGAGTTGTCGTGCATAAGTTAATTTTTGCGCATTGACGGGTTTATTTTCAAACCGTGTTAAGATTTCTTGCAGCTGTGCATCATCGAGTTCATTCCAACTGGAAAGTGTACGAAAAATTCGTGATTGCATAACAGCAGCAGCAGCTCTTGTATAAGTAAGGCACAAAATACGTGCTGGAGGCGTACCGTTTAAAAGCAAACGAATAACACGTTCACTTAAAACGTGGGTTTTTCCAGATCCAGCATTTGCAGAAACCCACACGTTTTTTTGGGGATGTGTTGCTGTTGCTTGTGCATCAAGAGCGGCTTCAGGAATAGAAAAAACAGTCATGATTACTCTTCTTTATAAAAACCACTTGACCATTCCCACAACCGTGCCAAATGGTCGTAGTCACCCTCATATCGTTTTTCCATGGGAACAGCATGTGAAAGATAGCCTTGTTGTGGATTTTGATAATACGTTATAAGTGCAATAAGATTTTTCCATGCAATTTCACCAAGATTAACTGCACTTAAGTGGGTTTCTCCTTCTCCTTTACTTAAAAGAATGGATTGGGATTTAATTTCACCTTTTCCGTTTAGGGGAATGTAAAATAAATTTGAGGGGGTAAGATCTTGAAAATCTGGAAATGCCCCTTCCATCAGCAAAGCTGTTTCTAAAGCCAATTGTGGAAATAATAATTCACGAACCTGTTTTGATGAAGGAGGCGTTCCAGTTTTGAAATCTAGAATTTCAACCGCTCTGTCTGGCAAGACATCAAGACGATCAGCACGCCCTGAAAGGGTTACTCCTGTTGTTCCTATAGGTATTTTTTCTGAGACCACTTCAGCATATCGCTCTCGCGGCCCTAAACTTTGTTCCCACTGAATAAGGCGTGGAGCAAGATTTTCAAAAATGTTCCACCAAATAGCTTCAATATCGGGTGGAAAATTGAATTTATCAAATTCTTTACGTCCAATGGCAAGTAGGACATCTAAAGCATTTGCGGCATTTGGATTTTTTATTTGTGTGCAAAAAGCTGCAAGAATAGCGTGATAAAGTATTCCGCGCTCAATAGCGCTAGGGTCGTGAATAAGTGGTTTAAGTGGTTTCAGTCGTAAGATTTTTTTGGCATAAATAGCATAAGGATCATAGCGCAATGTTTCTATTTCAGTGACTGAAAAATGACGCGGACGTACATCAAGGGGTGGTGCGGGACAAGGTCGTTCCACATCAAAAATCATGCTGGTATGATCAAGCATCCTTGTCCAATGGCGTAGTATTTCACCTCGTGCACGGATTTGTTCCCAAGCCTTTTTTCCTACAACTGTTTCTATGCGTTGTAGCCAGCGTGAAGGAATAGAAGGCGTATGATTAACACGCAATGCGCGACTCATCACCACTTTATCCATTCCCATAGCCCATTGAAAATCATGGGCGGAAATACCAATACGCTGCTCTGGTGGTTCTAGAGTTAACATCATTTTCATCGGTCGCGATAAAAAAGCATCATTCCGGATTGATATCGGCCATGACCCTTCATTAAGACCGCCAATAACCACTGTATCAACCGTTTGCAAACGTGATTCCAAAGTACCCCAGATGAATAAACGTGAATGTCCTCCAGGCGAAGGTGTAACGGAACGCGTTGCGATCAATGCAGAAAACATAGCGGGCCATTCGCAAAGATGAAATGTTAATCTTGATTGATCACTGACCAATTCCCGTAAAAATTTTGATAGAGTTTGTCCTGCTTCGTGTCGATAAAGATGAGCAAGAGAATTATCCTCATTGCGCCCAAAATTTTCAAAAACCTCAACAGTTGCTATCGCAGCTTCGTTGATGGTGCATTCTTTCTCTTGTTTCATGAGAGAGGCTAAAGGTTCAACAGCCTTCTTCAAAAGATGACACAGGAGACGTGCTTCCTCAAATTTCTGCTGATCAAGGGCATTAATTTCAGAACGAGCATGGGAATAGGTTTCAATCCATTTTTCAAGAAATTGATCACATTCGCAAAGATTGATACGCCCCGTGTTCCCTCGAAGAACAAAAAGTTCAAAATTTTCTGCCATTTCGCGTAAGCAATGACGATTTTGTTGGAGTGTTGTCAGTGGATGTTTAAGAAGAGAAAGAAAAGCAATGGGATCATCAGGTTGCAACACATTTTCTAAGATCAGTCGCAAGAGCGTTACAGGCAATGTTTGTGCAAGTGGTATTCCCCCTGAATCATTTGCTTCAATGCCAAATCGCTGTAATTCCGCAGCAACACGGCGAGCTAAATTACGGTCATTTGTAATAAGGGCTGCAGTTTTTTGGGGCTCTTCAATAGCCTTGCGTAAAGCAACAGCGATAGCGAGAGCCTCTTCACGTTCATTTATAGCTTCAATAAATGACCAATCTGCACAAATATCCTCATAATCATCACGGACAATTTGTATCCATTTGTCTGTCGTAGAAGCTGGTCGGAGTGCTTCCGATAAAAGAGCCATTCGCCTTTTCTTTGTGCTATTCTGTTGGCCAATTTCGCAAACATGGTCGCGTTGACAGTCCATGAGAGTTAGAAGTTTTTTTAAATGATATTGAGGATGGCTAAAAATATTTTCTGCATGATCAAAAAAATCACAAGCTGTTTTTTCTTTATTGCTTGTGCTGAGTGCATTCCATTGTTCTTCATCCATATGAAGATCAAGACCAGGAAGAACAACAGCCCCTTTTGGTAGAGAGGCTATAACCTTTAAAAGATGAGAAACTGCGGGAATAGAACCGGACACACCAGCCGCAATGATCGGTTTATCAGGCTGCGTACGTCGTAAAGTCTCTGCATGCATTGTAAGTGCTTGATTACGCCATTCAGCAGGATTACTTCGCTGCCTTTCTATCAAGATTTGTGGCCAATTTTGCGTAACAATAGTCAGAAAATCGAGTGTTATTTGCCACCATTCAGCAATCATATCAGGAGCAATATTTTTAAGTTTCGTCCAATCTGCTGCTTCTGTTTCAATTTCATCCATCAAATGTGCTAAATCTTGAGCAAGCCAAATTGCATCGGCACTATGCGCTGGAATAAGCACATCTTCTGTACCAAACATGGCACGCAGATGTGCAGGCAAACTTTCACGCCATGGACGAATAAGACGCGCTAAAAGCAGTAAGCGTTCGCTTTCTCCAATAGGCGGATTGAGAGAACAGGTATGATTTTCAACAAAAAGGAAACTGTCCTCATCGACATCTCCTAGGGCACGAATGGTTGGCAAGAATGTTGATTGTGTCTGGCTTCTTTCAACAAAGGCTAAACGCAAAGCCCGAGCTGCACGACGAGTTGGAACATAAATAAGGCTATCGGCAAGGGCTGTTTGAATATCTCCATTGGGAGCAAAATTATCAATAAGGGTACCAGAGAGCAGCGCATCAACAAAGTGAGGCAAAAAAGCCGTTCCAGGAGAAATAGAAAAGACACGTGGTTTATAGGTCATATGATCTCATATTTGGGATAACAAATTCCATCTTATTGATTATTTGCATTATTTTGACTGTATACAATTTTCATACAAGGAAAAACTGAAAAGCTCTCTTTATACAGGAGATTTTTAACTTACATTCAAAATATTGAAATATATGACCTTGTCTTAAGCCATCGTGAAAAAATATATCAAAACTTTTTTGATATTTTTCAACGAAGAATTTAGCTCCAGCTTGCCTTCTAACTCACAGAAGCAATATAAAAAAACAAATATTAAAATTTTAAAAGACGTTATAAATATATTATAACTTATTGAATATAAAAATTAACGGCATTTTTATATAATGCAATCTGAAAATGTTTTTTACAGACGCTATCGTTTTCAGAAAAAAATAACAACATTCAGATCCCCAATACAATGTGAAAAATCATTATCAACCAAATTGTGACATAAAAGATTCTTCTTTACGTTAAGAGCGTACTTGATAATCTTTAAAAGCAGAAAATTTTATTTTAGGGGCTCTTTCTGCCTCATAATTCAATGAAAAATGGTTCTCCGCTAAAAAAACTGGATCACCTTCCAAATCATACGCAATAGCAGAGCGGTGATTGCTGAGAAAATTTTGTAACTCATCTTTGCTTTGTGCTAAAACCCAACGGCATAAATTAAAACGTGCGGGCTCAAAATTGACGGGTAAAGAATATTCTATTTTTAATCGTTCTTTTAAAACATCAATTTGCAAAGCACCAATAACACCAATGAGAGAAGGCGATCCATCATCTGGAATAAACAATTGTACAACCCCTTCTTCAGCCATTTGTTGCAAAGCTTCTTTGAGCTTTTTTGCTTTCATTGGATCGCCCAAACAAACACGACGTAAAATCTCTGGTGCAAAATTGGGGACTCCCCTAAAGAGGATATCTTCTCCTTCGGTCAAAGTATCGCCAATACGCAATGTTCCATGATTAGGAATTCCTACGATATCACCCGCATAAGCTTGATCAGCAATTTGGCGTGAACGCGCAAAGAAAAATTGTGGAGCCGAAAGTGTCATTGGTTTTCCCGTTCGAACCAACTTTGTCTTCATACCGCGTTCAAGTGTTCCAGAACAAACCCGAAAAAACGCAATACGATCACGATGATTAGGATCCATATTCGCTTGAATTTTAAAAACAAATCCCGTCATTTTAGGTTCAGTTGCTATGATATTGCGCTGATCTGCACTTTGATCACGGGGACTTTGGCCAAAATCAATGAGTGCATTAATTAAATCACGAACACCAAAATTTCGTAACGCCGAACCAAAATAAACCGGAGTCATATGACCTTCACGGAAAGCTTGAAGATTAAAGTTTTTGCAAGCACTTCGGGCGAGTTCCACCCCTTCAATAAAAGTTGAACGTTGATACTCTGGAAGTAAATGAACAATCTCACTGGGATCTGAAACGATCCGCTGTGTTATCTCATCATCTTTTTGGCGAAAACGATTATGATGAAGATCAAAGGTACCAACAAAATCTTTACCCGTCCCAATAGGCCATGTTATGGGTGCGGTATCAAGCGCAAGTTTTTCCTCAATTTCATCTAAAAGCTCTATAGGATCACGCGCCTCACGATCCATTTTATTAATAAAAGTAACAATAGGAATATCCCGCATCCGACACACTTCAAACAATTTTAGTGTTCTAGGCTCAATCCCGCGGGCGCCATCCAATACCATGATAGCACTATCAACAGCTGTAAGAGTACGATAGGTATCGTCTGCAAAATCTTCATGGCCTGGGGTATCTAAGAGATTAAAAATATGATTTTCATATTCAAACGTCATCACAGAAGTCACAACAGAAATACCACGATCACGCTCAATATTCATCCAATCAGAACGGGTTTGAATACGATCTTTTTTGGCTTTTACTTCTCCTGCAAGTTGAATAGCACCACCAAACAATAAAAGCTTTTCCGTCAATGTTGTTTTCCCAGCATCTGGGTGAGCAATAATCGCAAATGTACGGCGTCGCTTTACTTCCTGGACTCTTCGTTCCATTATTCCTCCATAGGTCGTGCCAATGCTTCGGCAATCAGTGCACGCATTTCATTAATCCCATAAAGCGCTATAAATGATCCCCATCGCGGACCTCGCTCTTGTCCTAAAAGGACCTCATAGAGCATTTGGAAAAAGACATTGGAGACACCAGGACCACCTTCAGGACTTTTTTTGCTATGATCTTGGTAACGTTCCGTTAGTCGCGCAACATCAAGAAGCGTATTTTGCAATATGTTGCCATCAAAAGTTTCAGGCAAATTGGCTAATTTTTCATCAATTTGTGCTAATGTTACGCGTTCACTGTTATCGGGTGTACGGAATTTTTTGTTGGGTTTGACAAAAATATCAAAATATTTAATGGCAAACTTCACCAATTGATCAAGTTCTGGATAAGTTTGCGTATTGGCACCTTTAGCATAACGAGAAATAAACCCCCAAAGAACTTCTGCATTCTCTGCATTTGAAGCACTTACTAAATTTAAAAGCATGGCAAAGGATACCGGCAAATCAACCTGCGGTGGACAACCATTATGAATATGCCATACAGGATTATTAAGCCGTTCTTGCCAACTTTGACGACCATAGGCTGAAAGATGTGCATAATACTCATCAACGGCTTTGGGAATAACATCAAAATAAAGCCTTTTGGCTGTCTTGGGCTTTGAAAACATATAAAGCCCTAAACTCTCCGTTGGGGCGTAAGTAAGCCATTCATCAATGGTTAAGCCATTTCCTTTTGATTTGGAAATTTTCTGCCCTTTCTCATCCAAAAAGAGCTCATAGTTAAATCCTTCTGGAGGCTTCCCACCCAATACTTTACAAATTTTAGAAGAAAGATTTGTGGAATCGATAAGATCTTTTCCTGCCATTTCATAATCAATGCCAAGCGCTGTCCAACGCATAGCCCAATCGACCTTCCACTGACACTTAACTTTGCCCCCTGTAACCTCTGTTTCTATGGTTTCTCCTGTTTCGGGTTCAATATAAGTAACCGTTCCTTTTTCAACATTCCGCGCAATCATCGGGACCTGTAATACTTTTCCAGAAAAGGGAGAAATCGGTAAAAAGAGAGAATAGGTTGCTTGTCGTTCTTCACCCAATGTCGGTAAAATAATTGCCATCACCTTGTCATAACAAGCAAGGATTTTTAAAAGTGTTTCATCAAAACGACCCGAACTGTAATAATCCGTAGCACTTGCAAATTCATAATCAAAACCAAAACGATCAAGAAAAGCCCGTAAACGTGCATTATTCGCTGCTCCAAAAGAAGGATAATCATCTCCAAAAGGATCAGGTACACGACTCAACGGTTGACCGAGATAATGTTCCATTTTCTCGCGATCAGGCACATTCTCAGGGACCTTGCGCAAACCATCCATATCATCAGAAAAACAAAGCAACTTTGTTTTTACTTTATTCTCTGTAAGAATATGAAATGCATGACGCACCATGGTTGTACGTGCAACTTCCCCAAAAGTCCCAATATGCGGTAAACCAGATGGTCCATAACCCGTTTCAAATATTACACTATCTGGGTAACCTGTTTTTTCATACCGTTTGATAATCTTACGTGCTTCTTCAAATGGCCAAGTTCTCGATTGAGCAGCCGCATCCTTTAATTCAGGCGTAAGGCTAAGGGCATCACACTGATCACGCATCATTATTTATCCTAAAAATTATACTTTTTCAAAATAGGGTGTATGGTTCTTGAATTTATTCGTCAATAATAGCAAGCAAAAAGATGTAAATTTCTTGATACTCTTGGTCAAAATACAAAAACCACCCCCGCTGTAAACATATTTTGTTCTGAGAGAAATAAAAAACATTGAATATTATAAAGCAAAATTGTCTTGTTTTGATTATCAAAGCCTTCTTTTCTCTTACCACGAGGCTTGCTTATTATATTTATAAGCACAAAAGCGAAGTCTCTAACAGTAAACGAAAGAACCTTAAGAACCAATAAACAAAAATACTTAGATAAAGTGTTTCATATAAAAACAATGCCCCATATGATACTTTTCAAAGTAATTTTTTATCTTTTTTCTTTATCATCTTGATGACGCATGGCTAATGTACGCAAACGAAGAGCATTTAATTTAATAAAACCTGTTGCATCTCTTTGATCATAAGCGCCTTGATCATCCTCAAAAGTCACCAACTCACTAGAATAAAGTGACTTTTTACTTTGGCGCCCTTCAACGATCACATTTCCTTTATAGAGCTTTAACGTAACTTCACCTTCAACATGTTCTTGAGATAAATCAATCGCTGCCTGCAACATCTTACGTTCCGGAGAAAACCAAAATCCATAATAAATGAGTTCTGCATAACGTGGCATTAATTCATCTTTCAAATGAGCTGCACCACGATCTAGCGTTAAAGATTCTATAGCTCTATGAGCCGTTAAAAGGATAGTTCCCCCTGGTGTTTCATAAATACCCCGCGATTTCATACCCACAAAGCGATTTTCCACCAAATCTAACCGACCAATACCATTATCGCGCCCATAATGATTTAATTCTGCAAGTAAAGTTGCAGGGGTTAAACTTTTTCCATTGATTGAAACAGCATCACCTTTTTTAAAGCCAAGAGTGATTCTGGTTGCTTGATCTGGAGCAGCTTCCGGCGAAAGAGTACGCATATGGGCATATTCAGGAGCAGGAAGGGCTGGATCTTCTAAAATCTTTCCTTCTGATGAAGAATGCAATAAATTTGCATCTACTGAAAAAGGCGCTTCACCTTGTTTATCCTTTTCTACAGGAATTTGATGTGTACGGGCAAATTTAAAGAGATCTGTCCGACTCTTAAAATCCCAATCACGCCACGGTGCAATAATCTTTATATCAGGATTAAGAGCATAAGCGGAAAGCTCAAAACGTACCTGATCATTGCCTTTTCCTGTTGCTCCATGAGCAATTGCATCGGCCCCTGTTTCCTTAGCAATTTCAATAAGGCGTTTTGAAATAAGTGGACGTGCAATTGACGTTCCTAAAAGATAACTCCCCTCATAAACGGTATTGGCCCGAAACATCGGGAAAACAAAATCACGCACAAATTCTTCACGCAAATCTTCAATGTAGATTTCTTTAACACCGAGCATTTCAGCTTTACGACGAGCAAATTCTAGCTCTTCGCCCTGCCCCAAATCCGCTGTAAAAGTTACAACTTCAACGCCTAGCGTACTTTGCAACCATTTGAGAATAATTGACGTATCTAACCCCCCTGAATAAGCCAAAACAACTTTTCTAATATTTTGCCACTTTTTCATTCTAATGCTCTATACAAATTGCTCTTTTTTTCTAAAAAATTAAAACGATGCAAGAAGTATAAAAATAAATTCTCTTTAAACAACATTAAAAAGACTCAAAAAGCATAAATAAAGACGCTTCAAAGTATAAATAATGAACATTACTTAAAAATAAGAGGAGATTGACGTGTCATTTCTACCGGAGTGGTCTATTGTTGTACAATTTGCTTTAGCATCGTTGATTTTAGCACTTATTCCAGGACCTGATATGATGCTTTCTGTAGGACGAACCATTACACAAAGCAAAAAAGCTGGAATTATGTGCGCCTTAGGAAGTGCAACAGGATTTGCCATTCAAGTTACTGCCGTAGCACTTGGCTTATCAGCGCTTATTTTTACTGCGCCACACGCTTTTGTTCTTCTGAAAATTGTAGGCGCCTTTTATCTTTTATGGTTTGCCTTTCAAGCGTTACGGAGAAAACCTACACTTTCCTTTGAACCAACATCTTCTAAATCTCAAAGCTCTAAACGTAACTATCTTGCTGGTATTGGAATTAATCTTCTCAATCCTAAAGTCATACTCTTTAACGCGACATTCTTACCGCAATTTATCAATGCGAATGATCCTATGGCAACACAAAAGTTACTCTTTTTGGGACTCTCTTATATTCCTATTTCTTTTCCCATTACAATTTCAGTCGTTTTTACAGCACATAAACTTACCAAAACCCTTAAACAAAATCCTCTTTATCTCCGCTTTCTCGACTGGCTTATTGCAGGTATTTTTACCAGCTTTGCCCTTCATCTTCTTATCGTTACAAAAAATTGATTTAAAGGTGTAATTTATCGTTTTTAATTTAAATGTGAATTCTAGATATTGTGAAACGCTCTCAATTTTACATCTGTTTATGTTGAATTAAACAATAGCTTTCTTGCACATCACAAGAAAAGCTTGAATTGTCATGGGGATAAAAACGATCCAAGAAAAGAATAGCTCTTATGAATTGTCTTAAACACCTAAAGCCTTTAAAACATTGAAAACTAAAAAATAGAATAATGGTACCAACTTACACCTTTATTAAACCTAAAAGTATGGATGGTATAATATATTTCACAGAGGCTTTTGTATTATACTCTTCACAGAAATTTTTGCGACATGGGGAGTGCATTAAGATGTCAATGGACAAAAATGGTAATTTATATTTTAGACACTCCGTTTTTTGTGTGAAGTGTAATCTTGTTAAAGAACGTAACAAACAAAAGCATGAGGCAATGTACATCTTAAAAGATATTACCGCAGATGCTTTTAAAAGTCATAAAGCCGAAGTAAAGAGTGTGAGGTGGAAATGTGTAGCCCTTGAGACTTTCCTCTAAATTAGGTTTCATCCTCATTTCAGAGATTATGCAAACGGACTTTATGCAATATCTTTTCCCCTATTGAATCTATAAAAGCTGAGATTGTTCATCTCGCACTGTTCCACCTTAAGCTATGTCTTATACATGCTTATTTTATGCGAGGTTTATACGTTGATTTACAGAAAAAAGCATAAGCTTTATATCACTGAAAACTGTGTTAACTAATGACCAATGGCATTTTCAAGTTTCAAACGTTCAGATTTCCGTAAGCGCTCTGAAGCCGATTTAAGCTGTCCACATGCCGCTAAGATATCGCGTCCACGCGGTATTCGAATAGGAGAAGCATAGCCTGCTTGATTAACAACATCAGCAAAACGCTCTATTTGCTCCCAATCAGAACATTGATAATTACTCCCTGGCCACGGATTAAAAGGAATTAAATTAATCTTAGCAGGAATCCCTTTCAATAGCTGAATCAATCGCTTAGCATCATCTAAACTATCATTGATATCTTTCAGCATAACATATTCAAATGTAATTCGTTTTGCATTAGACAAACCAGGATAATTACGACAAGCATCCATGAGTAAAGAAAGCGGATATTTTTTATTGATAGGAACAAGCATATCCCTTAGTGTATCGTGTACAGCGTGGAGTGAAATTGCTAACATAACACCAATTTCTTCTCCGGTTCGGATAATTCCAGGAACAACCCCACTAGTTGAAAGCGTAATCCGACGTTTTGATAAAGAAAGTCCATCGCCATCAGAAGCGATCAATAAAGCTTTTTTTACAGCTTCAAAATTATAAAGAGGTTCTCCCATTCCCATCATAACAATATTGGTAATTTTGCGCCCTTCAACAGGAACAATTGCCCCATCAGGAGTATCCTTATCAGGAAAATCACCCAAACAATCACGTGCAACCAACAATTGTGCCAAAATTTCTTCCGCAGTCAGATTGCGAACAAGCATCTGCGTTCCCGTATGACAAAAAGAGCAGGTTAATGTACATCCCACTTGCGATGAAAGACATAAGGTCCCACGTCCTTCTTCAGGGATATAAACCGTTTCAATTTCAACAGGCCTTCCAGCTCCACGCGCTGGAAAACGTAAGAGCCATTTACGTGTACCGTCCTTTGATATTTGTTCTCCAACAATTTCCGGACGTGCAATGGAAAAATGACGTTTAAGTGTTTCCTGCATTGCTTTAGAAATATTCAGCATTTCATCAAAATTTGAAACACCACGTACATAAAGCCAATGCCAAAGCTGACGCGCACGCATACGCGTTTGACGCTCTGGTACACCAAGTGTCTTCAAAGCTTGCACTATTTCATCTTGCGATAATCCAATTAAAGAGAGTTTAGAACTCTCCTTCACAACAATATTATCTGTTTTTCGTTCTATACATGAACCAACAGGCCTAAGATCATAGGAAATAGCCATTGCTTTCCAATTTACATCACTATTTTAGAAGTTATCAAAACCTTAATGGCACTTTTGAGCTGCATTTAAGGCAGCAGTGACCCCTTTTAAGGAATAAGTATAGGTGGTATGCGTTCCCCGTTTTGATATTGCCTTCACTGTCATATTGTTTCCAGCACGCATAGCAGAAACAAGCTGTTTTTCTAGCTCTGATGACGCCAACCAAGCTGAAGAATCCTTCGTAAAGAAATCAAAGTCCTTATCTCCAATGGTCACTGTCACTCTCGACCCTTCTTGAAGCGTATAACCAGCCATAAACTGCGGCTCAAACGAAAGAGGCGATTGAGAACGCTTGGTAACTAAGAAAAAATTATCACCATGATTAACCGTCGTTGGAAGAGAATTCAAAGGAACAGACAACACATAGCAAATCGTATTTTGGGACGATTTATAAGAATAGGCTCCCCACGCTTCAAATTGATTTAAACGGCTTGGCGTTTGTGCACACGCCACCCCACCTGTAACAAGAACCATTACAGATGCAGCAATAACAGTCTTTTTAAACATCTTCATTTAGCTCACTTCTTTAATCTTTAACAAGACTCTCTTCATTAGAAAAGTTCAAATAAAAACTTCTCGATACTCACGTGTAATTATCCTAATTCCTTCAATAAGCAAAATATTTTCACAGCAATCAGAACAGATTTTTACGTTCCATTGTGACCTTTTAGTCGTTACTAAAATATGAACTTTTTATTCAATAATCACATTAAAAAACAACATTTTTGATTTTATATCACTCATTTCGTTTTTGCATAAAAAACGTTCTCTTTAATCTGCTGCAAAACTTTGAAAATACACCCTGCACTCCAAAAGAAATTTCATAGCCTTGTGAATATCATTTCTCAAATCTAAACATTCAATACATGTCTGTCCGTAAGATACTCCACCTTCCATCCATTATAGTGTATTCATACCTCGTATTCAATATCGTCCTGATATCGCCTTTTCGTAATATTAAAAATATCTTGCAAAAATAATCAAATATTATCAATATATTAATCATAAAACATAGAGACTTTAAATCCTGTCTCAATAATGACATGCAACTTTGTTTGTTATGAAACTATTTCCCTATATCTCATCTCAAATTATTAATTTTTAAAATGATTTTAACCACTTACACAAGCTTAACCATATTGTTAATGCATTAGAGAATATCTTCCTTCCTGTTACAAAAACTTCTGAAGAATTCTTTTGTCTCGTTTTCTTATCTTATTTTTAGGTAATTTATAAATAAAAATATAAAACTTTTTTCTATAGCAGCTCTAAACTCTCCACCTTATCGTCTTTTAAACAACATTTTAATCAATTAAAGCATCATTGAATAAATTTTTCTATAAAACTCTTTCACCCAGCCTAAAGCTATCATTTTCATTCATACCGTACAAATTTGTTTTTTAGCATGAGCTCTATACAACAGTTGCGATCTAAACCATATCTATTAAAATAGCTGATCTCTTCCTCGCCCTCAAAGGACGAAGATTCTTAACCCCATCTGGCCTGTCAACAATTCGGATTTTGTTAAGCAAGCTCCTCTTGTCTTTCAATTCATGGAATTCTACAAGCAAGTCCTGCTTAAGAATATTTACGAGGTATCCTAAAAGCACTTAATGTATTAAGAAAACTTACATGCCTTATCTCATCATACCTCACGTGCTATTGTTTTACAGCATAAAAGGACAAAAGAATTCAAGAGCATAATGATTGGGTGCTTTAATATATGGGAACAATAAAAAATAAGTACTTTGTTTTTGTTGCTTGCGATTTTAAAAAAGATTCGCTTAGAAACGATTTTTTAAAATCGCATAACGTAATCTTTTGCTATCAGCCCTTTAAGATACAAATTATATTATTTCTACCCTCTATGGTGTATACCCCGCAATTTATACACTCATAATCCCTTTTAAGCTGCATTTGATTCTGAAGTTTGAATCAATAAAGCATAAAGCGCATTGGCATTATGCGTATTGCGCAATTTTTGCACAACATCAGCATGACGCAAAACACGTGCAATCTGTGATAAAGCTTTTAAGTGATCTGCACCAGCATTTTCAGGTGCCAAAAGAAGAAAAACGAGATCTATAGGTTCGTCATCGAGAGCTTCAAAATCAACTGGGCTTTCAAGACGTGCAAATATACCAATAATCCGATTAATATCAGGTAATTTTCCATGAGGAATCGCAATACCACCACCAAGCCCCGTTGAACCAAGCTTCTCGCGTTGCAAAACAATATCAAAAATTATATGCTCACTAAGACCTGTCAGCTTAGACGCTTTTTCGGCTAAAATTTGTAGAACTTGTTTTTTCGAATTAGCCTTAAGAGCCGGAATAATTGCTTCCGGTGCTATTAACTCACTCAAATTCATCCTTTAATTTTCCTCTTACACGCTTAAATGCTCACCAATAAACCTATAAATGGTGTCGATATTTAAAGTTCTTTCACTTTTCGCAACATCGCATGTGTTTTTATTTTTCAATTTATAACGGGTGATGGCTTAATACGTCTCATATCATTTTTAACAGAACAATAAATAGTGTTTAGCTCCTCATTAACAGCATGAGAACAGAAAAAAAGAAACGAAGTTGTTCATAAAATTAATTTCCTTAAAACACTAGAAAAGGGCATTATTCATAAATTTATTAAACTTGTCACAAGAGTTAATGTATAATTCCCCATTAGATTTTTTTCTTTCTTTAAAAATAAGTTCTTAATAGAATGAGAAGCATATTGAGCAAAATAGACCTTTAGTTTGAGAATTACTGTATAGCTTAAACAAAGCCTTATAACAAGAATCTAAAAGCTTTTAGAATTTTGATGATTATTTTAAAAGATTTATAGATTTAGCCTAATATTTGTCGCCGCGCTCCTATTTTTAAATACGCCACACAAACCAATAAAACACGACAATCCCTCTTAAATAAATGCAATATATAACGGATGCTCCAATTAAAATACCCGAAACAGCATCAGCGATATGTTCTTTGATTCGACAGAGAAAAATATGATAAATATCTCTCACCTTTCAATAACACACGCATTTATTTACAGCCTCATTTATCATTCATTATCGCGTTAATCTAGTGATATCTTTTCTATGATACAATCATAAGTAACCTCAACCAATAAAATAATAAACTCATCTTATAGTGATGAAGCCTTTTGTACCTCTCAATAAAATTTTTTAGATTACACTCATAAAAGAAGTTTTGGCATAAATAAGGAAATTTTCAATAATTCAATAATAATGTAAAGAATACAATCACCAGAAAAAATCTTATTGCATACCCCAATTAAAAAACTTTATCCTAAAGTCGTCTTCTTTTGTTGATTTACAATCTTTAAAAACATCATCAATAAAGGAACAATTGCCTTTGTTTCTGTAATAAAAATATATATCGATAATAATTCTTTATTAATAATCACAACGAAATCTCATCCACCTCCTTTGGAATGTGTTTGATTACCTAAAATAGCGTTTGTGACGATCATGTTGTTTCTGTTAAACTTAAATGGAAACGTAGGAAAGCTGTAAAATCATAGAGAAAACTGATTTCCCAAATAAATCCTGCGGACATCAACGTTGTTGATAATATCATGAGGACGACCGTGAACTAATACTTTACCGGTGTGAATAATGTAAGCGCGGTCAACAAGTCCTAATGTCTCGCGTACATTATGATCTGTTATTAAAACACCAATGCCGCGCTTCGTTAAATGACGAATAAGCTGCTGAATATCAAAAATAGCGATAGGATCAATTCCTGCAAATGGTTCATCAAGTAACATAAAATTAGGACGAGAAGCTAAAGCACGCGCAATTTCAAGCCGTCGACGTTCACCCCCGGATAACGAAAGTGCAGGCATTTTACGTAAATGATCAATTTTAAATTCATGTAAAAGGCTATCTAACTCTTCACGTTGTTTAAGGCGATCTTTTTCAACAACTTCTAAAACAGCTTTAATGTTATTTTCTACTGAAAGACCACGAAAAATAGAGGCCTCCTGCGGAAGATACCCAATACCTAAACGCGCACGTCGATACATCGGAAGATGCGTAATATCAAATCCATCAATTTTAATGGATCCTCCATCAGATTTTATGAGCCCCGTAACCATATAAAAACAAGTTGTTTTACCTGCCCCATTGGGCCCTAAAATGCCAACAGCTTCTCCCGTACGAATGCCAAAAGAAACGCCATTAACAGTTGGTCGTCCTCGATAAACTTTAATCAAATGACTGGCAATCAAAGTCCCTTTTAAGCGCTTTTTTGAAGCTTCACTTGCAAAATCATAGTTATCAGTCTGTTTTTTTCTTTTGATTCCAAACATGAAATCTTAATGGCCATTTTTTTGATTTTGTTTAAAAATAATAGAAACGCGACCCTTTTTATTAGTCGTCTCACAACCTTCTAAAAAAGCCTTTCCGCTTTCCATATTTGCCGTTAGTTTGCATCCTGTTGCTACATTATCACCATCCGTTAATACAACATGATTCCCTGTCAAGCTCATCATTTTTGATTTTCCATCAAAAACGCCTTTATCCCCCGTGGCAATTTGCGTAGCTATTTTTATATAAACCTTTCCTAAGGCTTCCATTTTTTGTACGCCCGACGAACCAAACAAAGCAACAGATGATGCCTTCGTATCTTCCTTGTTTCTATCCGTTCCTTTATAGACTTTATCGTAATAAACAACTAATTTTGCCGTCCGTAAAAGACGTTCACCTTGCACCACTGAAACATCACCCTTAAAAAGCGCTATCCCTTCTTTATCACGTATTTCTAAAGAATCTGCATGAAGTTCTACCGGTTCTTTGCCGTTTGATAGACTTATACCAAAATGGGTTTCTTCAGCATAGCCTAAAACCGTTCCTCCTCCTAACACTCCCATGCTAAAAGCTAACGCCATACCTATCCATCTTTTGTATGATCTCATTATTTCAATTCTTCTGTCTGTATAGTCACATACTTCTCTTTTAAATATCGTTTAAAGATTCGTATTGATATTGCGTCATTGCTTTTGAAGCACTAAATGCACACCGCCATGGAAATACATGTTTTTTCCTTTTTCTCGAATTTGTAAGGCATTGGCGGCAAGATGAAAACCAGCTCGCTGAATATTAACACGCTGATCTGTTTTTAACTGTCCCTCAGATAAATTAATATTAGCCGACATAAATTGTGCCATCATCCCATCGTTCGTCGTAATGGTGAATGGCTTATCCAACTGTAAAAAACCATGAATGTTATCGTAAACGCCCCCTTGTGCTGCGAGAAAAACCTGCCTTTGTTGACCCATAGATGTTTTAGCTGTGATGTTTTGTAATCCAATTATTCCAGAGCGCGTATGATCTTGAAATGCCTTTTCTGCTTTAAGCCAATAAGGTTCATGAGCACGCGTATAACCTTCTAATTTTGGATTGAGCATCGTCAAGTTCACCACTCCATTCTCTTCACTATTCAAAGGCATAGGATCAGAAGGAGTGGGAACCAAGAAAAACGTAAACCAGCAAAAAACCAGCGCTGAAACTAAGGCTAAGAGAGGTAAAAAAATTTTTAATAGGCTAATGCGACGCGAATGCCGGGATGCTTTTTTAAAAACATCTCCAACAGATGATTGCGTTGAAAAGACTTCATAATAATTGTGTACGGACATACTCTCCTAATCTCTTAAATATTCCGAATTTTTAATCTGTATAACCTTTATAAGAGGTATTTTCAAATTTTGTTTCTTGAAATTTGCTTTTTCTTGGTTTTATTTTGCTTTTATCTGTTTATATATTGTAATATGCATGAAGTGCACAATTATAAAAAAGTTTTTTGTGTGGAAAGTGAGGCTATTGTGGTTAAATCAGAGCTTGTGCAAATTATTGCTCGTCATAACCCGCATCTTTTTCAACGGGATGTGGAAAATATTGTAAACGCTATTTTTGAAGAAATTTCAACGGCACTTGCAAATGGCGATCGTGTTGAACTTCGTGGATTTGGAGCATTTTCTGTAAAAAGCCGTTCAGCCCGTAATGGACGTAATCCACGAACAGGAGAAGCCGTTGCTGTTGAAGAAAAGTGGATTCCTTTTTTTAAAACTGGCAAGGATTTACGCGACCGTCTTAATCAGTGAGAAACTTATGATCATTAAACGTATTCTTTTAACAAGTATCGGTGTGATTATCGCAGCGGTTTTGATTGTTTTTATCATAGCTAATCGTCAAATGGTTCCGTTAACCCTTGATCCTTTTCGAGAAAATTCTGAAAGTTTTACTTATCATGCTCCCCTCTTTATATGGCTCTTTATTTTCTTTGGTTTTGGTATTTTATTAGGAAATCTATTCCGTTGGTTTTCTTATTACAAATGCAAAAAAGCTCTCAAAAAAAGTAAAGCCGAGATCGAGAAATTGAAAATGTCTATCACAAATTTGGTGTAATGGTCTTTTAGTGAAGTCTTTTTCTCTCTGTATTTTATATTCAACACAGAGTTTAAAAGTGCTTTTTTCTAATGTTTTAATTGATTTTAGCTCTTTTGCACTTTTATCAAACATTTAAGAGCTTTATAATACAGCTTTTACACCTCATACACTGTGATACAAAACATGCCTGCACAATGCTTTCAATCCTTTCCCAATAATAGATATCCGCAGGAAAAATTGCCCCTTATTTTAGAAACAGGTGTGAGTGAAAATTATGCTCTCATTGATTCTGGTCATGGACAAAAATTAGAGCGTTATGGAGCTTATCGAATTATTCGACCAGAAGGTCAAGCACTATGGAAACCCGCTTTATCACAAAAACAATGGGCTGATGTTGATGCTATTTTCACAGGAAACCTTGATGAAGAAGGGGTTGGTCGTTGGCTTTTTCCTAAAAAGCCACTTGATGAAACGTGGCCACTTTCTTGGAATGGACTGTCTTTTCTAGGTCGCTTTACTTCCTTTCGTCATGTAGGCGTTTTTCCTGAACAAGATGCTCATTGGCGCTCTATGGAAGAACAAATTGTTAAAGCCGCACGTCCTATAAAACTATTGAATCTTTTTGGCTATACAGGTGTTGCCTCTTTGATTGGAGCACGAGCGGGTGCAAATGTTACCCATGTTGATGCTTCTAAAAAAGCCATTGCGTGGGCAAAAGCTAATCAGGAAAGAGCAGGATTACCAGATTATTCTATTCGCTGGATTTGCGATGATGCTGTAAAATTTGTCGAGCGAGAACTACGTCGTCAGAAAAGCTATGATATGATTCTTCTTGATCCCCCTGCTTATGGGCGTGGACCCCATGGCGAAGTTTGGCAACTGTTTGATCATTTACCAGCGATGATCACAAATTGTCGTAAACTTCTCTCTGATAAACCGCTCTCTGTTGTCCTTACAGCTTATTCTATTCGTGCTTCCTTCTTTGCACTTCATGCTTTAATGCGCGATGCATTTGTAAATCTTGGTGGTACAGTCGAATCAGGAGAACTCATTTTGCGTGAAGAAGTTGCAGGGCGCGCCCTTTCTACTTCTCTTTTTAGCCGTTGGATTGCTTGAACATGTGTGGACAAAAAACTGGTAGAGTGAAAGAAATTACCTCTCTTAGCAACCCCATCATAAAAGATCTTAAAGCACTTAGCCAAAAGAAAAACCGTAATCGAGAAAGTCTTTTTATGGCAGAGGGATTAAAATTGATCATTGATGCTCTCAATCTCGGCTGGACAATACAGACGCTTATTTTTTCTAAAAGCGAAATTGGTAATGCTACTATCGAAAATACTGCTGCACGCGCTGTAGCCAATGGTGGTTTTGTTATTAAAGCCTCACAAAAGGTTATGGAATCACTTACTCGACGTGATAATCCACAAACAGTTATTGGTATTTTCAAACAAAAATGGCAACCTCTTGAAATGATAAAAGGACAGGCTAAAGATGTTTACATCGCGCTTGATCGTGTGCGTGATCCTGGAAATCTTGGAACCATTATTCGCACTGCTGATGCTGTCGGTGCTAAAGGTGTTATTTTAATTGGTGAAACAACAGACCCGTTCTCACCTGAAACAGTTCGTGCAACCATGGGATCTATTTTCTCTATACCCCTTTATCGTTTTGATGAAAGCACCTTTTTAAACTGGTCTGCTCACTTTAAAGGTATGATCGTTGGCACGCATCTCAAAGGATCTCTGGATTATCGTAAACTTGATTTGAAAAATGGTCCTATCATCCTTTTAATGGGAAATGAAAAACAAGGGTTATCAGATATTCTGACAAGTCGGTGTGATAAACTTGCGCGTATTCCACAAAGTGGGCGCGCTGACTCGCTTAATCTGGCTATAGCAACAGCTGTTATGCTTTATGAAATTCGTCGCCCTTATTTAACACTGGAACCATGCGAGGAAAAAATATGATCCGTAAATCACTCCCTTTTCTTCTCTTTGGCTTAGCCCTTACAGTAGGACTTGACCAAGCTGTTAAGTACTGGGTTATGCAAAATATGCCTTTAGGAACAGAAATCCCTCTTATTCCTTTCCTTTCCCTTTATCATGTGCGTAATTCTGGCATTGCATTTTCGTTTTTTTCTTCCTTTTCTCACTGGGGAATCATTGCCATTACGATCATTGTGATTATCTTTCTTCTATGGTTATGGAAAAATACTGAACATAATAAATTTTTAATGCGCTTTGGTCTTATCCTTATTATTGGGGGAGCAATCGGCAATCTTATTGATCGTATTCGCTTTCATCATGTCACTGATTACATACTTTTTTATATTGATGATATTTTTCATTTTGCTATTTTCAACCTTGCAGATAGTTTTATTACACTTGGTGTTATTGCCATCCTTATTGAAGAATTGTGCACTTGGATGAAAGCAAAACGTCATTCCAACCATCCATCTCCTCATTGATGTTCTCATCGCCTCAAAAAAACAGAGATTTTTAACCATCATAAGTCTGATTACAAATTGATTTCTTTTGATCCATTTTTGCGGTTAATCGTTTAAAATATTTTTCTTTATGAGCTTTTATTTTCTTTTCAACTTTACATTTCCATCTTTGCTCAATACAAAAGAACTGACTTCAAATAGAAATCAATACCTCTTTATCTATATGTCCTCTATAACATCATGATATGAAAATATTTTACAGCATTTAAAATTCTATTTATTTGCTTAGAGTAATTGCTTTTCGTATATTTTTTAGTTTTTACAGATATCATTTCTTACAGTACTTTTCTTTAGCTTCGTTAAAAAATACTCCTTTTTTATTTTTAGATATTGTCTAAATTGCCAAGGGCTGTTGCAACATTAAAAGCTTATAAATAAACGATGATGCCAGCTTAATCCTTCATAAGCGTAAAGATAGATATTTTGTAGATGGGAATTATAGGGTTCCTGTGAATAATAAAAAGCTTCTAGTATCGTCTTTTTATCTTGCAAAAATATGGTAAAAAAAACGGAAATATTTTTCATAAAAATGAACCTTTTCCTTACCAATTTGTAAGGTTCCTTGCTTAGATAAATCTCTTGTAATTTTTAAATAAATCTCCATAATAAAGGGGAATATGCTGGAATTCCGTCAGTGATTCTGAAAGGTTTTTGTATTTGCTAATTTAAGGCTTATACGAGGTTTATCTCTGTAATGAGAGAGACACTTTTAAAAAAGTCAATATCTGACGGGACATATGCTAAAGGATTTTATATTATGGCTAATTTTAAAAATTTACGTTCAGCGCCTGCTTCTCATGCTGATGCATCAATTGATCAGGGATTGCGCGACTATATGTTGGGTGTCTATAATACAATGGCCATTGGTTTGCTTATTACAGCTGTTGCCGCTTATGCAATTGTATCATTAGCAACGACAACAGATATGAGCCAAGCAGCAGCTCAGATCAATAGCAGTGTTTATTTAACATCATTTGGAGTAACATTTTATACATCTCCATTTTCTTATATTGTTATGTTTGCACCACTCGTTGCCGTTTTATTTCTCAGTTTTAAAATTAATACATTGAGCACAAATGCTGCTCGTAGCCTCTTTTTTGGTTATGCCGCTCTGATTGGGCTTTCATTGTCTTCTATCGTTTTGCGTTATACGACAGAAAGTATTGTACAAACCTTTGTCATTTCCGCTGCAACTTTTGGAGCTCTTTCACTTTATGGATACACAACAAAGCGTGATCTTACAGCAATTGGTTCGTTCTTATTCATGGGATTGATCGGTTTGTTTCTTTCTATGATCGTGAACATTTTTCTTGGATCAAGTGCTTTGCAATTTGCTATCTCCGTTATTGGTGTTTTTATCTTTGCGGGTTTAACAGCTTACGATACTCAGAACATTAAGTTAATGTATTATGAAGGAGATGAAGGCGACACCAGAGGACGTAAAGTTATTATGGGTGCATTGAGTCTTTATCTTGATTTCATCAATATGTTTGTTTTCTTGCTACAATTTCTTGGCTCAAACCGTGATTGATTGCAAAAATCATCGCTTAATGAAAGAACCTTGTTTCTAAAAGAAACAAGGTTCTTTTGTTTTTAGTGTAAGTTTTTACCCTTTGCCTCTTAGGGACTATTCTTTTCGCAAAATGACAAAAATACCTTACAAGCAAAAATTCCCTAAGTTTAGCGACTTTATCCAACAAAAGCTCCATAACTCTCTTTTAAAGGCAATCTATAGCCGCTCTCATCATCAATCAAATATCCTCAACCCAAATAATCATTATGATCTGACCGTTGCCTCCTATAATGTGCATAAATGTGTAGGTGTTGATAAAATTTTTAATCCTACACGGATTGTTCGTGTTATTACTGAATTACAAGTTGATATCCTTGCTCTTCAAGAAGCAGATAAACGTTTTGGGGAACGCATTGGTTTGATTAATCTTCAGCTGTTAAAAGCTGAGACCGGCTTGATCCCTGTGCCTCTCAATACTATGTCACCTCATGGTCATGGTTGGCATGGGAACGCGCTTTTTTTGCGAAAGGGATATGTACGCGACACTTTACAAATCACTCTTCCCGGTATTGAACCACGTGGAGCTATCATTGTAGAATTAGAAATGGCAGCAGGCCCTATTCGTATTATCGCGGCTCATTTTAGCTTACTGCGTTATTCTCGTAAACAACAAACAAAAATGCTCCTTGCAATCTTGCAAAAACGCTCCCTTATGCCTACACTCCTCATGGGAGATTTTAATGAATGGCGGCTGGGAAAAGGCTCATCTTTAAATCATTTTTACCCCTATTTTGATAGCACACTTGAAGTTGTACCAAGCTTTCCCTCTCGCTTTCCTTTCTTAGCCCTTGATCGCGTTTTTGCCTTTCCTCACCAATTGGTAACAAATCTTGAAAACCACCATTCACCACTTGCGCGCATTGCCTCAGATCATTTGCCGATCAAAGCCTATCTTAATCTTTCCAATGCAATGAACATCCTTAAAAATAAATGAAAAAGGTTAATGTGCCTCATCCCAATTTTGAGCCATCATTACTTTCACTTCAAGGGGTACAGACAAAGATAAAACCGGCATTGTAGCATTTTCCATGACATTTTTAACAACAGCCATGGTTTTTTTACTCTCTTCTTCTGATACTTCAAAAATCAGTTCATCGTGCACTTGCAGCAACATTTTTGCTGATAGATTTTTTTCTTTTAAAGCATCTTCCATCTGTATCATAGCACGGCGAATAATATCGGCCGCAGAGCCTTGAATTGGCGCATTGATAGCTGCTCGCTCATTAAGAGAACGAATTTTTACATTCTTTGCTTTTATTTCTGGATAATGGATACGACGCCCAAAAATTGTTTCTACATAACCATTCTCACGCGCAAAGCTTTTGGTCTTTTCCATATAATCTTTAATTCCTGGAAATCTTTCAAAATAAAGTTGAATATAACGACTTGCTTCTTGGCGTGAAATCCCTAATTGATTGGCTAATCCAAAAGCTGAAATACCATAAATAATACCAAAATTAATCGCTTTTGCACGCCGTCGTATATCCGAATGCATTCCTTCTATCGCAACGCCAAACATTTGTGATGCCGTTATAGCGTGAATATCATGTCCTTTAGCAAAAGCTTCTTTTAATGCTTTTATATCAGCAATATGTGCAAGAATGCGTAATTCAATCTGACTGTAATCAGCAGAAAGCAAAACATGGTCTTTTCGAGCAATAAAAGCTGTTCGAATTTTACGTCCTTCAGCAGTTCGTACTGGAATATTTTGCAAATTTGGCTCTGATGATGATAATCGCCCTGTTGATGTTATTGCCAAAGAATAATTCGTATGAACACGCCCTGTTTTTGGTAAAATATAAGAAGGCAAAGCATCGGCATAGGTAGATTTTAGTTTTGCAAGTTGGCGCCACTCAATAATTTTACGCGGTAAAATATGACCTTCAGCAGACAACTCTTCTAAGGTCTGTGCAGAAGTTGACCATTGTCCGCCCTTGGTCTTAGCACCTCCAGGCAATCCCATTTTGCCAAAAAGAATATCCCCTAATTGCTTTGGCGAAGCAAGATTAAATTTTTCATCAGCTTGTTTGTAAATTTCCTCTTCTAAAATCAAAGCAGCTTGTGCCAATTCTCCTGAAAGACGCAATAAAATCTGCCGATCAATAAGAATCCCACGTTCTTCCATTCTTGCAAGAACTTCTACAAGAGGTCGATCAAGACGCTCATAAATTTTTGTCATACCCCGAGCGACAAGTTGCGGTTTCAATACTTGCCAAAGGCGTAGCGTTATATCGGCATCTTCCGCTGCATAAAGAGTTGCTTGTTTTAAATCTACTTGTGCAAAAGAAGTAATTTTTTTTCCATTATGTGTTAAATCTTTATAGGCAATTGGTTTATGTCCAAGCCAGCGTTCAGACAAATCATCCATATTATGGGTTAAAGTTCCAGCATCCAAAGCATATGACAAAAGCATAGTGTCATCAAAAGAACGTATTACAATGTCGTATTGCTTCATCACCAACCAATCATACTTTATATTCTGACCAATTTTTAACACGGCTGAATCTTCTAATAGCGGTTTTAAAAGTGCTAAAGCTTTTCTGGTTTCAATCTGCGAGGCAATGCGCCCACCCCTCAAAAGGTCCTCCTCTCCTTCATCAAAATGTTCAAGAGGTATATAGGCTGCTTTTTCTGGCTGTAATGCGAGTGAAAAACCAACAAGCTTTGCTTGCATCGGATCAAGAGATGTTGTCTCAGTATCAAAAGCGAAAAAACCTTGTTCTTGTGCTTGTGATAACCACTCTTTTAAAATTTCCTCATCAAGAATTGTTGTATAAGTATCTCTTGTAATTTTTTGAGTTATTGCTTGATCTTTACGTTTTTGTGCAAAAACTTGTGGAGAATTTTCAGAAAAATTATGAAGAGATTCTTTCTCAATATTTTTGATATCAGTATCATGCCCATGACTCAGTTTTTCCCACTCAACATCTACATCAAGTGTATCAATAACAGCTGCATCGCATGTCGTCGCTTCTGCTACACGACGCGTTAATGTTGAAAATTCCATCGCTTTCAAAAAAGCAATTAAGCGTGGTCCGTCTTGTGGCTCTAAAATAAAATCATCTAAATCACTGTCTATAGGAACATCTGTTTTAAGCCTAACAAGTTCACGAGAAATTTTAACCTGTTCACTATAAGCTTGTATGTTTTCACGTCGTTTTGTTTGTTTAATTTCAGTCACACGTTGCAACAAAAGATCAAGAGAACCAAACTGATTTAACAATTGAGCAGCAGTTTTTGGTCCAATACCTGGAATACCCGGTACGTTATCCGTCGAATCTCCAATTAACGCTTGTAAATCGATCATCTTTTCAGGGGTAACACCCCATTTTTCTATAACTTCTGAGATGCCTATATGCTTGTCTTTCATTCCATCATACAAGGATACATGCTTATTGACGAGTTGCATAAGATCCTTATCAGAAGATATAATGGTCGTTTTTGCACCAACCTTTGTTGCCAATTGTGCATAGGTTGCTATCAAATCATCCGCTTCAAAACCTTCCTTTTCAATACAAGGCAAGTTAAAAGCCTTTGTTGCTTGGCGTATTAATGCGAATTGAGGAATTAAATCTTCGGGAGGCTCAATGCGATTCGCTTTATACTGAGGGTAAATTTGTTTTCGAAAAGTATCAGATGAATAATCAAAAATAACAGCAAAGTGTGTTGGAACAATACCAGTCGCTGTGTTACGAGCGTCACAGAGTAATTTCCATAACATATTACAAAAACCAGCTACTGCTCCTACAGGAAGTCCATCCTTTTTACGTTTTAAAGGCGGTAAAGCATAGTAAGCACGAAAAACATAGCCCGATCCGTCAACCAACAAAAGATGATCTGTCGCTTTCATGACAATTTTATCTCTCCATTTCAGCTAAAAAAACACATTACCCTTATATATTTTTTTCACTTTTATTTTAATTTTTTTCATCTTGCCTCTAAAAAGCCATTTTTTCTTTTCATAAGACATGAAGTCGTTGCACTTTATATTACGTACCTAGAGCTTTTCTTTGCTGTTACAGGATTAATAGCTTTCATTTTGCTCCTCCTATGATAGCTGAGGTACGATGTAGCGACAAGGTCGTTGTGGTGTTCCCCTCCCCACAACGACCGTTTTTTTGGCATCTGTATTTTCTATTTTTAATCTTAAATAATTTTTTTAGAGAAAAGGTAAGGATGTTATTCATGAATTTTGAAATTATTCCACAGAGCTTTTTCGCCCATTTTATTGATAAAATCAGCGTGCAACCTTTTTTCTTGTGCACTCAATCTTGAAGGTAAAGCCTGTGGACGAAATTTAACTGCATAAAACGTATCTTTCTCATTTTGGGTATGTTCATCAACACTTCTTTTGTTATCAAAACCCAATACGCCCTGCTTTCCACCAATCAGTTCAATATAAACATCGGCCAAAATCTCTGCATCAAGGAGAGCACCATGAAGAACACGATGACTGTTATCAATTCCAAAACGTTTGCATAAAATATCAAGAGAATTAGGGCCCATAGGAAATTTACGCCGTGCCATAGCCAATGTATCAAGAATATTATCAACACTGATAAGCGGCTTATTGACACGTTTTAATTCTGCATTAATAAAACCTATATCAAAACTCGCATTGTGCGCAATCATGGTCGCACCATTGATAAATTCTAAAAAATCATCAACAATATCACTAAAACTTTTCTCGTTTTTTAGACGTTCATTGGTTAATCCATGAATTGCTACAACTTCATCAGGAATAATAACGCCTTCAGGGTTTAAATAAACGTGAAATTGGCGCCCCGTAAGATAACGATCAACCATTTCTACACAACCAATTTCGATTATGCGATCTTTCTCTTTATCTAAACCTGTTGTTTCTGTATCAAAAATAATTTCCCGCATGATTTTAATTCTTCAGCAATTTTCTTATTACATCAAAAACTTGTTGACGTGTATTCTCTAGATCTTTCCCTGTATCAATTATAAAATCAGCACGCTCTCGTTTTTTTTCATCCGGCATTTGTTGAGCATTGATAAAGGCAAATTTTTTCTCATTCATACCTTGTCGAATCATTACACGTTCTTTTTGTATTGCTGGTGGAGCAGAAACAACAATAACGCCATCCACACGACTTTCACCATTTTTTTCAAACAGAAGTGGAATATCAAGAATAACTAATTTTTCCCCCTGGTGGCGCGCTGTGTTAATAAATTCTTTTTCTTTTTCTTGCACCAAAGGGTGAATTATTTTTTCTAATGTTTGTAATTTTTCCTTATCGTCAATCAAAATTTCAGAAAGTTTCAAACGATTAACTTCACCATTTTCAACAACACCAGGAAAAATACGCTCTATGCGAGATAAAGCTGGCTCGCTTTTATAAAGCTGTTGTACTGCCTCATCAGCACTAAAAACAGAAATACCCGCTTGCTTAAAAAAATCAGCAACTGTTGATTTTCCCATAGCAATTGATCCCGTCAATCCTATGATCTTCATTCTCTCTCTTCACTCATATCCTCTAAAATAGCTGTCCGTAAAGCTTTTGTTACTTGTGGTCTTATTCCAAACCACCGTTCAAAACCTATAACAGCCTGATGTAGAAGCATCCCAAACCCATCAACAGTTTTTAGACCACAAGCTTTTGCCCGTTGTAAAAAAGGGGTTATCAATGGTGTATAAACAATATCTGTTACTAATGCCGTTTTTTTTGCCTTATGAAAATCACAAAAAAAAGAATCACTTTTTTCTTCAGTTTTTTTTATGCTAATAGAAGTTGTATTAACAATTAAATCAGCTTGATAAAGTATTTCATCGATTTTATGCCAATCGTAGACTTTAATGGTTTTTCCAAAATGTTGGGCTAAATCATCAGCGCGTTGTTTTGTACGGTTAACTAAATAAATCTGCTCAAATCCCCGTTTTTTTAAAGCATATAGGATAGCGCGTGCAGCGCCACCTGCTCCAAATACAAGAGCTGTTTCCCCTCCCCAATCAGATGCAAAATCATCAAGATTAGCGCTAAAACCATAGGCATCACTATTTGTGGCACAAAGTTTATCTCCTTCATACCAAAGTGTATTAGCAGCACCAATCATTGTTGCTCTCTCATCTTTATAATCTGCTAAACGAAAGGCTTCTTGTTTATGCGGTAAAGTAACATTTCCTCCACAAAAGCCCATTTTTTGTAAAGAAGTAATAAAATAACTGAATTTTTCAGAGGTTACTTCCTGTGCAAGATATTCCCCTTGTAAACCATATTGTTTAAGCCAAAAATTATGAATTCTTGGCGATTTTGAATGATGAATAGGAAAACCAACAACAAAAGCACGGGGATAATTTATTTTTTCTATTGTTAAGTCAACCATCAATAATTCCTAAATGACGTAATTTTACGAGTAGAGGTAGCAAAGGTAAACCAACAATGGTAAAAAAATCTCCATCAATTTTTTCAAAGAGATGAATCCCTTCCCCTTCAATTTGATAGACTCCCACACTGTTTAGAACATCTTTTCCTACGCGCGCTAAATAACGTTCAATAAATTTTGATGAAAGTAAACGTACGGACATATGGGCACTAAAAGCTTCAACCCAAATTTTTTGTCCATTTTTAAATAAAGCTACTGCACTATGAAGAGAATGCGTTTTTCCTGATAAATCACATAAACGTTGATGTGCTTCCTTAATATTTGTTGCTTTATGAAAAACTTGACCTTCCAAATCAAGCACTTGATCACAACCAATAACGAAAGCATTAGGAAAACGATCTGAAACATTTTTTGCTTTTGCACTCGCAAGAAAACAGCTGAGTTCTTTGAGTGTTTTTTCTTTTGCTTTTTTTTCTACTTCTCTTTCATCAAAAGAAGCTCCCTCAATGAAAAAATTTAAACCTGCTTTTTTCAATAATTGTGCACGATAAGAACTAAGAGATGCTAATATTAATGTCTCTGCGTTCATAAGAATTTTCTCTCATTTTCCTTCACGAAATCGTGATAAAAGTTCAAATATTGCAGCAGCAGTTTCTTCAATAGAGCGCCTTGTGACATCAATAATAGGCCAACCAAAACGTTCGCAAATGCGTTTTGCATAGATTAATTCTTCAGCTATGTTAATACGATTCGTATAACTCTCAAGAGCAAAACCTTCTCCCAACTCTCGATTTTGGCGAATATGTGAGATTCTTTCAGCTGAAGCAATTAAACCAATAATCAAAGAACTTTTTGCCTCTAAAAGGGATTCTGGCAAATCAATATTAGGAATAAGGGGGACATTGGCCGTTTTGATTCCGCGATTTGCTAAATAGATACTTGTTGGTGTTTTAGAGGTTCTTGAAATTCCTACAAGAATTACATCTGCTTCAGACAAGCTACTGGAAGACTGTCCGTCATCATGCTCTATCGTAAAATCGAGTGCCTCAATACGACGAAAATAATCTGCATTAAGATCATGTTGTGCACTCGCACGTAAGTGTGTTGGCATCCCAAGGTAAGACTGAAAAGCATTTAAAACAGGGTATAATATATCAATACAGGGAACTTTTATTTTTTCGCATTTTTTTTGAAGAAGAAGTTTAAGTTCTTCATCAATTATTGTGTAAAGAACAATACCTGGCTCTTGTTGTATTTCATCAAGAGCTTTTTGTAACTGTACTTTATTACGAATCATAGGATAGATATGCTCTGTTGCCTGAATCATGGTATACTGCGATGCTACAGCTCTTCCAACAGAGATTAATGTTTCCCCCGTTGCATCAGAAAGCATGTGTAAATGAAAGGATTTTTTTTCTTTTGTCACAAAAATTTTAACTCCTTGTTAAGACATGTGTATATATCTTCAGAAATTTTTATAAAACTAAAATTTAGGAAAATTTTTCCATTATTATGCACAAATTAAACCCTTGTGATAATCGAAGTCCTCTTATAAGAAAAAAGAGGGGATAATAGCTTTAAGATAGTGTTATTTTTATTCTTTTTTTCTTTTCTTTTGTGGATAAAATTGAGGATAAATAAAGCATAAATAATAATTCACACTAAACACAGCTTTAAATAAAAAGAATCCTCTCTTAATATAAATTTATTAATAAAAAGTTTTGGAAAAATGCTTTTGAATGATATTTCATTGATGCTATAGGTTAAGTTCATATTTTTATTATGAAATAATTAAATACTATTCGGATTTTATATTTTTTCAAATTTTTTACATAATTTCTTAATATTACACGAATAAATTTCATATAAATGGCACTTGCAGATTGAAAAAATTGAGTGTAAAATATTTTTTTCTTATAAATATTTCATTCTATAAAATCTCCAAAATTGTTTAGGGTAATTCTCTCCTTAATTATAAAGAGCATACTTCATGCAAAAAATGAAACTACAAGAACTTAAAAGCAAAAATCCCGTTGAACTTGTTTCTTTTGCTGAAACATTGGAAGTTGAAAATGCTTCCCTTATGCGCAAACAAGAATTAATGTTTGCTATTTTGAAAAAACTTGCTCTACAAGATGTAGAAATTATAGGAGAAGGTGTTGTTGAAGTTTTACAAGACGGTTTTGGATTTTTGCGGTCTGCTGACGCTAACTATCTTCCTGGACCTGATGATATTTATCTTTCACCTTCACAAATTCAGTCTTTTTCTTTAAAAACAGGTGATACCATTGAAGGTCCTATACGGAGCCCAAAAGAAGGGGAGCGTTATTTTGCTCTTCTTAAAATTAATACAATTAATTTCGAAAAACCTGAGAAGATTCGCTACAAAATTCACTTTGATAATCTTACGCCTCTTTATTCAAATGAACGTTTCCAAATGGAAATACAAGATCCTACAGAGAAGGATATGTCATCGCGTGTAATTGATCTGATATCTCCATTGGGAAAAGGACAAAGAGGATTAATTGTCGCGCCACCTCGGACGGGAAAAACAGTTTTATTGCAAAATATTGCTCATTCTATTACCACTAATCATCCCGAATGTTATCTTATTGTTCTTTTGATTGATGAACGACCAGAAGAGGTTACTGATATGCAGCGGTCAGTAAAAGGAGAGGTTGTTTCTTCTACTTTTGATGAACCTGCAATACGTCACGTACAAGTAGCAGAAATGGTCATTGAAAAAGCCAAACGCCTCGTTGAATATGGACGTGATGTTGTTATTCTTCTGGATTCTATTACACGTTTAGGTCGTGCATATAATACGGTTGTTCCTTCTTCAGGTAAGGTTTTGACAGGTGGGGTGGATGCAAATGCCTTACAGCGCCCAAAACGTTTTTTTGGTGCTGCACGTAATATTGAGGAAGGTGGATCTTTAACCATCATTGCAACGGCTTTGATTGATACAGGTAGCCGTATGGATGAGGTTATTTTTGAAGAATTTAAAGGAACTGGTAACTCGGAAATCGTTCTTGATCGAAAAGTTGCTGATAAGCGTATTTTCCCTGCTATGGACATTTTGAAGTCAGGAACGCGTAAAGAAGAACTTTTAGTCGCACGACAAGATTTGCATAAAATTTTTGTTCTTCGTCGTATTTTAGCGCCTATGAATGTAACAGATGCAATTGAGTTTTTGATTGATAAATTAAAGCAAACAAAAAACAATAGTGAATTTTTTGATTCAATGAATACCTAGAGACATTAAAGTTTTTATTAGGAAAAAACCTGTGGATACAATCTTTGCTGTTTCGAGTGGATTGTTACCTTCAGGGGTTGCAGTCATTCGGCTTTCTGGTCCTCATGTTGTGCATATCGTTAAAACACTGTGTGGTTGTTTACCTAAAGCACGCTTTATGCATTATGGAAATCTCATTGCTCGTGATGGTAGTTTTTTAGATTCTGCTTTAACTGTTTTTTTTCCTGCTCCTCATAGTTTTACGGGAGAAGATTGTGCAGAATTCCATTTACATGGCGGAAAAGCAGTTGTTAATCGTTTTCTCGATGAATTATCGACATTTTCTGGATGCCGTATTGCAGAGGCGGGTGAATTTTCACGTCGTGCATTTATGGAGGGAAAATTAGATCTTGTTCAAGCAGAAGGTCTTGCTGATTTAATAGAAGCAGAAACGGAAAGCCAACGGCGTTTAGCGGTTATGGGGACAAGTGGACATTTAACAACACTTTATCGTGATTGGCGTCATAAGCTTACAAAGGCGCGTGCTTTTATTGAAGCAGAACTTGATTTTGCTGATGAAGCAGATATTCCTGATGCAATATCCTATAAAATTTGGAAAGATGTAGAAGATCTTTGTACTTCTCTTCGAGAACATATTCGTGAAGGAGAACGTGCGAGTATTTTACGTGATGGATTAAAAATTGTTATTGCGGGGGCTCCTAATTCTGGGAAATCAAGCATTATGAATCGTCTTGCAGGAAGATCTGTTGCTATTGTGACGGAAGAAGCTGGAACGACTCGTGATGCTTTAGAAATGAGACTTACTCTTGGTGGTTTACCTATTTTTTTAACGGATACTGCTGGTTTTAGAAAAACAGAAAATAAAATAGAACAATTAGGAATAGAAGTTGCTAAACAGCATGTGAGAGAAGCTGATTTGGTTATTTTAGTTTATGATATGGGAAATCCTAAGCAAGTTGATTTACCAGAAACATCGGCTGAAATATGGCGTGTTGGTAATAAGCTTGATCTTTATGAGAAAAATGATCCATGCTGGTCTATACAATTTTCTGCATTAACTGGTTTAAATTTTGATTGTTTTATCAAAGAACTTGAATCATTTTGTCATCATCGTGCTTCTGAAGTTGGCAATCTTGTTCCGGCGCGTAAAAGACAACTTCAATTATTAAAGGAAGCTGTTAAGGAGATTGAAAATTCTCTCAATTATCATTCTCTTGATCTCAGTTTACGCGCAGAACATCTCCGTCGTGCAAGTGATTTTCTTGGAAGAATTACGGGAGATATTGATGTTGAAGATTTACTTGATATTATTTTTTCAGAGTTTTGTGTTGGTAAATAATGATTCACGTGAAACATTGATTATTTCATAGACAGATTTAAAAGATTATGTAATTTATATCCTGTTTCACGTGAAACCTTAGAACTATTCTCTATGGAATGAATTAAATGCAATCATATGATGTTATCATTGTTGGTGGTGGTCATGCAGGCTGTGAAGCAGCTTCAGCTTCAGCGCGTGTAGGTGCACGTACAGCACTTGTGACACATAAAATATCAGCACTGGGAACAATGTCGTGTAATCCTGCTATTGGGGGGCTTGGGAAAGGGCATTTAGTACGTGAAATAGATGCGTTAGATGGTCTCATGGGAAGAGCAGCAGATGCTGCTGGAATTCAGTTTAGACTCCTTAATCGACGTAAGGGACCAGCAGTGAGAGGTCCACGGGCACAAGCTGATAGACAACTCTATAAAGAAGCCATTCAAAAATTTTTAAAAGAACAAGAAAATCTGACGCTTGTTGAAGATGAAGTTATTGATTTGTTTTTAAAAGATCATAGTGTATCAGGTGTTATTTTAAAAAGACAAGGAACAATTTTTTCCGGCGCTGTTGTTTTAACAACAGGGACATTTTTAAATGGCTTTATTCATATTGGTGATAAAACATGGGCTGCTGGCCGCATGGGAGATCCATCAAGTGTGAAACTTGCTGAACGTTTGAAAAATTATCATATAAAACTTGGGCGATTTAAAACTGGAACCCCTGCTCGTTTGAGTAAAAAAACAATAGATTGGGATCGTCTTCCAAAACAACAAGCAGATGAAAATCCTGTTCCTTTTTCTCTTTTAACAGAAAAAGTTGAACAGCCACAAATTGAATGTGCAATAACACGTACAAATACACAAACACATCAAATTATTCGTGATAATATTCATCTTTCTGCTTTATATTCTGGAAATATTGAAGGATTAGGACCTCGTTATTGTCCCTCGATTGAAGATAAAATTGTTAAATTTGGGGAACGTGATGGACATCAGATTTTCCTGGAACCAGAAGGATTAAATGATGATACGATTTATCCAAATGGTCTTTCTACTTCTCTTCCTGAAGATGTACAAATTTCCTTCTTGAAAACCATTGAAGGATTGGAAAATGCTACAGTTTTACAGCCCGGTTATGCTATTGAGTATGATTTTGTTAATCCACAACAATTAACAAGAAGCTTAGAATTACGCTCTTTACCAGGATTGTTTTTAGCGGGACAAATCAATGGTACAACAGGATATGAGGAAGCTGCAGCACAAGGACTTTTAGCAGGATTAAATGCGGCACGTAAAGTTGGAAAATTAGATGAAATACTTATAAGTCGTTCTATCGCTTATATTGGTGTTATGGTTGATGATTTGGTTTCACGAGGTGTTTGTGAACCTTATAGAATGTTTACATCACGTGCTGAATTTCGTTTATCTTTACGGTCTGATAATGCTGATACGCGTTTAACACCTTTGGCCCAAGAATGGGATATTGTCAGTAAAGTACGTTGGGATTGTTATAAGAAAAAGAAACAACGGCTTGATCAAGCACGATCAATATGCAAAAATCTCTTTTTAACACCTAATGAAGCTTCTGCTCATGGATTACACGTGAATCATGATGGAATTCGGCGTTCGGCTTATGATTTTCTTGCTTATCCTCATATGACTTTAGAGCGTCTTTCACATTTTTGGCCACAATTACGAACAATTGATTCTAAAACGGTAGAATCTTTAGAAATTGAAGCACAATATGCGGTTTATTTAGATAAACAAGCACAAGATATTGCCTCTCTTCAGAGAGATGAACGTTTGGAAATTCCTTCATCTCTTGATATTCAGGCAATTTCAGGTCTTTCAAACGAACTTAAATCAAAAATTCAAGAAGTGTCGCCGCGTTCAATTGCTGATGCACAAAAAATTGATGGTATGACACCCGCCGCGTTATCCCTTATTATTACGTATATTCAACGTCAACGACGTGAAAAGGCTAAAACAGCTTAATGGATTCTTCTATAGAACAAAAGTACAAGCAACTGTTAGATATTATTCCTTCTGTTTCACGTGAAACGATGGAAAATTTAATTCAGTTTGAGTCTTTAATACTTCAATGGAATGCACACATTAATTTGATATCTGCTACAACAATACCAGATTTATGGAAACGGCATGTTTTAGATTCAGCACAAATTTTTCCTTTGTGTAGTCATTCTTTGCAGTGGTGTGATCTAGGATCAGGAGGAGGTTTTCCCGCAATTGTGATTGCTATCTTTCTGAAAGAAAAAAAATCAGGACATATTAATCTTGTTGAAAGTAATGGAAAAAAAGTTGCTTTTTTGCGAACAGTTATTGCTCAACTTAATCTTCCTGCAACGGTTTATCATGCTAGAATTGAAGATATCTATCAAAAAATTCCCATATCCGATATTATAACGGCACGGGGACTAGCGCCGCTCAATGAGCTTTTACAGCTTATTTTTCCTTTATTAACAGAAAAAACAATCGCTCTTTTGCAAAAAGGTCGGGATTACGCTACAGAAATAAAAAATGCCTCTGCCAATTGGCGCTTTGATCTGTTAAAACATAAAAGTAAAGTTGATGAAAATTCTGTTATTTTAGAAATTTCTCATATTCGATCATATAGAGGGTAAAGCAAAATGAGCGAAACACGAATTATCGCTATTGCAAACCAAAAGGGTGGAGTCGGAAAAACAACCACAGCAATTAATCTTGCAACGGCTTTAGCAGCCATTGGTGAAAATGTTCTTATTATGGATGTTGATCCACAAGGTAATGCTAGTACAGGCTTAGGAATTGATCGTAATAGCCGTCCTTTATCGTCTTATGATGTTCTGGTTTCAGGAGTTTCAATTACACAAGCAGCTTTAAAAACAGCCGTACCCAATCTTCATATAGTTCCTTCTACACTTGATCTTTTAGGTGTGGAGATGGAAATTTCTTCATCACAAGATCGTATCCAACGTTTACGTAAAGCTCTCTATGATGATCCGGAAATGGAAAAAAAATTCAATTATATTTTAATTGATTGTCCACCATCACTTAATCTTCTTACATTGAATGCTATGGGGGCTGCCGATTCTGTTTTGGTACCTATGCAATGTGAATTTTTAGCGCTTGAAGGTTTAAGTCAATTGCTTGAAACAGTAAAACAAGTACGATCTGTTCTTAATCCATCTCTAGAAATCCAAGGTATCGTTCTGACAATGTATGATGGACGTAATAATCTTTCAAATCAAGTTGTTGAAGATGTACGCTCTTTTATGGGAGATAAAGTTTATCGTACTGTTATTCCACGAAATGTAAGAGTATCAGAAGCACCCTCTTTTGGTAAACCTGTATTGCTTTATGATCTCAAATGTGCTGGAAGCCAAGCTTATTTGCGTCTAGCATCAGAAATGATACAACGTGAAAAACAAGCACGTGCTGCTGCTTAGAAATATAAAAAAACTAAAAATTCAAAGAGAAAAATTATGAATGATGATCTCTCAAAAAAAAGACTAGGACGTGGATTAGCAGCATTGATTGGAGATATCAATTTAAACAACAATCTTGCACGTTCATCAAGTTTTGATAAATTGACTGAATCCAGTAGCATTTCCGAACGATTTGTTCCTCTTGAATCTATTTCATGTAATCCTCACAATCCGCGACGTCATTTTACTGAAACAGAGCTTGATAATTTAGCACAATCAATTCGTCAGCACGGTGTGGTTCAGCCTGTTATTGTAAGACCCTTAAAAGGTCATTCTCATCGGTTTGAATTGATCGCAGGTGAACGGCGTTGGCGTGCAGCACAACGTGCAAATTTAAGTCAATTGCCCGTTATTGTCCGTGATGTGGATGATAAAACTGCTTTGGAATTGGCTATTATTGAAAATGTTCAGCGGGCTGATCTTAATCCTATCGAAGAAGCAAAAGGATATGAGATGCTGTTGAATGAACATGATTATACACAAGTCGATTTAGCGCAAGTTATCGGAAAAAGTCGTAGTCATGTTGCAAATACACTTCGTTTGTTAAAACTTCCAGAAAAAGTACAACAACTTCTAACAGATGGGCAACTTTCTGCGGGACATGCACGGTGTCTTATAACTGTTGATAATCCACAAGATTTAGCTGAAAAAATTATCCGTGAAGGGCTTTCGGTACGTCAAACAGAAATACTTGCATATGAGCAGGCAAATCCTAAGACTAAAAAACGTACTGCTATGGAAAAAGATGCAGAAACAAAATCTTTAGAAAAATTACTTGCAGATGTCATTGGAATGAAAGTTATTATTCGTCATGGTAAAAAAGGTGGTGATTTAAAAATACATTATTCTTCACTAGAACAATTAGATGAAATTTGCCGTCGTTTACAAAGTTAATCAATTATTTTAAAAAGAGTTTTCTTAACAATTCCCTTTTAAAATTTTGATTATTCTATACATATGCTCTTTAGCAAATTCTATATTACTGGAAAGTACAACGTTTTGTTCATAAGTAGAAATTTCTTCATTTGTGAGCATATTCAGTGTTGCTTGAAGTGTTAGGTGGGCAACAATAAAATCTTTGGGTGTAAAATTATTTTCTCTTAAAATATTTACGAGTCCTCTTTTACTAGAAATATAAGTGATATATCTTTCAATGTGATCATCATAAGTGGTAGGATTATTCTTTGTATTTTGCGGTTCTAGAGGTAAATTTTTACATTCTTGTTCAATTTTCTCTAAATTTAAAAGAAGATCTTCTGTTAAGGGGTAGTTTGCAACAGAAGATGATATAAGAGAGGGATTATTTGTTTTTTGCTTTTTGTCTTGAGCATGTAATGCAAAAGGAAAAAGGAAAAGAAAGTACAATGCAAACTTAAACATAATTAAAAAATATTCTTCTTTTTTGAATTTCAATAAAGACTTTTTCATCTGTTGCTCTTTATTTTTAGGAAAAGTCATTTGAATATAACCAGAAGATAGTTATTCAGAATGGTAAAATATGATGATTTTTAATAGGGTCATGCCTCTCACGAAGAATAGAACGTCATTGGGTTGTTAATTCACGCGCTTGTTTTTACTTGTTTTTAAAATACATCTTTCAACGCTTCCAAGTTCATTTCGTGATGGTGCCCCGTGAGTGGTGTAATTATAAAGCCTCACTAAGAATATAAAATTACAGAGTACCTCTATTTTTTGGCTTATCAAGAAACAAGCTGCATCATTACACAGTTTGCTAACTCCCAAGGTGGTACTAAAGTCTTTGATACTTAAGACAATTCATAAAAGGTATTTTTATTGTAGAGCTTCACTCCACATGTCCCTCTTCCCGCTGTAAGGTACAAGCAGATGGTTTTGATTGATTTAACATGAGAAAACTTAGAAATAAGAGAATCTTACGATATTCGTGCTCCTTATTTGATATGTAAAATAGTTAATTATCATTATAAATCAATATCTTGACCAATTATAGTAATGAAATGATATTTTTTGTCGTTTCATAATTGATTAGTTTCTCAGAATCAGTTCTTCACAACTCCCTAAAAGATTCGTTATTTTGTAAAAATGTTTCTTAACAAATTCAAAATTGTTTAGAGATATAACAGGCTTCTCAGGTGAATATTCCTTTTCGGGTAGAAATACAAGACGCATTGATATTCTTTCAAGTGTTAAGGTTCCAGCAGCGAACTCTTTAGGTGTGAGATTATTTTCTTTTAAAATACTCACGATTTTTGGTTTACTAGAAATATAGGCAGTGTAATTTTCAATATTAGAGTGAACATTAGAATGATAAGTGATAGGATCATTTTTTGTTTTTGGAAGTAAATTTTTACATTCTTGTTCAATTTTTTCTAACTTTAAAAGAAAAGTTTCTGTTAAGGGATAATTGCCGATGACAGGTGATATAAAAAAAGAATCATCAGTATTCTGTCTTGTATCTTGAGCATATGATACAAAAGGGAAAAAAAAGAAAAAGCACAATGCAAGTTTAAACATGACTAAAAATTATCTTTTCTTTTTCGAATTTCTGCAAAAACTTCTTCATCTGTAGAGTCTTTCATTGAAAGATTTTTTCTGATTGCTTGATTATCCCAGCGAAGAAAGGGGTTTGTTGCTTTTTCTTGTCCTAAAGTGACAGGGAGAGTCATGGCATTTTTTGCGCGTAATGAAAAAACTTCTTCTGCTCTTTGTTGAAGTTTTGGATTATGTGGATCAAGTGTCAATGCAAAAAGAGCATTATTTTTTGTGTATTCATGTCCACAATAGAGAAGTGTTTCATCAGGAAGTTGACGAAGTTTTTTTAGAGAATTTAGCATTTGTACTGCTGTTCCCTCAAATAGACGCCCACAGCCAAGTGAAAAAAGTGTATCTCCAGCAAAGAGTAATTTTTTTTCAAGAAAATAATAGGATAATGCTCCTAAAGTATGGCCAGGTGTTGAGAGAGCTAAAAGTATGTGAGAACCAAAGAGAAGTTTCTCATCAGGTTGAAGTGTTTGATCGAGATGATGAATTTTTTCTTTTTCTGCTTCTGGTCCGATAACCGTAGCGTTGTACACTTGTTTTAATTCTGCTACGGCTTCTACATGATCATAATGATGGTGAGTCACAAAAATAGTGTGAAGTTCCCAATTACGACGCTTTAAAACATTGTGAATTGCTTTGCTTTCAGGAGCATCCATTGCGGCTGTCATACCGCTTTTTTCATCATGAATGAGTACACCAAAATTATCTTTTCTACAAACAAACTGCTCAATCAACATGTTTTTTCTCCTGAACAGTATATCTATCAATAAATACGTAAAGTAATCTGTCGTCGTGAATTTGTTTAAGAATTAGATTTATCCTCTTCTGTAAAAAGCCCTTGTGAGTGTTTTAGTATAAGAGGCATTTGGGTAAGCATGAAAAGAACTGTTATAGGCATGACGCCAAATACTTTGAAACTCGTCCAAAAATTATCGCTAAAATTACGCCAAATGATTTCATTCAAAAGGGCAAGAAAAACGAAAAAAAACGCCCAACGATAGGTGAGTTTTTGCCAGCCTAAATCATCAAGTTTTAAGGTAGAGTCAAGAGCATAACGTAAAAGTGGTTTTTTAAAAAACATTCCACCAAAAAGTATAAAAGCAAATAAGCTGTTAATGATTGTTGGTTTCATCTTTATGAAAGTTTCATTATGAAGCCAGAGCGTTAAAAAGCCAAAAACGAGAACAAATATTCCCGAAATAAGAGGCATAATAGGAATTTGTCTTGCAAGGATCCATGATAAGCTTAGAGAAATAATAATCGCTACCATAAAAATAGCTGTTGCAGGGAAAATGGGTTTACTAAAATTTTGAAAAAATTCAATTTTTTTTATCAACCATTCTCCCTTATAATTGGCAAAAAAGAAGGCGACCAATGGTCCCATTTCTAAGAGAAACTTAAGTGTTGGGGAGAGGGAAGTTTTTTTATTATTATTCATATTTTTCTCAGAATTATTGTGTGAACTAGGGTTAGATAAAGGTTGTTTCATACATGTTTTCCTACGATAGTTTCGGCAAAGTCAGAAGCAGAAAAGGGTTGAAGGTCTTCAATATTCTCTCCTACACCGATAAAATAAATGGGTAATTTATATTTTGCTGCGATAGCGACAAGAATTCCTCCTCGTGCAGTCCCATCTAGCTTTGTCATGACCAAACCATTAACACCAGCAATATCACGGAAAATCTCCACTTGGCTGAGTGCATTTTGTCCGGTTGTTGCATCAAGCGTTTGAAGGATTGTATGGGGCGCTTGGGGGGAGTGTTTTCTTAAAACACGAATAATCTTTGCCAACTCATCCATCAATTCAGATTTATTTTGTAAACGCCCGGCCGTATCAATAATTAATACATCACTGTTTGCTTTTTTTGCTTTTTCAAAAGCATCAAAGGCTAAACTTGCGGCATCTGCACCCAATTTGGTTGAAATAACAGGAGAATCGGTACGTTTACCCCAAATATGCAATTGTTCAATCGCTGCGGCTCGGAAAGTATCACCAGCAGCAAGCATAATGTTTAGTCCTCCTTCAGTTAATTTGGCTGCAATTTTTCCAATTGTTGTCGTTTTTCCAGTACCATTTACACCTACCAGCAAAATAACATGAGGCTTATGACTTAGATCAAGTTCTAATGGCATGGCAACAGGTTCCAGAACTTTTTTGATCTCATCAGCGACAATTGTGTGAATGTCATCTGAGGAGAGATCTTTTCCATAACGACTGGAAGCCAAAGTATTTGTGATGCGTGTTGCTGTCTCTAGACCGAGGTCAGCTTGAATAAGAATATCTTCGAGCTCTTGCAATGTCTCTTCATCAAGTTTTCTTTTAACAAAAAGATCGCTGATTGATCCGCTTAGGCGTTGTGAAGAAAGGGCTAGACCTTTTCTAAGGCGTCCAAACCACGCTGTCTTTTTTTGTTCAACAGAGGGTTCAGATAAAGTTTCTTCATTCTTTTTTTCACAAATGGTGTTTGTGACAAGAATTTTGCCATAAGGGGGAATTTTACCAGAAAGGGGGGCTTTATCAGAATGCGACTCTAAAGATTGGAATTTTTCATCACATTCTACAGATCTTAACTTTTGATTTTCTGCTTTTTCTTCTTGTTCTGCATCTGTAGAGATTTGACCGTTTTTTGCCCTTTCATTTTTGTCTTCATTTTCTTCTATTATATCGTTTTTATCAAGAATAGAAATTTGTTCCATTTCCTGATCTTTAGATTTGTTAAAAGAGAATATTTTTTTTATAAAAGATTTTTTCATAAGAGTTTTCCGGCTCAAGCAGCGTTTAATTTTGGAAGGACAGCAATTAATTTATCGCCATCATGGTCAATGATAAGGGCTTGAACAATTGTTCCTGCTTTTGCACCTTTAATTTGTACAAGAGTATAATCTTCTGTTCGTCCAATTTCATCTTTTTCAACGAGAATTGTTTGTTGACTGTTTTGTAAATGAGCAAGATGTTTTTGGTAAGCTTCCTCACCTGCTTTACGCAATCTTTCAGCACGCATCTTAACTATTTTACGGTTGACTTGTGGCATCCGTGCGGCAGGTGTACCTTCTCTTGGACTAAAGGGGAAAACATGAAGGTGGGTTAAATGACAATCTTTGATTAAAGCAAGACTGTTTTGAAACATCTCTTCTGTTTCCGTAGGAAAACCAGCAATCAAATCGGCACCATAAACCATTGTAGGACGTTTGGCACGCAATTCTTGGCAAAATTGAATAGCATGTTCACGCAAATGCCGACGTTTCATCCGTTTTAAAATCATATTATCGCCTGCTTGCAAAGATAAATGCAAATGAGGCATGATCCTTTTTTCATAAGCTAAAAGATTTATGAGTTCTTCATCTGCTTCAATGGAATCAATAGATGAGAGGCGTAATCGGGCTAAGTCAGGGATATGATGCAAAATGGCTGAAGTTAATTTTCCTAGAGTAGCTTTTCCAGGCAGATCGTGACCATAACTTGTAAGGTCAACACCTGTAAGGACCACTTCTTGAATTCCCTCGCCTGTCAGTTTTCTAATTTGCTCTATGACAGCCCCCATGGGAACTGAACGAGATGGTCCACGTCCATAAGGAATAATGCAAAATGTACAGCGATGATCGCATCCGTTTTGCACTTGTACAAAAGCGCGGGTGCGTTCTTGCATTGCACTGACCATATGGGGAGCAATTTTTTGCACTTCCATGATATCATTGATGCGCACCTTTTCGGAATGGTTAATACCAAAATCAGGAAGTTGACGATAAGAATGGGCATGAAGTTTGTCTTCGTTTCCTAAAACGAGATCCACTTCTGTCATCGAGGCAAAATTTTGTGCTTCTGTTTGGGCAGCACAGCCTGTTACAATAATGCGGGCATGAGGATTTTCGCGTCGCGCTTTGCGGATAGCTTGTTTTGCTTGCCGTACGGCTTCGGCAGTGACGGCGCAGGTATTGAAAATAATAGCACCATCTTTAAGCTGGTCTAGCCCTGAAGAAGTGCTTTCTTTGCGAATAATTTCCGATTCGTAGCTATTGAGTCGACAACCAAAAGTTACAATTTCTACTGCCATCAAGAGTTATCCTTTTTGTAGCAGCCTGTTAAAGGATTTAAAAAACCACTAAATTGATATTTTATTGGTCCCGTCATGATAATGTGATCGTCTTCTCGGTAAAAAATATTAAGTATTCCCCCTGGTGAGTTTACATCCATATGGCGCTGTATCAGACCACGTCGATAAGCGGCCACTGCACTGGCACAAGCAGCACTCCCACATGCTTGTGTTAATCCTGCTCCTCGCTCCCATGTACGTAAATTTAGACTTTTCTTTGACGTTATGCAAGCAATGGAAATATTGCATCGTTCCGGAAAAAGGGGATCATGTTCAAGTTTTGGTCCATATTTTTCTAATGGAATATGTTGAATATCATTTTTAACAAAAAAGATAGCATGGAGATTACCAATAGATATAAGGCAAGCATCTTTTAGGGGACCAGCCGTAATGTCTACATGATTTGTATCAACTATTTCACGTGAAACAGGCATTTCTTTTGCATTGAAATTTGGGCATCCCATATCAACAGAGATGAGATTGTCGGCCTGCCGTTTTCCTTCAATAATTCCAGTGGGTGCTTCTAAACGAAAATTTTCACCAAAATTGTGGTCTGTGAGCCATGCAATGACACAGCGGGTACCATTGCCACAAGCTTTAGCCTTTGAACCATCAGCATTCCATATTTCGATGCGGAAGTCGGCTTCGTTCTTTGTTGGGTTGTGGATAGCCATGATTTGATCAAAATGCATTTCGGGATCTGCCGATAAAGCAAGGATTGCTTGTACTGTGAGAGCCTGTGTGCTTTCACGCATATCAGCAACAATAATTTGATTTCCAAGACCGTCCATTTTGCTAAATGGCGTTTTCATGAAATTTCTCTATTTCTAATAATTACTTATCAAGGGATATATGACTGAAAAACTTATAAATTTCTAGTGTTTAATAAATATAAAATTGGATACATAACTGACTTTCATTTAAAATAAGTGATTTTAATCCTGTTTTTTTTAATTTGTTAATTTATCTTTGTCATTATAACGAATATTCACTTAATTTTTTTGTGAGTTTATTTATTGTCGTGGGAGAGAGTACAAATATGGCGTTTTCAAAAATTTCGTTTTTCGTTGCAATGTCAACAGTAATGCTTTTAGGGGGATGTTCAACAATGCGGTTTGACAATAATGACAGTAGCAACGCATTAGAAGTTTTTTATCCATCTCAACAAATGACAACATTGGAAGTGTCTGATGTGTCGTCTGCTTCTTCTTCGATATCTGAAGCTGTAAACGCCTCGATGTATGAGAAAGGAGATGCTCAGAGTGATGGACGAATGGCTAGTCTCGAATTGCCAAGCAATGCCACTGATTTAGTTCCTGCAAGTATTGCTGGGGTATGGAATCTTTCTGTGGGGGGTAAAGTTTGCCGGATTGCAACGCCACAAACAAAGTTTGGACAAGGGTACCGCGCTGGCCCTTTACACTGTCCAGGAATTGCTTCCCAAGTGAGATCGTGGGCTGTTAAAGGAAAAAGATTATATTTTTACAATAATTCTGGACGTGTTATCGTTGCACTTTATTCTTCAAATCTTGATCGTTTTGAAGGACGTACACTTGATGATCATCCCGTTGTTTTAAGCCGTTAGATCATTTTTGACCGTTTATAAAAAAATAAGCTATATGGACAGATTCGTAAAAAGAATTTGTATTTTTCATTGAAAACGGTTGGGAAAAGGTTGTTTGGATGATTCTTGTTTCAACACGCTATAAGGAACTGGTTTCTAAAGGGAAAGTCCGTTTTGATCCAGCTCAATTGGCTGTAACAGAGCACTTTGATCATTTATTAAAAAAAATTTCGGAACAAAATGCTTCTCGTCCTTGGTATTGGATATTTTGGTCTTTTTTAAAAAGAATATTTAAAAAGAAAAGACAAAATTTCGCTCATGTTGCAAAACAAGGAGATGAAAATGATTCTTTTCAAGGGTTATATATTTATGGTGAAGTAGGACGGGGCAAAACCATGCTGATGGATTTGTTCTTTTCTTGTTTGCCTAAGAGCCATAAAAAGCGCGCCCATTTTAATGATTTTATGGCTGATGTGCATGAGCGTATTAATTTTTATCGTCAAGTATCTGGGCGTGAAAAATCTAAACAAGATAATCCTATTTTAGCTGTTGCTGAAGATCTTGCACGAGAAGCAAAGGTGCTTTGTTTTGATGAATTTAGTGTAACAGATATTGCTGATGCTATGGTGTTGGGGCGGCTTATTTCTGCTTTGTTTGATAAGGGAATTTTCTTTATTGCGACTTCAAATGTGGCGCCGGATAATCTTTATTATAACGGTTTAAATCGTGAACTCTTTTTGCCTTTTATTCAAGTTTTGAAAGCATATGTTCGTGTTGTTAATCTTGATGCAAAAACAGATTATCGTCTTGAAAAATCAAATCTACAGCCCGTGTATGTAACACCATTAGGGAAAAAAGCAGATGAATGTATGGATCAAGCATGGGCATTTGTGTTGCAAGGACATAAGGAAATATCTGATGAGCTTTCTATAAGAGGGCGCCTTATTCCTATTCCGCGTTTTGCTGCGGGTTGTGCACGCTTTAATTATCGAGACTTGTGTACAAAACCTTTGGCCGCAGCTGAGTATTTGGTATTAGGGGAGCGTTATCATACGATTTTTATTGATAATGTACCGATCATGGATGATACATGTCGCAATGAAACAAAACGGTTTATTTTGCTTATAGATATTCTTTATGAGCGCCACATCCGGTTATTTATGTCGGCAGCAGCAGGGGTGGAGGATTTGTATAAGGGGCATGCTCAGACCACGGAAACATTTGAATTCCAAAGAACACAGTCACGTCTTTTTGAAATGCAAAGCTATGATTATTTGAAGTTTTGGGAAGAACATTTTCTTTTGAAGAAGAAGCGTTGATTATACTTTTACCTTTACGTAAACTGTAAAAACAATAACTCTTTGAAATTAAAGAAATGTAATAATTCTGTTGTATTTTTTTTAAATTCACTTTATCGATAAATCATGATAATTTTCTAATAGTTGTTTCTGCGGAGGGTTGTTGTTTTTGTAAGGAGAGAAATTTGTAAATTTCATTTATTTACTCCTTTTTATGATATTATTTAAAAATGATTGAAGTCAAAAATATTCAGTTTATGGGCGCTGATGAGTGTGCGCTGAATTATCTGAAAGTTAGGAAAAAATAAAATGGCACGAAAAAAAATAGCTCTCGTTGGTTCAGGTATGATTGGTGGTACCTTAGCACATATTATTGGGTTGAAAGAGCTTGGTGATGTGGTCTTATTTGATATTTCGGAAGGTATGCCACAGGGTAAAGCTCTTGATATTGCTGCATCTTCTCCCGTTGATGGTTTTGATGTCAATTTAAAAGGTGCAAATGCTTATGAAGCAATTGAAGGGTCTGATGTTGTTATTGTAACAGCAGGGGTGGCACGGAAACCTGGCATGAGCCGTGACGATCTTTTGGGTATTAATTTAAAAGTCATGGAACAAGTTGGTGCTGGGATTAAAAAGTATGCACCTTCAGCTTTTATTATTTGTATCACAAATCCTCTTGATGCAATGGTATGGGCATTACAGAAATTTTCAGGTCTTCCGGTGCATAAAGTGGTGGGTATGGCTGGTATTCTGGATTCAGCGCGTTTTCGTTATTTTTTATCTGAAGAATTTAAAGTCTCTGTTAAAGATGTGACAGCATTTGTTTTAGGTGGGCATGGTGATTCAATGGTGCCCTTGGTGCGTTATTCAACAGTTGGTGGTATTTCTTTGCCTGATCTTGTTAAAATGGGTTGGACAACAGAGGAAAGAATTGATCAAATTATTCAACGTACTCGTGATGGTGGTGCAGAAATTGTTAGTTTGTTAAAAACAGGTTCTGCTTATTATGCACCAGCTGCTTCTGCTGTTTCTATGGCTGAAGCCTATTTAAAAGATACTAAGCGTGTTGTGCCTGTTGCAGCCTATCTTTCAGGGGAATATGGGGTTAATGATACCTACGTTGGTGTTCCTGTTGTACTTGGTGCGGGTGGTGTTGAAAGGGTCATTGAAATTGATCTTGATAAAGAGGAAAGAGATGCTTTTGATTATTCCGTCAATGCGGTTAAAAAGCTTTGTGAAGCTTGTATTGCTCTTGTGCCTAGTCTCAAGTAAATAAAACAAGCTTTCGTTCATTAAAATAAAGTATTTTAGAATATTAGAACTTTAGTATTAATAATAATCCATAAAAGAAAGGGACTAATGCATGAATATCCACGAGTATCAGGCCAAACGTCTGCTTCATGAATATGGAGCACCCATTGCCAATGGTGTTGCTGTTTATTCTGTAGAGCAAGCTGAAAAATGGGCAAAAAAATTGCCCGGACCTCTCTATGTGGTTAAAAGTCAGATACACGCTGGTGGTCGTGGTAAGGGTAAGTTTAAAGAACTTGGTCCTGATGCAAAGGGTGGTGTTCGGCTTGCACAATCTGTTGAAGAAGTTGTTGCAAATGTTCAAGAAATGCTTGGAAAAACTTTGGTAACCAAACAAACTGGTCCAGAGGGTAAACAGGTCAATCGTCTTTATATTGAAGATGGTGCTGATATTGAGCGCGAACTTTATCTTTCACTTTTGGTTGATCGTAGTGTTGGTCGGATTGCTTTTGTTGTTTCAACAGAAGGTGGCATGGATATTGAAACGGTTGCTGAAGAGACGCCAGAAAAAATCTTCACACTGCCTATTGAAGTGTTAGAGGGTGTTACCTCTGCTGATTGTGCAAGACTTTGTGATGCATTAGAATTGCGCGATAGTGCACGGGAAGATGGTGAAAAGCTTTTTCCAATTCTCTATAAGGCATTTTGTGAAAAAGATATGAGCCTTTTAGAAATCAATCCGCTTATTGTGATGAAAGATGGTCACTTGCGCGTCCTTGATGCGAAAGTTTCTTTTGATAATAATGCGTTGTTTCGTCATCCAGATATTTTAGAATTACGCGATCTTTCAGAAGAAGATCCAAAAGAAATCGAAGCCTCAAAGCATGATCTTGCTTATGTTGCTCTTGAGGGCACAATTGGTTGTATGGTCAATGGTGCTGGTCTTGCTATGGCAACCATGGATATCATTAAGCTTTATGGAGCTGAACCGGCAAATTTTTTGGATGTTGGTGGTGGCGCATCAAAAGAAAAGGTGACAGCTGCTTTTAAGATTATTACGGCTGATCCAAATGTTAAGGGTATTTTGGTTAACATTTTTGGTGGTATTATGCGTTGTGATGTCATTGCTGAAGGTGTGGTTGCTGCTGTTCGTGAAGTTGGTTTAAAGGTTCCCTTGGTTGTTCGTCTTGAAGGCACGAATGTTGAGCAGGGTAAAGCGATTATCAATGACAGTGGTTTGAATGTTATTCCCGCCGATGATTTAGATGATGCTGCTCAAAAAATTGTTGCAGCCGTGAAGGGAGCTTAAGCGATGTCAATTCTTGTGAATAAAGAGACGAAGGTTCTGGTTCAGGGGCTTACAGGAAAAACAGGAACATTTCATACAGAACAAGCGCTTGCTTATCATGGCACGCAAATGGTCGGTGGTGTTAATCCTAAAAAGGGTGGGGAAACATGGGAAGGTTCAAAAGGTGAAACTCTTCCTATCTTTGCTAGTGTTGCAGAAGCAAAAGAAAAAACAGGCGCAGATGCTTCCGTTATTTATGTTCCTCCAGCAGGGGCTGCGGCAGCTATTATAGAAGCTATTGAAGCTGAAGTTCGTTTAATTATCTGTATTACGGAAGGTATTCCCGTTATGGATATGGTGAAAGTAAAGGCGCGATTAGAAAACTCAAAATCTCGTCTTATTGGTCCTAATTGTCCTGGTATTCTCACGCCAAATGAATGTAAAATTGGTATTATGCCTGGTTCTATTTTTAGAAAAGGCTCTGTCGGGGTTGTTTCACGGTCGGGAACTTTAACTTATGAAGCTGTTTTTCAAACGAGTCAGGAAGGTCTCGGACAAACAACCGCTATAGGGATTGGTGGTGATCCTGTTAAGGGGACAGAATTTATTGATGTGTTGGAAATGTTTTTGGCGGATGATGAAACCCAGTCTATTGTTATGATTGGTGAGATTGGTGGTTCTGCTGAAGAAGAAGCGGCACAGTTTCTGCAAGATGAAGCAAGAAAAGGGCGTAAAAAGCCAGTTGTTGGCTTTATTGCTGGCCGCACGGCTCCTCCAGGTCGTACAATGGGACATGCTGGTGCTGTTATTTCTGGTGGTAAAGGTGGAGCAGAAGATAAAATTGCAGCAATGGAATCAGCAGGGATTCGTGTGTCTCCTTCGCCATCACAGATAGGTAAGACTTTGTTGTCAGTTTTGAATGGCTAAAAGAAAATTTCATCTGGATAAGAATATTTTCTTAATTCAGGTGAAAAAAGCTTGAGTATAAAAAAGTAAAACTTTTTTGAATGTTCGTACCCTCATCTGCTTTGTAAGCATTTAAAGGTCGAAAAGAGATATAAGGAGACGGAATAGATGTTCCGGAGAGGTATATGGCAAGGCAGGACGAGATAAATAGTCTTTTTGCACAGACATCATTTCTTTATGGTGGGAATGCGGATTATATAGATCAACTTTATGCTCAGTATGAAAAAGATCCTACCAGTGTTGATTCACAGTGGCGTGCTTTTTTTGAAGGTCTTCATGATAACAAAGAAGATGTTCTCAAAAATGCTGAAGGAGCAACGTGGCAGCGTGATAATTGGCCATTAAAGCCAGATGGTGAGTTGGTTTCTGCTCTTGATGGTGATTGGTCTTCTCTTGAAAAATATCTTGGTGATAAATTAAAAGAAAAAGCAGTAACAGGGGTTGCTCAAAAGGGAAAAGCTTCTAGTGAACAAGATGTTATTCGCGCAACGCGTGATTCTGTTCATGCCATTATGATGATTCGTGCGTTTCGAGCTCGGGGGCATCTTCGGGCAAAGCTTGATCCTCTTCAATTGGCGGAAAAACTGGAAGATTATAAAGAACTTTCTCCAGAAGCTTATGGTTTTACTCCTGCTGATTATGAACGTCCAATTTTTATTGATAATGTTTTAGGGTTGGAATATGCAACTATTCCGCAAATGCTTGAAATTCTCAATCGTACCTATTGTTCAACAATCGGTGTGGAATATATGCATGTTTCTGATCCCGTCCAGAAAGCATGGCTTCAAGAGCGTATTGAAGGGCGAGATAAAAAAATTGCTTTCACACAGCAAGATAAGAAAGCTATCCTGAATAAGCTTATTCAAGCAGAAGGATTCGAACAGTTTTTAGACACGAAATATAAAGGGACAAAACGTTTTGGACTTGATGGTGGTGAGGCGCTGATTCCTGCTCTTGAGCAGATTATTAAATGCGGTAGTGCTTTAGGGGTGCGGGAAGTTATTTTAGGAATGGCCCATCGTGGTCGTTTAAATGTTCTTTCACAAGTTCTCGCTAAGCCGCATAGAGCCATCTTTCATGAATTCAAAGGGGGATCTTATAAGCCAGACGATGTAGAGGGATCAGGTGATGTTAAATATCATTTAGGAACGACGGCTGATTTGGACTTTGATGGGAATAAAGTGCATTTATCACTTTTGGCTAATCCCTCGCATCTTGAGATTGTTGATCCGGTTGTTATGGGAAAAGCACGTGCTAAACAAGATCAACTTGTGGGACCTACACACACTGATTCACTCCCATTAAGTGAGCGTTCAAAAGTGTTGCCATTGCTTATTCATGGTGATGCTGCTTTTGCAGGACAAGGCGTTATCCAAGAAACTTTTGGTCTTTCAGGTCTTAAAGGTTATCGTGTTGCAGGCTCACTTCATGTTATTATCAATAATCAGATTGGTTTTACAACAGCGCCACGTTTTTCACGTTCTTCGCCTTATCCATCTGATGTTGCAAAAATGATTGATGCTCCTATTTTCCATGTGAATGGTGATGATCCTGAAGCTGTTGTTTTTATTGCAAAAATAGCAATGGAGTTTCGTCAAATTTTCCATAAACCGGTGGTCATTGATATGTTTTGTTATCGCCGATATGGACATAATGAAGGCGATGAACCTTCCTTTACGCAGCCACTTATGTATAAAGCAATTCGTAGTCATAAAACAACACTTCAGCTTTATAGTGATCAATTGATAGCAGAAGGAATGGTTTCTTTAGAAGAGATTGAGCAACAAAAAAAGCTCTGGCGTGATAAACTTGAAGGTGAGTTTGAAGCAAGTGCTTCTTATAAGCCTAATAAGGCTGATTGGCTTGATGGAAGCTGGACGGGCATTAAAGCTTTTAGTCATACTGACGAGCAACATTCTAGAACAACGGGTGTTGAGTTAAAGACTTTAAAGGAAATTGGTCAGAAACTTGTCGAAGTTCCAGCAAATTTTAATGTTCATAAAACGATACAGCGTTTTTTAAACAATCGTGCTAAAATTTTTGAAACGGGTGAGGGGGTTGATTGGGCAACCGCTGAAGCTTTAGCTTTTGGTTCACTTTGTTTAGAAGGAGCGCCAGTTCGTCTTTCCGGTGAAGATGTTGAACGGGGAACTTTTTCACAACGTCATTCAGTTCTTTATGACCAAGAAAATGAAGCGCGTTATATTCCTTTGAATCATTTACAAAAGGGGCAAGCGCTTTATGAAGTTGTTAATTCTATGCTTTCTGAAGAGGCTGTTCTTGGTTTTGAATATGGATATTCTCTTGCTGAACCACGGGGATTAACACTTTGGGAAGCTCAATTTGGTGACTTCTCTAATGGTGCGCAGGTCATCTTTGATCAATTTATTTCATCCGCAGAGCGTAAATGGCTTCGTATGTCTGGTCTTGTGTGTTTATTGCCTCATGGTTTTGAAGGACAAGGACCGGAACATTCTTCTGCACGTCTAGAGCGGTTTCTTCAACTTTGTGCGGAAGATAATATGCAGGTTGCTAATTGTACAACCCCTGCAAATTATTTTCATATTTTGCGTCGACAAATTAAGCGTGATTTCCGTAAGCCTTTGATTTTAATGACACCAAAATCACTTTTGCGTCATAAGCGGGCTGTTTCTCTTCTCAGCGAAATGGGGCCAGAAACGAGTTTCAGTCGTGTGTTGCTTGATGATGCAGAATGTCTCAAAGATTCTATCGTTAAGTTGCAAAAAGATAATAAAATTCGCCGTGTCGTTCTTTGTACGGGTAAGGTTTATTACGACCTTTATGAAGAACGTGAAAAAAAGGGTATCGATGATGTTTATCTCCTTCGTGTTGAACAATTGTATCCTTTCCCTGCAAAAGTTTTGGTGAATGTGTTGTCGCGCTTTTTGCAGGCAGAAGTTTTTTGGTGCCAAGAAGAGCCAAAAAACATGGGGGCTTGGTCATTTATTGAGCCTTATTTGGAATGGGTTTTGACGCATATTAATGCGCAATATTCACGTGCTCGTTATGCTGGACGTTCGGCGAGTGCGTCACCGGCCTCTGGGTTAATGGTGAAACACCTTGAACAACTGACTGCGTTTCTTAAAGACGCGTTAGGTTCTTAATTTGTTACTACTCTGATGTATGGAAAAATATTATGACTACTGAAATCCGTGTTCCTACTTTGGGCGAATCGGTTACTGAAGCAACGGTTGGCAAATGGTTTAAAAAACTTGGCGAAGCTGTCGCTATGGATGAGCCTTTGGTTGAATTAGAAACTGATAAGGTAACCGTTGAAGTTCCTTCTCCTGTTGCTGGGAAATTATCTGAAATCATCGCAAAGGAAGGCGATACGGTTAAAGTCAATGCTCTTTTAGGAGCGGTGGAAGCTGGCAAAGCTGGTGTCTCCCAATTATTTTCGCCTTCTGCTACACCTGTTCCAGCGGCTTCATCTGAATCGGAGAAGTCTGCTTCGAGCAGTACCATGCCTCCCTCACCCTCAGCCGCAAAATTGATGGCTGAAAATAATGTTGCAAAAAGCGATATTTCAGGTTCTGGAAAACGTGGACAAATTCTTAAAGAAGATGTTCTTGGTGGATTAGAACAAAGGACAAGCACTCCTACACCTTCTTCCTCTGTGACGAGCTCTTCTGTAACTCCTGTTTCAGAAATGCGTGAAGAGCGGGTTCGTATGACGAAATTGCGTCAAACAATTGCGCGCCGTCTTAAAGATGCGCAAAATGTAGCAGCAATGTTAACCACATTTAATGAGGTTGATATGTCAGCGGTGATGGATTTGCGCAAGCGTTATAAGGATCTTTTTGAAAAGAAACATGGTGTTAAACTTGGTTTTATGGGATTTTTTACCAAAGCTGTTTGTCATGCATTAAAAGAACTTCCTGCTGTTAATGCCGAAATTGATGGAACAGATATTGTTTACAAAAACTATGTCAATGTTGGAATTGCTGTTGGAACGGATAAAGGACTTGTCGTTCCAGTGGTGCGTGAAGCAGATCAAATGTCATTGGCAGAGATTGAAAAAGAGATTGGCCGTTTGGGACGTCTTGCACGTGATGGAAAATTAGCCGTTTCTGATATGCAAGGCGGAACTTTTACCATTACCAATGGTGGTGTGTATGGGTCGTTGATGTCAACACCGATTTTGAATGCACCACAATCTGGTATTTTGGGAATGCATGCGATTAAAGAGCGAGCAATGGTTGTTGAGGGCCAAGTGGTAATCCGCCCTATGATGTATTTAGCGCTTTCTTATGATCACCGTATTGTGGATGGGCAAGAAGCTGTAACTTTCCTTGTGCGTGTTAAGGAGAGCTTAGAAGATCCAGAACGCCTTGTTCTTGATTTGTAAAATACAGTTTTCAGGATGAAAGGAGAAACGGATGTCTTATGATGTGGCTGTGATCGGAGCGGGTCCAGGTGGTTATGTAGCAGCAATAAAGGCGGCACAACTAGGGCTTAAAGTAGCGATTATTGAAAAGCGTACAACATTAGGGGGAACATGTCTCAATGTTGGTTGTATACCTTCTAAAGCGTTGTTGCACGCTTCAGAAGTGTTTGCTGAAACCCAGCATGGTTTTGAAACGCTTGGTATTTCTGTTGGCAAATCTAAGCTTAATCTTGAACAAATGATGGTTCATAAGAAAGCTGTGGTGACAGCCAATACAAGTGGCGTTTCTTTTTTGATGAAAAAAAATAAAGTTGATACTTTTTTGGGGACAGCCAAAATTTTGAGTGCGGGTCATGTGGAAGTTGTTGCCAGAGATGGTAGTCAGCAAACAATTGAAACAAAAAATATTATTATTGCTACGGGTTCAGAGAGTTCGGGCATTCCAGGGGTAAATGTTGAAATTGATGAAAAGACGATTGTTTCTTCGACGGGAGCCCTTTCACTTGAAAAAGTACCAGCGCGTATGATTGTGGTTGGTGCTGGTGTCATTGGTTCAGAACTTGGATCGGTTTGGAGCCGTTTAGGGGCTAAAGTGACCATTATTGAGTATCTTAATAAAGTTTTGGGCTCAATGGATGGTGAAGTTTCACGTCAATTTCAGAAATTAATGGAAAAACAAGGGATTCAATATAAAACGGGTGCAAAGGTAACAGCTGTCACAAAATCTGATTCAACAGCTCAGGTGAGCTTTGAATCTGTCAAAGGTGGCGAATCTGAAACCTTAGAGGCTGATGTTGTGCTTATTGCGACTGGGCGTTCTCCTTATACGCAAGGGCTTGGCTTAAGTGAGGCTGGTGTTCAGTTAGATGAACGCGGATTTATTGGAATTGATGCCCATTGGCAGACGAATATTCCAGGAATTTATGCGATTGGTGATGTCGTAAAAGGGCCAATGTTAGCACATAAAGCAGAAGAAGAAGGCGTTGCTGTGGCAGAAATTTTGGCAGGTCAAAAAGGGCATGTTAATTTTGATGTTATTCCTAGTGTTGTTTATACGCAGCCGGAAATTGCGAGTGTAGGAAAGACAGAAGAAGAACTGAAAGCAGCCGGTATTGAATATAATGTTGGCAAATTTCCTTTTATGGCTAATGGTCGTGCACGTGCGATGCAAAGGAGTGATGGGTTCGTTAAAATTCTTGCTGATAAAAAAACAGATCGGGTTTTGGGGGGGCATATTCTTGGATTTGCTGCTGGTGAAATGATCCACGAAATTGCAGTTTTAATGGAGTTTGGTGGTTCATCAGAAGATTTAGGCCGCTGTTGTCATGCGCACCCTACCTTATCAGAAGCAGTGCGTGAAGCAGCGTTGGCAACATTTGCTAAACCGCTTCATATTTAAAAATCTTTTAAAAAGTACATTTTAAAAGGCACAAGGCGCAGTAAATATTTGTGAAGCATGCAACCAAAATTTTAGAAAGAATGAAACCAATAGTATGAGGTGTTTCACTTAATTTGTTGTGTGCTTTTCAATAATTGTTGTTTTAGATTTCAGTTGTGCAGTTCTGATTGATTATCTTGTTGTGCACACTCTGTTTAGAGTGATGGTATTTAGTCGCATTTAGTCTATGTAAAGTTTTACATATGAGGTATTTTTATGCTGTTATAAAATATTCAAGATAGGATTTTCAGCCTATTTGCGTGCTTTGTTTTAAGAAAACAGCTCTCAAAACCCTCAAGTCTATTTTGCGAGAGTATGCTTGTGGACGGTATAATCGTAAAGTTTTTCGTGAAGTATATAAAACCCATTATGCACTATTATCTTTATGCTTAATAAAAGGTATAAGTCGGTACCATAAGTTATATTTACGAGCCTTCAATTATACAATTTTTGGTTATTTGAAAGCGTTTATAAGAGGTATTTTTTCTTTTCTTGCTCTTTTATTTACACGGACCTCTTCCGCTTGTGACATGTAAAAGAAATGGTTTTGATTAATTCAATATAAACAGATTTGAAGTGAGAGAATCCTAGGGTATTAGGGCCCTCATTCAACGTGCAAAACAATAAGTTATATTTACAGTTTGTTGGATATTCAGAGCAAAGTTTGCTTATAGCGTTCAATGGAGTGTAAAGCTAAGCGGAAGGTTTTCGATCAGAAGCTGGATTATTTACAGACTATTGTGTTTATAGAAACGATATGTTAATGATTATAAATCAATAGGTTATATATAACATGAATCTCGATGAGAAGAGAAGCCAAGGGGAATTTTCTTAAAGAAATAGGATTGTTTAATGATTGCTGCGGATTGAGGGTCTTTGTCCTTAAAAAGGAAGAAGCCGATCAAATATTTCACAAAATACCACTCTTTTAAAAAAAGAGCGGTATTTTTATATCTTTTGTTGAGACACTCTCTTTTTGATGACAATAGCAGATCATACAATGTGATTAAATCAGTTTTGCTTCTTTGTTCTTCTTGATCATTGTTTGCTGTGTCTTAAAAAGGTGATCTCGATTTCCTTTAAGGTTTTTAAGAAATCCCAATGTTGCCAAAATATAACCTATAGCTGAATTTTTCGGAAAAACATAATTTCATAAGAACATTAAGTTTGTTTTCATTTGACAGTTTTGTGATAATTTAAAAAATCAAACCTAATAAGGATAAATCTAAAATTGTAATTTTTTATCCTCTTCTTGTTCTCTTATAAAGGTGGAAAGCCCCATATGATCAAGATATTTGAGGAAAGGGTGGGGTGGTAATTCTTCTACGTTGACCATCGTTTTAACATCCCATTCGCCTGTGGCAATGAGAAGAGCAGTTGCGGCTGCTGGTACACCAGCTGTATAGGAAATACCTTGTGCTCCTGTTTCATGAAAAGCTTGTTTGTGATCGGCTACGTTATAGATAAAAATTTCTTTTGGTTTTCCATCTTTTTCGCCTTTGATCAGATCTCCGATACAGGTTTTTCCTGTGTAGTCTGGAGCAAGAGAGGAGGGGTCAGGTAAGACAGCTTTTACAACTTTTAAAGGGACGACTTCTTGTCCTTCTGCGGTTTTAATGGGCTGTTCGGATAAGAGACCAAGATTTTTCAAAACGGTAAAAACAGTGATATAACGATCACTAAATCCCATCCAGAAGCGGACATTTTGGACATCAAGATTTTTGGAAAGTGAATGAATTTCATCATGTCCTGTCATATAGGTTTTTTGTTTTCCGACAACGGGAAGATCCCATTCATGGCTGACTTCAAACATTTTATTGGAAGTCCATTTTTTATTTTGCCATGACCATACTTGTCCTGTAAATTCACGGAAATTAATTTCTGGATCAAAATTTGTAGCAAACCAACGCCCATGACTTCCAGCATTAATATCAATAATATCAATATCTGTGATTTTATCAAAATAACATTCATGTGCTAGCGCCGCATAGGCATTTACCACACCTGGATCAAAGCCTGCGCCTAAAATAGCAGTGATACCCGCTTGTTCACATTCTTGACGCCGAGGCCATTCATAATTGCCATACCAAGGGGGTGTTTCACAAATTTTAAGAGGATCTTCATGAATGGCAGTATCGATATAAGCGCATTTTGTTTTTATACAAGCTGAAAGAACAGACATATTAAGAAAAGCTGAACCAACATTAATGACAATTTCGCATTTGGTTTTTTGGATGAGCTTTACAGTTTCTTCTACATTCATGGCATTGAGCGAATGGCCTTTGAGAACACCTTGTTCTTTCATGGTGTTTTTTTCTTTAATAGAAGCAATAATGGCCTCACATTTTTTGAGTGTTCGTGAAGCAATATGAATTTCACCAAGAATATCGTTGTTTTGAGCACATTTGTGCGCAACAACTTGTGCAACACCTCCAGCACCAATAATGAGAACATTTTTTTTCATTGTAGGTTCATCTCCTTTTTAATACTGTTATATGACGTTTTTTGTGGTTATCTTTATGAAAGGCTTGTCCGATAGTCATTGTAGCTAAATTGGCGTTGCAGCGTTAATGTACCATCGCATTCTTTGAGAACAATAGCAGGCATTTTCACACCATTAAACCAGTTTTTCTTGACCATTGTATAACCTGCTGCATCTTGAAAAGACAGTCTATCCCCTATTTTAAGAGGTTTTTGAAATTGAAATGTTCCAAAAATATCGCCAGCAAGACATGATTTTCCGCAGATCATAATTTCGTGTTCTCCTTGATTGGGTTCTAATTTAGCATTTTCACGATAAATGAGAAGATCAAGCATATGGGCTTCAATTGAGCTATCAACGATGGCAAGATTCTTTTCGTTGTACAATGTGTCAAGAACGCTGACTTCTAGAGTGGTGCTTTTGGTGATGGCGGCTTCTCCTGGTTCTAGAAAAAGAGTGACACCATGGGTTTTGGAAAAACGCTTTAAGCGTTCTGCGAAAGCTTCTAGAGGATAATTTTCAGCCGTAAAATGAATTCCACCGCCAAGGCTTATCCAGTCTACAGCAGCAAAAAGCTCTGAAAACTTTTCTTCCATAATCCCAAGCATTTGGTTAAAAAGATTAAAGTCAGCATTTTCACAATTGTTATGGATCATCAAGCCATTGATGAGAGGCAAAACTTCTTTAATAGCACTTTGGTTTGTTTCTCCTAAGCGACTAAAAGGGCGGGAGGGATTAGCGAGATCAAAATTGGATGCACTTATTCTTGGATTTAATCTTAGACCTCGTTGAATGGTTTTTGTTGCATCAGAAAAGCGTTGAAGTTGTTGGATTGAGTTAAAGATAATTTTATCTGCATAACCACAAGCTTCATCAATTTCATGATCGGCCCAAGCAACCGAATAGGCATGGGTTTCTTTGCCAAATTTTTCTCTTCCTAAACGAAGTTCATAAAGGGATGATGAGGTGGTTCCATCCATGAATTCAGACATTAAATCAAAAACACTCCACGTGGCAAAACATTTCAAAGCGAGTAAAACTTTTGCTTCTGACATTTCTCGTAAACGAGAAATTGTTTGCATATTTTTGATGAGTTTCGATTTGTCTATAAGGTAGTAGGGGGTTTTTATCATCATTTATTCATTCTTTTTTGAAGGATCTTATTGCTAAGATTAGCGTTTAGTACAAAGAGTAACAGAATGTCTCAAGAAAAAAGAATCTTAAGAAAAGAATCTGTTTCTGTCTAGCAATAGAAAAGCTTTCTGTAACGGCTGTTGTTTATTGTTTTGAGTTTTGCGTATGAAAAAAAAATTATATTATGCTTTAGCTTTTGTATTTGTGAGTAGTTTTTTCCTTATAACAACTGCTCTTGTTCATTGGGGGCAAAATAGAGGTGATGCTAAAGCAAAACTGGTCTCTCAGACCTCTGTCCAAGAGAGTTTGGTGCCTTTGATTTTTACGGGGCGTAGAGAACTGAATGGTTTTAAGGGTTATCATCATTATCGGCGTGGTTATGTTAAGTATAAAGATAATTGGTGGTATCCTGAAGCGGCTTTTGTTACATCACCGCACTTAAGCACAAAAGGCGCATCATTAAAAGTTGTATCAGATGCTAACAGAGTGTTTTTAACTTCCTTCTCAGAAAAGCCAGAAAAAAAAGAGCCATGGATGCTTAAACAACATATTGAATCTTGTCGTGCCCGTTATCGCTCTTATAATAAAAATGATAATAGTTTTCAGCCTTTTCATGGGCCTCGTAAACAGTGTTTATCGCGCTTTTTTAAAGGATAGAAATGATTAAATAAAATTTCAATTGCTTCTTGTCGTGAGCGTTATTGTTCTTACAATAAAAAGAAAACTTGTGTGGTACGCTGCATTTCCATGCAAGGGTTGTTTTTTGAAAAATTTAAGTGCTTTTAAGTTTTATTAAATCTTATTATCATTAAGTGTAGAATGGGGGGTGAAAATATAAATTTTTGTTTTGTCAATGACAAAATATTAAGGGCAAGATGGAGCTGAAAAAATGACAACACGGGAAGCAATGTTGATATTGCTCATTTTGCTTCCCTTTTGTGGAAGTGCTGTTATTGGCTTTTTTCGTTCGACAGCAAAAAATAATGAAGCTTGGTTTGCTGGGGGGATTGCTCTCTTTAGTCTTCTTTTTACAACCATGCTTTATCCGGCAATTCGTGGCAATCACATTATCCGTTTAAATATTTCTTGGCTTCCAGAATGGGGGGGTGATTTGATCCTCCGGATGGATGGTCTGTCGTGGCTTTTTTGTTTGCTCATTACAGGAATAGGGCTGCTTGTCGTTGTTTATGCTCGTTATTATATGGATCCCGCGGATTCTGTACCACGATTTTTTTCTTTTTTTCTAGCCTTTATGGGCTCAATGACAGGGATTGTTTTATCAGGGAATCTCGTGTTTTTGGTTGTTTTCTGGGAACTCACCAGTATTTTCTCTTTTTTGTTGATTGGTTACTGGTATCATAATACGAGTGCGCGTGAAGGGGCGCGTATGGCTTTAACGATTACAGGCTTTGGTGGTTTTGCCCTTTTTATTGGGGTTTTATTGATTGGGTATATCGTTGGTAGTTTTGATCTGGATAAAATTTTGCAGTCTGGAGATGTGATCCGATCAAATTCGCTTTATTGTCCTGCCCTCATTTGTATTTTATTGGGCGGACTAACAAAAAGCGCACAGTTTCCTTTTCATTTTTGGTTGCCTAATGCGATGGCAGCTCCAACACCGGTATCAGCTTATCTGCATTCGGCAACGATGGTAAAAGCTGGGTTATTTTTGCTGGTTCGTTTATGGCCCGTGCTCTCTGGGACAGAGACTTGGTTTTGGTTGGTTGGCTTTTCAGGACTTTCAACACTTCTTCTTGGCGCTTATTTTTCTATGTTTCAGCAAGATTTAAAGGGATTATTGGCTTACTCAACGATTAGTCATCTTGGATTGATTACCACGCTTTTAAGCCTTGGGAGTCCCCTTGCATGTGTTGCAGCGATTTTTCATATGGCCAATCATGCTACTTTTAAAGCTTCTTTATTTATGGCCGCTGGCATTATTGATCACGAAACGGGAACTCGTGATATGCGTAAGCTGACAGGTCTTTATCGCTCTATGCCGATTACAGCGACTCTTGCTTTAGTCGCAAGTGCGGCGATGGCTGGTGTTCCTTTGCTCAATGGTTTTTTATCGAAAGAAATGTTTTTTGCTGAAGCTGTTGCAACGCATATGGAATCATGGCTTGATTGGATTGCTCCTTATGTAGCAACGCTTGCTAGCTTGTTTAGTGTAACCTATTCTATACGTTTTATTCATGGTGTTTTTTGGGGACCAAAATCTCATACATTACCTAAAATTCCCCATGAACCACCGCATTTTATGCGTTTACCCATGGAGCTTTTGGTGTTTATTTGTTTGGCCGTTGGTATTTTTCCTAATTTAACAATCGGGCCTATTTTAGATAATGCTGTTGTGTCTGTTTTAGGACCGATGACGATTTCTTATAACTTGGCTGTTTGGCATGGGGTTAATACGCCATTAATGATGAGTTTGGTGGCTTTATTAGGAGGCGGCTTGCTCTATGTTGTCGGGCGGCCTTATTTTTTATCTTGCGATGATGGTGCTCCCTTTTTTCGTCATTTGAAAGGACCGCGTATTTTTGAACGTATTCTTGTGATTATTTCTTGGAAATGGGCTCGTGCGGTGGAAGCTGTTTTGTCAACACGTCGTTTGCAAATCCAGTTGCACTGGATTTTTGCTGTTTGTTTTATTTTTGTTGGTCTTTTGCTTTGGCGTGATGGTTTAATTGCACCAGGAGGGTTATCGCTTTTTCCACTTGATATTCCTTTTCTCGCGCTTTGGCTGGTCGGTGGATTGTGCGCACTTTTAGTCGCTTGGCAAGCAAAGTTCCATCGTCTTGCATCACTCATGCTTTTGGGGGGAGCGGGTTTGATGACGTGTGCAACCTTTTTATGGTTTTCTGCGCCTGATTTGGCTATAACGCAATTGGTTGTTGAAGTGGTGACAGTTGTCTTATTATTGCTTGGTTTGCGTTGGTTGCCTAAGCGTGTGCATAATCCTGCTCTAACGTCTGTTCATTTTGGGGTGCGTTTACGTCGCGCCCGTGATTTCATCATAGCAATTATGGGAGGTTTTGGTGTTGCATGGCTCTCTTTTGCAATGATGACACGTCCTCAAGGGACAACAGTTTCTAATTTTTTTCTGAAAAATGCTTATTGGAGTGCTGGTGGTCGCAATGTTGTGAATGTATTGTTGGTTGATTTCCGTGGTTTTGATACGATGGGAGAAGTTGTGGTTTTGGGCGGTGTTTCTTTGACTGTTTTTGCTCTTTTACGTCGATTCCGTCCTGCTCCTGAAAGTATTGAGCCGCCATTTCAACAACGTGTTCAGGAAGCTTTTGATAAGGCACAGCCGGAACGAAATGTGGGGGATACAGTATTGAATTATCTCGCTATACCTTCTGTTATTATGGGATGGCTTTTTTCCGTTATTATTGCTTTTTCTTTTTATTTATTTGTGCGGGGACATGATCTTCCAGGTGGTGGGTTTGTTGGCGGTGTGACTTTAGCAATAGGCTTTATTTTGCAGTATCTTGCACGGGATATTCGTTGGGTGGAAAACCATTTAAGAGTTCTGCCTTTACGCTGGATGGGCTTTGGCTTATTGCTATCGGTTGTAACGGGAGCAGGGGCTTTGTTTGTTGGGTATCCTTTTTTAACATCATTTTTCCAATATATTCATGTGCCATTGATTGGAAAGGTTCCTGTAGCATCTGCTTTTTTGTTTGATTTTGGTGTGTTTTCTCTTGTGTTGGGAGCAACGATTCTCATTTTAATTGCACTTGCTCATCAATCAATACGCAGTTACCGAATCGGTAAAAAGCCTGCTTTAAAAGAGAAGGAAAATTAATGGAAATTATTCTTTCTTTGGCCATTGGTGTTCTTGTCGGATCTGGAATTTGGCTCATTTTGCGTCCCCGAACTTTTCAAGTCATTCTTGGTTTGTCTTTGATATCTTATGGTGTCAATCTTTTTATATTTGCAATGAGTAGACCGCGCAGTAATGCAGCGCCAATTGTGGATCCTACGATGGTGATCAATCCAGCGAATTATGTTGATCCTCTTCCACAGGCTTTGGTTTTAACTTCAATTGTGATCGGCTTTGCAACGACAGCTTTATTTTTGGTTATCTTATTGGTTTCACGCGGTTTAACGGGTTCAGATCACGTTGATGGACGTGAGGTACAGTGATGGAAGCTTGTGTGCATCATCTGCTTATTTTGCCGATTCTTTTGCCGTTAAGTACTGGAGCCCTTCTTCTTTTCTATGATGAACGGCGTTCAAAACTGAAATCACTCATAAGTGTTTTTTCTGCCGCATTGTTAGTTGTCGTTGCTGTTTTACTGGTTATGCGTGCTCTTGAAGTTGCACCAGCTGTGGATGTTTATCGGCTTGGTAATTGGCCTTCTCCTTTTGGTATTGTTTTGGTGCTTGATCGCTTAAGCGCTATGATGCTTTTGCTTTCTAGCTTATTGATCAGCGCGGCGTTGGTTTTTGCACGGGCACATTGGTATAAAGCGGGTCCTCATTTTCAGTCATTGATGCAATTTTTCATGGTTGGAATAAACGGCGCTTTTTTAACAGGTGATTTATTTAATTTATTTGTATTTTTTGAAGTGATGTTAACAGCTTCTTATGGCCTTGCGTTGCATGGTTCTGGTCCGTTACGTGTGCGCGCTGGGTTGCATTATGTCGTGGTTAATCTGGTTGCTTCGTTGTTTTTTCTCGTTGGTGCAGCGCTTATTTATGGAATCGTGGGCACCCTCAATATGGCTGATTTGGCTGTAAAAATACAATATATAGCTTCTAGCGATATGACTTTATTCGAAATAGGGGCTGCGCTTTTGGGAATTGCTTTCTTAATTAAAGCAGGGGCGTGGCCATTGAATTTTTGGTTAATGCCAACTTATAGTGCAGCAGTAGCCCCTGTTGGAGCTTCTTTTGCACTTTTAAGCAAGGTCGGTATTTATATTATTTTACGTTTAACATTGTTATGGTTTGGACCAGAAAGTGGACATTTTAGCCATTTTGGTCAAACGGTTTTGTTCTACGGTGGGCTTGCCACTATGGCTTTTGGTTTTATTGGGGTGTTGGCAAGCCAAGTCTTGGTACGTTTGGCAGCTTATAGTGTTTTGGTTTCTTCTGGGACATTGTTGACAGCAATCGGGATCGGCAATACAGCACTAATCGCAGGTGTACTCTTTTATATTGTTTCTTCAACTTTGGCACTGGGTGCTTTTTTTCTTGTTGTAGAATTGGTTGAACGCTGTCAAGATGTGGCTGCCAATGTTTTGACGGTTACAATGGAAGTCTATGGGGACGATGAAGAGGAGGAGGAAGATGAAGTAGGGACTTATTTACCGGTAACTTTGGCCATTCTTGGGGCTTGTTTTGGTCTTTGTGCACTTTTGATTATTGGTCTGCCCCCTTTTTCTGGTTTTGTTGCTAAATTTATGATGTTTGTCGCACTCTTAAACCATAGTAAAGAAAATATTTCTACCTCTCTACCCGTTTATCACGATTGGCTTTTTATAATTTTTGTCACTCTATCTGGTTTTGCTGCTTTGATTGCCATGACACGAACGGGCATTCGAACTTTTTGGGTTTCTCTTGAAGGGAGAATTCCACGGGTGCAGGTGATTGAATTTGCACCTGTTGCTGTTCTACTTGCTTTGTGTTTTCTGATTACAATTGTCGCTGGTCCTGTCAGTCGTTATATGTTTGAAACAGCGAAAGGCTTGTATGAACCTCAAAATTATATTGGTAGCGTTTTAGATGATTTTTCTCTTGAAAATAGGAGGATTCATCAGTGAAACATTGTTATTTTTTCCCTTTTTCTAGTGTGGCAATTATTTTTATGTGGCTGATCTTAAATGGCTTTAGTTTCGGTCAATTGCTTTTAGGCGTTATCATTGCTTTGTTTGGGGGGTGGGTGATGCGGCTTCTTGAGCCGGAAAAAATAACGATTAAAAGTTGGCGTGCCGTTTTTCAGCTGCTTTTTCGTGTGTTTATTGATTCTATCGTTTCAAATATTGCTGTGGCTTGTTTCATTTTAACCAAAAGATCTAAAAAACAGCAGTCTGGTTTTATTGTGGTGCCCATTTCGCTTGAAAGTCGCACGGCTTTAGCTGTTTTGGCATGTATTCTTTCTGCAACTCCAGGAACTGTTTGGATTGCCTATAATAGAAAGAATAGTGAACTTTTGCTTCATGTCTTAAATTTTAAAAATGGATATGATTACCAAAAATTGATCAAAAAACGCTATGAACAATTACTTTTGGAGATTTTCTCATGAGTATGGTGATCCTTTATTGGGGGCTTTATCTCTCGCAGTTTTTTTTAAGTTTGGCAATGATTCTCGCACTGTTTCGGTTGATTCGTGGTCCACGGGCGCAAGATCGGATTGTGGGATTGGATGCTCTTTATATAATCACTATTCTTTTGTTTCTTACATTCGACATCCGTTCAGGAACAACCATTTATTTTGTGGCAGCGCTCATTGTTGGCTTATTGGGTCCTGTATCAAGTATTGCGTTGGCAAAATTTCTTATGCGGGGGGAGATTATTGAATGAAGGATGATGTATCGCTTGTTGTTGCACTTGCTGTTACGGTTTTTTTGATATTAGGATCTGGTCTCACCTTGATTGGAACGATAGGGTTGGTGCGTCTTCCCACTTTTTATAAGCGTTTACATATGCTTTCGTTGAGTACAAGTTGGGGCGCTGGCAGTATTCTTATTGCGTCGTTTCTTTATTCAACTTTTGTAGATCATCATTTTGTTTTTCATGAATTTTTGTTGATGATTTTTTTACTTGTAACAACACCGGTCGCTTCAATGTTGGTATCACAAGCAGCGGCTTATCGGCACTATTCAGAAAATAAATTAGAAAAACCCCTGGCTCTTTTATCACGTCAAATGGAAAAACAAACATCTGCTTCCGATGAAATATCATGCAATACGAGCCAGAGCGATTTTTAAGATACAATGAGCTTTTTTATTCTGTTTTTTGTTCTTCTACACATTGAATAAGATTTTTTTCTTCTGGATCATTAATGAGATCAGAAAGTGTGGCTTCGTTTCCTTTTGTCCACCATATATAGGGACCTCCCATATATTTTACTCCAGAAGCACTTATGCTGCGGGAAGCGATGATACGCTGTCCTTTCCATGTGAAATCAACAAGCGAAATGTTACCAGCATTGAGATAGGTTACTTCAACGTGCTCTTTACTTGTACCTGTCTCACATTGATAGGCTGTAACTTCTGTTGTTGGTTCTGGATCATCTGGGACCTCAACAACTAAAGAGCCAGCAAAAGCATTGACTGAACCGAATAGCGGTAGGCTTAAAGCAGCAAAAAATCCTACAATAAAAGCAATTTTTTTCATGACGTTTCCTCAGTTATTTAAAATAATAACAGTGATTCATCCTTACAGAGGATGGGTTTTTTTTCTTCTGGGTCTTGTGTCAGATCATAAAGTGTTACTTCTTTATTTTTCTCCCACCAGATATAATGCTCCCCTACATATTTTGCTCCAGAAGCAGCAATAACATTCGCAGCAATAATACGATCGCCTTTCCATTTGAAATTGACCAATGAAATATCGTCAGCGTTGTGATAAGTTGCTTCAACGCGTTCTTTATTTGCTCCCATATCACATTGATAGGTTATGGTTTGTGTTTCTGGCTTACCTGACACTTCAATGACTAAAGCAGCAGCTAAGGTACTGCTGACATTGAAAAATAATAAAGAGGAAAAAAATCCTAAAATTTGTAGAGTTTTTTTCATAATGCTTCCCTATATGAAAAGTAATTTGACTTATGTGATGGTGTCTACGGCAGGATTCGAACCTGCGACCCCAGGATTCATACCACTTCGGTTTTCACCGCCAGCTTTACAAGCTGTTTGTGGTCTGGACTGTCTCTTCACCTTGAAGCTTGCGCCTTTTAGGTGCTGCCCGTTCAGTCTCTACACCTTCCTCTCATGCGAAAAGAGGCTTGGCTCGGGATTGGCATATAGTTTTGCCCATGAAGCTTTCCCCGAATTTGAGCAGATCCGCTTTGAGAATTTCTCCTCAAGGCGCCCAATTTCTTTAGGAATCCTGTGCTCTATCCTACTGAGCTACGCAGACATCATCATAACTATTCCTTTAATAGAAGTATAAAAACGAATCAATTATATTCAATATGAATTAACGAATTTCTGTTAATTTTTGTTCCAAAAAGGATAAAACTGCATCTGGTGGAACATTTTTTGCAATAAATGATTGGCCAAGTCCGCGTGTCAAAATAAAGGTCAAACTATTTTGTGAAACTTTTTTATCTTGAGTGATGAGAGTCATCAATGTTTCAGCATTTGGTAGACGTCCTGGAATATCCTTTAATTGCGTAGGTAAACCTACAGCTTTAAGGTGTGCTTCGATACGATGTATGAGGGTGGGAGCTACTAGATTTAGTTGTGCAGAGAATTGATGTGCGAGAATCATTCCAATTGCTACAGCTTCACCGTGAATTAAACGCTTTGAATCATAAGCTGTTGCTGTTTCAAGCATGTGTCCAAATGTATGACCAAGGTTTAAGAGGGCACGCTCTCCTATCTCATATTCGTCACGTGCGACTATGGCTGCTTTAAATTGGCATGAGCGAACAATGGCTTGTGTTCTTATCGCGCCATTAGAAAAAATTTCTTGTCCGTTTTTTTCAAGCCATTCAAAGAAATCAGGCTGGTTAATGAGTCCATATTTGACCATTTCCGCATAACCTGCGCGAAATTCACGTGGTGGTAGCGTATCAAGGACAGATGTATCAGCAATAACGCATTGCGGTTGATAAAAAGCACCAATAAGATTTTTACCATATCGGCTGTTGATGCCTGTTTTTCCACCAACAGAGGAATCAATTTGTGCAAGAAGCGTTGTGGGCATCTGAATGAAGTTCATCCCGCGGCGGATCATACTTGCTGCAAATCCTGCTAGATCTCCAATGACACCGCCACCAAAAGCAATAACACAGTCACCTCTTTCTAAGTGTGCAGCAAGAATTTGGTCGATGACAACTTGCAGGGTTGAAAATGATTTTGATTGTTCTCCTGCTTCTACAATGATAGGGACAGTATGGATTTTATTTTTTGTTAACTCTGCTTGTAATGGATCCAAATGGAGCGATGCAACATTTGTATCTGTAACAATTGCCAAGCGCGTTTGATGAAAATCTTTTTGCTTAAGAGAATGTTTAATCTGTAAAGCAGCTTGCGCAATAAGATCTGGACCAATGATGATATCGTAACAATGCTTGTCTAATTTAATGGTAACGGTTTTGGCTTGCATGCTTGTTCTTTCTATCGTTATCTTTTTGTATGAAGGTAGTACTGTAGAGATCGTATGACATTTTTTGCTACACTGTAGGGGCTTTCTTTATGACTGTTAATTGTTAAGTTTGCTTTTGCATAGAGAGGATAACGCTGTTCCATGAGTTTTTGCATTGTTTCTTTGGGATTTGCTGTTTGAAGAAGCGGTCGTGTTGGACGCTTGGAAACACGTTGCATAAGGATATCAAGATCTGCTTTGAGCCAGATAGATATTCCATTTTGATGAATAGCTTTTCGTATCTCTTGATTTATGTAAGCACCGCCACCTGTTGCTAAAACAAGAGGGCGTTTTTTTATGAGGTTGAGAATAACACGCTGTTCAAGGGAGCGAAATTCCGCTTCACCGTAGATTTTAAAGATTTCTGTGATAGACATTTGTGCTGCTTTTTCGATTTCTTGATCAGAATCATAAAAAGGTAAATCAAGCATGGTGGCAACACGTTTTCCAATGACTGATTTTCCTGCTCCCATAAGGCCAACGAACACAAGCGCTTGGTTATCGAGAGATGATAAGATTTGTCTTTTTATTTGTGACAGGGGGGGATGTTGGGGTCGATTACTTTTCATAGCTCATTTCGGCATTTATCTGCTTTAAAGTCAATTCCTGTTAATCTTTATAAGGTAGGATAAGAGATAGAGTATTTTGGAAAAGTTTATTATTTTATGCCAACATTAACCAAACTTTTGATGATTCTTTTCATTTTGTTTGCTATTCTTTTTAGTATAATGATCATTCTTGTCGTTTTTGTTGAACCCGTAACTGTGGATATGTCTGTTGATGTTCCTTTGGATTCGCTGACTCTTTCCTTGAGAATGAATCAATGAAAAGTAACATTGTGATAGAGCGTTTTCTTGAAATGATGAGTGCTGAGCGAGGCGCTTCTGCCCATACGCTTGCGGCTTATCAGCATGATTTACAGTGGGCGCAAGACGAATTGTCTTGGCATTCGGTTTCGCTTTTTTCAGCACAAAAGGAAGATTTAATCGGTCTTTTGTCACTCATGCATACATTTGGTTTTGCTGCAACTTCACAAGCGCGCCGTTTATCAACGTTGCGTCAATTCTATCAGTTTCTTTATGCAGAAGGATTAAGAGCAGATGATCCTTCTCATGATATTGATACCCCTCGCCAAGGACGCCCTTTGCCCAAAATTATCAGTGAAGATGCGGTGACAAAATTGCTTGATTTGGCGCAGTTGGAGGTTAATCAAGCAGATTATGGATCTAAGGATTATCTGCGCGCATTGCGTCTTCAGCTGTTGAGCGAAATGCTTTATGCAACAGGATTACGCATTAGTGAGTTGGTGAGTCTGCCTGTGCAGGCTGTTCGGGGGAAAGCATACAGTATTTTGGTTCGCGGTAAGGGAAAAAAAGAACGAATGGTGTTGTTATCAAAAAAAGCCTATCAAGTTCTTTTGCAGTGGTTGGATTTGCGTGATCAAGGGAAAGATGCGACAAGTCTTTATCTTTTTCCGGCGCATTCAGAAGCAGGCTATATTGCGCGTCAAGTTGTTGCACGGGAGTTGAAAAATCTTGCTAAAAGGGCTGGAATAAAAAGTGAAAGCTTTTCTCCCCATGTGTTGCGCCATGCTTTTGCTAGCCATCTTTTGCAAAATGGTGCTGATTTGCGTGCCGTTCAACATTTGTTAGGCCATTCTGATATTTCTACCACTCAGATTTATACCCATGTGTTGGAAGAAGGACTTTATCGTTTAGTCAATGAGCATCATCCACTTGCCGATGCGCAAAAGGCTCGTTAAAGAATGAGGTGATGTTTTGGAAAAAGACTTTATAAAGCAAATTATAAGTGTATAAGTGACACTGAATGAGTTGGTACAAATGTATAATTATCTTGATTTTGAAAAACCAGTTGCTGATCTTGATGGGAAAATTCTTGAATTAAAAAAAATTTCTCAAGAAAAAGGCAGTCTTGATATGAGTGACGAGATTGCGCGTCTTGAAACACGTTCAAAAACGGCATTGCACGATATTTATAAAAAATTGTCGCCGTGGCAAAAAACACAAGTCGCTCGTCATCCTGATCGTCCGCATTTTATGGACTATTCTAAACGCTTATTGAGTGATGTTACACCTTTGGCAGGAGATCGAAAGTTTGCCGAAGATGAGGCTATTCAAGCTGGGTTCGCACGCTTTAAGGGAGAAGCAGTTGCTTATATCGGCCAAGAGAAAGGTCATGATACGCAAACACGTTTGCGCTATAATTTTGGTTCTGCACGTCCAGAAGGATATCGTAAAGCTGTACGTATTATGGAAATGGCTGACCGCTTTGGTTTGCCACTCCTTACTTTCGTCGATACGGCAGGTGCTTATCCTGGTGTAAGCGCTGAAGAACGCGGGCAAGCAGAAGCAATTGCTCAATCAACAGCCGCAACTTTGCGCCTAAAGGTTCCTGTTGTATCTGTTGTTATTGGAGAAGGCGGTTCTGGGGGGGCGATAGCAATTGCGGCTGCCAATAAAGTTTATATGTTAGAACATGCGATTTACTCTGTTATTTCTCCAGAAGGAGCGGCTTCTATTTTATGGCGTGATCCAGCCCGTGCAAAAGATGCTGCAATGAATATGCGTATTACCGCTCAAGATTTGTATCGCTTAAAGATTATTGATGGCATTATTTCAGAGCCTTTAGGAGGAGCGCATCGTGGTAAAGAGATTGCCATTGATGCAACGGGGGAGATTATTTCAGAGGCTTTAAAAGCTATGGCTGGAAAAGATGGTGAAGTTCTTAAACAAGAGCGAAGGGAAAGGTACCTTCAAATTGGTCGGTCATTAGCATAAGTCATTTTTTATGAGGGGTGTTGGATTGGAGTTTCTTCGATGACATTTAACAGATTCCTTGCTGTGTGTGTGTTGTTTGTAATGGGAATATTAACGGCCTGCGAAGGAAGATTACCAGCTTCTATTCGTGCTAAAGTTGAGCAGCCTCTACCGCAAGAAATCCAGAATAGAATGGTTTTGTATGATATTGATCCCTATGCACCAATTGTGATGCGATTTTTCAAGGAAGAAAATGTTGCTGAAATTTGGAAGCAATCTCGTTCAGGTCCTTTTATCTTGGTTGCTCGCTATGGTATTTGTAAATGGTCTGGTAAGCTTGGACCTAAATATAAAGAAGGGGATCTTCAGACACCGGAGGGTTTTTATACGATTACTGCAAACCAAATGAATCCTTATTCAAAATATTATCTTTCTTTTAATATAGGATTTCCTAACCTTTATGATCAAGAAAATGGTCGTACAGGGAGCAATCTTATGGTGCATGGTTCTTGCTTTTCCGCTGGTTGTTATTCTATGAGTGATAAGAACATGGCTCAAATTTATGCGTTCGCACGGGATGCTTTTAAAGGAGGGCAAAGAGCATTTCAGTTGCAGGCTTTTCCTTTCCGCATGACTGATGATAATATGGCACGGCATAAGACTGACCCTCATTATCAATTTTGGGTTATGCTTAAGAAAGGTTATGATTTTTTTGAAGAAAATCGCCAACCTCCAACTGTTGAAGTTTATGGAAAACGTTACATTTTCAATCGCGATATTGATAAAACTTCAGTTTCCTTAATGCAGTGAGTGTTATTTTATCCTGCTACACTTTAAAACACCATCGCTTATGGGGGGGCGATACAGAACATGCAAAAACTTTATTCATGGGGTGCTTAAGGGAGTCGTCAATAGTTTTTAAAGTGCTGTGTTTTTTCATAGAGCTTTATGTCTATAAATCAGATGAAGTGGGAGGACCAAGAGGAATTCGCTCAGAGAAGTTGGATTGTTTGCAGATCACTATGGATGGCAGTCTTGGTTTTTTAGTGGAGAGCAAGTTAACATAAAATGTCTCTCTTTTTACTTTCAAAGGATTTTATTATTTTATTGCTGTAAAATGTTGTTTTATCGTGCTGGTCTATAAGATACATGCATACATCTAAAAATAGGATATTGCCTCTGTCTGATTTTAGTTTTTTGCCTAAACTTAAGAGGACTTTGTTTTAATCAGCTGGACGAATATAGGGTTTAGCAGAATATTTAAAACCAAGAATTTGTTCAATGGGGTTGTAAAATGAATCACATGAAGCGCTTCGCAGATGAAGCGTATGCCGAGAGAAAATAACCTGATTACAGATTGATGGACATTAAAAAATTTCATCATAACACTTTGATTTTATAATTATTCAGTTTGAATAGGAGCCTGAATGTCATAAGATCTTTTATCTGAAAATCTATTTATCTTGAATCAATCAAAATCATTCGCTTGCACGTTACAAGCGGGAAGCGCCGCATGGATAAAACTGTAACAATAAAAATGTCTCTAATGAATCGCCTCAAGTGCCAAGAGCTGTCATACATTGGGGCTGGCAAAATCTATGGTGGAGCTGTTTTGCTTCTTTAAAAGCGTAGTCTAATTCAATGGATTTAACATTATATCATTGAAGGGGAGAATTAAAACTTTATTCCTGGAATGATCAGAGGGTTTTCCAAGAGAGCTGTTTTGTCTGCAGTATCTATTGCTGGTTTATTAAAAAAAGCATTGAGAAGTTTTTGTATTGCTTCTTTTTCAACACCATCGGCAATGATGACAAAACGTGTTTGTTTTATTCCTTTTGGCCATGTTGGCAGTCTTATGGGGGGATGGAAAAATGTTTGTACACCATGCAATACAAGTGGGCGATAAGGATCATCACGCAAGGCGATAATTGCTTTGATACGGAGTAATTTTGTACCATAACGCTCTTGTAGAAGATCTAAAAAAGCTTCAATTGTGGCATAATCAACAAGATCCTCACAGTCTAGTGAAAAAGTACGAATGGTTTTATGGGGGGGATGATCATGTGGAGCTGTCATAAGATTTTGCTTAAGTTGTGTATTTTCTCCTTTTTCATTCCATAATGTGTTCTTTATTAATAGATTTGAGCAGAAATCTTCAGAATGGGCGTCAATAATTTGTGCTGTAGGATTCATTGTTTTGAGTGTGTTAATAAACTCATCTGAAAGCGTTGGAGCTGTAAGATCTGTTTTGGTGAGAATAATTTTATCAGCAAGGATTAATTGTTTATATATTTCAGGATAGCGCTCACATATGGAAAGAGTGCTTAATGTATCAAATGTTGCAAGAACAGCATTTATGGACAATGTTTGAATAAACAACGGATGGCTTAAAAGTATTTGTAAAATAGGGGCAGGATCAGCCACCCCTGTTGTTTCAATGATAATGTGATTGAGTTGTTTAATCTGTCCTGTTTGGACTCGATTGATTAAATCAATTAATGTATCGACGAGATCACTGCGTAAATTGCAGCATAAGCAACCATTGGCAAGCTCAATAATTCCTTCTGTGGCCTTTTCAACCAGTAGGTGGTCAATACTGATTTCGCCGAATTCATTGATGATAATAGCACACTCCGTTAAGAGAGGATCTTGTAGCATACGGTTGAGCAAAGTTGTTTTGCCAGAGCCTAAAAAACCAGTAATAAGCGTGAGAGGAATGCGCTTCATTTTCATCTTAATCATCAATCGTGGTTTTGTTTTAAAGAAACATATCTTATGACGTTAACTCCATTCATAATGGTGTCTGTGAGGGATTAAGGGTCAATTCCCAAATCTATTTTATCACCATTTTTACGCTTATAAAGGTAAGTGTGGGCACAATCATACACTTTCTCGGTGCCAATGTTATGATAATTCTTGGCACTTGAAAGACTTTATAGGAAGAGTTTTAATTTCTTGCTTTAATTATTTTATCTGTATGTTCTCATCCACCTTGTGACGTGCAAGAGACGGATTTTAATTGATTCAACAAATATAGATTTGAAATAAGTCAATCTTACGATATTTGTGGTTCTGACATAAGGTGCAAAATAATTAATTATCATTACAAATCAATTCATTATAATTAATCATAGATTATGGCTTACGGCTTTTTTATAGAATAGTTTGCGCGTCTTTTATATGGACTAGGGGGCTTTCTTAGTGGTTTTACCGTCATTTTAGGTGTCTGTGGCGTACGAATGAGGTGTACTGCTAAAGGATGAGAAAAAGAAGGTGGCGCAGTGATAAAAGGTGAGGTGAGAATAATATTTCCTTGATCATCATATGAATTTGCATGCATTTTTATGGCTTCAGGCGTGCATGTTTGTTGTTTCATATTGTTGGCTTGTGTTATGTTGCTTCCGTAAGGTTTTAATGTTGCTATTGTTAATTGGGGGCTTCCTTGATGCAAAAATCCTATTTCAAGAAGTTGTGCCGCTTTTTCTTCCCTTTCACTTATGTTGTTCGCGCCTAGAATGACAGCAATAATTGTACGTTTATTGCGGGTGGCTGAGGCAACAAGATTAAAACCAGAGGCGCAAATAAAGCCTGTTTTCATGCCGTCTATTCCATAAAAACGACCAATGAGGTTGTTTGAATTATGCTGGATTTTTCGGTTATTACCAAAATCAATGGCTGGAATAGAAAAATAATGAGCATATTGTGGAAATTCACGACGTATTTGGACGGCTAAAAGAGCAATATCGCGTGCGGTGGAATAGTTTTGAGGGTCTGGTAAACCGCTTGCATTTGCAAAATGGGTGCCAAACATGCCTAAACGTTTAGCTTCGTTATTCATTTTGCGTACAAAAGCTTTCTGTGAACCAGCAACGGCTTCACTCATGGCAATGGCCAAATCATTGGTCGATTTAACCATGGTGATACTTAAGGCTGTATCAAGTGTGAGAACAGAACCAGCTTTATAGCCGGAACGATACGAGGGAGCCTTTGCGGCATATTCGCTGAGGGTGATAGGTTTGTTGGGTGAAATTTCCCCTCGGCTCATTGCGCGAAAAATAACATAAGCGGTCATTAATTTTGTTAAGGAAGCTGGATACCAACGCTCAAAAGCTTGATTATGTTTTAAGATATGTCCCGTTGTAACATCAACGGAAATAAAAGGCTGCGCTAGAGCAACAGCGCTAGACAAACTCAAAACGAAAGAAAAAAATAAATTATAGAAGAGACGTTGCATTAATTTAAATCCCCCTCCTTTTTATTCGTTATTTGGAATTGTTTTAATGTAGCACACAAAGCTTTTGAGTCCAGGATAGAGAGGACAGATGGTTAATTACTGTATCAATTGTGTTTTAGGGATAAAACCAACACTCATCTTTATTTTCCCCTTGAATTTGGTTTGATGGCTTAAGAATCTCAAGAAATACTTTTTAAATAATGAAGATTGTAAAAAATTTCAGGTTCTTGAGGCAATTGCTGTTTTTTTAGGAAGGACAAGCTAGTATCATCATATATTTTGCCTACTATTCTATTCGTTAATATATTTGATTTATAATGATAATTTTCTGTTGTACATGTTGAATGAGTCCCCCAGAATATTGTCAGACTCTTTCATGCTAAATCTATGCCGGATTGAATCAATAAAAACTATCCGTTTGAACGTTACAAGCCAGGAAGCCTGCGTAGATAAAAACTGTACAATAAAAATGCTTCTTATGAAAACCGTCTTAAGTGTCAAGGACTATCGCAACTTGGGGATTGGCAAAGTGTCTAATGGTGCAGGCTTGCTTCTTCAAAAACATAAAAAAGGCTGTTCAACGACTTGACCATTATACCACTCATCGTCAACGTTGTGAAAAGGGCTGGGATGTATCAAGAGATGTCTCTTTAAGATACCCCCTTATATTGATATGGCTTATAAGAAGTGTTTGTGCCCTTTGCTTTAATAATTCTTGCTTACATATTAATTTGAGTTGTGACGATAGATAATTGGTTTTAATCAACTCAATATAAGAAGAAAAAATCATTTTTCTATATGGGTTGTGATTGCTCAATATCAAATATTATTTATCATTATAAATCAATATATTATATATGAAAAACAGCACGCTATTTATATTATTGATTGATGTTTTTTCTTTAAAGAAGTTGTTTGTTTTTCTCTTTATTTCATCCCTTAGCGAGCATTTTTAACACTGTTTGTGAATAAGTATAAAATCCTGCGGCTCATTTATGAACTTTCTTTAACAGGGGCACATGTTTCTTATACAAGACAGAACGCTCAAAACAAAATATTGTTGCGTTTCTCATTCACGTGCTCATTTTAAAGAAATATCTACCAATTTTCATATCTCTTTTAAGATATCGTTCTTAAGAGTTATAATCTTTATGTTTATGAAGAAAGATGTTGGCACTTATCATGCATTTATTTTCTATCAATGTTGTAGTTGTGAAGAAGAAAGCCAGCATTATCAAACACTTTTCCAGCCTATAATGTTACTGACAGCCCTTGGCCCTTGAGATGGTTGATAAGAGGCATGCCTTTCTTATACGGCTTTTTCCGCTTGTAATGTGTAAGCAAATGCTTTTGATTGATTCAACATGAAACAAATTTGAAATGAGAAAATCTTACGGTATTCAGAGTTCTCATTCAAGTTGAATAGTGATAAATTATCCTTATAAATCAAAATGCTGTATGTCATTTAACGATTTTAAAGAGAGGAAGAATTCCCTCTTAAAAAAATTCATACATTGTTCATTTTTGATAATGTAACATGGGTTTTATAATTTTGAATGGGAAAGTTTGTAATATCTCCCTTATATTTTTGTTTTATATGCTTCATTTAATATACAAAGTGATGTTTTTTATCAATCAAGGTTGTGCTTCATGATGTTTCAGTTTTTGAAGCTTTTGAACAGCAGATGGTGGCATAGGAGGAGGGGTAGGATCTTGAGCTGCTAAGAGGAGCAGTTCATCACACGCTTCTTCAGTTTTTTGGATCAGTTGATCTAGAAAGTCACGTTTGCTTAAACCAGCTTCTATTGGAGGAAGAATACGAACACGAATTGTTCCGGGATAACGGCGAAAATTATTGCGTGGCCAATATAATCCCGCATTGTGCGCAATAGGGACAACTTGAAGTCCTAATTCATTATAGAGCGCGACGATTCCTGATTTATAATCTGGTTCTTGACCGGGTTTTCGACGTGTTCCTTCGGGAAAAATTAAAATTTGGCGTCCTTGTTTTACTTTCTCTTTTGCTTTTTGTATAACCGTTTTTAAGGCTTTGATGGGCGTTGTACGGTTAATGGGGATAATTTGTGTTTTTGCCATATACCAGCCAAACAATGGAATCCACATCAATTCACGTTTTAAAATGAGAGTGGGATCGTCAAAATAGGGAACAAGGCTGAAAGTTTCCCATGCAGATTGATGCTTTGGAGCAATGATATAGGCCCCTTTGGGGAGATTTTCTAATCCTTCAATTTCATAACGTGTGCCCGCGATGTATTTTTGCAAAAAGAGTGTAACACGCGCCCATGTTTTAGGGACAATCCATGCCTTTTTGCGGGGCATTAAAAAATAAATGGGAGCGTAAAGAATCATTTGTATGAAAGTTGTTGTATAAAAAGCGAACGTAAAAAGAATAGAACGAAGGATAAGCACTATATTTTCCATTTTATATCTATAAAAAGACTTCGTATATAATATAATTCATAGGAGAAAACATCTTCTTTATGTTTTTTCAAGCATCTATTTTTTCGGTAACTCATTTTCCGATATTTAAAAACAGAAGGAAAGAGGTTAATGGAATTACAAAAAGATAAACTTTTTATTCCACGGATTTTATCTATTGCGGGAACAGATCCTTCTGGTGGCGCTGGAATGCAGGCGGATTTGAAGGTTTTTTCAGCTATGAAAACTTATGGTATGAGTGTGGTTACAGCTGTTGTTGCACAAAATACTCAAGGTGTGCGTTCTTTTCAGGCATTAGATGCTTCTTTTGTTGCGGATCAAATTGATTCTGTTTTTGAGGATATCCATGTTGATGCCGTTAAAATTGGTATGGTTGCAAATGCTCAGATTGCACAGACTATTGCAGAACGTCTTGCTTATCATAAGGCGCGTTTCATTGTTTTTGATCCGGTTATGGTGGCAAAAAGTGGTGATGTTCTTTTAAAGCCTGATACCATTGAAATTATGCGTGATGTTCTTGTACCGATGTCAACTTTGATTACACCAAATTTGCCTGAAGCTGCACTGTTATTGGGATGTGAAGTGCAATGGTCTTTAGAGACTATGTATCAATATGCTCCACGACTTTTAGCGCTAGGGTGTCCTGCAGTTTTATTGAAAGGGGGACATTTGAATGCGCTTACCAGAAATAGTACAGAAAATTACGATTGTTCTAGTCCAGATCTTTATTGCGATTGTGAAAATCTTGTTATGCTTGAAGCTTCTCGACTTTCAACCACTCATGATCACGGGACAGGGTGTACTATTTCTGCCGCCATTGCAGCTCTGTTACCTACACAGCCTTTGGACTGTGCTGTTAAACAAGCAAAAGATTATTTACATGGCGCTTTAATGGCTTCAAATGCTTTAAAAGTAGGGAAAGGTCGAGGGCCGCTTCACCATTTTTATGCATTGTGGAAAGATTGATACAACAATTGATTGTAAAAAATCTTCACTCTATGAATTTGTTTCGTCATTATATGTTGTTTGGGACTTAGGCTGATAAGTGTTGGCGCATTGTAGCTTAAAAGTTGTTTTTTATTGAAGAAGAATTAGAGAGAAAAAAGTTATATCTTGTTGCTTTTATATATTTTTTTACGATTAATGTATCCTATTCCAGAGTAAATTTTGAATGTAAAAAAGAAAGCAAGAGACTCTGAAAGTCAAGATTTGATGGCAAAAAGGGTAAAGGAATTTTGAAAGGCTTTTTACAAAGCGATATTGAAGCTTGTTGATTCCATTATATTCGTTATTGTTTATATTTATTGGTGGCAAAAGAAGGTTAGCCAAAATCATTATTAAAATTATGGAAGACATCCCTCTTAATATTTATGCCGAGCCTTTTCCATGCTGAAAATAATAAATTCTCTTCATTGATGAGCAAAAAAAGTTCGTCACTAAATGATCATGTGTTTATTGGAATAAACTTTAAATTCACCAAAGTTTATAAAACCCAATTTTTTATAAATGCCAATTCCCTCGTGTGAGGCTTACATACCAATAACATGACATTTCTTTCTTTTTAAATGCTCAATAGCAATTTTTGTCATGAATGTCCCAAACCCTCTTTTTTGAAAATCTGGATTGGTGACAATATCATAGACTCCACCAATTTCATCCGCTTTAATACAAAAACATATGGCTACAGGATTGTTATTTATATAACCAACGAACAGATCTATATTAGGATCTTTTTTATAACAGCTTCCTATTGTTTTATAAAATATGATCGCTTCTTCATCAAAAGGCTCGAATACTGACGCCATAACATTTCCGTAATCTATAAAATCTTGAAGTGATTCAACTTCCTTTATTTTGAAGTTATCCGGTGTAGAACTAATATGTGAATCTATATCTTGCGCTAAAGCCGCCATTCCTACCTTTGTTTCAACATGCTCTAAACCAATGATTAAGAGAACTTCATCAACTTTGTAATGAGACGAATGAGGTCCAACCCACCAAGCTAAAGGTCGTTTCTGTGTATTAAAGGAATCAATTATAGACTTTGCTTGGTCTACAGATATCGTTTCTTGTAAATTTTTAGCAGAGATAACGTTGAATGTGTCTGAAGCAAATGTTGAATTAACAGAAGAGACTCCATTTGAAAAATCAATAACCTGCATTTGAGGACACAATTTTGGTAAAAAACGTACCTTTGAGAAAAAATTATTCTCTAATGATAAGTTAATTTTTGATTTGTTTAACATTTGTTTTCCTTATCATTATTCATTGAGCTTTTAATACTGGGGCTGTAAAAAAATCTGTTAGCTCAAAGGTAATTCCAAATTCTTTTACATAAGCTGATATAACCTGAAAGGTCGCAAAAGATCTGCTGCTAATACTAAAAAATTATTCTCGGGATGGTAAGAAACTCTTGATCAATGCTTTTTGGAAAAATGCTACTGGCAAAGCTAAAGTTATTGTTGCTAAACAACGTCATAAACCAATGGGAAGTGTCATCTCACTTTTCAAGCTTTAGCGGTCTAGCAGATCACACAGATTTCCTAGAAAATCCCGCCTGAGATAGAAATTGTTATCTGATGATCTAAGATCCAAATCTAATAGATGCTTTACAAGAAATTACGAATCTTAAAAAACTTTGAAATGCCCCTGAAGCTTTTTTAGAGAATCTTTTAAAAATGATTTGAAAAAAACGAATCGATATAGAATCTAATGCCAAAATAGAGAAAATCGACCGGCAATGTAGTTTGACAGTAGGTCTTACATTAAGTGGGAAGAGGTGGGATTAGGTAGGAATACTTGATAATTTATTGTTTTTATGTATAAAATCTAGCTTTAAATACGCGTTTTGTCAAAATGAATTTTGACACCTAAAATGGCTCAAAAGAGCGAAAATCGGAATTTGAGTGTGAAAATAAGAAAAGGCTTTGAAAGACCTTTGAAGACCCTTTGAGAACCCCTTAAAAATCATGTGAAACAAAATAAATTGGTAGAAAACCTAGTGGCAAAATATACAAAACCTGCTGGCAAGCTACAAAATCAAAATTCAATGGAGCGGGCGATGGGATTCGAACCCACGACCCCAACCTTGGCAAGGTTGTGCTCTACCCCTGAGCTACACCCGCTCACCGATTCGACATATATGTTGTTTGTATGGCGTAGGCTTCTACGAATTGCAACAAAAAAATATCATTTTAGTTTGATTTATTTTGTCTCTGTTTCGATAAAATGAAATAAAGATTGATTTTAGAAAATTCTTCAGTAATAAATTATTCCTTTTTTAATTTTTGCGTGGATAGGGGTGGAATATCATGTTGAAGAAAGTAAATATATTAGGGGTTGTCATTGCAGCGGTTTTTCTCATGAACAGTGTTGCAAAAGCTGACGATCAAGTTAAACACGTTAAAGTTGCTTTAACACAAATTATGGTCCATCCTGCTGCGGATGCTGTTCGTAAAGGTGTGGAAGATGTTCTTGCAGAAAATGGTTATAAGCAAGGTGAAAACTTTCAACTGACCTTTCTATCAGCGCAGGGCAATATTTCAACAGCAACGCAAATTGCACGTAAATTTGTTGGTGATAAACCTGATGTTATTGTGGCGATTACCACGCCTTCAGCACAAACAATGCTTGCGGCAACCAAAACAATTCCTATCGTCTTTGCAGCGATTTCTGATCCTATCGGAGCTAAAATCGTTTCTTCGCTTACCAAGCCTGGTGGTAATGTGACGGGGAGTTCTGATCGTATAGATGTTGCAGAAAGTGTTAAACTTTTGCACGAAGTAAAACCAGATTTAAAAAAAATTGGTTATCTTTATAATGCTTCTGAAGCAAATTCTGTTTCAACACTTAAAGTGTTAAAGGATGCGGCAAAAAAAGCTGGAATTGAAATCATTCCTTCATCGGCACCAAAGCCTTCAGATGTTCAGGCAGCAACACGGGCTTTAATCGGTAAGGTAGATATCATTTTTATTCCCGCTGATAATACAGTTCTTTCTGTTTTAGAGGGTGCTGTAAAGGTCACGCAGGAAGCAAATGTTCCTGTGTTTACTGTTGATGCTAATTCTATTGGACGCGGCCCTTTTATGACGCAAGGTGTGAATTTCTATGATGTAGGGGGCGATGCTGGGAAGTTGGTTGTGCGTATTCTAAAGGGTGAAAAGCCTGGTGATATTGATGTTGTGCAGGCGGCTAATAATGACATTCGAATTGATCTGAAAGCAGCAGAAAAAGCGGGGATTGTTATTCCGCAGGCGGTTATTGATCGTGCAACAAAAGTGCTTCAATGACTTTTGTTGATAGGATGTTGATACAATAAAAACCGTTAAGTTTTCATGGGGATTGTCTTTACATGAATATATTTGCCTTTTCTGGCGCTGTGGAATTAGGCCTTATTTATGCGTTTGTGGCTATAGGAGTTTATCTCTCATTTCGCGTTTTAGACTTTCCTGATTTAACAGTTGATGGCTCGTTTCTTCTTGGGTCCTGTGTCTGTGGCGTCTTGATTCTTTTAGGTTTTAATGCATGGACAGCTATGGCATGCGCTTTTTGTGCAGGTATGGCTGCTGGCTTATTAACAGCCATGTTGAATTTGCGTTTTGGCATTTTGAATCTTTTGGCTTCTATTTTAACAATGTCAGCGCTCTATACGGTTAACCTTCGTATTATGGGAATTATGGGAGGGTCTAATGTTAATTTAGCGCTTGCTGATACAGCCTTAACACCTTTTTATAATCTGTTTGGGTTGTCCGATATCTTTGTGCGCCCTCTTTTTGTTGGTGCTGTATTGCTGGTTGTGGCATTTTTTATTTGGCGCTTTTTGGAAAGTGAAATTGGTCTCGCTATGCGCGCAATGGGAGCTAATCCACGCATGGCGGCGGCGCAAGGTGTTCATACATCGGCATTGATTTATTTTGGTATGGGGCTTTCTAATGCCTGTGTTGCACTTGGTGGTTCTCTTTATATTCAAACTGCAATTGCGACGGATATTACCGGTGGAATTGGTACAATTGTTTTCGGATTGGCCGCCGTGATTATTGGAGAAACTCTCTTTCGTACGCGCAATATTTTCTGGATTATAATCAGCTGTATTGTGGGGTCTGTGCTTTATCGTGTGGCGGTGCAATTTGCATTCGAGGCTAATGGAATTGGTATTGATACGTCGACAGATCTTCAGTTGATTACTTCGCTGTTGGTAGCGTTAACTCTTATTGTGCCACGTTATTGGAGGAGGCGTAAACGTGATTGAGTTTTTTCATGTTGGGGTTACATTTAAACCGCAAACGCCTTTGGAAAAACAGGCTTTAATTGATATTAACCTCAAAATTGATCAAGGTAGCTTTGTTACGGTTATCGGCTCAAATGGTGCGGGTAAATCAACGTTGCTCAGTATTTTGGCGGGGGCAACGCTTCCCTCGACAGGAAAAGTGGTTATCAATGGACAAAATGTTTCCAGGCAATCAGTTAGCGAACGCGCTGGAAGGGTTGCTTGTGTTTTTCAAGATTCGTTAAAGGGAAGTTGTGGTTCTTTAACAATTGAAGAAAATTTGGCTCTTGCTGCTCTTCGGGGAAATCGTCGTAGTTTGCGTTCAGCTTTAAACCAGGAAAAAAGGCAATTTTTTCGAGAGAAAATTGCTCAATTAGGCATTGGTCTTGAAGCATATATTCACAATCCTATGGATAGTTTATCCGGTGGACAACGCCAAGCCGTTTGTCTTGTGATGGCAACGTTAGCCCATGCAGATGTTTTATTACTTGACGAACATACCTCAGCACTTGATCCTGGAATGGCTGATTTTGTGATGCGGTTGACTGAAAAAATCGTTGAAGAGAAAAAATTAACGACTATTATGGTAACCCATTCTATGCGTCAGGCTCTTGACTATGGCGATCGCACATTGATGTTGCATGGTGGAAAAGTGATTTTGGATGTCTGTCATGAAGAGCGTAAGGGCTTGGATGTCAATGATTTAATTGGTATGTTTCAGAAAGTGCGCGGGGAAGTTCTTGATGATGATGAAATGTTAATGGATTAATAGTGTGGCTCAGAAAAAAGCACATGAGGTTGATCAGTTTCTAACGCGTTTCTCACGTGCTTTTTCTATTATTCTCATTTATGGGCCAGATCGTGGTCTTATTTGTGAACGTGCTCTACGTTTTGCGAAGCTTACAAAGGTCGCAATAGAAGATCCATTTTCGACAATTCGTTTGGATGCTGCTGAAATTGATAAAGATCCCGCATGTTTGGAAAATGAAGCGCGTACTTTCTCGCTTTTTGGGGGAGACCGTTTAATATGGGTCTCTAATGCTGCTAACCAAAAAGGTTTTCTTGCGGCCTTGAAGCTTTTAATTGAGAAGCCACCAGAGAAAAGTTTTATTCTCATTGAGGCAGGGGATTTAAAAAAAGGAACAGGGTTGCGCAATGTTATTGAAACAGCAGCAAATGCAATGGCTTTGCCTTGTTTTGCCGATGATATACGTTCTCTTGACGGTTTGATTGATGAGGTTTTAGGGCAGTTTAAGAAGACTCTTTCTTTGGATGCACGTAGATGGTTGCATGAAAGTTTAGGGGTAGATCGTCTTGTATCACGCGGCGAATTAGAGAAGCTTTGTCTTTATGCTTCAAATGTTCATATTACTCTTGAAGATGTGAAAACTGTTGTAAGCGATGTAAGTGCTCTTTCTCAAGATGAAATTATTGATGCTCTTTTATTGGGCGATATATCAGGCTTTGAAGTGCATTTTAACCGACATGCAGCATTGCAGGGAGCACTTTTTTTTATTTTGAGTACAGCACAAAGGCATTTCCAGCAATTACAGCTCTTGCGTTATCAGGTAGAGGTTGAAGGAAAATCGCCTTTTACGGTGGTTTCTCAAGCGCGTCCTCCCATTTTTTTTCAACGGAAAAAAACCGTTGAACAAGCTTTAAAATATTGGAGTCTAGAACAGATTTCTTACGCAATGGAAAGAATTCAGAGTGCTGTTTTAGACAGCCGTAAAAATCCGCTTTTGGGTGAAGCTATCATTCGTCAAGCTTTGTTAGGACTCACAATTATTGCACGACGCCAAATGGCAGCTTAACATTTTAAAATATTATGATTTTTTATTTTAAGTACAGTACAGAGGTATTTTCAGCAATTACAGCTCTGACGTTACCAGGTAGAGGTTGAAGGGAAATCAGCTTTTACGGTGGTTTCTCAAGCGCGTCTACTCATTTTTTCAACGGAAAAAAAATTATTGAACAAGCTTTAAAATATTGGAACTTAGAACAGATTTCTTACGCAATGGAAAGAATTCAGACTGCTGTTTTAGACAGTCGTAAAAAGGCATGTGGAGAAGAAGTTTTTATTGTGAGGTGCAAAAGACATGATTTTGATTAAATTCAACATAAGAAGATTTAAAATAAAATAATTCTGCGGTATTTTAAGGGATCTTTTTCAATATAATAAATAATGTCATTATCTTTATGAATCAATGCGTTGTATGCAGTTAAGCAATGAAGTGGGAATTTTAAGTTTGGTGTTACATTTTTCGTATGTTTTATAGATAAAAATGATCTGTTGTTTATTTACGCAGGGTAAACTGTATTATTCTCTCGTTGTAGTTTTTTAATATTTTGCGCATAACTCTTAGACGAACAAACAGAAAAATTATGATTGTTACAGCTGTCTTTGTTGCTGTTTGCAAAGAATCTTTAAAGGTGAAAGATGCCCCCTATTCAATTTGAAAGAATAGCGCTCATAGGGATTGGTCTGATTGGATCTTCTTTAGCACGCGTGATTAAAAAGAAAAATCTTTCAGCTCAGGTTTCTATTGCAACGCGTCGTCAAGAAACTTTGGGAAGAGCGCGCGAATTGGAACTTGGAGATTTTTATACAACGAATAATGCAGAGGCTGTTGAAGGGGCTGATCTCGTTATTATTTCTGTTCCTGTTGGAGCGAGTGCAGAGGTAGCAAAAGACATTCATGATCATCTAAAGTCGGGGGCGATTGTGAGTGATGTTGGTTCTACAAAAGAGTTGGTTATTGCAGAAATGGCACCTTTATTGCCAAAAACGGTTCATTTTATTCCGGGACATCCTATTGCTGGAACGGAATATTCGGGGCCGGATGCTGGTTTTGCTGATTTATTTATCAATCGCTGGTGTATTTTAACACCTTTTGCAGAGAGTGACGCAGCGGCTGTAGCACGATTGACAGCGTTTTGGGAAGCTTGTGGAGCGCGGGTCGAAAAGATGGAGCCTAAGCATCATGATCTTGTTTTAGCGATTGTTTCGCATTTGCCACATTTGATTGCGTATAATACTGTTGGGACAGCGAGTGATTTAGAAAAAGTAACAAATTCAGAAGTTATTGCTTATTCTGCTTCCGGTTTTCGTGATTTTACGCGTTTGGCATCTTCTGATCCCGTTATGTGGCGAGATATTTGTTTGCATAATAAAGAGGCTATTTTAGAAATGCTGAGTCGTTTTAGTGAAGGGCTTGCTTTTTTAGAACGGGCAATTCGTTTGGGTGATGGTGAAACGCTGTTTAATTTTTTTACGCGTACGCGTGCTGTGCGCCGTAATATCATTGCGGCGGGACAGGAAATTGATGCCCCTGATTTTGGGCGTCATAGTGTTTCTAAAGAGGGAATGTAAAATAAGAGATTTTTGGATTTTGCGCTGTTGTTTTTCTTATTTTTATCATGCCCCTTCAGACATCTGTTCTTTTAAATTGTTTGTTATGATGAAGATATGGCGCTGTTCTTAGTCGTTTGTGCGACGATAACTGGTGCTGCTTACCTTTATCTCCCATCCTGTGCTCTAAAATAATTTTTGTACCCCCATGAGGGGTGCTTTGTTGTTTTGGTTAGAAAGTATGCATAAATGAGAGCGAAAAGAGATATGCTTTAAGTTCAATTTATTTCATCAATGGACATGCTATTAAAAGGATCACGACGGTCAGAAGAAAGAAATCATTTTTTGAAAGATAAAGGCTTTGTTCAATAATCTTTCGTATTGCTGATGGTAAAGATCTATAAAACTCTTCCATAGTATTACTCTTCACATTATCAAGCCAAGAATTATATTCTTATCAATTTGATTTTCACGAATATCACCTAAGAGATTTGCGAAGAATTTTCCAGGGAGAGGGATTTTTATGAGTGCCTGTAAATCAATGCAAATCGGGGGCTATTATGGGTGTTGTTTTGCAAAGTGTTCTATAAAAAGCAGGGGGCATTCTCCAATCGATAGCCAATATATTTTTCATTTTATGATGTTGTTTTCTTCATAAAGTTTGTAATTTTGCTGTCAATTGTAAACGAATATTCAAATCTCATGTAGCAACATGTTTGAGAAAAATATTATGATGATTCAGTGTATTCGTTTTTTTAGTTTTTGTATGTCGGTTTGGAGCGGGAATATTCTATTTGTTTGATTTATCTTTTGAAGCGGGAAAACAACTTTATTTGAGAATAATATAAAAGGCGTAAATGTAAAAACTCATTTCTGTTTATTCTCTTTTAATTTAAGCGTTAAAACATGAAAAAGAACTCATGGAAATATTCTGCCTCAGATTTTATTTTTTTGTATTTTTAATGGGGAGGCGGCTCTCATGTAAAATAAAACGCTTCAAACAGAATACACTTGATTGGTAAAGTTTGTTGGCTTTTCAGTTTTTGGATAGGGTGAGTCTTGACGACATGGATTATTGCCCTTTATACTGAAAAATGTTTGTTTTTAACGTTTTGATGGTTTTTATAAAGCATGAGATAACTGAAAAAAGAGTGTTACCAGAAAGTATTGAGGTTTGTTAAGAAATATCTTTTGGTATAGCTATCGTGTTTTGGGTGACGCAATAAGTCATTATTGGCGTGATAATGGAAGTGCTTTCGCAAGCCATGTTGCGCTATCGGGTCTTTTGGCATTTTTCCCTTTTTTTATTTTTGGAACATCTTTTGCTCGTTTTCTCGGGGCTTTTACCTATACACCGCAAAAAATTAAAGCGCTCATACAGTTATTGCCTGATGTCATTGCTGAACCTTTATCGCAGGAAATTGTCAATGTTTTAACCCTCCATCAAGGAGGTGTGTTGACGCTTTCTGTTATTGGAGCGGCTTATTTTGCTTCCAATGGAATAGAAGCTTTGCGTACGGCTTTAAATAAAGCTTACCGTGTGACGGATCAACGGAGTTTGTTGTTTTGTCGTTTTCAAAGTTTGTTTTTTGTGATCCTTGGCGCTTTTGGTCTTGTTGTGATGAGCTTTTTATTGATTTTATCGCCCTTGCTGATCAAAATTATGCAAAATAATTCTTTTTTTATGAATGAATATATTGGGATCATTCGTTTATGGCGTTATACAATTGCAGTCGTTATTTTGTTTATCAGTCTTTTGATTGTTCATAAATGGCTTCCAGCAGGACAGCGGAAATTTATAGATATTTTACCAGGAATCGTGGTAACTATATTTGTATGGTTTATGGCTTCTCTTGCTTTTGCGCAATATTTAACGATGTTTGATTATATTTCAACCTATGCGGGGTTAGCGTCTATTATGGTTGCCATAATTTTTCTTTACATCTTAAGCGCAATTTTTATTTTAGGAGGTGAAATAAACGCTGCAATAATGTTTTATCGTAATTATTGGCAATCTCCTCGATGAATGAAAAAACTTGTAGATCGCATGAAAGTCAAAAGATGGGACAAGAAATAAGACCAGCCATTACTTTATTGGTTGATGCAGATGCCTGTCCTGTAAAAGCTGAAATTTATCGTGTTATGAATCGTTATCAGCTTAAAACATTTATTGTCGCAAACCGTTTTCTTTCTCTTCCCCACGAAGAACTCATTGAAAGAATTGTCGTTTCTGATGGGCTTGATAGTGCTGATGATTGGATTGTAGAACATGTCCATGAGGCGAGTATCGTTATTACCAGTGATATCCCTTTAGCAGCACGGGTTGTACGGTCTGGAGGTCTTTGTCTTTCGCCAACGGGGCGTATTTTTGATGACAATTCAATCGGTGAGGCCTTAGTTATGCGTAATTTGATGGAAAATTTGCGAGAGCAGGGGCATGTTACAGGAGGACCACGTCCTTTTTGTGGTAAAGATCGTTCTGCTTTTTTATCAGCATTGGATTTGGTAATTCAACGTTTTAAAAGGCGTGGTTATTAGGTTATTGTCCTTCTTTCATGACAGCTTTTATAAGTGCTTTGGCATCATCATTGGCCCATGGCGCTGCGCCATTATAGGAAGCAATGAGATAACCATTTTTATCAATGAGAAATGTGATGGGGAGTCCTAAAGCAAGTCCTTGTTTTCTCATGTCGTTAAAGATATTCATGGTTTCATCGCGATAGTAAACTAAGTTATCCGCATGAATATCTTGCAAAAATCGCTGAATTTTTTCAGGAGAAGCGGCTTTATCGACATTAATTGCTATGACGTCGAAGTTTTCTCCACCCAATTCGCGTTTTAATTGCGCCAGTTCAGGCATTTCTATGCGGCAGGGCATGCACCAGATAGCCCATAGATTGATGAGTATCGGTTTTCCGTTAAATTCAGTGAGTGTGTGGTCTTTTCCTTGAATATCCTTAAAAGAGAGCGTGTTCATATCTAAAGGTGTATCAATAAATCGCATGTGAGCAAAAAAGCCTGTTGCGGCTTTTTGGATTGTCATCATTTTTTTGTCTGGTATTTTTTCGGTATTTTCTTTTGAAATAAAGTTAGAAGAAAAAAAGGCACTCTTGTCATGATGATTTTTTATTGCGTATAAACTGATACCAATTAAGATAATGGCAACAAAAAAGGATGCTATGAAGATTTGCCACTTTTTGTTTTTCTTCTTTGAGCTATTAATATTTTGAGGAATCATGATTTTTATCCTTTTTATCGGTGTTTTTAGAATATGACAGATGAGACGTTAAAGAACCAAATGTGGGGAGGAAGGTTTATCGCAGGACCTGCTGCTGTTGTGGAAGAAATTAACGCCTCAATTGAGGTTGATCAAAAACTCTATCGGCAAGATATTGAAGGTTCGCTCTCTCATGCTGCGATGTTAGCGCAAACGAAGATTATTTTACAGTCTGATTATGAAAAAATTTCTCATGGTTTAAAAATTATTTTACAAGAAATTGAAGAAGGAACATTTGTTTTTTCACGCAATCTTGAAGATATTCATATGAATATTGAAGCACGACTAAGCGCGTTAATTGGTCCTGTTGCTGGGCGTTTGCATACGGCGCGTTCACGCAATGATCAAGTGGCTGTTGATTTTCGGTTGTGGGTACGTGAGACATTGCAGAAAATAGCACAAGCTTTAAAAGAGTTGATAAAGCAATTGCTTGCTCTTGCAGAACAACATGTCAATACCTTTATGCCAGGCTTTACGCATTTACAATTGGCTCAACCTGTAACATTGGGTCATTACATGATGGCTTATGTTGAGATGTTTGGTCGAGATTTATCGCGGATGCGTGATGCTATTGAGCGAATGAATGAATCGCCTTTGGGGGCTGCGGCTTTGGCAGGAACAAGTTTTCCGATTGATCGCTTTATGACAGCACAAGCATTAGGTTTTCGCGAACCTACGCGCAATTCGATTGATAGTGTTTCTGATCGTGATTTTGCATTGGAATTTTTAAGTGCTGGCGCTCTTTGTGCGATGCATCTTTCACGTTTAGCAGAAGAAATAATCCTTTGGTCAAGTGAACAGTTTCGTTTTATTCGTTTGTCAGATGCTTTTTCAATGGGTTCGTCTATTATGCCACAAAAGAGAAATCCTGATGCGGCAGAGTTAGTCCGGGCGAAAGCAGGTCGATTGAATGGGGCGCTTATGGGATTGTTAACGGTGATGAAAGGATTACCGCTTGCTTATTCAAAGGATATGCAAGAAGATAAAGAATATGTGTTTGATGGGGCTTTGAGTTTGGAATTATCATTAGCAGCAATGACAGGGATGATTGCTGATTTGGAAGTGAATAAAAAAGCCATGAAACAAGCAGCGGATTTAGGGTATGCAACAGCTACGGATTTTGCTGATTGGCTTGTTCGCGAACTAGGGATTCCTTTTCGTGAGGCACATCATATGACAGGGCAAGCTGTGGCATTGGCAGAAAGAAAACAGTGTCGTCTTCAGGATCTATCATTAGGGGAACTTCAAGCAATTTGTCCTGATATCAATGCGACGCTTTTTGATGTTTTGACTGTTGAAAAGTCTGTTGAAAGTCGCAAAAGCTTTGGGGGAACAGCTCCTTCAGAGGTTCTTCGGCAAATTGCATATTGGAAAAAGCGTCTTGTGAGCGCTTGAGTGATTGTATTTTAAAGGTAATAAAGAGATCGAGATAAGGAAAGAGGACAGATGAAAATTATAGTAAAGGGGTTGATGATTGTCCTTTTGGGGGGCGTGGGTGTCGTTGGCTGTGGGCGTAAAGGGTCATTGGAGGCACCTCCTCTTACAAGTGTGGAAAAGTCTATGCAGGGAACATCTGCTGCTAAAAGTGAAGATGATCAACCTTTTATTCTTGATCGTTTGATAAAGTAGGAGGAAAGTATGAATTTTTTCCCCTACCATCAAGGTATGCTTTATGCTGAGGGTTGTTCGCTTACTGATCTTGCGCAGGAGGTGGGGACACCTTTTTATTGTTATTCGGCCAATTCATTAGTCACACGTTTTAAGGATTATCAAAAGGCATTTCAAGGGATGCCTAGTCTGATTGCTTATGCGGTTAAAGCTAATTCTAATCAAGCAATTTTACGGCTTTTAGCGGCAAATGGGGCGGGAGCTGATGTGGTTTCAGAAGGTGAATTACGGCGAGCCCTTGCTGTTGGTATTCCGGCGCATCGTATTGTTTATTCTGGTGTTGGTAAAACCGTGAGAGAGATAGATTTTGCCCTTTCTCAGAATATTTATTGTTTTAATGTTGAATCAGAGCCGGAACTTGAACAGTTGTCGCAACGTGCTGTTGCGCTGTCAAAGATGGCGCGTGTTTCATTGCGCATTAATCCAGATGTTGATGCAAAGACTCATAAGAAAATTACAACCGGAAAATCTGAAAATAAGTTTGGTATTCCATTGTTGTTGGCAAGAGAGGCTTATAAAAAAGCTGCTTCTTTACCTGGATTGCAGGTTTGCGGTATCGATATGCATATTGGCAGTCAAATTTGTGATTTAAAGCCGTTTGAAGAGGCTTTTCTTCTTATTGCAGATTGTGTGCGTCAATTGTGGAGCGATGGTTATGCAATAACGCATATAGATATTGGCGGCGGGCTTGGTATTGCCTATGGTTGTGAACAATATACTGTACCCTCTCCTTTTGAGTATGCTGCGCTGGTAAAGAAGCATATTGCTCCTTTAGGGATTGATATCGTTGTGGAGCCGGGGCGGAGCATCGTGGGGCAAGCTGGTGTGTTGGTAACCTCTGTTCTCTATTTAAAAAAGGGACAAGGGCGGAATTTTGTTATTGTGGATGCGGCGATGAATGATCTGATGCGTCCAACGATTTATGATGCTTGGCAGAATGTTGTCCTTGTGAAACAAGCAGCAAAAGACGCTCCCCTTATTCGTGCAGATATTGTGGGTTCCGTTTGTGAAACCGGTGATTATTTAGCATTAGATCGTTGTTTACCGATTTTGGCTCCCGGTGATCTTTTGGCAATTACGCAAGCTGGGGCTTATGGTGCTGTGATGGCGAGTACTTATAATAGTCGACTTTTGATCCCTGAGGTTCTCGTTCAAGATACGCGTTATGCGGTTATCCGCCCGCGTCTTGATTATGCGCAATTGATGGAATGTGATCATATTCCTGATTGGGTTGAGCATTCTTAAATGTTTTTGGTCTTATTTTTACTAAACTTTGATGAAACAATTTATTTTCTGGAAATTGTCTTGTATGGGTTTTATGATCTTAATACACCGCGGTAAAAGGGGAAGAATGCTTGTTCGTGAAAAATAAAAACATCAAAGGCTTTGCAATGAAGCTTTTGTGTGTGCGCATTTTGGTGTGGGGGATCCTTTCATTTGAACGGATATGGGTACGGTTGTTGCCATTGTTCCTTGTTCTCAGTCTCTTTTGTTCGTTTAGCTGGTTGGGGCTCTTTGGCGTTTTAGGCTATTGGTTCCATTTGTTCTTACTTGGGGTTTTGCTTGTTTGTGCTGGGGTGAGTTTATTTTTTCTTATTGGTTTTCGGTTTCCCACAATGCGGGAAGTGGATCAACGTCTTGAGCGCGTTAATGATCTTAAACACCAACCTTTGAATATTCAGACAGATCATTTATGTTCTGAAAATGAGGAGGATTTTAGTGCTGTTATTTGGCGTGAGCATCAACGTCGAATGGCAAAACAATTAGTCCATTTAAAAACTGGATTTATCTCTCTTAATAGTGCGGCTTATGATCCTTTGGCTTTGAGAGCTTTGTGTGTTCTCCTTTTTGTGTGTGCTTTTAGCTTTTCTTTTGGTTCACGAGGGGGGCGTTTGGCTGATGCTTTTGATTTTCGTCCTGTTGTTGATGAAAAATTCATGCGGATTGATGCTTGGGTAACACCCCCTGCTTATACCGGTATGGCACCGATTTATTTGACAAAAGATGAGAAGACACAACTGGAAATTCCTGAAGGGAGTGATGTGGTGGTGCGTGTTGTCAATGGGGCTGGTGTTACAGTCAAAGCAAAAACTGTAGAAGAAGGGCAAAACGTTTTGTTTTCAGAGAAAAATGAAAATCCAATCGTTCATTTTGAAACTCATTTAAAGCATTCAATGGATTTGTTTGTATCATCACGTCGTAAAAAACAGCAGTGGCATTTGCAGATGATTAAGGATGCGTTTCCAACAATTGATTGGCTGGAAAAACCAGGGCGAATTTTAACGGGGTCGTTAGAGTTACGGTATATGTTGGATGATGATTATGGTGTGACAAAGGCTTTTGTTGAAATAGAGCCTCTTTTTCAGAATAAAAATGCTTCTTCTCTTTATAAAGCACCGGAAATAAAGCTTCTTCTTCCACGGGGAGGAAAAGGTAAAATGCGGACAGTATACGATGTATCAGCACATCCATGGGCGGGTTCGCAAGTCAAAATTACTTTGGTGGCAGAAGATGGCGCAGGGCAGAAAGGGCGTAGCAAAACTTTTGTTATGATATTACCGCAGCGTATTTTCTCAAATCCTGTTGCGCGTGCTGTCAGTGAATTACGACGTTTACTTGCTCTTGATGTGTCTGCGAGAGAGCGTGTATTGGATATGCTTTCTGCTTTGTTTGTGCGTCCAGAAAAGGGGCTTCAAAATGCAGCGCATTTTCTCGTTCTACAAAGTGCGTGGACAAGGCTTTCTTTGGCACAAACAGAAGAGGATTTGCGCGGTGTGGTGGACTATTTATGGCAGATTGCTTTAGGTATTGAAGGGTATCAGCTTGAATCCGTGCAGAAAAATTTAAAACAGGCACAAGCTGCTTTACGTGATGCACTGCGATATGGTGCTCCAGCGGCGGAAATCGAACGGCTTATGGCTGATTTACGTCAAGCTATGGATGCGTATATTCAAGCTTTGGCTGAAAAAGCACCAGATGGTCAAGTTTCTAAAAATTCTAAAAGCTTAAAAAGTCCCAATCTTTCTGAAGATACATTACAAGAAAAGCTGAATCTCATTGAGGAAATGGCTAAGACGGGCTCTTCTCTAGCAGCCGAACAGCTCTTGGCGGAAATTGAACAGACGCTTGACCATTTGCATGTGCAAAAAGGCAATCAAAATGAGGGAGAAAAAAGTCAATCTGCACAAATGAAAGAAAAGATGGACCAACTTGGAGATTTAATGCGTCGTCAGCAAGAAATTCTCAATGAAACACATCAGTTAGAGATGGAACAAAAACGTGGGGAAAATGTACCGGAAAAACAAAAAAAATCTTTAAAAAAACGCCAAGCTGAATTGCAGTCTGAATTATCAACATTAGAAAAAGAATTATCAGAACAGGGATTTGAAACAGGTGAGGCATTGAAAAGGGCAGAAGAAAAAATGAATTCTGCAAAAGATGCTCTTGATCATGGAAATCATCAAGCATCGATACAAAATCAGTCTGATGCTTTGGAATCTTTGCGGCAGGGTGCCCAAAGTGTTTTGAAAAAAATGCGTGAAACACTCAAAGAAACAGGAAATGATCAAGACGCTGATTCTGGTCAGAAAGATCCGTTAGGACGTCCACTTTCTTCAAAAACAGGTGAAGGACAAGAAGGTAAGGCACTTCCACAAGAAAGTGATCAAATGCGTACACGGCAAATTTTGGATGAAATTCGCAAACGCCTTGGTAAGGAACATATTCCAGAAGCAGAAAAAAACTATCTTGAAAGGTTGCTTCATTTTAATTAACCAATTGTTGGTTTTTTTCTTAATTGATGTCAGAAACAGCGTATGAAAAACCTCTATGGAGTTCACCTCAAAAGAGAATGATTAAAACGCTTGTAACGCAATAATCATCCTGTTGCGCTGCTTTTTTTGATCATTTAAGTTTAAAATGTGAAATATTAAAATGTTCGCTATTGCGGAGAAAGAGTAGAAGTCCATATAGGTTTAGTATATGAAAATCTGTAATATTTGAAATTTATTTCTACATGGTATGTTGAGTTGGATATCGTCACACTGAAAGATTTTTATGCTTCTGCACTTGGACTGCGCGTGCAAAAGACGCTGTGTGACCAATTGAATTTGTGGTGGCCTGATCTTGCGGATAAACGGGTTATGGGGTTGGGGTACACGCTTCCCTATCTTTCTGCATTGCGTGAACGTGCCCAACAATGTTTTGCTTTTATGCCAGCTAGACAAGGTGCTTCGTCTTGGCCTTGTGTTGAGCAAGTTGCTACAGCGCTTGTTTTTGAAGAAGATTTGCCGCTTCCTGATGCATCAGTTGATTGTATTTTATTGGTCCATGCATTAGAATATACAGAGAATTCATTTGAAACGTTGAATGAAATATGGCGGGTTTTAGCCCCCAATGGTCACTTGATTGTTATTGTTCCTAATCGCTCTGGTTTTTGGGCGCGCAATACGACCACGCCCTTTGGTTATGGCGAACCCTATACTCGGCAACAGATTACTCGTTTGTTTGAAAAAACAAATTTCGTTTCTGAACCAATAGAAGAAATTGTCCATTATATGCCCTCTACAGGTTATGTGTCGCGATTGTTCTCATTTTTTTATGAGCCATTTGCACGCTATCTTTTTCCTTATTTTGGTGGACTCTTAATCTGTCAGGCACAAAAACGTGTTTATCAGGGCGTGCTCGTACAGCGGCGTCAGTCGCGACGTGTTTTTATTCCTGCTTTATCTCCACAGACAAGAAATATTTTAATTTATAAAGATCATTAATCATTTTGTCATTGGCATAAGAACCGCAAATGTATGAGGCTTCTCTCATCTCAAATTATTCTCATATTGAATCAAACAAAATTATTTGCTTGTATGTCACAAGCAGGGAGAACCTGTGTGGATAAAAATTGGACAAGAAAGGACATGCTTCTTATGGACTTCTCCCAAGGGCTTGTAGGGCTGTCCAACATTTTAGAGCAGGCTCAAATGTGTGATGGTGCTGGCTTACTCTTTTGTTAAGCATAAAGATGGTGGGGCTCAATGGTTTTCTTTATTGTTGGGATAAACATATCATATAATTCATTATTCTGTCTCTTAAGAGGAGATAAGTAAAGGATGGCGCAAAAATATAAGAAATATCTCTCAATTTAGGCGAGTAAATGTGAGATAAAGCAGTGCGTAAAGCGGTATCTTTAAAAAACAATCATAAATATCAATATGCTAAAGAAGATGGTTACGATAAAGAATGTTGCTAAAAGATAGTACAATTATTTGTATGCGAAATATATTTAAAATTTTAAAGAGAGCAAAAACATATGAAGCAGAAGTTGCCAAGTGTATCGTGAAAAGCATTTCTTGTGCGGGTTTTGTGTTAGAATATTTTTATGATTGTTTTTTTGTATTGTGTCATAAGAGTGCTGATAAAGGAAAGTTCTATACGGGACCACCCAAATTGCATGTGAGCGTTTTTTTTCATCTCGCTTTTGTTTTAATGCAAAGAAGAGTGAGAATATTAAAATTATTTTTGAAACGATTCATATCAAATTAGAGGTTTAAACGATAACCATTTTGATCTGTCATAAGAATTTGTGCATTGGAGGGATCATTTTCGATTTTTTGTCGTAAACGATAGATATGGGTTTCTAAAGTATGGGTGACAACGTTTTCATTATAACCCCAAACTTGTTCTAATAATGTTTCACGGCTGACATTTTTATCATTCGCATAATAGAGGCATTTGAGAATTGCTGCTTCTTTTTCTGTGAGATAGATTTTATTGTTGCATTGATCAAGAAGGAGTTTTTGTCTTAATTTAAAAGTATAGGGTCCGATATGCAAGATTGCGTCTTCGTTTTGTTCATATTGGCGTAACTGTGCTCGAATTCGCGCTAATAACACCGCAAAGCGAAAGGGTTTTGTCACATAATCATTGGCGCCTGTTTCAAGATCTAAAATGGTATCGCAGTCTGTATCATTATTCGTTATCATGATAATGGGGGCACGAAATCCTTGGGTGCGTAATTGTTTAACGGCTTTGCGACCATCAAGATCAGGAAGTTCAAGTCCCAAAATAGCAAGATCAATATTTTCTTCTTGGACTATTTTCATTCCCCCTTCAGCTGTTTTTGTTTGGAAAATTTCAAATTCTTGATGCATTTGCAATTGTTCTACCAAAATGGGGCGCAGATCATCATCTTCAACGATTAAAAGAGCATAGTTGTTCATGTTTTTCCTTATAGGCATGTTAATACACTGATTGGTAAAGAGTAGTTTCATGAAAAATGAGCTTTCATGCAAGAAAAATTAAAAGAGGAAAATTAAAAAAGAGAGTTTCTAAAAACTGAACTTTTATGATTTCTGTGATTGCTTGCTAAAAAATGTAGCGTTGTGCGCAGAATATTTATACATTGATTGGAAGCGTTGTTTTATACTCTGGGGTGTGTTTTTTCCATTGGCGACTACCATCTTTATACTTATATTATAGAGCAACAAACTGACACCATCATATACTTTTCTCTAAAATGTTGATACCCTTGGTATTTGAGACTCTTTATAAGAGGCATGTTTTTGATTCACGCAGGCTTTTCTGTTTTTAACGTGCAAAAGCCATGATTTTGATTGATTCAACATGGAACAGGTTTGAAATGAGAGAAATTCTATGGTCTGAAGGGGCTCTCATCCAACGTGCAAAATAATAAACACTCTTTATAAATCAATATGATATAAATCAAAATGATGCGTTTTTAGTGTGAAGAGAACTGTGTAATTCTAGCATATAGGCACTGTTGAGGAGAATTTCATGGTTATTTTTATTGTTTTTTATCTACGTTCAGATTTATTTTTTCATCGCATTTGTATGCAAAATGGTCGATATCGTGCTTGTGGTGTTGTTCATTATAATCGCTGAGTAAGCCTTCCCTTGAGCTATGCTGAAAAGATGTATCATGAACAGGGTGTTTGTGCAATTTTAGGAGAAATTGTATTGATAAAGGATGCAGAATAAAAAATAACAAGGAAAAATATATTAGTGTGAGAACACGCTGAGGGATGCGTTGTGCTTGTTCTTCTGCGTTATGAGGGACTTTTCCTATGCGTTAATGAATAAAAAATTATTGTTTTAAGATTAAAGGATTTCTTTTTTAAGATTGCCCATCAAACAGACTTCTTTCCATTCATCTTCTGTCACCGGTTGTACTGATAAGCGGCTGGCATTGACCAGCACCATATTTGCCAGTTTGGGATTGGCTTTAATTTGTTTTAATGAAACAGGTGTTGGCATGTCACAAAGTGCACGGATATCCACACACTCCCAGCGAGGATCAGAGCTTGTAGAATCAGGGTGTGCTTCAGCACATATTTCAACAATGCCTACAATTTCTAAACCTTTATTTGAGTGATAAAAAAAACCTTTATCGCCATATTTCATGGCGCGCATATTATTACGGGCTTGATAATTACGGACACCATCCCATTGTTCGCCATCAGCACCTTTTTTCTTTTGCATCTCCCATGACCATTTATGGGGTTCAGATTTAAAAAGCCAATAAGCCATGTGTTCACCTTTTTCATAGACTGTTATGCATTCATTATGTCCATTTTTTTATAAGCATCTTTGTAACATCATCAATGATGATTTTTAAAGTGGAATAAAGAACGGGCATTATCTATTTTTTGTTTCAAAATAATTTGTAATAGAGGAATATGATCCAATTGATAATATTGCATTTTTCTTATCTTTTAGCAGAAAAATACATCAATGTATCAGAGAATAGACTTACTGAGCTATTTAGAGGCTTAATCATCTTTTCGGTTATGGTTTGAAATGCAGTCATGAGAGACGCATTACATTAGAAAAACTTAGCAGGAAAATTAGTTCTGAAAAGTTACTCCAATGGTCGTGAAACAAATAGATGATTAAAGGTGAAGATGGCAAAGGAGGGCTTCATATTATGCTTTGATGGGGTAGGGTTCGTCTTATGATGCCATAAAATACTGTCATTTGAAGTATGGTGATATAAGGTCGTCTTCTTGAAAAGAAATGTTTTTAGAATGTGTGGTGAATATTTAAATTTGCGTATTGCGCTTTGGGTGCAGTGAATTGTTGTGAAATAAGAAGCAGATAAAATCGTTTGTGGGTGGGAGATTGATTCAATAACAATCTGGATTATTTACAGACCGGAATGAGTGAAAATCTTCGTTTTTTGAAAGGTGAGGGAAATCAATTTTCTTATGCTTTTGTTCCACGGCGTCCCATTCCGATCAAGGGCATGGCTTTTTCATCTAATGGCCAGCGGGAGCGAGGAGCAATATCAAGAGAGCTTGTTTCTCCTTGTGCGAACTTTTGTGCACCGGCAAAAGCAATCATTGCTGCATTATCGGTACACAAGGAAAGAGGAGGGGCTATAAATCCAAAACCATGTTGATGGGCAAGTTCTTGCAATGTAGAGCGAAGTGCTTGGTTTGCGGCAACGCCGCCTGCAACAACTAAAGCAGGAGAATGCTTTCCTTGATCATGAGAGAGAGGATATTGGTTGGTGAAGTGTTGTAGAGCCAAATGAACACGATCACGCACTGTATCGGTCACGGCGGCTTGAAAACTTGCTGCAATGTCAGCAACATCATTTTCTGTAAGAGGCGCTATGGCTGTTGCGGCTTGTCGCACAGCCGTTTTAAGACCTGAAAAAGAAAAATCTAATCGTTTTTCACCTTTTAAAGGTCGTGGAAGAGGGATACGATTTTTATCACCCAATAAAGCTGCTTTTTCAAGTGCTGGCCCACCAGGATAAGGAAGACCTAAAAGTTTGGCAGTTTTATCAAAGGCTTCTCCTAATGCATCATCAATGGTAGTACCTAAACGTTGATAGTTGCCTATTCCATGAACAAGGATTGTTTGTGTATGCCCCCCTGAAACTAAAAGTAACAAATAAGGAAACTTGACATTGTGCGTTAACACAGCTGTTAAAGCATGTCCCTCTAAGTGATTGACGGCAATAAATGGTTTTCCAGTGGCAAGAGAGAGTGCTTTTGCGCTCATAACGCCTACCAATAGCCCTCCTATCAAACCGGGGCCACTGGTGGCTGCAATGCCATCAATATCTTTTAATGTTGTGTTTGCTTCTGTGAGGGCTTGCAGAATTAAATGATCAAGAATTTCAACATGGGCACGAGCAGCAATTTCAGGAACAACACCGCCGTAAGGTGCATGATGATCAATTTGACTCCAAACAATATTGGAAAGAATTCGGCTGCTTGATTCATTGTTGTATTCAATGACAGCCGCTGCCGTTTCATCACAACTTGTTTCTATTCCCAACAGACGCATTTTAAACAAAACCTTATTTTGAAGCTTCTTTCCTGCGTGCGTACCATGAACAGAAAAAGATGCAAAGTATTTCTATTTAAGAATTGGGTTTTCTATGAGAGAATGATTTTCTTTGAATTTTATGGCATTGTTGATTAAAAAATGAAGCTGTATTTTTGAGTATAAAATTCAGATGTGTTTTTAAAAACTTGTCTATTAAAGTGTGTCATTGTAAATATTATTGAGAAAAATGCGATTTAGAAAATTTCTATAAAGTTATACTCTTTGTAAAAAGTGTATAATGCAAACCAAGATATTTGAGAAAAGCTTCATTTTTAAAACTTTTTTCATTTTATTATTTTATCATTAAAAAAAGTGTGCACAAAAAGTGACAGAGATGGTCGATTCTTCAAAACCAAAAGTTAAATCACATTATGCTGGTACGCGCCGTAAGAAGCCAGTCATTGAACATGAAGCTGTTTCCCATGATTCAGAGGAAAAAATACACAATTCTGTAGAAGCTCATGCACGAGAAAAACAGAATATGCAAGGCCAGGATAAAAATACTTCTCGTACGGTTTGGCTTTTGTTGCCCCTTTCAGGGATTTTAGGGGGCATCATTGCTTTGGGAATTTTTGTGGGGCTTCAATGGGCAGGTTTGTTTTCTTCTGTGGAAAATTCTGCTGGAGGGAAAAAGGTTCTGCAGATTGCTGAAGCAGCAAAAAGCCAAGGTGAAGAAACAAGAGAACAATTGGAGCGGATGATTCAAGAGATCGATGCATTAAAAACAGAGTTTTCTTCTTTTTCATCACAACAGTTTAAAACAATGAAAAACGATGAACTCTTGCAAAAAGAAAGCAGAAAAGCTTTTGCGATTTTAGAAGAAAAAGTAAAAGCTCTTGAAGAGGCTGTACAAACTTTTGTTGGAGAGTCAAAAGAGATAGAAACGGCTTTGTCTGTCGGGCAGAGCAATGCAAATGATCTTGCTTCGTTAAAAAAACAGTTAGAATCACTACAGGAAGAAATTACTGTTAAAAATAGTGAGAAAAAAGAAATAAATACGGCACTTTTTACAGCGATCAGTTCGTTAAAAAATGCTGTAGAGCGGGGAGGATCTTATAACAATGAATTAAAGCTATTACAGCAGTTATCGCCCTCGATTGATGGACTTGATGTGTTGCAAAAGACAGCTACTGTAGGTCTTCCAAGTTCAGCACAACTTTCAGTTGATTTTGCTCATGTTGCCGATGCAATCGTTGGTACGCAAAATATTGTTGCGTCAGATGCTGGTTTTTTTGACCGAATTTTAGCGTGGATAAAAGGGCTTGTTGTTTCTCGACCAATTGGAAATGTTGAAGGGATGACGCTGGGGGCTATTGTAGCGCGCATGGAAGTTGCTATTCAAGCCGGTGATCACGAAAAGGCTTTGAGCGAATGGCAATCATTACCCCAAAGTGCAAAAGATGTTTCAAAGGATTTTGTTCAGAAGCTTGAAAGGCACATTGCTATCCAACAATTGCTGCAGCAATTGTTGTTGTCTGTGCCACAAGGGGCTTTTAAGGCAACAAAGATGTAAATAGGCTCTAGATGATACGTGTTTTTATTTATACTTTTGTTGTTTGTATTATTGGGTTAGCTTTTGTGTGGGTTGCTAATCACAATGGTATTTTTGTCCTTACATTTTTGCACTTCAGATTTTCTGCTTCATTGCTTACAGTGTTAAGTGTGCTTACTTTGCTGTTTGTAGCGCTAGTGCTTTTATGGTGGTTATTGTCTTTCTTTTTTTCCATACCGAGTGCTCTTTCCAATTATTTTTATAAACGCCATCGAAAGCGCGGTTATGAAGCTCTCTCAAAGGGGATTCTTGCAACTTTTGCTGGTGATGGTATGGTTGCGCAAAAAATGGAAGCACGGGTTGCTAAATATCTTGCAGGAAAACAAGAACCGTTGGTAAAACTCTTAAAAGCACAAACTTTGTCATTACAAAATAACTCCGTTCGCGCCATTAGTCTTTTTGAGGAGATGAGAAAGGAAGATCCAACAAAATTGGTTGGACTTTACGGTTTATTTCGTGAAGCGATGAAGAGTAAAGCTTATGAGGCAGCACAACAATACGCAGAAGAAGCGCTAACTTTATCGCCGGCACTTTTATGGGCGCATCAGGCGGTGCTTGATCGGTTGGGTGCTGAGGGTAAATGGGATAAGGCACTTACTGTTTTTGAAAGAGCGCAAAAAGCTCTCCCGCGTTCTGTTCGTTCGACTCCAGAGCGGCAGCATATCGAGGTTTTACTGTTAAGTGGGCAGGCTCTTCATCTTTTTGATACACATCCTGTACAAGCACGTGAAGCCATTTTGAAAGCCCATAAATTGGCGCCTGATTTTGTTCCAATAACAATTATAGCGGCTGATATTCTTTATAAATTAAATGAAACGCGTAAAGCGGATAAAATGATTATAGCGGCTTGGCAGAAGGAACCTCATCCTGATTTGGGGACACTTTATATTGAAAGAGAAGAAGGAGCCATTGGACGATTGAGAAGGGCTAAGACACTTGCTTCTTATAATAAAGATGCATTTGAGTCTGCTTTCCTTATTGCTAAAGCTGCTTTGAATGCTGGTGAAACGACATTAGCAAGAGAGCAGGCACAAAAAGCATTGCAGTATCATCCACGGGAAAGTGTTTATTTATTGTTGGCAGATATTGAAGAGGCTAAGGGAAACAATCAAGGCGCTGTGCGTCAATGGCTTTCCCTAGCACTTCGTGCTGAACGTGATCCTGTATGGATGTGTGAGGGGTCCATTTTTTCTTCTTGGTCAGCTGTTTCTCCAATCAGTGGACGTTTGGGCTGTTTTGAATGGAAAGCGCCTCCCCGTGTCCCTTCTCTTACATTAGAGGCAGTCAATATTGTGCCAAAAAAGCAAGAGAAAGAGGACGTTGTGGAAGAAAGTGAGGGTGTTGAAGATAAGAAGCTTGAAAAATTAACGCCTATAGACGATTCTTTTTTGCATAATACGCAGGTGGAGAAACAAGATATCAAAGAACAAGATGCGAAAACATTCAGCCAAATTCATTTAAACGTTGATGATCCAGGGGTTAAAACAGAAGAAGAAGGAACGTCTTTATCAAGGAAAAAATTTCGTTTATTTTAAATTGCGTCAATAGGATAATTTGAGTGTTTTCTCAGAAGAAACAATGAATGCAGAAGAAAAAACTTATCGTTAATCTTGTCCGATAAAATTATTCTCTTATGCTTAAAAAAATGAAGTTTTGCTTGGTTGCAGAGGTGATTGGGTAGGAAATGTTTTTAAATCAGAGATGTCTTGATAAAAAGCAAAAAAATAGCAAACCAAGGATTGCTGTCGTTATTCATCGGCGGTCTACCTATACTGGTCGCTTGGGGAAATTTTTACAACAAAATGGTTTTGTTCTTGATGTTTATCGTCCTATTTTTGGACAAAAACTCCCTGATACATTAGAGCACTATGTCGGTGTTGTTATTTTAGGGGGACCGATGAGTGTGAATGACAGCGAAGCTTATATTGGTGAGGAAATTGATTGGATTTCGTTATCGTTAAAGGAAAATAAGCCTTTTTTGGGTATTTGTCTTGGAGCACAAATGTTAGCGCGAAATTTAGGGGGGCGTGTTGGTACAAGAAGTGATGGGACTGTTGAAGTGGGCTGGTATCCACTAGAAGTGACCCCACAAGGAAAGGAATTAATGAATTGGCCAGAAATGGTCTATCATTTTCATGATGAGGGTATTTATGATTTACCAAAAGAGGCAATGCTTTTGGCAACAGGGCATACATATCCTACGCAAGCGTTCCGTTATGGAAACAATGCATGGGGTTTGCAATTTCATGCTGAATTTACACGCGCTATGATGCGACGTTTGTTGGTGCGTTCGGCACATAAATTAACCGAAAAAGGCGCTCAACCTGCTTGTGCACATTTAAAAGGGCGTTTAATCTATGATCGAGCTTTAAGCCAATGGTTTGAAGGTGCATTACGGCAGATCTTTTGTACACCGACCGCACTTGTGTGAGTGTGCACTTATTCTTGAATGGGGGCACGACCTTCACGTAAAACAGAATGTCATTTGGTTGCATAGTTACGGGCTTGTTTTAAAGAGACATTTCTCAAAGCACACCCAAGCACATTTTACGGCGCTGACTTATGAATAGTATAACGATAAAGCTCCCATGGATAATATAAAATCTATAGAGCATTGCCATCTTTACGCTTGTGAAGGAGTAAGCCGGTATCATCATACTATTACTATTTGCCAGCCCCCAATATTGCGACATCCCTTCAGTCATTGAGACGGTTCATAAGAGGCGTTTTTTCCTTTCTTGTACAGTTTACCCATATGTTCGCTCCGCTTTTGACGTGCAAGCAAATGGTTTTGATTGATTGAACATAAATTGGATTTGAAATGAGAAAATCTTACGATATTCGAGACTTTTATTTAATATGCAAAACAGGTATTTATCATTATAAATCAAAACTTTGACATTGTTATCTTGTTTTACAGTAAAATAGTGTCGTTTAAGGTGAAAGAGAGAATACTCATGTAAAACTTTACATATAAGATGTTTTTTGTTAAAGAGTTTTCTTAAGGGGATCTTGCTTCTTGAGATCATGAGATGCTGTATTTTAGGACGATGAATTGTGGACACCATGAAGTGGTCAAAAAATAAAGCCCTATAGATTAAGAAGCTGGATTGTTTATAGATTGGTGAATGTTAAGAATCTTTGTCCTTTTTAGGGTGGGGTGAAAATCAAAAGATAAAGAAAGTTTTAAAGTTGTCTACATCCTCTCAAATACCATCATCACAAAAAAGTTTTTCTTTGCGCTATTTATTTTGTGGACTGTTTTGTCTTGCTCTGATCCTTATTTATAGCGCTTTCTGGTTTTTTTTTCACGTAAAATAGAGAACTATGTCTCTGATATATCCGCAAAAGCATCTTCCGATAATATGGCGGCAGTGTGTGAGAATGTGCGTAAGGACGGTTATCCTTTACGTATCGGTGTGGTTTGTGACAAGTTTCAATTTTCTTGGCCTTTATATGGGGTTTCTTTATCGACGGGGCGTTTGACGGCTGGTGCACCAATTTATGCGCCGCATTTAGTTGAGTTTAATGTTGATTCTCCTGCATCAATTGTTTTTTCTGATAAAACTTCCATAGTATCCCGTTGGCGCAATTTGGTGATTGAAACAGAACCTTATTGGAAAACAGGTCAGACATTGAAGTTTATCGCTGAAGGGCTTGAATTTTCTCCTCTTTCCTCTTCGTTTGAGGATCAAAAGCTTCAAGAAGCAGCGGGATCACAGACGGCAGATAAAAAGACAACACAACAAAGTGTTGAAGATCAGACATCTTTGCAAGATACTCCTGATGTGGCTGTTCAGAAGTTAAAGCCAAAAGATATCTCTCAAAAAATAACGGCAGAATTTTTACGTCTTGATCTTAAGCGTGAAAAGAATCATTTCTCAGGAAATATGACTTTTGACGGTTTTGATGTTTCTCCAATTTTTATCTCTTCTTTTGTTGAAGTTCCAAAAATTGATGGCAATTTGAAATGGATTTTAAATGATGTTTCTCTTCTGGCTGAAAATGAAGGAAAAAATTGGAAACAGCATCTCTATGGGAAAAGTGGCATTTTAAAGCATGGTGAATTGGCTTTTCATACAGGTGGTGGGATGCATATCAGTGGACCTTTTTCTTTTGATGATGAAGGATATTTGACAGCAACATTTGAACTTGTTTGTATACAGCACATGAAGTTTCTTGAGACTTTGCAACACTTGTTTCCTGAAGAAGCGGATAATTTTCAAGCGTTATTTTTTATTTTGAGTACACTTCCTAAAAATGCAGATGGCGCTCCCGTTCTTTCCTTGACTGTTAGCCATGGCTGGGTAAAACTGGGATTTTTAGAGCTTGGTCGTCTTGATCCACTTTAGGTTTGAGAAGAAATTGGCAAGAGCGTCTGTATGGCAAGATATTGATTGATAAAAAGTGTTCACTGTTTTGCATGTTGAATGATAATCTTGAATGATTCTCTCATCTCAATTCTGTTTATATTGAATCAAACAAAACTGTCCTTTTGCACTTCACAAATGGAAAAGCCATGCGGATCACTTGTCAAGAAAGGACTAAAAATACCTCTTATGAATCGTCTCAATGATTCAAGGGTTATCGGCAACATTAGGGACTGGCAAATAACAATGGTGTGATGGTGCTGGCTTACTCCTTCACGAGCGTAAAGAGGGTGGTTGCTTAATGGACATTATACCATTCACGGGGGCCGTTGGCGCAAAATGGACTTGGGTGCGCTTTGAGAGATGTCTCTTTAAAACAAGCCCGTAAATATGCAACGCAGTATATTTGGGGTGCTTTGTTTTACGTGAAAGCTGTGATCCTCTTAAAAAATGTGATAAACAAAAGCGTGAGGGAATAAGAAATCCCCATTATTTTAAAGACATTGCTCTAGAGACTTTTGAAATCCGTAAAGCTAAATTAAAAAATGAAGGTAGCGATGGAACAAGTTTATCGCTTTAAAATTTCACGTTCTGCCTAAATTAGGTTGTCTAGCTGTTTCAGAGATTACACAAACAAATACATGTAATATCCCCGTTCCAGTTTAGCATATAAAAGCTGAGACAGCTCGTAAAACACTGAACCGTTTTAATATTTATCTCAAATATGCTGCTGCATTAGGACTGAATGTTGATTTGCAAGCAACAGAAAAAGCACGCGCTCTCTTGGGAAAAAGCCAACTTCTAAAGAAAGATGAATTGATTTTTCACATAGGTAGTAGGTTGCGTATTCATAAGCCTTTTTTATGATAGAGCGAGCATATTGCGTATCTCTGTGTGGCTAATCTCTGAAATAGGTAAACAGCCTAGTTGGAGGAGAATATGAAGTCATAAAAGGGAAAATCAATGTCCATTTTTATAGTTATTTTTAATTTGATTGTATGTTTTTCAAAACTATTTACAGCCATGTCTTTTAAATAATGGATGATACATACGCTTTTGTTTTTTCTGTTCTTTAATGGGGGCATGCCCTCCACGTAAAACAAAGCATCCCAAACAAAATATACTGCGTTGCATATTTACGGGCTTGTTTTAAAGAGACATCTCTCAAAGTGCACCCAAGTCCATTTTGCGCCAACGCGCCCCCGTGAATGGTATAATGTCCATTGAGCACCATCCTCTTTACGCTTGTGAAGGAGTAAGCCGACACCATCACACTATTACTACTTGCCAGCCCCTAATGTTGCGATAAGCCTTTGAGATAGTTCATAAGAGGCATTTTTAGTCCTTCCTTGATAAGTGATCTACTCTTGATTAAGTGATCTACATGGCTTTCTCATTCCCAACATGCAAGGGGGAGGATTTTGATTGATTCAATCTAAATAGATTTGAAATGAGAAAAACTTAAAATACTGTGTTTCTCCTTCAATATGCAAAATGATAAAGTTATGATTGTAAATCAAGGCATTATATTTTTATGATGAAGGATATTGAATAGCAGAATTTTAATTTTTTTGGTTCAATCCATAGGGATTCTTGAAACCGTGCTGCGTTTATTGTCTGCGCAAGCTTAATAATCTTTAAGCGTTATTTTAGGGATTGCTTTATCTAAAAATGCGGGTTGGTGTCCCCGTTCTTCCCTTGTTGATTATAGCTTGCCAGCAGATTTTGTATATTTTGACTTAAGTTTTGTACCAATTCATTTTATTTCTAAATGATTTTTAAGGGGCTCTCAAAGGGTCTTTAAAGAGCTTTCAAAGCCTGTCATCCTTTTTGTGACAAAATTTCGATTTTTACCATTTTTTACATTTTTTCGATTTTCAGATGTCAAAATCCATTTTTACAAAACGCGCATTTAATAGTAAAAAAATAGATACATATCACTTCCTAATTTCATTTGGTATAAAACCTATTGTCAGATTACATGGATATTGGTCACGGATTGATAGAACAAGGATAAAAGCTTAGTCGTTTTGTTCTGCTTTTAAATCTGAAAGTTGATGTTTTTACGTTGAGAAATCAATTCTGTTGTCGTTTTGAAATTGTTACAAGAAATTCTATTGTGATAAGGAACGGGAGTTTTATTTTTGGTGCTGCTCTATCTCAAAATCAAAACTCCCGCTCCATCTTTATTGCTGGTTCGGCTATCGTGGGATAGAATGGGAGTTTTTGAGTGGGGCGTTTTATACTCATTTTAAGTTTGAAAGCCAATATTTTGAAGTTGAGAAATCAATCCTGCTGCAAAAGTAAAACGAGAAATATTGAGATCATTTTCAATAAGAGCGCTAATGCGGTTTGTGATATTGTGAATATCATCTTCTTTTGTTTTTTTCCAAGTGGCAAAAGGATCCTCTTTTTTTCCATAATTTTTGAGGATTTTCATAACGATTTGTCGTAAGCTTTCGGAAACATTTTCTTTGGCTTGGTTTAAAGCCATACTATCATAGTAATCTAGGATAGGAATTGTTCTTCTTGCTTCGTTAATTCGGTTTATACGAATGATCTGCGCAAGTGAAAAATAGATCCCTGCGGTTTTAATAAGATCGCTGTTGCTTTGTTTTGCAATTAAAGAAATATCACAAATGGTTGGAGCAGCTTCCAAAAGAGCTAATTGTTTCGCTAATGCTTTTGGTGCTCCTTCTTCACTGTAGTGTCGTGCTTTTTCTTCAATTTTTTGCTTAATATCGTTATCGTTAGAATGCATAAGCTCTTTTTCAATAACACTACGGGCTTGTTTTATTGTTTTTACAATTTCTTCTAATGGATGTGAGAGATCCATGTTGTACAAACCCCAATTGGTTGTTTCAAAGAGCATTGGGGTCATTGCTGCGTAGAATTTGTTTTGGACAAGACCAGGTATTTTGTTATCAAGCTTATCAATTTGATCAGACAATTGAGGAATTTCAAAACCATCACGGATGGCAATGAAAACGCGAATAATATTTTCAGCCTTTTGTTCTGTTGCATCGTGGAGTTGATTAACAAAAGTGGGACCGCCACGATTGACAATATCGTTGGCAATCAGCGTTGCAATAATATTACGACGCAATTGATGGTTAATAACTTCCTTCTCAAAATTTTCTTGAATTTGGGTTGGAAAATAATTCAGCAAGGCTGCATTGAAATAGTGATCATCAACAATGGGGCTATTGGCAATTTCTTCTTTGAGCGTTAATTTAGCATAGGCAAAAATAACAGCAAGTTCTGGACGGATAAGACCTTTGCCTTGGGTTGTTCTTTGCCGTAAAACTTGCTCATCAGGAAGTACTTCAACTCTGCGATCGAGAAGCTTTTTTTGTTCCAAATCGTGCATAAAGCGTATTTGATAGGGTAAATCAGCAGTGCTTTGACTTTCTGCTAAAGAAAGAGCAAGGGGTTGTAAATAATTGTTACGCAGGACGAGTTGTTCGACTTGAGGCGTCATTTTTTTCAAGAGTTTATTGCGTTCTTCGCGGGTGAGTGTTTTAGCACGAAGGGCTGATGCAAGAACAATTTTGAGATTGACCTCAATATCAGAACAATTCACACCGGCAGAATTGTCAATGGCATCCGTATTGCAGCGACCACCATTTGAGACATATTCAATCCGTCCACGTTGCGTAACACCAAGATTAGCGCCTTCGCCAATAATTTTTGCACGCACTTGTTCTCCGGTAATGCGTATTGCATCATTGGCACGATCACCTACTTGGGCATCACTTTCTGTTGTGGCGCGGATGTAAGTACCAATGCCACCAAACCATAAAAGATCAACAGGGGCTTTGAGAAGAGCAGAGATAATTTCAAAAGGGGTTCCTGTTTGTTTTTCGAAACCAATAGCGCGTGCTGCTTCAGGTGAGAGCGTAATGATTTTTTCTTTTCGTGAGAAGATACCACCGCCCTTTGATAATTTACTTTGGTCGTAATCCTGCCAGCTTGAGCGAGGCAGTTTGAAGAGACGCATACGCTCTGCATAGCTTTCTTCTATGTTTGGATTTGGATCAATAAAGATATCGCGGTGATCAAAAGCAGCAATTAATTTTGTTTGTTTGGAAAGGAGCATTCCATTACCAAAGACATCACCAGACATATCGCCAACACCCACACAAGTGAAAGGCGTTGTTTGAGTATCGTGATTAAATGATTCTCGAAAATGTCTTTTGACGGCTTCCCATGCACCTTTCGCTGTAATACCAATGGCTTTGTGGTCATAGCCTGCTGAGCCGCCAGAGGCAAAAGCATCATCAAGCCAAAAATGGTTTGCTTGGCTGATGGCGTTGGCTGTATCAGAAAAGGTTGCTGTCCCTTTGTCTGCTGCGACAACAAAATAGGGGTCAGGATCATCATGACAGATGACATTGTGGGGCGCACTTATTTTGCCGTTAACCAGATTGTCTGTGATGGAGAGCAAAGCCGTGATAAAGTCCGTATAAGCTTGTCGTGCTGCTTCTATGATGAGAGCACGGTCATTTGTTTGAGGAAGGCGATGGGGATAGAATCCACCTTTTGCACCCGCAGGAACAATAACGGCATTTTTAACTTGTTGGGCTTTGACTAAGCTGAGCACTTCGGTGCGATAATCTAATGCGCGGTCAGACCAACGAATTCCGCCACGAGCAATAGGGCCAAAACGCAAATGGACCCCTTCAACTTCTGGTCCATAAACAAAAATTTCTCGATAAGGGCGTGGTTCAGGCAAACCTTCAATTTGGCGCGGATTTAATTTGGTGGCTAAAATACGCCGTGGACTGCCATCGCTAAGAGGTGTAAAGGCATTTGTTCGTAAACTCGCATCGATAAGATTACAATATCGGCGTAAGATGAGATCATCATCTAAACCAGATACTTTCCGCAATTTTTCTTCGATGCGCTTTTGAATAACCTGTTGGTTTTTTGCCCGTTCTTTTTCCGTATGGCTTTGATGAAATTTGAAATGAAATAAAGCATAAAGCTCTTTGGTAATGTCAGGATAAGCATTTAAAGTTTGGGCGACGCGGTCTTGCGAATAAGGAATTCCAGCTTGTTGGAGATAGCGCCCGTAATGGCGCAAAATAACAATTTCATGCCAATCAAGCTCAGCAGTTTGGGTGAGGGCATTAAAGGCGTCATTATCAGCATTTTGTGCCCAAATGGCTTCAAAGGTTTCGGCAAGCTTTTGACCGTCTTTTTCAAAATCGATACAGAGTTGGAAAATACTTTCTAGTTGCATATCATGAAGATATACGGATTGTCCGTTGCCATTTGGTAATTCAAGCGTTTGTTCCGCGATAACGCGAAATCCCATATTTTCAAGTAGTGGTACACGTTTGGAAAGAGCAAGGGCTTTATGGCGGTGAAAGAGCCGAAGAGAAATGTTCTGTTTTTCTTTGTTTTGCGCGTGATAAAAGGTCACGAAAAGAGGCTTCTTATCATGAAGACTTAGAATATGTCCAGCATCTTTAATGGCATCTTCCGCTGAGAATAAATCACGATAGCTGTTGGGAAATTCACTGGCTAGACGGGTTTGTGGCTCTGTTGTTTTGTGGGTAAGAGCGAAGGTTTGAACACTATCTTCCCAACTTTGTGCGATTGAACGTACATGTTGTTCAAGGGTGGTGCGCTCATGAAGTGGAACAGTTTCGCTACCTTTGCGATGGATAATATAATAGACACGGATAAGGGTGCTTTCTAAAAATAGCGGATAGGATTCAAAAAAGTCGCCTTTATAAAGCTCAACAAAATGTTCGCCAACTTTTTCACGGAGGCTGCTGCTGTATTGGTCACGTGGTACATAGACAAGGATAGAAACAAAGCGACCAAAAGAATCAGTGTGGACAAGCACCCGCAAACGTGGACGTTCGTCGAGTTGCAGGATAAGTTTGGCATTTTCTGTTAATGTATCAACATCCGTACGAAACATTTCATCTCTTGGATAGGTTTCTAAAACACTGATGAGTGCTTTTCCAGAATAGTCAGTACGATTGTATCCAAGGCGTTGAATGATGGTTTGGGCTTTTTCTTTTAAGAAAGGAATTTGCAAAATAGAGCGCGTATAAGCTGAAGAGGTAAAAAGCCCTACAATGCGTAATTCTCCGCAGAGTTGGTCTTCTTTATCAAAGATTTTAAGACCAATATAATCAAGCCAAACAGAACGGTGAATTTTGGAGCGGCTGTTCGCTTTTGTCACAATAAACAGGTTATCACTTTCCATAAAGGATAAGACTTCCTGAGGAGGTTCTTTCATACTTTCATCATCAACAATATGAATAGAAGCATCCGCGAGTATACCAAGTTCAATGTTACTCGCTGTAAAGGATTTTATAGGTTTTTGATCTTTGATGAAGTTGTAAGTGCGCATGCCAAGGAAGATGAAATTATCGTCTGTAAGCCAGTGAAGAAATTCAATAGCCTTTTCGCCTTCTTGTTTGTAGTGTGATGGAAGGCTTGTTTGATAGGCATGAATATGCTTTTCAACTTCTTCAAGCATAGGTTTCCAGTCTTGTACAGCAGCATTAACCTGCTCAAGAACTAAGGTGAGTTCATTTTCAAGTTTTTGTATCTGTTGTTCGTTTAACGACTCGATGTGAATTTGCATCAGACTGATGCGTTTTCCAGAAGCACAATCAAGAATGGGGTGTGCAATCAAATAAATATGGTTTTTATGTTGATTGAAGACATTTAAAATAGAATCGAGAAGGAAGGGTTTGTTATCATTGACAAGAGTGATAATAGTTATAGGTTTGTTATTGCGGGTCAAATTTTGTTCAAAGCAGATGGTATTTTTTCCTGCTTGATGGAGATTGAAAGCTCTTACTGCGATGGCTGCTGCTTTTTGAAGTTCTTTATTTTCGTAATAAACAATATCTTCTTTATCGGTTTGAGCAAAAAGGATCTTTTCTATTTTGTTTGGTGTGTTTTTTGTTTCTATTGTTTTTTGTTGTAACACATTCACTCTCCCTTTTTGCTCTTTGGGTCTTTTCTTGTTTTCATTATTTAAGAGCAGACCATTATATTTTCCTACACTGTAACACTTTCTTCCTAAAGAAAACAGCTCTTTATTTGGAAAGAATGACTTTGTTTTTGTTATTTTTTAGTAATAATTTACACTTTTAAAGAAATATTTTACATCAATGAAGGGGCCTTTTTAGTATTTTTGTATGTTAATAGTTTGTTTTTCTAATTATATGAAATGAAAGTAAAGAGAGAATTAGAAGTAAAGAGAGAATGACCCGTTTACCAGAAAGACTTTTAAGTGGTTACCAAAACTTTATAAATAATCATTTTTCATATAAAACAGCACATTATCAGCAATTGGCGATTGAGGGGCAGAAGCCTGAAGTTTTGGTTATTGCTTGTTGTGATTCGCGTGCTATCCCAGAAATGATTTTCGATGCTAAACCAGGGGAAATTTTCACCTTACGCAACGTGGCAAATGTGGTTCCTCCTTTTTCTCCTGATAACAAATATCATGCAACATCAGCGGCTCTTGAATATGCCGTGCAATTGCTTGAGGTGGAACATATTGTTGTTTTTGGTCATGCCCATTGTGGAGGCGTTCGTACCGCTCTTAAGGAGACGTATAAATCTTTATCGTCAAATGATTTTATTGGCCAATGGATTAGTCTTTTAGCGCCAGCCGCAGAAATCGTTTTGAATAATAAGTCGCTGTCTTGGCCAGAAAAACAAACCGCTTTAGAGCAGCTTTCTATTCGCCATTCGTTGAGAAATTTAGAGACGTTTCCGTGGATAAAGTTCCGCAAAGATCAAGGTATTTTAACACTGCATGGGGTTTGGTTTGATATCTCTAGCGGGAAATTATGGCGTATGGAACAGGAAACAGGTTGTTTTATGTGTGTTGAAGTTGAAAGTCTTAAAGTGTAGTATTTGTTGTTTTTATTTCTTCGTATAAAAAGACATTTTATGATAAAACTTGACAAAGCTGGGGTTTTATTGTTTGAAGGAGCAAGCTTTCAGTGACAAAATTAGCTTGGAGCCACCGACTGAGACCCCAATGCAAGGGTATGAAGAGATCTCAGAGGTCAACATTCGACGGCGCGATGCGTTCTCGGGTGCTATTTTGGTTTGTTCGTTATGTAACTTTGTTATGCAACAATGAGGTAAATGATGTTTGAATCCTTGCAAGAGCGACTTGGTTCTATCCTGTCTCATTTGACGGGGCGTGGTGCTTTGTCGGATCAGGATGTTGCAGAGGCGCTGCGTGAAATTCGGCGCGCTTTATTGGAAGCTGATGTTGCTCTTGATGTTGTCCGTTCTTTTACCGATAGGGTTCGTGAAAAAGCTGTTGGGACTGAGATTGTTAAATCAATTAAACCAGGCCAAATGGTGGTTAAAATTGTTCATGACGAATTGGTTCATATTCTTGGAAATGAAAGTGTTCTGAGTGATTTGAATGCACCAGCGCCTGTTGTTATCATGATGATTGGTTTGCAAGGTTCGGGAAAAACAACCACAACAGCAAAGCTTGCAAAACGTTTCACTGATAAGCACAATAAAAAAGTTCTCATGGCGTCATTAGATACACGTCGTCCCGCTGCACAGGAGCAATTGCGCCAGTTGGGAGAACAAGCAAAACTTGCAAGTTTGCCTATTATTGCCGGACAATTGCCCGTTGATATTGCATCACGTGCTGTGCAGGCTGCTAAATTGGGCGGTTATGATGTGCTTCTTCTTGATACTGCAGGACGTAATCATATTGATGAAGCTTTGATGCTTGAATTGGCTGAAATTAAAGCGTGTTCTCTTCCTCATGAGATTATGTTGGTGGCTGATAGTTTGACGGGGCAAGATGCCGTTCATCTTGCTCGTTCTTTTGATGAGCGTGTAGGAGTTACAGGGATTATTTTAACACGGATGGATAGTGATGGGCGTGGGGGTGCTGCTCTTTCCATGCGTGCTGTGACAGGCAAGCCAATTAAAGCAATTGGAACCGGTGAAAAAATAGAGGCTTTGGAAGAGTTTCACCCCAGTCGTATTGCTGATCGTATTCTCGGAATGGGGGATATTGTTTCTTTGGTTGAAAAAGCTGCTGAAACAATGGATCATGAGAAAGCTGCTGCTTTTGCAAAAAAAATGCAGGCCGGAAAATTTGATTTGAATGATCTTGCAGAACAGTTGCAGAAAATGAAAAAACTGGGTGGAATGGGGGGTATTATGAGCATGTTGCCAGGATTAGGCAAGGTCAAAGAGCAGATTGCGGCTGCTGGTTTTGATGATCGTTTGTTTAATCGTCAATTGGCTATTATTTCATCCATGACTCCCCAAGAGCGTGCGAATCCAGAGCTTTTAAAACATAGCCGTAAACAGCGAATTGCTAAGGGGTCTGGGACAACGGCGGCTGATATTAATAAACTTTTGAAAATGTATCGCCAAATGGCTGATATGATGAAAGCCATGGGTGGTAAGGGCAAGAGTAGTTTGATGGGAAAAATGCTAGGAGGCCTTGGTTCTAAAATGGGATTTGGAGGGATGGGAGGTGCAGATTCTCCAGCTATGCCTGATTTATCGGGAGTGGATCTGAAGCAGCTCTCGACGCTTCAAAAGCAGATTGAAAATGGACATGGAGGGAAGATCTTGCCCGGACTTCCCGGACGTGGTCCTACATTTCCTGGTCTTTCCAATAGCATTGCCGATAGGGGAAAACTTCCTCAACATCTTAAGAAAAAATAAGATGCAAAGAGGGAAAGGAATATGATGCAGGAAACAGTATTGAACGAATTAGCACATTTACGAGAATCGATTGATAATTTTGATGCAACTTTGATTCATATTTTAGCAGAGCGTTTTCGTTGTACGAAAGCTGTTGGGCTCTTAAAAGCGCGTTGTGATTTGCCTAAAGTAGATCCTCTGCGTGAGCAACGTCAGATAGCGCGTTTGCGGCAATTGGCTATGGACAGTCATCTTGATCCTGATTTTGCTGAAAGATTTTTAAAGTTTATTATTAAAGAAGTTGTGCGTCATCATGAAATTATTGCTGAAGAGCAAAAAACAAAAAAGTCAATTTAAACGAAAGCCAGAGCTGACAATAGGAGATAAAATATGGCATTGAAAATTCGTTTGTCCCGTGGAGGTTCAAAGAAACGTCCTTATTATCATATCGTTGTTGCGGATGTTCGTAGTCCGCGTGATGGGCGATTTCTTGAACGTGTTGGTGCATGGGATCCAATGTTGCCTAAAGATGGACCGAGGGTGAAACTTAGTGAAGAACGTATTCAATATTGGCTTGGGCAAGGGGCTCAACCAACAGATCGCGTTTTACGGTTTTTAGATGCAGCTGGCTTAAAAAAGCGCCCAACCCGTAATAATCCACATAAAGGTGAACCGGGCAAAAAAGCACAAGAACGTATAGCCGCAGCAAAACAAGCGGCAGAGGAAGCAGCAGCTGCGGCTGAAGCAGATTCTGCTTCAGCACAAGAAGCATGATTGTTTAATCAACGCCTCTTTAAAAACTTCTAGAAGAATAAATATGATCCGTTTTTGCCGATCAAAACGGATCTTCTTTAAAGGGGTGTTTATTTAAAACGGCGTTGGTTTTTTAAAGTTCAATTTTAGAAATCTATGGCTTTAAAAGTCGATGGCGCGGCCTTTAATTTCCCAGTCTCCATAGCGGGAAGGGTCTTGGCCGCCGCGTCCACCGTTTTCCAACGGTTGTTCCTTTTTTGCTTCGCCTTTTCGCCGTTCTTCAGCCTCTTTGAGGGCACGTTGTGCTGCGGGAGAAAGAGATGGCTGTTTGACGACAGTTGCATTTTTTTTGCTTATTTTTTCATCTTTTTTATGCATTTTAAACCTATTCCATTGAAGAAGCAGAAAGAAAACCCCATCATATAGTATAGATAGTATTTTATCATGGAGTTTTTTGAGTAATGAATATAATGCGTACAGCCATGCTTTTGGCTTTTATGACGGCTCTCTTTATGGGGGTTGGTTATCTTGTTGGAGGGGGCAGTGGTATGGTCATTGCTCTTTTGATGGCAAGTGGTTTAAACTTTTTTTCTTATTGGAATTCGGATAAAATCGTTTTGCGCATGTATGGCGCGCGTGAAGTTGATCAGCATTCCGAACCAGTTTATTATAAGATTGTAAGCGATTTAGCTAAAAAAGCTTCTCTTCCTCAACCAAAAGTTTATGTTATTGATAATGCACAGCCAAATGCTTTTGCAACAGGGCGTAATCCTCAAAATGCTGCTGTTGCTGCGAGTCGCGGCTTGTTAGAGCGGTTGAGTGCAGAGGAGATTGCTGGCGTTATGGCGCATGAGCTTGCACATATTGAGCATCGTGATACCTTAACCATGACTCTAACAGCAACGATTGCAGGGGCAATTTCAATGCTTGGTAATTTTGCTTTTTTTATGGGGGGACAGCGCAGCTCTTCGGAAGATTCTCATGGTGCTGGGGCAATTGGAGGATTTATTGCACTGCTCGTGGCACCTTTTGCTGCCATGCTTGTGCAAATGGCCATTAGCCGTACGCGTGAATATGCTGCAGATCGCAGGGGAGCTGAAATATGTGGTAATCCTTTATGGTTGGCTTCGGCATTGCGTAAAATTGCTGATGGGGGCCGTGGGGTTTATAATGAAGAAGCAGAGCATAATCCAGCAACAGCCCATCTATTTATTATAAATCCTTTGAGCGGTGAGGGAGCGGATAGTCTTTTTTCGACACATCCTGCAACGGCAAATCGTATTGCTGCTCTTTATCGGCAAGCAGAAGAGATGAAAGGGGCTCTTGTCGAAAGTGGGAGATGGAATGAAGAAGGCAGTATGAATAAAAAAAGCAACGAAATGAATTATGAAGATTTGCGCAGTGGTCAGACTCATGCATCAGGTGAGCAAGAAGACAGCACTTTTCAGCGGGTTACAAAACGTCCTTCTTGGCTTCGTTATGAAAATTCAAAAAGATCTCGTTCATAGAGTTTTTGAGAAGATTTCTGGCGGATCTCTTGAGGAAGCAGTGATATAAAGGTGTTATTTTGAAACACAAAAAGGCGGGGCATGTGTCTGAAAAAGATGTTCCAGGATTGGCTGTTCGGCAGGTGTGTGTGCGTCTTTTAGGGGCGGTCATTGATAAGTATACGCCTCTTTCTGGTTTAACGGATAATGAACACGGACACCCACAATATTTAAAGCTTCCACAACGAGATCGTTTATTGTGTCGGGCTATTTTGACAGCTTCATTGCGTCATCGCGGGCAGATTACGGCGGTTCTCTCACGCTTTTTAGCGCGTCCTTTGCCTTCACAAGCACTTTCACTTAAGCATCTTCTACATATCAGTGTGGCGCAAATTCTTTATCTTGATATTCCTGATCATGCGGCTATTGATGTAGCTGTGCGTGTGGCAAAATTTGATCCTCGTATGCGTCGTTTTTCAGGGGTGGTGAATGCTCTTTTGCGCAATGTTGCACGGGAGGTGGCGCCTTTACGCCAACAAGTTCCGACCATTGAAGGTGTTCCAGCATGGTTTTCTCAGCTTTTAGTATCAGCTTATGGAACAGAAAAAGCACACCAGATTATAGAAATTCAAAGTGTAGAACCTTCTCTCGATTTGACAGTGAAAGCTGATAGTGTTGGATGGGCTAAGAGGCTTGGCGGTGTCGTGTTGCCCAATGGTTCTGTTCGATTGAACCGTTTGGAGTGTTCTGTTTCTGATTTACCAGGCTATGGGGAAGGGGCTTGGTGGGTTCAAGATTTTGCCGCAGCGTTGCCTGCTTGTTTACTGGGAGAACTTCGGGGTAAACGCGTTGCTGATCTTTGTGCGAGTCCTGGGGGGAAAACAGCACAATTGGCTTTGCAAGGGGCAGAGGTGACAGCCATTGAGCTTTCTGCTAATCGCGTAAAGCGTTTAAAAGAAAATATGGAACGGCTTCATTTTTCCGTTCACATTTGGCAGGGGGACGTGAGAAATTTCCATCCTACACAGCTTTTTGATGCAGTTCTTCTTGATGCTCCTTGTTCTTCTACAGGAACGATTCGTCGTCATCCAGATATTTTATGGACGAAATCGTGGGATGATGTCATCAAGTTAGCGGCGTTGCAATATGATTTGCTTGTCGCAGCAATTGCTTTGGTCAAGGAGGGCGGGCGGATTGTTTTTTCCAATTGTTCATTGGCAAGAAAAGAAGGTGAAGATCTTATTGAGAAAATTTTATCGACACGCAATGACATTGTTTTAGATCCTATTTATCCAGAGGAAATGGGGGCATTGGCACATTTGCTTTGTGAGGGGATGGTGCGCACGACGCCAGCGGATTTTTGTCATAAAAATTTTGATGCTGAGAAAACTGCGCTTTTAGGAATGGATGGTTTTTTTGCCGCGCGCTTACGAAAAATTGCTTAATTAACGTTTCATTTATAAAAATGGTCGAAATTGTATCTGATTCAGCATAGATGGAGATGTAATTTTGGCGGTTGCGGTAAAAGCTCCTCAGGTAAAAGTGGCAGCCTGTGTCGATACGCTACAACATGTTATGCGGCGTTTATGGGTTGGACCCTTGTTTCGTTGGCGGTTTTCAGGGTTTCGCCCTCATAAAATTTTAGCGCATCCTATTGATCTTCATGTAGCTGATCCGATGATGGCGCATGAATTTTATCACGGTCGTTTTGCTTTTGCTGGTCATATTGTTCATTCTGGTGCTGTTTCGCCATTTTCATTGGTTGCGCCAACGCTGGAATGGGAAGCGTCTCTGCATGATTTTCATTGGTTGCGCCATATGGAAGCTGCAGAAAGTGATTTAGCTGTGGCGCATGCGCGCTCTCTTTTAGAAGATTGGCTTGACTATGCTGGCAAAAAGGTAAAAGGGCTTGCTTGGAGTGGTCCTGTTGTTGCACGCCGTTTGATTTCGTGGATTTGTCACTCAAAAATGTTGTTAAAAGGGGCAAGTGAACGGTTTGAAAAACGCTTTTTACGGGCACTTGGTTTGCAATTTCGTTACTTGCGCGTCACAATTTGCGGTATGGATCATGATGATAAACGTTTACAAGCAGCAATAGCTTTGACGTTCGCCTCTCTTGCTTTGCCTGTTTCTGCGGTCGTGAAAAAAAAGGTACAAACCACGCTTATAGAAGAGCTTTCGCGTCAGATTTTGGTTGATGGTGGGCATATTTCCCGTAGTCCTATCATCTTACTTAATTTATTATCAGATTTATTATCTTTGCGTTATCTTTTTATGCGAAGCAATGAAACAGCACCCCGTATTTTGATTGATTCTGTTGAGCGTATGTTGCCAGCTTTACGATTCTTTATCCACGAGGATCAAACATTAGCGCATTTTAATGGGGTTGGTCCCCTTGTGTCGGAACGGTTATCGGCACTTTTGGAACTTGATGAAACAGATGGGCATCCTTTTAGTTATGCCCGTTATTCAGGGTTTCAGCGCTTAAAAGCCAATCAAACAACAATTCTTGCCGATACAGGAAAATTTCCACCACGCTTTGCCGCCCAGCAGGCTTGTTCGGGTTGTTTGTCTTTTGAAATGTCCTCACAAGGACACCGTTTTATTATCAATACCGGCGTTGACCCTGATGGGCGGGAAGATTATCGACATTTAGGGCGTGTTACTGCAGCCCATTCAACAGCTACACTTAATGATTGTTCGGTGGGCGTTTTTTACAAAAAAAAGAAAAATGGTGCTTCCTTTTTGGTTGATGGACCCAAGGAAGTTCAAGTGCGCCGTATAGAGGATTCAGAGAAAACAGGTTTTATTGCTAGCCATAATGGTTATGTGCGACCCTTTAACCTTATTCATGAGCGTGGTCTTATTTTGGCGACAAGTGGAGATATGATCGAAGGCTTTGATCGCTTTTTTATGCCCAGTAAAGGGGGAAAGAGACATAAGAGGGCGCAAAGTGAACAAGATCATGTTGCTGTTCGGTTTCATCTTCATCCACAAGTTAAAGTTAACTATGATGGTGAGCGTGTGTGTTTAGTGGTAAAGAACGAGCACATGGAGGATGAGCAAGTATGGTACTTTATTTCGCCTGATGCGGATATTTGTCTTGAAGATTCGATTGATTTTGCCGAATTAGCAGGTCCGCAAAAGACACAGCAGATCGTTTTATATTTTCGCCCTGCATTTCAGGAAAAAGTTCGCTGGCGTTTTATCCGTAAAGCCGTTTGATAAAAAATCAAAACATTGTTCCAACCTGTAGTCTATAGGGTTTTATCTTTGTATAAAACATCATCGTTTATTGCGGTAATAGCCTATTTAAGGACCATGTAAATTTTTATACGTACGTATTTTGTGGGCGTATGGAATGGATATTTTGAAGCAAAGTTTGCCTATGGAATCCCATAAGGGAATGCTAAGAGGGGTTTCCTCTAGCAGAAACGGCACTGTTGACAGACTCTTATTTACAGATCGGTATTGGTTAAGAATCTTCATTCTTTAAGGGGGTGGAGAGAAAATTAAATGGTTGCTTATCTTTAAAAAGTTCTGGAGTGCTACTATGATCAATATTCCGCTCTGAGCGAGTTGCACGTTTAAGATAATAAAATATTTTCTTGCAAATTTATACTCTTGTTAAAAAAAACGTTTCTTTTATTACCCTTATTTCACAATGGTGCTCGTATAGAGTATAACGTAAAATTATAGAGCATAATGTAAAATTCTTGGCAAATGGTGTAGGGTTATTACACCTCCCCTTTTTCTCTTTATTTGGTTTTATGACTTTCAAAAGCCTCTAGAAGAGTATTGTTTAAAACAATATGGATCATGCTTTATTTCACACTTTCAATAAGTTAAGATATTGATTTATATTGTTTAAAACTTCAATGAAAATTTCGAAAATGGTAAGATTTTATCGTTGCGAATTTGTTCAGTTTAAATCAACGCATATATTTGTAGGCTCTAACGAGGGGTGGTGTGTAAACTTGCTGTAAGAAAGGGATAAAAATAGTTTTTCTGGACACTTTCAAGCGCTAAGGGTTGTTAGAACATTGAAGGATAATGGTATTTTACGCCTTTTATTTAAGCGTAAAGGAGAGAATGTTTAGAGGATTTTCTTCATAAGTATTACCATGGCGAGAGGGGGATGACGCGCATTGAGAGATATTTTTTTCAAACAAAAGCGTATGAGTGTGCACCATATGATGATGTTTTAATTTTGAATTTTCTATTTTGCGTAGGGGATATAATTTTTTATTAAAGAGCGAGAGAAAAAGGTGAGGGAGTGCACCCATTTTTTAAAAGATATAGATGTTTTTGAAGTCGTAAAACCGAATTAAAAAATGACGGTAAAGATGTGAATAGTTTTTTATCTTTGAGATTTCATATTTTTGCTAAACTAGGTTGTTTCTCATTTTAGAAATAGACTCTATCATATTCTTGCTCCCATCTCGCATATAAAAACTGATAGAGCAAAGCAATTAGATTACCTTAATCTTTGTTTTGATCACATTATTGCTGCTTATAGCGCAACACTTTGGAATCATCACATACCCTTTGCTAGTTTCCAGTGGCATCCGTTGGCGCTTGAGACGGTTCCTTATAAGCCTTTTTAGTTCTTTTTTGTATGTTTCATTCCACGCAAACACTCCTCGCTTGTCACAAACAAGAGACACGGTTTTAAAAGACTTAGAATAATACAATCAATAGAGCATCTCACCCAATACATAAAATAATAGACACCCTTGATAAATCAAAAGTCATTCATCATACATTGAAAATTCAAGAAACAAAATCACAGCAAGAGTGCAAGGAAAATCCTCTCAGAAAAAACTCCTTCTGCTTTGTGTCGTTATACTAAAACTGAAGTTATAGAAACCAGCCCCAAAATTCCTGTTTCTTTATAGCAAGGCATTCTCTCAAATATTCTTCAAATCTTAGAAAGATTTACGCGAATAGTACCGTGCAACTGAATCAATATCGCCTCGACAAATGCCAAGGTCATTGAGTTCATATGTTGAAAGACGGCTCAACGCATTAACGGTTCGGCGATAACGGCGCCAATTACTATAAGAACGTAGAATATTCATATCCTGTACTCAAACTTTGTTACACTCTTCAGCTTAAGATAGAGCATATTCTTCAAAAGAGTTGTGCTATAATGTCATAGCAGGCATGCATCTACATACAAAAAGAAACCCTTTAACACATATCTTATGTAAAAGGATAACTTAGCTATTTATAACGATAATATCTTATTGCTAAAACAATGGCTAAATTATTGCGCATTTTCTGCGGTAATAACTTTTTCATTACGCGTAGATTCTCTCGATTGAATAACTGCTTCCACTTCAACGATTATCAATCGACATATGATTTATGAAAAATCCTTTGAAACATTTGTCTCATAAGGAAATCACCCAAATTATATTAATGACGGAAATGCCTTATTCCTGTAAAAACCATTGCTAAACCTTGCTCATCCGCAGCAGTGATAACTTCTTCATCACGCATGGAACCTCCTGGTTGAATGATTGCTGTTGCACCTGCTTCAGCTGCTGCTAATAAACCATCTGCAAAAGGAAAAAATGCATCGGATGCAACCACTGATCCTTTTGTGAGCGTTTCTGTTAAGCCTGCTCTTTGCGCACTTTCTGCGGCTTTACTTGCAGCAATTTTTGCTGAATCAATGCGGCTCATTTGTCCAGCGCCAATACCAACTGTTGCGCTATTTTTTGCATATACGATAGCATTTGATTTAACGTGTTTTGCTACACGAAAAGCAAATTGAAGATCACGCATTTCATCTTGAGTTGGTGCTCGCTTTGTCACTACTTGCAATTTAAGATCATCAATCACTACATTATCACGTGATTGCACTAAAATGCCTCCTGCAAGTGTTTTCGCAAGAAGTCCTCCACAACGTGGATTAGGGATACCACCTGTAATGAGCAAACGAAGATTTTTTTTCTTAGCAATAATTTCACATGCTGCCATTGTTGCATCAGGAGCAATAATTACTTCCGTGAAAATTTTAACAATCTCTTCCGCACATTCTTCATCAAGGGTTTGATTTAAAGCAACAATTCCACCAAATGCCGATACATTATCACACATAAGAGCTTTCAAATAAGCTTCTTTCAAATTTTCCCCTTCCGCAACACCACAAGGATTGGCATGTTTAATAAGAGCAACAGCAGCAGTTCTATGTGGATCGAATTCTGCTACAAGTTCAAAGGCTGCATCTGTATCATTCAGATTGTTATAAGAAAGCGCTTTGCCTTGTAAAAGTTTTGCTGTTGCAACGCCAAAACGCTTTTCATTATTGCGATAAAATGCCGCCTGTTGATGGGGATTTTCCCCATAGCGCATAACACTTTCAAGATGACCAGAAAAACTCTGCCATGATGGTGTTTCAATTTTTAAATCCCGTGCAAACCATGCTGCTATTGCCGTGTCATAAGCAGCGGTGTGCGCATACGCATGCATTGCTAACTGATGACGCATGGATAAGCTTAAACATCCATTATACTGTTTTAATTCGGCAAGAATCGAATCATAGTCATTTATCGCTGTTACAACACCGGTATAAGCATAATTTTTTGCCGCAGCGCGAATCATCGCTGGTCCACCGATATCAATATTTTCAAGAATTGTTTTCCCATCGGCTCCTGATTGGATTGTCTCTTCAAAAGGATAAAGATTTACCACCAAGAGATCAATTCCATGAATGCTGTTCTTTTCCATAGCTTTCCTATGGCTAGGATCTTCTCTTACCCCTAACAAAGCACCATGAATCAAAGGATGGAGTGTTTTGACACGCCCATCCATTATTTCAGGAAATCCAGTAACTTCAGCAACATCTTTTACGGGCAAACCAGCAGCTATGAGGGTTTTGGCTGTTCCTCCTGTTGAAATCAATTCAACATTGTAAGCCGCATGAAGGGCTTGTGCAAATGCAACCACACCCGTTTTATCAGACACAGAAAGAAGAACACGACGAACCCGATGAAGATCAGGTATGGGAAAATTTTTGGCAACAACACCCATAACAGAAGCCTTAAAAATGAAAGAGTTAAAATTCCAGCAAAACAAGCTTATATGCTTATAGCATAAGCCTTTAGCAAATTACACTGAAAGGATAAACTGTCTTTTTAAAATATACGATGACTCACCTTTTTTCTTATACTGTAAAATGCCGTCATTTGATGTGTTGTGATAGGTATAAAAGTCTCATTGACACATTCAATGTTTTGTTGTTGCTTATAACTCAACCTCTTATTTTCATAGCTGGTTTGAAACAAAAACGCATCTGTACATTCTCTTCTATATTAGCTTTTTTATGTGAGATGAAGGCGAGAATATTGCATATACCCGTTTGAGTTATCTCTGAAACGGAAAATAACTGGCAAGAATATGAAATTGTAACGGCAGAAACGCGTGCTTATTTTTCCTGCTATTTTAAATTTTTATGTTTTTCAAAACTATTTATGACCAATGCTTTTAATAGAATGTGTTTTTAAGAGTGGAAATGACACATTGTCCTACATTTTTATGCATTGCCTTTTTAATGAGGTTACGCTGTTCATCAAAATAAAACGCTCTTATAGTGCAAATTCATCTGAGTTTATTTTAAAAAAGCATTTTTCAATGGATCAACTTTTATTTTATGGTGCTCTTGTGAAGAGTGTCGTATAAATCCTTCGGAATGTTTTAACTGACCCATTGTAGGTCCATGATCCATACTTAAAGGTAGCAGGTTGGGGGGATCATTCTCTTTATCTGTTTTCAATGCTTTAATAACTCTTTCTTTAACAATACTTTGCACTTGTGATGGAAGAGGAATTGATCTCCTTATTTTTAATCATTTTATTTCTTGCGGTTTTCTTTACTTGTGGGGGGAGCACGAGAATGATTTTGCTGGTTTTTAGTCAGAAGATTTGAAGTAAAAGAATCTTACGGATATTTGAGGTCTTATTTTAAGGTATAAAATGATAGAATTATTGTTATAAATCAAACAATTGATTCTTAAAAAAACAAATTTTGTGATGTGTAAAATTCTCAATATAACAGTGTTAAGATCTGCTCTATTGTGAGATGTATGTTTTTAAAGGCCAAACTGTTTAATGACTATATTGGGGATGGATATTTTAATTGTTATTTTTTAGTTTTTTTGCCGTAGCAGAAAAAGAAAAGCGCCTAATACTCCAGCAGCTAAAATAAACCACGTGATTGCGTAAACAAGATGATTATTTCGAAAATGGATAATCGTAAGACCAGCGATGGGAAGATTTGCTTGTGGAGATGTTTTTTTAGCATCAATGAAATAAGGGGCAACAGTGGATAACCCAAGTTTTTGTGTCATAGCGGGAAGATCACGCGTATACCACACATTCTTGTCAGGATTATTTTTGCGTGGGAAAAAACCATTTTTTTCACTCATGCGTAATAAACCGATAATTGTTGTTTGTTCTGTGTTTATGGTAGAATCTTGCTGAGATGAGGCATTTGTATGGGATTGCTCTGAGTGTTGAAAATTATTTCGTTCGTCCATGGGAATAAAGCCACGGTTGATAAAAGTCAGTGTGTTGTCAGCGGTTTGTAAAGGAGTCAAAACCCAGTAACCCGTAGTGTTTTGAGCAGCAGCAGTGACCAAAATATTTTTATTTTTTAAAAATTTTCCTGTGATAACAACAGGTTGATATTCACTTTTTTCAAAAGTAACATCAGCCCATTGATCTTTTTTAGGGGCATTTATGGGGGCTAAGTGAACGCGCTGATTGGCACTCGTGATAAGATTTGTTTTCCAGTTTAACCGTTGCACCTGCCATATGCCTAATGCACTGAAGAGAAGAAAAAAACAAATACATAAAGTTCCAAACAAAAAAGAAGAAAAACGGCAAGAATTTCCCTGAAGCTTTGTCATGGGGGGCTCTTTTTTGTTCATGATTTATGCTTCCTTTCAGGACAACCGGCTTTTATTTTAACACGGTATGCCTTTAAAAAAAGTATTTTGTACGCTTTTGGGTGGAATTTGCACGCCTTGATTTTGGAAAAAGATGAAGATTGAGCCAGCAAGAGATGAAAAAGGTTTGATAAAAGACTTGACCTTTTGTTGTCGAGCCCCTATTAGAGAGAGACTTCCCAATGATGCCCGTTCAAGGCCGCATTGTGCGTGCTATTGTATTCATTGTGTCCTTTGGGTATAGGGATTTGAAAGTTTCTTAGAGTTTAAGGGTGAAGTTTATGTCTCGTGCATGTGAATTGACAGGGAAAACGGTTTTGTATGGTAATAATGTTAGCCATGCGAATAATAAAACTCGGCGTCGTTTTTTACCAAATCTTTGCAATGTGACGTTGATTTCAGAGGTGTTACAGCAAAGTTATCGTTTGCGCATTTCGGCAAATGCGTTGCGTTCTGTTGAGCACCGTGGCGGTCTTGATGGCTTTTTGGTTAAAGCAGATGACAAAGAATTGTCGCAACGTGCGCGTTTGTTAAAACGCCAAATCGTTAAGAAAAAAGCTGAGCAAGAAAGTGAGAAAAAGGCTGAACAAGCAGCGTGATTGTTGTAACGTGATTGTTCGTGTCATTATTTTTGGTGAATTGACGCTTTAATCACGGAACTTGGTCTTAAAGAAGTGCGCTTTTGGGGCTTTTTTCTCTTTGATCGCTCTATTATTTTATTGGTTCCATACCCCAGGTTAAAAAAATGTTTTCAAGCGGTCTTTTATTAGAACAGCAAAAGAGAGGGTATGTTGTTTTTTCTGTTTTAGCAATGTGTCTTGCGGTCACTGCTTCTAATATTCTGGTTCAATATCCTGTCTATTGGTTTGGTTTGAATGAGCTGTTGACTTATGGGGCTTTTACTTATCCATTTGCCTTTCTAATCAATGATTTGACAAATCGTTTTTATGGTCCATCTGCTGCGCGGCGTGTGGTTTATGCTGGTTTTTTTGCCGGTGTTTTTGTTTCTTGGATATTGGCAACACCGCGGCTTGCACTTGCTTCTAGTTTGGCATTTTTATTTGGACAACTTCTTGATATTCTTGTTTTTACGCCTTTGCGACGGAAAACATGGTGGAAAGCTCCTTTAGCAGCAGCGTTGGTTGGTTCGGCGTTGGATACGGTGTTGTTTTTTTCTCTTGCTTTTTCGAGTTCTTTTGCCGTTCTTGATAAGATAACAGGGTATGCTGACAGTTCATTGGTGGAGAATACTGTTTTGGGAGGGATCGGCATGCCAGTTTGGCTCTCGCTTGCTTTTGGCGATTTTTCCGTAAAAATTGTTATGAGTCTGTTGATGTTGATACCTTATGGGACAATTCTTAACATTGTAAAACTTCCTCTTTATCAAAGTCATCCAAAGGATGATTCCTCTTTTGCTTGCAACAAGTAATAATCTTTGTTCTATTGTTTTCTTTAAAACTTAAATTTCCATTATGTTACGCATGCGATAATATCGTTGATTGAGATAGTTTATCGCTTCATGGCTTATGTGAGAGGTCTGTATGTTTCACTCATTTCAAGACTCTTTTTGTGAGGCAGCAATAAAAAATTATTTGTTTAGGCTTTCATAAAAAATGGATGAATAAACACTATTTGAAAAAGGTCAAACACACCTTCTTATAAACCACATTGAGGTAAAAGAAATTTCAGTTGTGTGTTGTTAACTTATTGAATTTATAAGAGTAACTCATCGTTTTGGGACATAAGAAAGCGGCATAATAATTCTGGCATATTATCAATCTTCTTAGACTGAATTCAAACAAAGTCATGCTTTGTATATCACAAGAAAGGGTGGTCTTCGGATAATACTCTTTGAAAAGATGCAAAACACGTTTTTATGAATAGCTTTAATAGAAGAGAAATTGTTGTTTGTTGCTATCAATGTGTTGATTTATATCAAAATATTAAGAGCTAGAAAATAGAGTTCCTCGCATAGGTAAAGATGATTGTGTTGGATTATATTTTATGTAACACATTAATTTATTAAGGATAATTCATTTTTTATAGATTGAATAAAAGCCTTATATCGTAAAAACCTTTCGTTTCAATTTCTCTATGTATTGCCTCAGTCAAAGTATTTCTCTTGCATAGGATAAGCGGGGGAAGCCTGTGTCGATAAAAAATATTAAAGAAAAGATAAAAATGCCTCTTTATGTATTATCTAAAATGCCAAGGTTTGTTGGAATATTGGGGAGTAGGCATAATGAAGGGAACGGTTTTCTTTTTTATGGTGCGTAAAGATGGTGATACTGAATAGATTTTACACTCAATATCGTTCCATTTATAAGTGCTTTGGTGCTTTTGTAAAATAAGCTTGGAAGTCAAGGTGAAGTATTTCTGTAAAATAGAATTATGCTTTTTTGCATCGCTTGTGACGTGCAAGCAAATGATTTGGATTGATTCAATGTGGAACAGATTTGAAATAAAAGAATCGTATGGTATTCAGGGGTCTCATTCCAGTTGAATAACGCGAGATTTATCATTTATAAATCAATGTATTGCTGATTTAAGGCCGGTTTATTTCTTATAAAGTTGAGGTGTTTTATCACTAAAAAGTGCTTCTAATTGTTTTGTTATGGCGTCTGCAAGCTCTTCGGCATTCATAATTGTTACAGCACGTTGATAATAACGTGTGACGTCATGACCAATTCCAATGGCAATGAGTTCGATCGGGGAATATGTTTGGATTTCTTGAATTACTGCGCGTAAATGTTTTTCCAGATAATTGCTGGCGTTGACCGATAATGTTGAATCGTCAACAGGGGCTCCATCAGAAATAACCATGAGAATGCGACGTTGTTCACGCCGTGATAAAAGGCGTTGATGCGCCCAAATTAAAGCTTCTCCGTCGATATTTTCTTTTAATAATCCTTCTTGCATCATTAAACCTAGATTGCGCCGTGCTCGACGCCATGGGGTGTCAGCACTTTTATAGATGATATGACACAAATCATTAAGACGTCCAGGATGATGAGGCTTATGTTTCTTAAGCCATTTTTCGCGTGACCTTCCACCTTTCCAAGTTTTGGTGGTAAAACCTAAAATTTCAACATTGACACCACAACGTTCAAGCGTTTGTGCCAAAATATCGGCACAACTTGCGGCAACGCTAATGGGACGTCCGCGCATTGAACCAGAATTATCAATGAGGAGTGAAACGACCGTATCTCGAAATTGGCTGTTGCTTTCCATTTTAAAAGAAAGGGGTTGCATGGGATCAATAATCAGGCGTGTAAGCCGTGCTGTATCAAGATATCCTTCTTCAAGGTCAAATTTCCAGTTGCGATTTTGTTGTGCCATAAGGCGGCGCTGGAGACGGTTGGCTAAACGTCCAACAATGTTTTGAAGATGACTAATTTGCTTATCAAGACAACGGCGTAAGTAATCTAACTCATTTTCAGAACAAAAATCCGTTGCTTCCAAAATTTCATCAAATTGACGGGTGAAGATTTGATAATTACCAAGTCTTTCCATTTGTTCTGAATCAGAAAAAAGACGTTTGGGTTTGTTCTGCTTTTCTTTCCATGGATCATTTTTTTGCTCGCCGTCAGCTTGATCATTGTCGTTTGTTTGTGTCGCTTGTATTTTTCCTTCGTCTTGCACATCACTTTCTTGTTCAGTGCTGGTTTGTTCTTCACTTTGAGCGTGTTTTTTGTTTTTACTTTCTTCTTCTACTTGATCTTGAGGTTCACATTCGTTTTTTAATTTTTTATTGTTTTCACTTTCAGAAATTGCATCTTGTTGCACTGTCATTTTGAGTGTCGCAAGCATTTGGCAAACGATTTGAGCAAAAGCCTGTTGGTTGTAAATATGATGTGTGAGTTCATTGAGCTCTGCTGCGGCTTTTTGTTCAAGTTCTTGGCGCCACAATTCTAAAACTGGGCCTGCTTCTCTTGGAGCCGCGCGCTTTGTTATTTTTTCACGCAATAAAAGTGCCATCGCTTCTTGGATAGGGGCTTCACTTTGGTTGCTAATCTTTTCATAATGGGCTCTTTTGTATTTATCGGCGAGCATGACATCAAGATTTTTTGCAAGCCCCTCCATGGCTAAAGTACCGATTGCTTCAACGCGTGTTTGTTCAAGGGCATCAAAGATCGCCCGTGCTTCTGATTCTAGCGGAGCAAATTGCATGTGAATGCCGTTATCATGCCATGCTTTGCGCAGAGCCATGGAATCACCTAATCCGCGGGTAATCGTGATATCTTTATCTGTTGCGTGTTGTGGTAATTCTGGTAAGCGTGCACAATTTTCGCTCAAAGATGGTCTGTTGGGACTAAAAGAAACTTCTAAGTGGGACGTACCAGCAATAGCACGCATACAGGTGGAAAGAGCTTTCTTAAAAGCTTCATGATTAAGCGTATTGAGGGGAGGATTGTTTGTTAAATTTTTTCTGTTGTCGTCAGGGTTGATCGCCATAATCGACATATTCCTTTAAGATGAGACACCCTGCATGAGTGATTCGGGAAGCTCTTGTCCAAAGGCGCGTTGATAAAATTCTGCGACCGTAGCACGTTCGAGTTCATCACATTTATTGAGAAAGGTTAACCGGAAGGCAAAGCCAATATCTTGAAAAATTGTGGTATTTTCTGCCCAAGTAATGACAGTCCGTGGGCTCATGACTGTTGAAAGATCTCCATTGATAAAAGCTTGACGGACCATATCAGCAACGTGAACCATTTGTGAAATTGTCTTTTTCCCCTCAGCCGTTTTAAAAGATTTGACCTTTGAACACACAATATCAACCTCTTTATCATGGGGTAAATAATTGAGTATCGTAATAATAGACCAGCGGTCCATTTGAGCTTGATTGATTTGTTGGGTACCATGATAAAGCCCTGTTGTATCGCCAAGACCAATGGTATTGGCTGTTGCAAAAAGACGAAAGGCTGGATGAGGAGAGATAACACGGCTTTGATCAAGTAAGCTTAGTTTTCCAGAGGTTTCAAGAACCCGTTGGATGACAAACATAACATCAGGACGCCCCGCATCATATTCGTCGAAAACAAGAGCAATATTATTTTGATAAGCCCATGGCAAAATGCCCTCTTTAAATTCAGTAATTTGTAAGCCATCTTTTAAAACAATAGCGTCTTTTCCTACAAGATCGATACGACTTACATGGCTGTCGAGATTAATGCGAAGACAAGGCCAGTTGAGACGGGCAGCAACTTGTTCAATATGCGTTGATTTCCCTGTTCCGTGATAGCCCGAAACCATGACACGACGGTTAAAAGTAAAACCTGCGAGAATCGCTAAAGTTGTTTGCGGGTCAAAAAGATAATCGGGATCGATATCCGGAACATGGGGGCTTTTTGTACTAAAAGCAGGGATTTTCATATCTGTTTTAATATGAAATAGATCACGAGCACAAACTGTAATATCGGGTGTATTTTCAAGGTTAAGATTTGTCATGATGTTTCTGGCAGGGAAAGGACGCTATTTATTTCATGAGAAAACGATACAAGAGTTAGAGCATTTATGCAATGCTCTATAACGAGAGCCTTAGAGATGAAGGAAGATCGTTTTCACGTATTCTATAATGTTTTGTGAAGATAAGAATGTTTTATGTAAAGAGTGATGGTCTCAATGAGAATGGGGTCATATAAGTGTGTATTTTTTAGCACAAACCAGACTTTTTGAGCAAATTATAAGCATGCAAAACATCGCGAAAGCGCTCTTCTGAAGCACGATTACCACCATTGGAATCAGGATGGTGCTTTTTTACCAACTCTTTATATTTCATTTTGATATCTTCTGCTGAAGCGTTTGCTTGTAGCCCCAGTGTATCAAAAGCTTTTGCTTCTAAGGGCTTTAATTTTCGTGAGAAATTATTGCTTGAACGCCGCTCAGTAAAAAGCGTGAAGGGATCGCGTATACGATTTTGATAGGCTGCTGTCCCAGAGCGAATCTTTGCATAATTGGCCGCTGTTTTTTTCGATGTACCATTGCTAAGATCTGTCGGCCATGTTGGGCGATGCCCTGTGAGAGCATCCTTTTGGAATTTTGCAATATCTTGATTGCTAAGACCTGAGAAGTAATTAAAATTTTTATTATAGGCACGCACGTGCTCAATACAAAAATGTAGATATTGCCCTTCGTGATTTCGACCTGCTGGTGCTTTATGGGTCCCTGTCTTTTCACAGCCTTCCCACTGACACTGTTGCGCTTCTGGCTCAGCTTTTTGTTTTTTATTTGAGCTTATGCGAATTGAATCGAATAATTTAGATGTTATCGTCATATTCTTGGTTTTATGCAAAATTGATTAATTTTACAAGAATTGACTTTTGAAAAATTTGTTTTCACACTTATTTGATTATGAAAAGGGTGTATTCTTGCACTTGCATTTTGTTAAGGAATGAAAAATGTCTGTAGAAACAATAATCAAGAGAAAGCTTCAAGATGCTTTTCATCCCCAAAAACTTGAAGTGATTAACGAGAGTCATCTTCATGAGGGGCATCCTCATAATGAACATGCTTTTGATGGTAAAGGAGAAACACATTTTCGCGTGAAGATTTTATCTTCTTCTTTTTCCAATATGACCCGCGTAGAAATTCATCGAGCGATTTATCAAGTTTTACAAGAGGAGCTCGCGACTTGTGTCCATGCCTTGGCACTTGAGGTTGAGAAGTTTTAATTTTTCTCTTAAAAAATTTTTTAGAGCAATTTTTTGTTTAAAGAAACATCTCTCAACGCTCATCACACTCATTTCGCGACGGCGTTCGTGAATGGTATATAAAAAGCAAGTAAAATAAAATAGTTATGTCTAATATGAGGGAATAGGTGAATCTTGATTCTATTGAGTTTTTTTGCCTCTATCCCTCATCTTTTTGGAGCTTTTTTATCGCCTCTATAGCTAACCTTTTACGGTCTGCGCTCTTTGTGTAAAGAGATGCCATAGCATCATTTGTCCAGCCAAAAATTGCTTTGAGTTGTGATACTGTTGCACCAGAGTTAGCTGCGCGTGTTGCTGCTAATTTTCTTAATCCATGCGCCGATTTTTTAATTCCAGCCGCATTACAAGCGTCTCTAAATGTATCGCCAAAGCTTTCTTTAGAGAGTTTTTGATTAGTTTTACCACAAATAAATGTTTCATCACCAATAGGACCAGCTTCAAGCGTTTTGGCTAATTCTGGTAAAATAGGAAGAAAAACATCTGTTTTAAATTGGCTCTTTTCTGTTTTGAGATGGATGATATTATCTTTGACATCTTTCCAGCCAATGCGAACCGCATCACCACGACGCAAGCCCGTATATAAAAGAACATCAATCCAGACACGTTCATGGGTACCATGATGCCATTTGTGATAATATTTCTCAACATCTTCTTCTGTCCAAACAGGAAAGCCGCTTTTATTTTTAAGAGGAGGTTTTTTGACGCCTAAAGTTGGATTGTTTTCCAAAAGACCTTGATCAATTGCCCAATTAAAAAGACCATTAAGGGCTTTCAGAAAGTTTCTAGCCATTGCTGGTGTTTCTTTGCGTCGTTCAACGCCGGCTATGATATGTTTCTTTTCAATTGCTTGGTATGGAATGTTTCCTATAGTATCACATACCTTCATAAGGATGAGTTCTTTTTGTTTTTTTGTAGCTTTAGTGTAGCTATGCCAATTAGAGCTATTAAAGTATTGTTTAAGCAGCCATGCAAATGACCCTTCAACAAGTTTACCGGTTTTGGATTTAGGAAGTATCAGTCCTTGTAACTCGGCAAGTGCGCTTTTGTAGTTATCAACAAACTCTTGCGTTCCATAGGTACCGCGGATTCTAATGCGTTTGCCATGACCAATACGTACATACCATACAATTTTGCCATGTTGAGTAATTTGTTTGACAAGATGAGGAGGGCGTGGTTTAGGCATAATCAATTTTACATCTTAGAGAGCGCGATTTCGTAATATTCATTCTTTGACAAATCTAAAAGTTTGTCTGGGTGGTTAACTGAATTTGGTATTGGGATATCGGATTTAAGATAGATAAGCAGTTCACCGGTAGGCTTGATTTCTACGAGTTCACAACCTTGTTTTTTAGCTTCTCTTAAAGCGCGTGCAATGGCTGGTTGCGTTATAGCAGCTGGACGAGGCGCCATATCTTTTCTCCTTACATTGAGATGCAATTCACGTGTGGCGTGAATCACGCATTACTTGAAAGTTGTTAGCAAATGGGTGGGGGTGCTTGTAGATATGCGGGGAACAAAACACCCCCATAGGTTTAAGCAGCTTTTGTTGAGAGTTGTTTTATCTCTCGTTCTATCTCTGCTAAAAAGGCTTCAACCGCTTGATTGATCTGTTCAATTTGTTGATCATCACGGAGAACACGCTTGACTTTCATGCGCAAGTGAAAGGATTCTCCTGCAAAACGTGGGTCATAACTTACGAAATCACACCACTTTCGTTCTGTACAAGCCATTTGGAATTGCATTTGTGCGTGATATTCTGGTTTGATTTCGTCACTTATACAAAAACGCATATGTGTTATTGATCTCGGACATTTGACTTCGATTAAACCGTCTTCTCCAATGAACCCATCAGGGCTTGCCCCCGCCATTTTTATTGTGGGGTGTTGGATAAAGCCGCATTGAGTAACGTCAGTATCATAAATGAATGCATATTCTCTCAAGGCATCTTCTTCATTTTCAATACCCCATCTCATGTCTTCGGTTTCATAATAGGGGCTTGTTTGACCCGTTAAACGCTCTGTAATGAGTTTGATTTTGTAGTCTTCATATTTGCTTGTAGGGATTCCCTTTGCTGTTTTACTGATAACGTTATAAACGTTTGATGCCGTGACTTTACCTAAACGGGCTTGAAACCATTCTGCTGTTCTTTGTTCCATTTCACACCGCCCTTTGTTGTTCATGAGACGTTGGAGCATATTCGATATCTTGGACGTGAATATATTCGGCATCTTGTATAGGAACGTATGTTTTCTCTTGTGGTGGGAGATATTCTAGTGCGCTTTCTCTTTGAATTCTTGGCTTGCTTTCTAATATTTTCAAAACGTCGTCTGCTGTTTCACAAGACATATCTGTTAGCTTTTCTACTTTTGCATAAGAGAGAAGCTTATTTTTATCCGTTTCTGTTTGTTCGATTAATTCTTCGATTTTTATAAGCATATCTTGAGAAACCAATTGTTTTGGAATGCTATGGTTTGCTTCATTGATACGTTTTGCTTCATCTTCTTCATAAATACCGGAAAGCCCGAAAGCGTAGCGAGCACATTGTATAGTAGCTTTATGGCGCAACATACGTGCTGGATATTTTTGCCATGCTTCACTTTTGTCTTGTTCGCATTCTTTGCGATATTCGGTGACTTCGATAGGATCTTTAATCCCTTTGAGACGAATAGCACATTTGATAGCAATGATATTTCCATTCTCATTGAGTTGATCTTGAAAAGTCATGCCATCAAAGTCAGGATTTGATTTGATGATCTTTATCCAACCGTCGATAGAAACAACGGGTATGATGCCGCCGCCTTTTTTAGGAAGTGCATAAATTTCTTTAGTTAAAGGATTAAGTCCATAAGTATTGGCAACAAAAAGAAAAACGGCAAATTCTGCATCAGTGATGACATTAGCATTTTTATATCCAATACAAGTTTTTATGATTGTTTCTCGAAATTCTTCAGCAGAAAATCCATATTTTCCTGCCATTTCTTTTAAAAAAGTGGAATTTTTCATCTTGATTTCCTACATTGCGCGCAACTCACCCGTGGCGTGAATCACGCTTGTGTTAAAAATTGTTTGGTTTGGTTGTTAGAAAGGATTGTAATCCTCTGTTGAAGGTTCGCGGTTATCGCCAATCATGGCTAGTCCAGAAAGTTCAAAGTCTCCATAAACATTTACATAACCGCAGACCAATACCTTGTCGTAAAT
>NZ_JAQITF010000010.1 GCF_028618665.1 Bartonella sp. AU16XJBT
AAGAAAACAAACTGGAAAATGTAACCATATCAAGTGGTAAAGACGATGCACCACTCATCTATGGAATAGACGCAAACCAAAACAGTATCGTCGCTTTAACAAATGTAACCGTAAAACAAGCAGAAAGCGCCATAATCGCAGATGATCAATCGACAGTAACAGTCTCTGGAGGATCATTTGATGCAAAAGATGCAACAGTAACTTCTCACAACAACAGTATCATTACTTTAACCAACAATGCTCACATTACATCATCTGAAGCCCCCGGACTCTGGGCAAACAACAATGGCGCAATCAGTATGACAGGCGGAACCATTAAAGCTTCAATAATTGGTGCTACCTTTGAGAACAGTGAGAGAGAAGAAAACAAACTGGAAAATGTAACCATATCAAGTGGTAAAGACGATGCACCACTCATCTATGGAATAGACGCAAACCAAAACAGTATCGTCGCTTTAACAAATGTAACCGTAAAACAAGCAGAAAGCGCCATAATCGCAGATGATCAATCGACAGTAACAGTCTCTGGAGGATCATTTGATGCAAAAGATGCAACAGTAACTTCTCACAACAACAGTATCATTACTTTAACCAACAATGCTCACATTACATCATCTGAGGCCCCCGGACTCTGGGCAAACAACAATGGCGCAATCAGTATGACAGGCGGAACCATTAAAGCTTCAATAATTGGTGCTACCTTTGAGAACAGTGAGAGAGAAGAAAACAAACTGGAAAATATGACAATATCGAGCGTTAAAGACGATGCACGACTAAACGTAGGAGTATCTGCAGATAAAAGTATCGTCGCTTTAACAAATGTAACCGTAAAACAAGCAGAAAGCGCCATAGTCGCAGATGATCACTCGACAGTAACAGTCTCTGGAGGATCATTTGAGAGCGCAAGCAATGGAATATACGCAAAACAAGGAAGTTCCATTACTTTAAATAATTCTACAGTCACATCATCTCATGGAAATGGTGCCTATGCGGACGGTTCAGATTCAAAAATTATAATGATCGGAGGAAATGCAACTGCAAAAAATGGCAATGTTGCATTGCTTACAAAAAACAAGGGACAGATCGATGCCACAGATGTTACGCTCACAACAGATGGTATAGGAACCGGCGCACTTGCACTTGGTGAGAAGAGCACCATTGAATTGCATGGCAATACAACGATTAACAATACTTTTAACGGTCTTGGAGCCGTTGATGGCGGCAAAATTACCAGCGAAAATTTAATAATCAACGGTGGAAAGCCAATCAATTCGGGGACAGACACAGAACGCTCTGGTCTAACAACAGAAGGCGCTGAGAGTGAAATTAACTTAACTGGCAAAACAATCATTCAAAATGTTGATGAAGGTCTTTATGCAGATGGTGGAAGCAAAATCACCAGTGGAGATCTAACAATAATCGGTGGTGAGAGCGAAAAAATAACCAGTGCTGTAGGCTCCCACGAGTCTGAGAGCAAAATTGAATTAAATGGTAACACAATCATTAAAAATTTTGATCTTGGTCTTGGTGCCGCTGGTGGCGCCTCAATTAAAATGAAGAATGGTACTAAAAATGAAATAGACGCAAAAAAAATTGCACTATCCGCAGTAGGCACGGGAAAGATTGACCTAGCAAACACTTTTGCAAAAGCAGGAAGCATAGGTATGCAACTGATGGCTTTATCGAAAACCAATACAGATGAATTAGATGATCTACAAACATATGGAAATAATGAAATCAATCTAACCAATACAGAGACTCATGTTGACAATGGCACTGGAATTCTCGTTGGAGCTCTTGCTAAAAAGAGTATTGGAGATATTCCTACTCTATCAATCGGTACAGTTAATCTTCATAATTCAGAAATCCATGCCGATATTTTATTAAATGACGGTGTTTTTTGGGACAAAATTTCTTGGCAAGAGGAAAATGTCTGGAATGATAAAAACGTAAAGGAGATAGCCAACGGCAGCTTCACGTTAAATGCAGATCACTCTACTTTAGAAGGCAGAGCAAATATTGCACAAGAAAGAAACGTAAGCTTCAACCTGAAAAACGATACACAATGGTTCTTAAAAAACAGCACACAAGAAAAAGATGATGATGGGAATCTGCTTGATATTGCTCAAAGATCACGCTCTGATATTTCTGTGCTGAATCTTGAAAACAGCTCTGTTATTTTTAAAGAACCAACAGAAGATCATTATCATACATTGCATATAGGCTCTGGAAAACCGGATACCAAAGCCGTCTATAATGCAACAGGCGATGCAAAAATTTATTTCAATACAAAATGGACTGATGGCACGCCAATAGCAGAGCAAGAAACCGATCATCTTCTCATTCACGGTGATGTTTCAGGCTCCACAACAGTTTACATCAAAAGCGATTTAGGAGATAAAGACAGTGTTGTAAATGCTTCCGACCCCTCAAACACTGGCGGGCTTTCACTTATCCAAGTTTCTGGAAAGGCTGATGAAAATTCCTTCAAATTAGCTCATGGCTATATCACAAGAGGTGGTTCGCCTTACAAATATACGCTAACCGGTTACGGATCAGCATCAAGCCATGGCAAAGCGAATATTGAACAAAGTCTCTTTGATGAAAAGGATGAAAATTTCTGGGATTTCCGCTTACATAAAGAATTCCTTGGCCCTGATTCCACAGTAGAAGCACCTGTAGCACAAATGGCAAGCTATTTGGTCATGCCAAATGCCCTCTTCTATAGTGGATTGACGGATATGGCGCAACAAAACGCATTGTTGGCCAATCTCAGAACATCTGTCTTGGCAAAAGGACAAGAAAAACAGAGCAGCTTCTTCTTACACACCTATGGAAGCACTGGAACCTTATCCTCTGAAAGTGCGCCCCGTCAATATGGTTATAGTGGCGCTGATCTTCGCTATGCTGCTCTACAAGGGGGTGTTAACTTCGCAACGCTGGAAGGACACAATACCACAACATATTTGGGTCTTGTAGGTACCTATGGACAACTCTCTTTCACCGCAAAAGACATGCAAGATGCTGGGAAAAACACCATTGATAAATGGTCACTCACAGCCTACGGAACCATACAGCATGACAACGGCTTTTATCTTGATACGTTGTTATCCTATGGCATCCTAAAGGGAAAAATCAGCAATGCCCTCATTGGAACAACCGCAAAGTTGAAAAATGCCAAAATGTTGACGATCTCCACAACTGTTGGCAAACAATTTGCAACCGGTATACAAGGCGTAACATTCGAACCGCAGGCACAAGTTGCTTATCAACACTTGATGTTTGATACAATTTCAGATGCTGATAATCTGACCGTTGACATGCAAAATCCTTCTCAATGGATGATCCGTGTTGGTGGGCGTTTGACCAAAACCATTTCCACTGAAAACAACCGTCCTATGTCTTTCTATGGAAAAGTAAACTTGATCAAAACCTTTGGTGATGATGGTAGCATTCATATTGGAAGAGACTTTGAGCTAGATCCTATGGGACCTGCAATTGAAGGCGGCGTTGGCATCAATGCACAACTGTCTCACAATTTTTCCCTTCATGGTGATGTGAGTTATCAACAAAAACTGCAAAAAACAGGTATAAGTGGTGCAAATTTTTCTGGCGGCATACGCTATCAGTTTTGAGGCAAAATTGTAAAAAACAGGTATATTGTTATTCTGTATACTTCATCAAACCAAAAAGGCAGCACAATACGCTGCCTTTTTTATTCTTGATACTCTTTCATTAAAAGATCTCGCGAATAACGTTGTTCTTTATTTCCTTAAAGTCATGTCCATCAAGATTTATTAATTTACAAGGTTGAATATTTTCTTTGAAGCATATCAGATTAAATGCGTTCATCTCTCTCAAACAAAATATCGCAAAGCACTTCATCTCCAAGTGAAAGAAAAACTCTCAGAAAAAACACCTAGAGATGACTATACTCAATCCAGATGTTATTGATAAATCTCGTTTTCTTCATAAAATCCCCTTCCCTTTTTCTCAAGAAAAAATGTCAAGTATTTTTATCGAGAATATGTCAAAAAACCAAAATAATGAAAGCGGAGACCTTTTAATAAAAGCATAATTTCTAATAAAAGTGGGATTTTATGAACCATAAATCATTCATTTCAAAGCTTTCAACATGAAACACTGTATGAATTGCGTTTTTCCACTTTAAATAGGCTTTTCCGCCTTTTCACACGAGTCCCGGAGCATATATTCTATTAGCGAATTTATCCATAAAGCTAAGAAAAGTGCATTTTTAGACAATAAACAGATAGCAATATTTAAAAAGCTCTTTCTTTGTACCCTGCTATGTTTATAAACTCCCATTCTTTCAATCAACAAGCTTATTACACCCTCTATAAGGCTTCATTGACACTTTCCTGTATCGTTTTAGGTAAACGATTTTGAGAAAGCCTATCCCTCTCATACCAAGCTCATCTCACTGAAAGAAAATAGAACAATGAAAAAAACCGTCAAAATCAGTATCATGGAAATGATTTTTTTAAGCACAATAAGATGCTACCAATCTTAAGATGATGCTATGAAAGCAATACCTATTTATTCTATTTTCCTTATTTTTTTACAAACAGCACTATTTTTCTAATAATTTATTAAGTCGTAAGACTATTAAATCTTATAAAAGAGCAAGATTTTTAATTAATATTTCATATAAATTATAATATTGTTATAAAATAAACATAAATTTATAGTTTATTTTTATTTAATATAATAAATATAGTTATAGATAAAATTATATATTATTATTTTTTAATCGCAAATATAAAATAAGAAATATTTCTAGCTAAAAAATATTCTATCGTACACAGAAGCTATAAAAATTTACCATTTTCTACCTATAATGCAGAAACGAAATCCCTTAAAATTTTTGGTACAAAAAACATATCCAACGGAACTTATGAGATACTTCAGGCAGAAGATGATAAAAAATCATCGATGAATATTTAACAATAACGAGAGAACAGAAACTCAAACTTCTGTCCCTAAAAATGCTTCCACGGCTGTAAAAATGAAAGAACGAACAGCGTAATCGGATTATTGAATAGCATAACTATTATAAAAGGCAATTCATTGATTTATAAAGAGTGTTCGCTATTTTTCCTGGTGAATGAGCGTCCCGAATATCGTCAGACTCTCTCATTTCAAACCTGTTCCATGTTGAATAAATCAAAACTATGTCCTTGTACGTTACGAATAGAGCTTGGCATATGAGGAAAAATTATATAAGAAAGACATGCCTTTTTATGAACCGTTTCAAGAGCCAAGAGCTGTCGCAACATTAGAAGCTGGTAAAATATGCAATGGGCTTGCTGTTTTATCAAGTGTAAAGGCGCCAACTTGCTCCTTCATAAGCATAAAAATGATGAAGCTCTATGGATTTATCGTTATACCATTCACAAACGCCGACCGCAAAATGGTGTGACGTAATTTGAAAGACGTTTTTTTAAGAAACGTTTTTTCATATCACTTAGCCTTAAAGCGATTTTAGAAGAGTATTATAGAAAATGCTTCTAATCTTTTAAGGACTGGTGGATTTTTGCTTAATCCAAGCCTCTGGGAAAACGACAGAAGACTTTTCAAGCGATCCAATGTCCGCCCCCACAAGAAATGATTTGTCTTATAAAGATACGCTGACTGGCTATACAGAATAAAACCATGAAAAAACGAATATCAAGCAACCTCTCTTTAATGATACGAATAAACGTTTCGAGAATTTTCGCTTACGCAAGGCATTTCTTAACGCTGGTTCTTGCACAAAGCTATCCAACATCGCATCATAAATGGTAGCACATTAATTAATTTATAATGATAATTTACTCATTTCGAATGAGCGTCCCGAATATCGTAAGACTCTCTCATTTCAAACCTGTTCCATGTTGAACCAATCAAAACTATGTCCTTGTACGTTACGAATAGAGCTTGGCGTATGAGGAAAAATTATATAAGAAAGACATGCCTTTTTATGAACCGTTTCAAGAGCCAAGAGCTGTCGCAACATTAGAAGCTGGTAAAATATGCAATGGGCTTGCTGTTTTATCAAGTGTAAAGGCGCCAACTTGCTCCATTCATAAGCATAAAAATGATGAAGCTCTATGGATTTACCATTATATCATTCATGAACCACCGTCATGAAATGAGCTATGCTGACTTAGGAAAATGAGCTTTAGCGCCTTATCTCTTTGAAGAAAATCCGTCCTCTCATCTCTTCTTTTTATAGCGTATCTTCTCCTATAGCAGAGAAAATTGACTGAAATTTTTCTGATTGTCTAAAACAATTCATCTCAACGCTATAAAGCTTTTATAACGATTATCCTGAAATGACAATTTTTAAATAGCGTACTTCATCGTTGTTTTAGCATAAGCTTACCAAGCGAAGTTTTATGAAATCCATTATTTCATTGCTTTTTATGATCATGAAAAAAGCTTTTCTGAAGCAAAACTTCAAATTATAGAGAACAGCACAATATAATTTGTTTTGTTATTTACAATAAATACATTATGATATAGAAGCTGATTGGGTACTTGCGCCATTAGGGGAATGAAGTAAGCATCGAAACATACCAAATACTAAAGGCATATCTATGTGTAAGAAATATATTTATAAAAAAAATTTTTTGTTATGTACAATTGCTGGAACTTTCATTTTTTCTCATTTCGGTTCAACTTATGCAAATACACAACATCCTGAAATTATTGATGAGTTCAAGCTAGAAAACGGAGAGGAAAAGACTCTTAATAATGTTTTTATCCGCAATGGATTAAGCGCAGTGCACGCCTCTAAAAAAGCAATTGCCACAATTACGAACTCAACAATACATTCAGCTTCGTTTGCCTTTGCTGTATCACAAGGTGGGCGTATTAATGCTAAAGGAGTTAAAACCAATGCCTTGTATACTGGTCTATCAATTTCAAACGGTATCATTAACATTGAGGATTCACTCATAGAAACCAAAAGAAAATCCGGTATTATTTTTCATACCATTTTAGATGCTTTTCTGAAAGATGGTGAAGAAGTTGTCAATAAGGCGATTCTTACCAATACAAAGCTTCTTGTGAGAGATGGTGTAGGTATTTTAGGTCCCTCATCTTCAAAGTCTGTTGCCGAAGTTCGACTTAAAAATTCAGAAATTCGTTCTGATGTATTATTACAAAATATTGTAAAAAAGAAAACAGATTCAGATCCTCATCCTGTGACTTTTGTATTAACTGCCGATAATTCGATTCTAGAAGGAAGAGCAAGAACCTTAGAAGTAAATACAACTGTTTTTAATTTAAACAACAATAGCAAATGGTATTTAAATGTAAGTCAATACGACGTAAATGATGATTTTAGTACATTTAATTATGCACTCCATGACATTAAGCAACGAGCATTGTCTACCGTTTCAGTCTTAAACTTTAACAATAGCTCTATTGTGTTTAATGCGCCACATATACTGGCAAGGGGTCAATATCAAACCTTGAGTGTAGGACGAACCATTGAAGTTCCTAATTCACAAGCAAACAAGGACTCTGCTGTAGAAGCTGTTTACAACGCAACAGGCAATGCAAGAATTTATTTTAATACAGAATGGAGTGATGGTCTGACAAAAGAACAACAAAAAACAGACCGCCTTCTTGTCCATGGGGATGTAACAGGCATCACAACAATTAATTTCAATAGTCTTTCAAAAGGTGAGCCATCAAAAGCAGAAGCTTCTATTCCCGCGAATATGTGTGGTCTGTCACTCATTCAAGTATCTGGAAAAGCAGATAAAGATTCCTTCAAACTAGCAAATGGCTACGTCACAATAGGTTCTTTGCCTTATAAATATGTCTTAAATGCCTATGGACCGACATCGAGTCTTGGGAAAGCAGAGCCCGCGCAAAGCCATTTAGGAGAAGTATCTCAACAATCAAAAGAAAAGAACTCAAAAACCGACACAACCACCGTTGTATTAGGAGGAACAGTTTTAGGAATTGAGAATAATATAAAAGGTGAATCATCATCAAATTCTGAGCAAGAAGGGAGCATACAAAACCATTTGAGAGAAAATCAGAATTTCTGGGATTTCCGCTTGCAAAGTGCAACACTCGATGATGAAGGAAAGATCAGAGCTCTTGTTCCTCAAGTAGCAAGCTATTTGGTCATGCCTAACGCTCTATTCTCAGCTGGATTGGCTGAAGTAAACAATCAAAACACTTTACTGAACACGATGCAAGAAACAAGCTTTGAGACAAAAGATCATAAAAACAAAGGAATCTTTTTCTCGGCTTATGGCAATAAGATGACATTATCCTCTCACCGTACGCCCTTACAATATGGCTATGGTGCCGATATTCACTATGCTGCTTTACAAGCAGGCATTACATTAGCAGCTCTAGAAGATCAAAACATGACCACCAATTTTGGTCTTTTAGGGACATATGGAAAATTAGCTTTCACTCCAAAAGGTATGGAAGGTGCTGACAAGAGTACACTCGATAAATGGTCACTGACTGCATATAGTGGCCTGCGTCATAATAATGGGGCATATGTCCATGCACTTTTCTCCTATGGAATGCTCAAGGGGAATATCACCACAGCTCTCATAGGAAAGACTGCAGAATTGACAAGTGCTGATACATTCAGTGCATCGGCAACCATTGGACGAAAGTTCGAAACCAGCACGAAAGGATTGGTCTTTGAACCACAAGCACAAGTTGTTTATCAACGTCTTATGATTGACACACTCTCAGATGTTGATGGCTTTGATGTGAATATGGGCAATCCTCATCAATGGTTGGTGCGTATTGGTGGACGCTTAATGCAAACAACAGTTCCAACTGAAAATAGCGGTATTCTTTCTTTCTATGGTAAATTGAATATTGTTAAAGCTTTTTCTAATAGTGGCACCATACAGATTGGTGAATCGTTCCATCTTGATGCTATGGGAGCTTCCCTTGAAGGTGGGTTTGGTGTGAATGCACAATTATCACAAAATATTGCCCTTCATGCTGATGTTCATTATCAACAGAAACTTCAAAAAACGGGTATATCTGGAACAAGCTTTTCAGGCGGAATACGCTATCAGTTTTAAGAAAAAGAAAAAAACAACTTATAGTCTATTTATTTTAACAAAAAGCAGTACGAATGTGCTGCTTTTTTGCAATCTTTCGGCAAGAGACATCAATAATGGTTCTTTCTATACACCCTTCTTGAAAGGATTAATTTCATTCAAACCAAATGCCACAAAATCCTTTATCTCTCAACGATTGTTGTATTCTCAAAAGAGCGCGCTTTTTGATGTATAAAAATCGAATGGATTCAATAAAAATTGTTGTATATCGATAAAAAATACAAAATATTTTAGCTTTTTTATATCAAAAAATTTATCGTGAATAATTCTATATGCAAGAAACCCAACTGAAAGCTTTTGGTAAGCGCATGACAAATCTTCTCCAAAACTTTATAACGTTTTTAAACAGCTTTAAGCAATAAGCATTCTCCCAAAATATTTTGATTCTTAGCACTTTAAAACAAAAAGACTTATCAAGCTCAGTTTTCTGAAATTCATCATCGCTGAATTGCGCTTTTCTATTTTACAAACTTTTCCAAAACCAATTTTTAAAAGATAAATAACAAAACACGATATTTCGTTTTGTTATTTACAATAAATACATTATGATATAAAAGCTGATTGGGTACTTGCGCCATCAGGGGAATGAAGTAAGCATCGAAGCATACCAAATACTAAAGGCATATCTATGTGTAAGAAATATATTTATAAAAAAAATTTTTTGTTATGTACAATTGCTGGAACTTTCATTTTTTCTCATTTTGCTCCAACTTATGCAAATACACAACCTCCTGAGATTCCTACGGTCCAAGTAGCTAATGGAGAAGAGAAGAACTTTAATAACGTTTTTGTTCGTGGTAAGTATGATACCGCAGTTGCTAAGAAAGGCCACATTACCATTACAGACTCAATAATGCACTCAGATTTCACTTTGCTTTCTGCAACATCAGGTGGTCAAATTAATGCTAAAGGAATCGTGGGAAAAGCTAAAGAGCGTGGTTTGTCACTCACAAACGGCATAATCCGTGTTGAAGATTCAATCATAAATGTCATAGGCCACAGCAAAGTCTATGGTATCAATTTTGGTTATATTCTAAGCTCCACAATAAAAGAAGGAGAAGAAGTTGTAAACAAAGCCATTCTTAATAAGACAAAACTTTTTGTAAAGGATGGTGTTGGTATTTTCGGACCTTATTATTCCAAAGCTGTTGCTAATGCGGTATCCCTTAAAGACTCAGAAATTCGTTCTGATATGTTATTAAAAAACGAAGGCTCACCGTTCACCACAATTGAACCAACTACTTTTACATTAGACGCTGACAATTCAATTATGGAAGGAAGAGCCAAAACGCTTCCTCAAAATACAACGATCTTCACCCTAAACAATAACAGCAAGTGGCATTTAAAAATTAGTCTATTTGAATTGGAAAATAGTTTTAGTTTATTTGATTACAAGCTTCTTGATCTTAAGCAACGAGCACAATCCGTTGTTTCAGTCCTAAACCTTAACAATAGCTCTATCATATTTGATGCACCGCATGATTTAGTAGAAAACCATTATCAAACCTTAAATGTGGGAAGACATCCCCAAAAAACAGAGCAAAACAGAGACTCTGATGCCGCAACAGTTTACAATGCAACAGGCAACGCAAGGATTTACTTTAATACCGAATGGAGCAATGGTCTTACAAAAGAACAACAAAAGACTGACCGTGTTCTCGTTCGCGGTGATGTCTCAGGCACCACAACGATCTATTTCAACAATCTTTCAAAGCATCCCGAACCCTTTGATAATGAAGAAGCAGAAGGTTCAATTCCTTTGAATATACGTGGTCTCTCACTCATTCAAGTTTCTGGGCAAGCCAATGAAGATTCCTTCAAACTTGCCCATGGCTATACCACAATAGGGGGCTTACCTTATAAATATATACTCAATGGCTATGGACCAACATCCCGCCTTGGGAAAGCGGATGATCAGCAAAGCCTTTTTCCAGAAGGTGAAGAATTTTGGGATTTCCGTCTCCAAAATACTACTCTTGATTTAGTGGAAGAAATCAAAGCTCTTGTTCCCCAAGTTGCAAGCTATTTGGTAATGCCTAACGCGATATTCTCCTCTGGATTGACTGACATAAGTAATCAAAATACGCTGTTAGATAATATGCACTCAACAGTTTTTGGATTAGAAGGTCATAAAAAGAAAGGCATCTTCTTATCAACGTATGGCAACAAGGTGACGTTATCTTCCAGCCGTAGTCCATTGGAGTATGGTTATGGTGCGGATGTTTGCTATGCTGCTTTACAAGCAGGCATGGCATTAGCAACGCTAGAAAATCAAAGCTTAACTGCAAATTTTGGTCTTTTAGGCACCTATGGAAAGCTCGCTTTTACGCCAAAGGATATGGAAGGTTCTGACAAAAGCATACTGGATAAATGGTCCTTTACGGTCTATGGGAACCTCCACCATGACAATGGTCTTTATGTTAATGCATCACTCTCTTATGGCATTTTAAATGGACATATCACAACAGCTCTTATTGGCAACACCGCAGAGTTAAATAATACGGATATATTGAATATATCGGCAACCGTTGGACAAAAACTAGCAACCGGTGTTGAAGGATTGTCCTTTGAACCACAAGCGCAACTGATTTATCAACATATTGCATTTGGTACGCTTTCAGATATCGATGACTTCCAGGTTAATATCAAGACTCCTCACCAATGGTTGGTGCATATTGGAGGACGTTTAACAAAAACCATACTTCCTATTGAAAACGATCGTGTTCTTTCCTTTTATGGTAAATTGAACGTCATCAAAGCTTTTGGTGAAAAAAGCACAATCGATATTATTGAGCCTTTCCGTCTTGATTCTATGGGCTCTTCTCTTGAAGGTGGGCTTGGCATTAACGCGCAACTTTCCAAAAATATTGCCCTTCATGCTGACGTTAATTACCAACATAGACTTCAAAAAGCTGGGTTTTCTGGAATTAATTTTTCCGGTGGAATGCGCTATCGCTTTTAGAAATCTTAGCTTTCACTTTTGACACATAAGCAGCGCTGGAATGTAAGCAGTGCTGCTTATATTTTACACATTACAAAAAATCGTAATGTGTGGAAGAGTAGTTCATTTTTTATCAAAACAAAGAAAATATCTTAAGGAACGTCTCTATGCATAAGAATCTTTTGTTATGTACAGCCGCTTGTGCTTTGTTTTTTTCTTCTTTTACCTTCATATCGATCAGTACCGCCTCTGGCTTAAGTCCTGAAACACGCCATGCTCTTGAAGGAATGATCGAATTACCGGAACAATATCGCCATACCATTGATTTAATAAACACACCTACACAGACAGAAAAAAATCTTGAAAAAATAGCCTCTGGCGCCATGACGCGAGGTCATTCACCTTTCAACCAAGCACATCAAAATTCTATGGATCGTGTAAGAGAGAAGATTAAAAGCTCTTTTTCAGGCGATGGTCGTGCTAGCTCTGGTGCACATCATGTAGTATTAAAGCATGAAATGGATAATACACATACCAAAGTCATAGCAAACCAATATCCTCAAGATACACAGTCTATGGTAGATACCAACGCAAAACTTAACCAATTGAGAATAAAACGGAGTGCCTCACAAAAACAAAACAATACAGCTACCAATGTTTTACAAAATGCATTGTATCTTAACACGCACCCCCAAAATACCTCAACCACCGATGGAATAGCAAACGTGGAGGGGAAAGAAGCCTCTCTTGCACATAAAGAGAATAAATACTCTGTTATTGATCCCAAGACAAACACGGATTCCTCAGCACCGAAAAAGGCTCTTAACACATCCACGGAATCTCATGTGAAATTGCCCACAAAGATTGAGAACAGCCCCATCGCTCATACTGAGAGCACGTCTCAATTTACAGCTGATAAAGCAACTGCAACTTCTTATTCTCTTGATGGAGCAGTAAATGGCAAACTCCTTACACCACAAATAGAAAACTCTTTCGTCATGCCTATCGCGATGTTTACTGTTGGGGTTGCTGATGCCAACAATCAAAATATCTTGTTAGACAATATGCAAATAACAATGTTTGAACCCAAAGAGTATCAAGAGAGAAGCATTTTCTTATCCACTTATGGCAATAAGAACACATTTTTCTCCCGCATTCATTCAAAACAAGAAGGGGCTCAAACAGAACAAAATGATGTTCAAAAAGAACAAGGAGGCGCTCCAGCAGAACAAGAGGGCGCTCCAGCAGAACAAGAGAGCACTCACGCAGAACAAGGGAGCCTTCATGCGGATATTCGCTATGCCGCATTGCAGGCAGGGGCTACATTAATCGCGCGAGAAGATCAAAATATCAGCACTAATTTTGGTTTTTTCGGAACCTATGGAAAATTGTCTTTTGCTCCTAAAAATGCAGATAGCTCTCATAAGAAGATGTTTGATAAATGGTCTCTCACTGCCTATGGAAACATTCAGCACGACGGTGGCATCTATGCAAGTGCTTTTCTCTCTTATGGAATTTTTAAAGAAAATATGAGCAACGATTTTATCAAAGATGCCCCTAAAATAAAGAATAGTAAAATATTAGGAGCTGCTGCAACGGTTGGTCAAAAACTATCAACTGGTTTCGAGGGTGTCATTCTAGAACCGCAAGCACAACTCGTTTATCAGCGTCTCATACTTAGTGCATCCTCAGATAACAACACGTCCTCAAATGGCAACAGTTCTTCAGATGACGATAACCCTAAAATAAACATAGGCAAACCTGATCAATGGTTGCTGCGTATTGGTGGGCGTTTGACGCAAAACAAAGGCCATGCCCTTTCCTTCTATGGTAAACTGAACATGATCAAAACTTTTAGTAAAAGTTTTCAGCTTGCTGCGATGGGATCTTTAGTCGAAGGTGGTTTTGGTATTCACGCACACTTATCGCCAAATATCGAGCTTCATAGTGATCTGAGCTATCAACATAAATTCAAAAAAGTTGGCATCTCTGGAATAAATATTTCTGCTGGAATGCGCTATCACTTTTAAAAATACTTGTATTCTATCTTGAAATACAAAGCACTCTCATTATGTTTCGTTTTGTCTCTTACAAAAGAGACATAATGAGGTCAAAATTTTATATTCTATGAGAGAGGGGAAATATTTAGGAATACATCCATATGAAAAAAAATATTTTACTATACACAATTTCTAGTGTGCTGTTTTATTCTTCCACCAGCTTGTCTTATGCTGTTCATAGCATGACTCCATCACCAGGTATTGATCTCCCACCTCCGCCACCAGGCGCTGAAGAGGGACGGGATCCAGTCCCTCATAGTCGTCGCCGAATAGATGCACCCCAAAATTATCTATATGATATTTCGCCTGATGGGGAGTCACATTATCCATTTCTCCTCTCCCATCCACCTTCAACATCTAGCGTACCTACGCCCCCTAAAAACACAAAAACGTCCAAGGTTTCTTCTCAAGATTCTAAAGAAAAAACGCCATCCCCAAGTGTAACCAGTGAAAATACAACTTCTCCCGCGGAACAAAAGCCTGAGCCTAATCAAGAAGGTACACAGGCATCAAAGACTAAAGCGACAGAAAATGTACAATCTAACCCTACAGCCACACAAAACACGGTTACACAATCTTCATCGACAGAAAACACTCCAACGAGAGGAGAGTCTCCAACAATAGGGACAACTTCAACAACAGGAATGGAAGCAAAAACGAGAAGGCGTTCAGGTGTCTCTTCTTCTCCCTCAGACTCTTCCAGCGAAAAAACGTCACCGAATTCTGCTGCATCTTCACAGTCAGAAGCGACACAATCTTCACCTAATTCACAGTCAACACCTGCAAACTCTGGCCCTACAAGTCCGGGATTTATAAGACCAACAACAGAGCAATCACCGGCACCAAAATCTGTACAATCAACGTCCGTGCAATCTGCATCTACACAAGGTGTATCTGAAAAATCTAAACCTACAAAACCGGATTCTGACAAAACAACGACAAAACTATCGTCAACGCCTAAAGAATCAGAACCCGGGCAGCGAATACTTTTAAGACCAGAAGCGAATACACAAAAAGTATCTAAAAACTTTGAACCTCAAAAGCCAGAATCTACAAGACCAACAGCAGAGCAATCACCAACGTCTAATGCATCAGAGCTCTCAGCAATATCTGTCAGACCAACAGCTGGAAAATCAGAGCTTGCACAACCAATATCCCCCATAAAACAGCCTGAGAAACCTGTGCAAATCGAAGATATCAGTACCCGTGTTGAAGCTCAAAACGGTAGAATTGTAACTTTGCATAACAAAAAAATTCAAGACAGATGGAGTGCTGTCGATGCAGAGGGAAGTAATTCAAAAATCCAAATGAGTGGAGGAACCGTTGACGCTGGTTTTATTGCATTAAGTGTCTCAGATGGTGGAGAGATTGATGCCACAGATATTACGGTAACAGCAGAAACAGCTGGTTTGGTCAACATAGAAGGCACAATCAATCTTAAAGATTCCAGCATCCATGTCACAGGAGAATCTGAAGCGAGTGGTATTATTTTCCGCAATAATCCATATCATGCCCCTCGAAACCGATATCCACGCAGTGCTGAAAGAAATACCAACGCCATTCAAGAACAAGATATTGCCGGTAAAGTAAATCTAGAGAATACAAAACTTTTCGTTGAGCAAGGGATTGGTATCAACCTTTATGGAACCAACACAAACGGTGTTGTCAGTCTTAAAAATTCAAAAATCCATGCCGATGTTTTATTAAAAAATATAAAAAACGAAAGTGGCTCCACAAATACCCTTAAACTGGTTGCGGATCACTCTTCTTTAGAAGGTCGAGTAAGAACCTCTAAAGATAATAGAACAATTTTTGATCTAAAAGAAGAGACGAAATGGCTCTTAAAGCCAAATAAAAACGCTGTAAATAGTGATAACATCTCAAGTGACGATGCTGTTTTAGATGACTATGGACAGTTTGCTCTTGATGAAAAATCATTCTCTAATCTTTCTGTATTGCGCCTTACCAACAGCGCCATTATGTTTGAGAAGCCCGTTGAGAGACATTACCAAACTTTGTTTATAGGGCCTAATCTTTCGCAAGAAGACGAAACTGCTCACACAGCAACAGTTTATAGTGCAGCAGGTCTTTCAGAAATTTATGTAAACACTCAATGGAACGAACATTCTCCTGTCACGGAACAACAAACCGATCGTATTATGATTAATGGAGATGTCTTAGGGAGTACTGTTGTTCACATCAATCTCCAAGAAACAGATAAAAAAACCGATAGCTCTGCTGTTTGGGAAGAACACATGGCGTCGCTCCCTTTAGGGACACATGGCATTTCAATCATTCAAGTTTCCGGACAAGCAAATGAAAATTCCTTCAGGTTAGCAGGAAACTATATGACAATAGGTGGACAACCTTATAAATATGTACTCACAAGCTATAAACCAGGAACATCTCATGAGAGCCAAAATCTTTTTGGCAAAAATAATCGTGATTTCTGGGATTTCCGCTTACAGAATGCCTACATTGATAAGGATAAAAAAGTTCGAGCACTTTTACCACAGGTGGCAAACTATTTAACCCTGCCTAATGCTTTATTTTCTTCTGGATTTGCTGATGTAAATAACCAAAACACGTTGTTAGATGCAATGCAAACAACAGTATTTGGTGCAAAAGATAATAAAAAGAATAACTTCTTTTTCTCTTCATACGGCGAGAAAGTCGCCTTATCTTCCAACCGCGGCCCATTGCGTTATGGTTATGATGCTGATTTAAACTATAGCGCTTTACAATTGGGAGCCGTATTAGCCGCCTTTGAAGGCAAAGACATAAGCACACATTTTGGTCTGTTAGGAACCTACGGAAAACTTGCCTTTACGCCAAAAGAGATGCAAGATTCTGAAAAGACGACCCTTGATAAATGGTCACTCACCGCTTATAGCGGCATCCAGCATAGCAATGGTCTATATGTCAATGCTCTTCTTTCTTACGGAACCTTAAAAGGAAATATTACCACAGCTCTGGTTGGGAATGCCGCAAATTTGGATGGGACTGAAATCCTTAATCTATCTGCAACCCTTGGTCAGAAATTAGCAACCGATACAAAAGGATTGGTCTTTGAACCACAAGTGCAATTCATTTATCAAAATCTCATGTTTGATATTTTCTCAGATACCAATGGCTTAAAAGTAGACATGGGCAATCCGCATCAATGGTTGGTTCGTTTTGGTGGACGTTTAACAAAAACGATAACGGCTGTTGAAAAAAACAAGGCTGTTTCCTTCTATGGCAAAATGAATGTTATCAGAACTTTTGGTGATGGTAAAATAATAAAAATTGCTGATACCTTTGATCTTGATCCTACCGGCTCTTCAATTGAGGGAGGCATGGGTGTGAATGCTTATTTTTCTGAAAATATCGTGCTAAGCGGCGATATTAGCTACCGGCAAAAATTGCAAAAAGCTGGTGTATCGGGGACCAATGTATCTGGCGGAATACGGTATCGTTTTTAAAGCAAAAACACTTTTAACTTCAATAAAATAAAAGGGCAGCATGTTGTGCTGCTTTTTTATTTAAACGTATATTTTTAAAATTCTCAAAAGTCATTACATCATCAAATAACATATTTATTTATAATGATTTTTTATCTATTGAATAAAAACTGAATACCATCGCATTCTCTCATTTCCAAGAGATTCATCTTGAAGAATTCGCTTGCACATCACAAGCAGAAACGTTGGTGTATGGATAAAAACAATTTAAGAAAGATATAAAAATGCTTCTTATGAACCATAACGCAAGGAGGCTCTCAACATTGAAAATTGGCACAGTGTATCATAATACCAGCCTGATCCCTTGATATGCAAAAAATAGCAACGTTTATACCATTCTTTTGTACCACTTAGAGGCTTTTACACTCTACACTTCACGGAGCATCGTCCTATACCATTCACGAAACACCATTGTGAAATGATCCGGAGCATTGAGAAAGATTTCTTTAAAGCAAGCATATAAATTGGCAACAACAAATCTATTCTGTTTTAAATATTTTGTTTTGCATGGGGCGTGTTCCCTCAATAAAAACTCTCCCCGATCATTATGATATCTCCGCTGCATCAAAAGGACCAAACAAGTTATTTTGGTTATTGGCTAAAACAGCACCGTAAAGATGCCTTGAGCTTAACAACCAAGTCTTTTCCTTTGTGAAAAACAGAGCTGAAAACTTGAGTTTAGTGAGCGAATATTGAAAATTTGAAAGGCAAACAGTCTCTCATTAAAAAAATCTATCCGTTTCAAGAAAAACTATTTTTATTGCCAATCTCCTAAAATTACTTTACACATTAGAAAATGTTTTTGGTCGCATACGCAACGACCAATAGGGCCTTGAAAACCTGAAACCCTAGCGTAAAAATGAACCCACTCTGTGGGTGTCCCGGAATTCCGGGAGATTTTGCTATGTCCAGGTGCTTTTCAGCACTAAAAGCAAAATGCTGACTAGGGTTCAGTGTTTTCAAGCTCCCGGAATACTCATGCGAGGGCGCTCGCAACCGGAGGGGAAAATGAAAACTCAAAATCTTAATATTGATCTTTTTGTTGGCAAAAAAATTCGTTTGAGACGAAAAGTATTGGGAATGTCTCAAAAAACATTAGGACAACACTTAAGAGTTACTTTTCAACAAATCCAGAAATATGAAAAAGGCTTAAATCGTGTAAGCGCAGGACGTTTAAAGGAAATTTCCGATATTTTGAATGTTCCTCTTGCCTTTTTTTACACTGATATTATCACAAAAGAAAATGCCCCGTACCATCATGAAGAAATCGCATCAAGTAAAGAGGAGTTTTTGCTTTTAAAAAGTTTTAGAATCCTTCCGTCTATCAAATAAAAAGCTATTTTAAACTTAATTTGTGATCAAAATTAAAAGGCTTTAAATGGATCTCTATACTTGACTATTCTTGCCCCCTATCCTGAATAACAAAGTACTGCAATCTATAAAAATTCGGTTTTTAGCAAACTTTACTTGGCTGATTTCATATGATATGGAGCCCGACACTTTTTCTTCATATGTTTTATGCTCTTCATAAATATTCCTGAAAATATCTTAAAACGCACCATGACAATAGCGTTCTTTTTTTCCTTAACACCCTCTTAGATCTATAAACAATCCAAATTCTTATCTAGCGGGTTCTAACTCATAACCACTCCTATAACTGTATCTCCTAAACGTATCTTCACTGATCATTTTATTAATAATTAACACATTGATTTATCGTGATAAATTATCTTTTTTTCAACTTTAGTACCGAATAGTGTAGAGTTCTCTCATATTGATAAATCAATCACAATCTCTTGGTTTACACACAAGCAAGGGGGGATGGGTAAAAAAGAATAAAAATGCCCCAAGAATCTCAAATACCAAAAGTTATCGCAATATTAGAAACTGGAAAATGTATGACATTGCTGAGAAATATGACAATGCCAACTTGCTCCTTCATTAAGCATAAAGATGGTTGTGCTCTATAGATTTTATATTATTTTCCACTGGAGCTTGCCCTTCACAGGCGCCGTCGCATTACAAGCGCTGTTGCGAAATAGGCTTACCTTGATGAAATATTTCTTTAAAACAGCACGTGAATTGACAACCCAAGTACATTTCGTTTGGAGTATTCTATTTTGCGTAAAGGATGTGCCCCCATTAAAAGACCCATTACAGCCGCAGTTCCCCAAATGGGCGCTATTGTGAAATGGTGGGCTTCCTTGAGAAATATTTCTTTAAAACAAGCGCCGTATATTGGGAACAATAAGTGTATTCTTTTTGAAGTGTTCTGCTTTGCATGAGAGCGTAATCCCATTAAAAAACGCAAGAAACAAAAGCATGAAGCAATATCTTCATTATTTTAAAGAAAATGTTTTAGATGTTTTTGAAAATCATAACTTTAAACCCAAAAGAGACGCTAACGATATTACCTTTAAAACTTTATAATTCTCTCCCAATGGGATTGTTTTACCGTTTCAAAGATAGAGAAGACACCTTAACAAAATAAAAATACACACACCTTCTCTCTTCAACGCCCCTCTTTGTAAGAAACAGATTTTTTGCAATACAAAAACCAAATTTTATCAATTATGATAACTTTCTTCTCTTCTCAAAGAACAAAGATCTTACCCCGAACCAATCTGTAAACAATCCGTTTTCTACTAAGTCGCATCAAATTGATTCATAAAGATAATTTATTTTTTCATCTCAAATGAAAATCCCTAATATCTTAGGATTTTCTCATTCCACATCTACGCCATGTTATATCAATAAAAACCATTTGCTTACACATCACATGCAAAGATATTAGATAAAAAACATTTAAGAATTGGCTAAAAATACCTATAATGAACTGTCCCCAATACCAAAAGCTATCGTAACATTGAATGCTGGCAAAGTGTATGACCATGCCAACTTGCTTTTTTATAAGGATGGGAGTGTTCTGTAGATTTTATATTATTTCCATGGGAGCTTTATACCATAACGGGCGCCATCGCGTCACAGACCGCTGTCACGAAATGGGCGCTATTGTGAAATGGACTTACCTTGAGAAATATTTCTTTAAAACAAGCGCCATACATTGGAAACAAAAGTGTATTCTTTTTGAAGCGTTCTACTTTGCATGAGAGCGTAATCCCATTAAAAAACGCAAGAAACAAAAGCATGAAGCAATATCTTCATTATTTTAAAGACAATGCTTTAAATTCTTTTAAAAGCCATAAATCTAAAAAACGATGGTAAAAATATCACCTTTACAGCTTTGTAATTCTCCCTCAATAAAGCTGCCTTCCATTTTCAAATATTAATCCCAACAGAGATACCCTCGCTCCAATCTGGCATACAAAAGCTACAACAGAAGAGAAAATACCAAACCACCTTAATCTTTGTCTCAAACATAGAGCTTTCAGCGACTAACCGCTTCATATCACCACATCTCAAACAACGGCACTCCATGAAAATTATAGGCAATATTCCTCAAATACTCTTAAAAAGCTTAATATGTAAAGCCTTACATTACCACACCTAAAAGGAAGCTTTTTCATAAAGTATCACAGACTGGTCTAAATATCCTCTCAAGCACCTCCTCAAGCTAAAAAATGAATCTCCCTACAACCTACTCTGTAAACAATCCACCTTCTTTAAAGCCATTTCCACTTGGCTTCCCACAGCAGTGCGGTTCATATCACCACACCTCAAACAATAGTGTTTCATAAGGTTTATAGGCAATATCCAACAAATATTCTAAAAAGATTTAATGTGCAAAACTTTACATCACCACGCTTCAAAGGAGGCTATTTCATAAGGCATCACGGAATGGTCTCAATATTCTTTTGCCCCCTTCCCCAAAGGAAAAAACAAAGCGCTCTATCACCCCCGTCTTTAAAACAATGCTCTAATAATCCGCATTTTCTTAAAGCCGCTTCACTTGGCTCCCCATAGTAGGGCGGTTCATATCACCACACCTCAAACAACAGTGCTTCGTAAGGTTTATTGGCAATATTCATAAAATACTCTGAAAAAGCTTAATGTATAAAACTTTACATCACCAGGAGGCTGTTTCATAAGGCATCATGGGATGGTCTCAATATTCTTTTGCCCCCTTTCCCCGAAGGAAACAACAAAGCGCTCTATCACCCCCGTCTTTAAAACAATGCTCTAACAATCCGCTTTCTCTTAAAGCCGCTTCACTTGACTCCCCGTAGAAGCGTGCGCTTCACGTCACCTTAAAAGAAACTGCTTTAAAGATTCTGTTTCACAGCACAACAGAATGATAATTTAAATACAAAAACGCGCTAAAAACATAGAGGTTCAACAAACACATTCTCTATTCAAATCAATGAATACTCTACCTCATCATATCATCACGTAGAACAGCCGATATGAAACAAATTTAGATTATTCCTCTAATTCTTTTGCAAACCCAGACAGTTGCATAGCTTGCGAAAGACTATTGACGGCATTTAAATGCGTTTGAAGTAATTCACTATTACGCTGCAATTTTTCTTGTAAATCAGACAGTAAACTTTCAACCTCATGCTCAATATCTTGATTCATGTAGCGTCTAACATCGCTCATAGACTTATTAAGATCACGCAAACCACGTATTTTACATAAATTTATTTCTTCGTAATCTGGAACACCACTGCTCTCTAGCATATTGCTTTCATAATCAACCACTTGGGCTAATCCCTTAACAGCAGCGACAAATTTTGTCATCGCCCAATCACGGTCAATAAGATTATTATCAAGAACTTTTGCTTTTGCCGCAAAACTATCATCACCATATTGCACTACAGACATTTTTATTTCCCCTTCAACCATATTGTTCAATCTTGCTTTCAAATGAGGGAGATTAAACAGTTTTTCTTCAATGCTGATACACTCAATCGAGCTTGTGATGCGAATATTGCTCAGACAACAGCACGACAATCCTTAAAAGCGTATACCACGACAACTTTCAACGTATTCTCTGAAATATTTTCTTGCTTTGCTCCAAAACCATTATTGCTACTATACTTCACCAAAACGCTATAAACTTAAACCTCTGCACAGCAATATCGAAACTTCGAAATTTTCTCTGTCTATTTCGCCTTGCCTATTTTATTTTGCCTATTTTATCACCACCAAGCCTTCAACAGAAAACAACAACACTCTGACGATAACCTTGGTAATAAAAAACACCTGCCAACAAAATTCGCAGCATATTAAAGATTGAGCCCATTAAGGGACTTCAGTATTTCACCGATAGCAGCATTTTACCCTCCATAACTTTATGGCTTTCCCTGCACCTAAACCTGCACACCCTCTTCCCCCTGGCACCTCCATAAGATAGCACCCTACAAGATTAGTTTGCACCCATTCAAAAAGACACCCCCTCACGCCATGCTCTTTCTGCACACATACAGTATTTTGCACAAAACACAAAAAGAATGCTCTTTTGAACAGATTAGCCATACAGTACTCTTAAAAAAGACATCTTAAAATAGCTAAATAGCCATCAATCTCCCTTTTTCAACTATCATTCGCTTTTCTTTGCAATGAGCGACTATATAAGATTTTTTGAACCTTTTCAAGCATTTCTTACCCCATCCGCTCGATACGCCTTCAATCACATATTCACGCGCTTGTTTTGAAAAAAACGATCTCTTAAGAGCCCCCAAGCTCATTTCGCTCTGGTACCCATGAATGGATAACAATAAATCCCCCATGAAATGTATAAAATCCATTAAGCCCCTCATCTTTAGGTTTTATAAAAGAACAAGCCGACACCATCACACAACTCAGCCCCCCAATGTTGCCCCCCCTTGGCACTTAAGACGAGAGGTATTGCCCTTCTTATACAGTTTCAACTCCGCACGACTCTCCCTGCTTGTAATGTTAAAAAAATACGCCTTCAATCACATATTCACGCGCTTGTTTTGAAAAAAATAATCTCTTAAGAGCCCCCAAGCTCATTTCGCTCTGGTACCCATGAATGGATAACAATAAATCCCCTATGAAATGTATAAAATCCATTAAGCCCCTCATCTTTAGGTTTTATAAAAGAACAAGCCGACACCATCACACAACTCAGCCCCCCCCAATGTTGCCCCCTTGGCACTTAAGACGAGAGGTATTGCCCTTCTTATACAGTTTCAACTCCGCACGACTCTCTCTGCTTGTAATGTTTAAAAAACATGGTTTTGGTTGATTTAAGATAAACAGACTTGAAATGAAAGAATCCTATGGGATTCAAGGAACTTATTTAAGTTGAATAACGCTAGATTATCCTTATAAATAAAAATATTATCAAGGAATAACGTTTAACTCTCCCCCATTGATATTTTCAAAATTTTCCCTCATCTTCCTATCAATTATTTCACGCCATAACGCACAATCCGCTCTTAATATCGCAGCTTTACATGCACTCCTAGCCTAAAAATCATTGTATAATAAAGGCACAATTTCTACGACACCCCTCTTCTCATCATCACCTCTCTAAATGAGGCCCTTTTCTTTCGTAATCATACCAAAATATTTATCATTATTTTGTATGCCTGATGAAAAACTTAAAGATCGTAGAATTATCACATTTCAAATCTATTCTAGGTTCAATCAATTAAAATTACTTCCTTGCACATCACAAACAGAACCTGACATATCAATAAAATACGCTGAAAGAAAAAGGGTCTGATGAAACCAGCGCCCAAAGGGCTGTAGGAAACAAAGCCGAGGGCTTGAGGCAACATTAAGAACAAGTATAGAATGGGGCCTGCTTACTCTTTTATGAAATATAAAGATGGTAGCACTCTATAGATTTTATATTATTTCCATGGAGGCTTGACCGTTATGCCCTTCATGGTATCGGTGCGAAATGGGCTTATCTTAAGAGATGTTTCTTTAAAACAAGCGCATTAATATGCAAATAAGTATATTCCGTTTGGAACATTCTTCTTTTCGTGCAAGACTATACCCAAAAAGCAGCATTAGCCAATTTTGTTATGAGCTAAAATCGATCAGAAAGCGTGTTTGACCTTCTTCTCACGCCTTAAAGGACAAAGACCTTAACGTAATCTGCTCTGTACACAATCCGAATTTTTATCAAGCAGGCGCCTCTTGACTTCCTCCTCATATGTTTCACTTAAACGAAAGGTTCAACAAACAAGCCTACGAATATTCATTCGCGCACTAAAAAAACACTCACACGCAATAAAAGACACTAAAACGTTTTAAGAAGGTCTACATGCCTTATATTAGCACCATAAATAACCGTATTTTATGGCATTATAGGGTAAAAAGAGTTTTCATGGTAGAAAACCTATAAAATCAATCAATATTTACTTTAAAGCTTTCCTTTTTTATGCACTCACAGTGCTCCCACGCTTCAAGCCTTTATAAATAAAGAAAAGATTTTAAGCTTGCCGAATATATTATATTAGCATACATTATAGGCTATAACATATTGTTCTTCATAAAATCGCCTCCAAAAGAACAAAAAGAGGCCCTTATAGCTGATCTCGTAAAAGCCGCGGTGCTTTATTCAACCTTGATTATCACCATCAATGCTTTTGTTGTTATTTTAGTGCTCATCATAGATGATATATTTAATCTCTTAGCTTTTTGATGAAATCTCCAGAGAAGCGTCTCAAATTTAAGATCCCAAAAGAGAATTGAACACAGCAGATTAATCATATACCAATTCAGCTGCTGCATCTAACTATTCTTTACTCTTTGTCTCAGCATTTTTTACAATCAGACTCAACATTTTTATTCCCCTTTGAAGCATGATGATCCTTTTATTAAAAACCTTATCCTCTTCGACATTCTATTAGTAGAAGCCCCCCAAACTTTGTTGGCTTTTCATGAAGTGCATGCATCTCATGCACCTGTACGCATAGTTTAAATATAACTCTATTTTCACGCGTAAATACTGTAAAATCCATGTGTCAATCTAAACACAATAGTCTTTAAAGAAGCTGTATGATAAAGATTTATTCTGCTTCTTTCATCCTAAGTTTCTGCATCAAAGGGGATTGTTGTTTCTGCTAGCCAATTTGCTAAACTAGAATGAAAACTATAAAAACATAATCAATCCCAATCTGGTGGCATATATCGTGATATTTAAGAAAAAATGCGCTCTCTCTTGAAAGGAAGAAAAAAGCGCTGTTGTCACAATTACTTTTATTTATACAAACAACATATTGATTTATAATGATAATTTATCGTTATTCATATTGAGTTAGCCCCCCTAATAACGTAAGATTCTCTTATTTAGAATCTGTTTATCTTGAATCAATATCACTTGCTTGCACATTACAAGCGGGATTAGCGTGTGGATAAAATTTGTATAAGAAAGGAGTAAAAATGGCTCTTATGAACGCTCTCAAATGCAGGGGCTGTCGCAACATTGGGAGCTGGCACATAGTGTGATGGTGCCGGCTTACTTCTCCACATACCTTTCTCAACTATCTTTTTCCCCCAGATTTACAAAGTTTGAGCACGGTTTTTAACCTCCAAAAAGAAGTTGCCTCTCTGCTATTATTGCATTCTCACAATTTTTAGATTTATGCATAGAGGCCCCACCTAAATAACATTTCTTTTGCCATTCGAGGCGTAATTCTTTATCTTTCTTAAACTCTTCTACGCTATAAGTTTTTTCGCAACCAGCAACAGTAAGTCCAGTACAAAGCAGCAATGCTGCTATAATGACTTTGTTCATCAATAAATTTCCCTTCTTTCGGATTGACAAAATTTGAGATACAATTTAGGGCCTCAAAAAAAGTTCTACATATGCTTGTCGAAGTTTTTTACAATTTTGAGAGGATTTGAGCGGTGAATCGCCATTTTCACATTTCTTTGCCTATTCTTCATATAATTTTTCATTGGTTTTAAATTCTTCTACACTGTAAGATTCTTCAAAACCAGCAACAACACCCCCTTGTGCAAAGCAAGCAATACTGTAATAATAACGAGCTTCATAGGGCCCCCTCTTTTGTTCTGATACCAACCACCCTCTTGCTTTTTAGATTATTCTTTTGCCTTTTGTTCAGATTTGCGCTTTTTCTCTTCAGAGGTCATTTTATTTAGATTTTCCATTTGCTTTCTATTATACTCGTCTCGATACTTACGATATCTTTCGTCTGCTTTTTTTCTACGTTCTTCAGCAAATTCACGATCCGCTAACCGCATATTTTTACAGCTTTTCGAATTACCCGTCCAACCACATTTTTCTGCATATTCTTTGAATAATTTTTCATCTTTTTTAAAATCTTCTACACTATAAGATTCTTCACAGCCAACAACCACAGCCCCTGTGCAAAGCAATAGTGCTGTTATAATGACTTTATTCACGATTTAATTCCCTTCCTTTTTCTCTTCAGTTTTTTCCTTGTCGTCCTTTCCAGAGCCAAAAATCCCCCATTTTTTACGCGTTTCTAATTCAGCTTGTTCTGCATTTTTACAATTTTTTGAATCAAAACTTCCTGCAATAAAACATTTCTCTAACCACTGATTGAGTAATTTAGGATCTTTCTTAAATTCTTCTACGCTATAGGTTTTTTCGCAACCAGCAACAGCAAGCCCAGTACAAAGCAGCAATGCTGGGATAATGACTTTATTCATCAATAAATTCCCCTTCTTTTGGATTTACAAAATTTGAGATACAATTTAGGGCCTCAAAAAAAGTTCTACATATGCTTGTCGAAGGTTTTTACAATTTTGAGAGGATTTGAGTGGTGAATCATCTTTCTCACATTTCTTTGCCCATTCCTCGTATAATTTTTCATTTGTTTTAAATTCTTCTACGCTATAAGTTTTTTCACAACCAGCAACAGCAAGTCCAGTACAAAGCAGCAATGCTGAGATAATGACTTTATTCATCAATAAATTCCCCTTTTTTCAAATTTACAAAGTTTGGGACACAATTGAGTATCCCCTTAAAATTGCACATTCGGTTCAGTGTGCATTTTCAAAAATCTTAAAATCGACCTCTGGAGGCGATTTTTCGCAACTTATGACGATAAATCGCGTACAAAGAAAAATACTGCGATCAATATTTTTTGTGATTTAATTGTTATTCTTCTGTTTTTCAGTTTCATTCCCATTTTTGCTATTTTCACGAAGTTCCTTTGCAAGATTTCTATAATGCTCTTGAAAAAGTTCCATATCGGCTTGCATGGCATTTTGACAATTCTTAGTAGAAAAAGCAGAGAGTCCCATTTTATCGCATTTCTTTCCCCATTCTTGCACCAATTTTTTATCTTTCTTAAATTCCTCAACGCTGTAGTTTTTCTCGCAACCAACAGCGACAAGCCCTGTGCAAAGCAACAGCGCTGTTATAATAGCTTTATTCATGGTTTTATCCCTCTCTTTGTTTTATACTTTAATAACGATGTCGTTGGATTCACAAAATCCCTGTATCGTGCTTTTACGTATAACTTTCCTTTGACAAATACGTACACTTTTAACGCCAATAGGTTGAATCATGAGAGCCGCTTTATTATCAAACTTGCATTTGTAACGTTATCGACACTGCTACTCTTGAGTATTTGAACTGTTAAAACTCCAGCAAAAATTTTGATATCTTGACATTTTCAAGAGGCTTTTTAATCATTTCTTTTCTTTCAAGAGTTTTCCTTCAAAACCACCTCATCAATGAGAAGCAGCACGAATTCTTATCAAAAATTCGTAATGCCTATATCCATTGCAAATTCCCTGCAAACGAAAGAATACACCTTTTAATCAACTGATTGCGCTCTTACTTATTTCTTAATCCACCGAGAAAGAAAAAAACTTAACTCCCCCCCCCCTACACTTTTTACATGCCAATAGAAATTCTAATAAAGCGATCTTATACATTCCGATAGCAGAAAAAAGATTATTCCTTGCCTGCCATCAAGTAACATTCAATACTTAGACTATAAAATCATGTAAATGAAAGGAACACTTTCCATATCATGCTCAATGATTTCTTTTTGTTATGAGGAAAGCTTATAGCACACCCCTATCAATCAATTTTATTGATTTTATCCCCCCCTTATAAACATACATATAATTTTAAAAAGAGAATGTCACATAGCAGAAAAAAAGAAGCAACGCTACTGTTAATTTACATTATTTACCTTGTATTTAGTAAAATAAACAAAGTATTCAGTAAAATAAAAAAATAACTTCACATTTAAAATCATGATCAAGCCAATTTTTATGGAAGAATAAACTTACCTATCCAGCGACGATACAAATAACAAGGGGACTGATGATGATCTCATCCATAGGATGAAAAGTTGAAACGAAGAATTTTTCATAGGTTCATAACTATTTTATGAGATGCCCCCCATAAAAAATGGACGCTTTTATAACAATTAACTTCATGGAAAAACGACCAATATCATCTTTTTAAAAACACTCAAACCAACGCACACTTATTATTGTATATTATCTTTTATTTTCCGTATTTTTTTGAAAGCAATTCGCGCACCTCATCGGCCATTTTAGTTCCACGACTTGCACAACTGACCTTAATTAACCGATGCAAACTTTCCGGCACATCAATTGTGAGACGCTTCATACCGCCATCCACACTGCCTTTATTATTTTCCACCCATGCATCAGCCGTTAAAGGAATGGATTTATTGGTTGGTTTCGTGCCAATTTTAATTTTTTTATTCATCACGCTAACTCCTTGATTTCGGCCGCAACAGCTTCAATCTCTGCGGTTGCTTGTCCTTGCTTATCCACTTCGTAAACAGCCTTGCCCTGTGCAGCAGCTTCTGCAAAAATCACACGTTGCGCAACACTCGAAGAAAGAACATGCACGGGATATATGCCAAGAGCTTCATTCACATCACGCCCTATCGCTGTATTGACTATTTTACGATTAATAACAAAAGCAGATTTGAGATTTTCTTTATAAACGCGTGCTTCGTCAATCAGCTTTACAATTCCATCAGCAGCCCAAATATCATAGGGACTAGGCAAAACAGGTATAAGCACAAAATCCGAAGCCATAAGAGCACTCCGCGCAAGATCAGTCACACGCGGAGGACTATCAATAATAATATGATCATAACCATGACCAATCTGTGTAATCTCTTTGTGAACTGTTGCACGTGGTAAACCAATAACCGAAAATAAAGGATCCTCTTCACGCGCAGCAGCCCAATCCAATGCGCTCCCCTGTGGGTCAACATCAATAAGCAATACTCGTGCACCGGTACGTGCAAAACTGGCTGCAAGATTCACGCTCAACGTGGTCTTTCCGACACCCCCTTTTTGATTCAAAAGTCCAATGATCATTCGTTACGTCTTTCAGTATTATCGTTTTTACGATTATACTGAAAATAACAAAAGAAGCAAGCATACAACACCTGAAAAACAACCATTTGTCTTAATTTTTAAGATAAAAACAACAGCCCCCAATTTTATCTTTATAATATTCTTTTAGCATGAGCCCAAAATATTATGAAGGGAGTGTTCTTGCTAATAAAAAGATAAATTGAAACAAGAAATAGGGTCTTCTTTCCCCGCCTTAAAATGAAAATTTCTTAAATCTGCGCTAACCTATAACTAATGGTCTCTCCATAATCTTTACCCCTCGGATTTTACTCTCCATGAGGTCCACTGCATACGACTCGACAAATAAGCTCTGCCCTAAATAGATAGCAAATTACCAAGGAGAATTGATGGTTTTACATGTTGAATGAGAGAACAGAAATCTATACAATTCTCTCGTTTTCCCTCTCTTATATTCAATCAATTAAAATCACTTATCTACCATCACAAGCAGAGTTGGCATATGAGAATAAACACTGAAAAAAAGGAATAAAAATACTTCTTATGGAGTGTTTTAAATATCAAAAGCTTGTTGGTAGCATCGGTGGCTCATGTATGATCGTGCCGGCTTATCCCTTTTCTTGAGCTAAAGATGGGGGTACAATGAATGTTGTACTCTTTAAATTTATACCCTTTGCGCACAACAGAGTGAAATGAGCTTGAGAAAATACGGATAGCTCTGCGCGCAAACAAGCAACGCAATGGATTGTTCTATGCTTCGTGAGAACAATGAATGATCCATAGAGAGAGAGCTATCTTTCATAACGGTAATTCATTGAGCTCTCCCCATCTTTACGCTTGAGAAGGAGCCCCCATCACATACTTTGTGCCATCTCGTAGGTGTTACACCAGCTCTTGACCCTTGCAACGGCTCATGAGAAGGCATCTTTAGTTCTTTCTTCTACAATTTCACTCCACACGAGGCCCTCGCTTATAACGTGCAAACAAGAGATCTTGATTGATACAACATAGAACAGAGTTGAAACACAAGAATCTTACGGGTTTTAGGGTTCTAATTCAAGTTAAGGAACGCTATATTATCATTATAAATCAATGCGCTGTCTAAGATTGAATAACAAAGATGTTGCCGTATGAGATATTTTGCACCTTGACAGCGCGTTTTTCCAAACAAGTTTTCTCGACAAAAAGAATATTTTTGTTAAGATGCCCTTGCAAGATCTCACTTTCATCATGTTCTTTTATAGACCTAAGAGTATTGTAAAAATCGTGCAATTGGGAATAAACAAAAATGAATTTACAACAAATTGACCCTGATATTTTTATCGGCGCCCAAATTAGCATAGAAAATATCAAAACATTAGCAGAAGCTGGTTTTAAAACAATTATCTGTAACCGCCCCGATCACGAAGAGGCTCATCAACCTGATTTTTCAAACATTAAAATGGTTGCAAATAACTATGGCATAAAAGCCTATTACATTCCCATTTCTCCTCCGACCATAGAAAAATCAGATGTTGAAACCATGCAAACAATTTTAAAAACAGCCTCTCTCCCTCTTCTCGCCTATTGCCATCATGGAACGCGTTCACTGCATCTTTATCATTTAGCACGTCTTTAATCATAGGTTGCATAGGCTTCCCATGCACTTTACAAGACAAAGTTCTTAAATTTGCACTGATCTGTAAACAATAGTTTGTCAAGAATGTTTTTCTTACACCTTCCACTTGGGTTCTCCCTTTACTTGGGGCTTCCCTCTTTGTGGAAAGCACTGCATAGGGCACGATAAACAAACTTTGCTCTTAAATAGACAACAAACATCTACCCCTGAAGCCATAAAAATACATGCAAATTGGTGAAGCGATAAACTTTTAAAATAAAAAAGTCATCGATTTTAAATTTTGTGAAATTCTAAGAATAAAAGCACAAGAAATTTTAAAAACAGCCTTTCTCCTTCTTCTTATCTATTCTTGCCAAATACGCGGTGTGCTTATTCATTGATTTTTCATCATGGATTTTAACGGATCAGAAAGAAACAAGCAGTAAACTTTCAACTGACAGCAAAAACCATAAAGTTAACTGTGAAAAAGATAATGCTTAAATCAGATCTTCAGATATTCGATTCTCCCTCTCAACAACGGAAAAAACATATATTCCATGATGTTTTGGAATATATCTTTGTGATGATCATCACTTTAAGTGCTATTTTTACAGCTCTTCTCTCTTTTTCAGATAAACTTAGAGCATATTTTTAAAAGTAAGCAACCGATCCAACTTGGATAAGGGTTGAACTGTCTTTAAAATTTCTTTTGCTTTTTTTTCATCACGGTGCATTTGTGCAATCAAAGGTTCAAGTCCATCAAATTTTTCTTGTCCGCGCAAAAACTTGAAAAAAGAAACGGTACAGCTCTCCCCATAAAGGTCATCATTAAAGTCAAATAAATAGGTTTCCAAAAGGGGGGCCCCATCTTTAACAACCGTTGGACGACAGCCAAAACTTGCAACCCCATCATATAAAATACCGTTGGCACGACGCAAACGCACCGCATAAACACCATGAGCCAAACAAACTTGAGGAGGTAACATCTGATTAGCGGTAGGGAATCCCAAAAGACGTCCAAGTTTGTCGCCTTGAATAATATTGGAGCATACCCGATAGTGATAGCCTAACAAATGAGCGGCTTTGTCCACTTCTCCTTGTGAAAGAAGTTGCCGAATAAAACTAGAAGAAATGATCAACGGTTGTGAATCTTGAAGACGAGAAACGCAAGGAACTTGCACAACCTGAAATCCAACTTCTTTTCCTCTTTGGCAAAGAAGATGGACGTTTCCACTTTTCTGATGACCAAATTGAAAATTTTCACCTGTCACCACAACGGAAACCTCAAAAGCTTCCTTTAAAATCGACTTAATAAATTCATCCGCTGAAAGAGCTGCAAATTGTGCATCAAACGGCTGTTCAATCACGCCATCAAAGCCAAGGATTTTAAAAATTTCAGCTTTTTCAGCCGCCTCTGTCAAACGATAGACAGGGGCTGAACGTTGAAAAAAACTTCTTGGATGAGGTTCAAAAGTTAAAACAACAGCGGGTTTATTTTTTATCCGTGCGAAATCAAGCGCTTTTTGCAACACTACCTGATGCCCACAATGAACACCATCAAAATTTCCAAGTGCCAACACAGCCCTCCGCCAAGCCGAGGGAAACATATGGGTTCCCTTAAGACGCAAAAAATTAACCATTACTGAAGTGCCCACATGATTGCTTGTGGCCTATAACCATGACGTTCTAGAAAAGAATGCAAAGCTTGCTTATCCACCACACCATTTTGCATATAATCATAACAATGAATGCCCCCCATAATATAAAGGGCATCAAGACCAAAATGAGCCGCCCCCTTAATATCCGTCAAAAGACCATCACCAATAGCTAAAACTTGACTTTTTTCTACTGTCCCACGTATTTTTTGAAGTTTTTCAAAGGCACACTCATAAATAGGCGCATGAGGTTTTCCAGCAATGCGAACTTCCCCTCCTAATTGTTGGTAAAGACGCGCCAATGCACCAGCGCACCAAAATTCCTTATTTCCATAATGGACAATCACATCAGGATTAGCACAAATAAAAGGTAAATTCCGCGCGCGCATACGACGAAACATCTCCTCATAAGCAGAGGGTTCTTCAGCAAAATCTTCAAGAAAACCGCTACAAACAACAACAGAAGCTTCCCATTCCTCAACAAATTCACACGCTAACCCTTCAAACAGTACCAAATCACGTTGTGGACCAATGAAAAAAACTTTACGCGGTGCAGCACAAATGAGGTCACGCGTTACATCCCCTGAAGTGATAATGGCATCATAACAGTCACTATGAATATTCATGCTTTGTAATTGGGCCGCAACATCTTCCCGGAGTCGAGGAGAATTGGTCAATAAAATGACACTTTTTCCCATTTGCCGAATTTTATACAACGCTTTCAAAGCTGGTTCAAATGCCTGCACACCGTTATGCACAACACCCCACACATCACAAAAAACAGCATCATAATGCGCTATAACAGTCTCAATATGGGTCAGTTCATTCATAGTGCACCTATCTCTCTTTGTCATTGATCAAGCTGTCTTTTACTTCAAAACTACTTATCGAAAGATAATAGCTCTGTCACCTGCTTTCTCAAACCATACCCCAACTTTGTATCGCCTATAGAGATCATAAGAAATGATAAAATAAATAAGTTATCATTAAGTTGTGCAAAATTCTAAAACGCTTGATAGTAAAAGCTTATCATTCCACAATGCCCATTTTTCTCATAAAAATTTCAATTCTAACAACAACCGCGTTAATACAGTTTTTTAGTGAAAACACTCAAATTTTTTACTTGGAAAATAAACGAATGAAAACCCGCCTTAAAAATCGCTTTCTTCAAGATAAAACAATTGATTTATAACAATAATTTATTACTCACGCATAATGAAAAAACCGAATATCTTTTTTCATTTAAAATCTGTTTATATTGAATTAATCAAAAACTATTTGCTTGCACATTATAAGTGAGATGAACGTGTAGAGCAAAACACTTGAAGAAAGGAATAAAATATCTCTTAATAGTCTCTCTCAAATGTAAAGACTGTCGTAATATTTTGGACGATCAAAGAGTATGTGGAGTATATACCGTCGTACATCTTTTTTCAGTAAAGATAGAAGTATAGCTTTTATTCTATCCATGAAACTTTTACTTTATACTCTTCACGGAGTGCCGTTGTGAAATGATCTCGAGCATTAAGAAATGTTCCTTTAAAACAAACTCGTGAATATCCGAACAGCCCAATCTATTCTGTTTTGATTTTGTTTTGCATGAGGGATGTCCACTGATGAAAGCTTTTCCCTACCATCATGATATCTCAGTCGCATAAAAACAAACCATTTTGCTTATGAGTCAAGAACCTCATTAAGCGCCCCTAGGGGCTTAATCAAACCCATGGGGTTCTCTTACTTTCTTCGCCAAATTCAGGGCTGATGGCATAATTGTGATGAGCGATAAAAAATTGAAAAGCAAACAGCCTTTTATTAAAAAAGCTATCCGTCTCAAGAAAAACGATTTTTATTGCCAAGCTCTTAAAATTACTTTATGAATGGAGGTGTTTTGGTCGCATACGCAGCGACCAATAGGGCTCTAAAACCCGAAAGCTAAAATAAAAATTTACTCCGCTTTGCGGATATCCCGGAATTCCGGGAGGTTTTGTTATGTCCAAGTGCTGTAAGCACTAAAAGCAAAATGCTGATTTAGCTTCAGTTTTAGACTCCCGGAATACCAATGCGAGGGCGCTCGCAACCGGAGGGGGCAAATGCAAACTCAGAGCCTTAATATTGATCTTTTTGTTGGCAAAAAAATTCGCTTGAAGCGAAAAATATTAGGGATGTCTCAAAAAAACTTAGGAGACGCTTTAGGGGTAAGTTTTCAACAAATCCAAAAGTATGAAAAAGGCTTAAATCGTGTGAGCGCTGGGCGATTAAAGGAAATTTCCGATATCCTAAATGTTCCGGTTTCCTTTTTTACACGGATATCATCTTACATATCATCACAAACGAAAACACCTCGTACCCTCATGAAGAAATTGCATCAAGCAAAGAGGAATTTTTGCTTTTAAAAAGCTTTAGAGTCCTGACCTCTGTCAAACAGAAAGCCATTTTAAAATTAATTTGTGATCAGAATTAAAACTTTTTAAAACATGGATATAGGGTGCACCACGCTCTGTTCTTGGCTTTCTCCCCACACCTCAAAGAATGCAAATCTCTCCTCAAACCGGTTGATAAACAATCCGCCTTCTCAAAAACAGCTCCTTTTCAGCTTCCCATTTTATATGGTTCCTTTGACAAAATTATACAGGCAAACCCTTTCTGAAATCTTCACCGTACTCTCCCATCAAAAGGCCCCATGCATAAACTTTTTACCTCACTACCTCTCAAACGATGGTGTTTTACAGCACTAAAGGATACGCATTCATATATATTTTTAAAAGGGAAATCCCCTCTTGGCTGTGAACGCTCCATTGATTTTAGACGATGTGCATTTAACATACCTGCTATAAAGACTTAGTATCTGTTATAAATTCTTAAAAGGCATGTTTTTTCCTCTAAAATCTCAATGCTATACTAACACCATCATAAGACAATATTATCCAGTTTTCTCGTAATCATAATCCTCAATCTGATAAAGTTGAAACAAACGATATAATTGTGAATACAATTTTAGGCGATCATTTAGAATAACAAATGATAACGATTGCTTCTATAAAGATAAAAGAAGTCACAATCAATTGCACAGTAACTTCTTTATTTGAAACTTATACATCTACTATTGAGATATGTATTTTTCTCAAAAGCCATGCCCACGATCCGTAGAAGGAGTCTCTTTCGAGAAAAACAGTTCATTATCTGCTTTTAGAACGTTTTGACAATTCGTAGATTCCTGAACAGCTGGTCCTGAAAGAAAACACTTCTTTCCCCATTCTTCTCTTAATTTTGCATCTTTTTTAAAATCTTCTACGCTATAGTTTTTTTCACACCCGGTCACCAATAATAGAGCCATGCATAATAAAATAAATTTTCTCATTTTATCCCTCTTTAAATACCTTATCTGTTAACATTATCCCCAAAATGGATTTTGAATTTTCATATTTTATGAAGATAGAGCGTGATTATCCCTTGCTTATTTTCACAATGAACATCTAAGTACAATAATGCAAGAAGCGCTCATGACAGCCGTCGTATGCGTTTTTCATAAAATACAATGAGAAGAAAAGAGCCAAAACTCAATAAAAATGACGAAATCAAAAGACGCACGAATGCTTTTGTCCAACTGATTTCAAATACAGAGACTGCGATAGGAATTGCTCCTAACACTAGAAAACCTATGAGCATTATAATGCTTAATATCACGCTCAACGGACCACGAAGCCATAACAAGAAAAGTGCAAGCGCTTTTTTATTTATTTGTATTTTGGTCACTATTTCCCCCCTCATGTTATCGTTATTTTATACTTAGTGATTTAAAAATATAGAAGAAATACCAACGATACAAATCATGTTTAAAAAGATTTTTTCGTAAGGTCCTATTTGAGATCCATCATTTGGAAGAATGATTTTAGAAGAAGATAGCTTTTAAAGTTTCATAAAGCATGCGACAGATTGACGAACTTTGAAGAAATAAACCGCATTACCCAATACTGAAAACAAAATTCTGGTTAAAAAAAATCTTTTGCTATGAATTCTTTTAAGCCATTGTGAAATACTTATCAGTTATATCAAACATTCCATTATTTTGGGAAGTGTTCATTTTTTTACCTTTATCAACCCCACTCTACAAACCCGTTTCTTGAGCATTTTTTATCTTCTCACTTTCTCCTTCAAGTGCAAATATTGAAAAACCTTTTACCTCCCCAAATACCATTCCCCTTCTCCTTGAAAACATACAAGGAAAAAAGGCCATTTTAAGAGCCAATCTCTCTTAAAAATAAAAGTGTTATCCGTTCACCTTTATGAAAAAACGCAAATATTCTCACGGCTTATTCCAATTTATCCTATAGTAATTTGCAATTTTATTGGTAAAGTTTTCTCTCATAAAAGTTTAAGTAAATATGTTCGTCACAGTCTATCAAAAGTCAGAAAACGGGTTATAAGATCCATTATCACGCCGCCATTTTAAAGGTTCAGTGAAGTCGCTTGACCAAAGACCAATCTTGTTGTCACGTGCTTTTTCTTCCGCATGATAATACTGCGCTGGAATAGGATTTTCACCCTCCTTTGAGAGGAGCAACATACCTTCTGTAAGACCTGCCTCGGCTAAATCAACCCCTTGAACAAAACATTGCGCATAATAAACACCCTTGTGCATAAAAGCCTGCTTACAGGATAAATCCTGTCCAAGTGTTTTGGTGACAAGCCAAGCCGTTGTAACCGCACCACAGGGCCATTCTTGATTCTTTAATCTTGCTTTTTGACGTGGTGCGCATGTGTCCACACCATAAAGATGAATATCACGAGTAATACGGGATCGCCAAGATTGTGCAGAAGGTGTTAGTAATTTAAATGTAACCCCACTTGTAACCGATGCCCTACCATGAAAAACAACAGCATTATTTGCAACATCGTTTGATAAAACACTCTTCTGTAGATCAAGCGCTGGTTCATTTTCTTCTAATGGTTGTTTAGTGATCGATTGACGCAATTTTTTTTCTTCTCGATAGAGATCAACAATATCTTGGATATCTTGCGTCTTCAATGTTTCAAGAACGCTAAAATCTATTTTATCTTTATATTGGCTTAATCCCCACACTATGGAACCCATAATGTAAATAATAACAATCAATTTAAATAGCATCTCTTAACACGCTCGCTCAAAAAATTCATTGTTTTTTATCCTTTCACATTATTTACTAGCAATCCCCTTGTTTTTAAAGAAAAAATTGAAATACCTGTGTTACACATTAACTACATTTTGTAAAGAATAATATTCTCTCTCACCTTGTTTTAATATTGTTGTCTTAACCAAAAGCACAACTTAAAATTGCCATTTTCATATAACACACTCTCAATTTGAAAAGACTTCTGTCTCTTGAAAAAGAAGAGTTTGAGAGTGAGCAGATCCACTATCAAGACTTTTTAAATAAAAAACGAGGAGTTTAGACTGTCATAAAATAACAGAATTCTCCAGTTGTTAGAGGTAATGGAATGTCGAGATATGAACAAATATCGTTTGTTAAAGAGAGGTAAAATGACAGATCATAGATTCCAGAACATCATTTTTATCGTGACCATGCTGCTTTTTACAGCAGTGTTTGTATCCGATCTTTCTTATGCTGCTTCTGCTCCTAGTGGAGGTGGTTTTGGGAATCTTGATGGTGTTTTAGGCAACATTGTCACAATGATGACGGGTGGAACGGCGAGGCTCATTGCCATTATATGTGTTGCTGCTGTAGGTATTGGTTGGATGTATGGCTTTATTGATTTACGCAAAGCAGCTTATTGTGTTCTGGGTATTGCTATTGTTTTTGGTGCCCCTACTCTCGTCACTAAATTAGCGGGCACAACATAGAATGAATGAAGATACCCTTTTTCTTGCCTGTACACGTCCAGCCATGTTTGCCGGTGTTACAATGGAAGCGATGGCGCTTAATGTCATGGCGACATCCATTCTTTTCATTTTGACCAGTGGTTTTACTATGTTTGGTCTTGGGATTGGGATGCACTTTATTTTGCGAGAAGTGACAAAGCATGACCACAACCAATTTCGCGTATTATTTGCATGGCTCAATACAAGAGGAAAGCAAAAAAACCTCAACCGATGGGGAGGAGGGTCTACCTCCCCCTTACGCCTTGTCCGCAATTATAAAGAACTAAGTTGAAGGAACAAAAACGGTGAAACAGATGTCAATGATGAAACGGGAAACTTTGCCTGAAGAATATATTCCCTATATACGCCACATCAACCATCATGTCATTGCTTTAAATTCTCGCTGTTTAATGATTGTGATGGCTGTTGAAGGTGTAAATTTTGACACTGCTGATATTGACCAATTAAATTCTTTACACAACCAATTAAATACTCTTTTGAAAAATATCGCAGATGAACGGGTTGCTTTATATTCTCACATCATCCGCCGTCGTGAAACAATTTATCCAGAAGGCCATTTTCTTTCGTCTTTTGCAACCACATTAGATGAAAAATACAAAAAGAAAATGGTTTCGCAAGAGCTGTATCGAAATGATCTGTTTATTTCGCTGCTTTGGAATCCCGCAGCAGATAAAACACAACAACTGGCAGCATTTTTTCAGCGCTTGAGCAAAGCAAAAAAAACGCAATCTGAACCCGATGAAGAAGCTATTCATAAACTCGAAGAGTTAAGCCAAGATCTCATGCAAGGTTTAGAAGAATATGGAGTCCGTCTCCTATCAATCTATGAACATGAAGGACTTTTATTTTCCGAACAAAGTGAATTTCTCCACCAACTGGTGGGTGGAAGACGTGAACGTATTCCACTCACATTTGGCACCATTGCCTCAACGATTTACTCAGATCGTGTTATTTTTGGGAAAGAAATTATCGAAATTCGCCATGAAAGCAATGAACGCTTTGTCGGCATGTTTGGCTGGAAAGAATACCCTTCTAAAACACGTCCAGGAATGACCGATGGTTTGCTTACGGTACCATTTGAATTCATCTTAACACAATCCTTTGTTTTTAAAAGTAAAGCGGCCGCCAATGCAATTATGAGTCGCAAGCAAAATCAAATGATTAATGCAGCCGACCGTGCGAGCTCACAAATTGATGCATTGGATGAGGCCCTGGATGATTTAGAGTCAAACCGTTTTGTTTTGGGTGAACATCACATTTCTTTAGCTGTTTTTGCCGATCATCCCAAAATATTGACTGAGAACTTATCAAAAGCACGCTCCCATTTAACCAATGGGGGAGCCGTGATAGCCAGAGAAGATTTAGGACTAGAAGCCGCATGGTGGGCGCAATTGCCTGGAAACTTTAGCTATCGTGCGCGTTCAGGCGCCATTACCAGTAGAAACTTTGCCGCTTTATCGCCCTTCCATTCTTTCCCCGTTGGCAAATTGAATGATAATATTTGGGGGGCTGCTGTCGCATTGCTAAAAACACAAGCTGCTTCACCTTACTATTTTAATTTTCATTATGGTGATCTTGGAAATACTTTTGTTTGTGGTCCATCGGGATCTGGTAAAACAGTGATTGTTAATTTTCTTCTTGCACAATTACAAAAACACAATCCGACCATGGTTTTTTTTGACAAAGATCAAGGCGCAGAGATTTTTGTACGCGCTGGAGGTGGAAAATATAAACCTTTAAAAAATGGACAGCCTACCGGTATTGCGCCCTTAAAGGGCATGGAATACAGCGAAAAAAATAAAATCTTTCTTCGTAATTGGATCTTAAAGCTTGTGAGCACTGAAGGGCAAATCGTGACCGAAGAAGAACGACAAGATATCGCCAAAGCCATCGATTCTTTAGAAAACTTACCCCCAACACAGCGCTCTCTTGGTGCCCTTCAACTGTTTTTTGACAACACATCCAAAGAAGGGATTGCCATACGGCTACAACGCTGGATTAGAGGCAATGATTTAGGATGGGTTTTTGATAATGATCAAGATGATCTCAATTTAAATGCACAATTCATTGGCTATGACATGACCGATTTCTTAGATAACGAAGAAATTCGGCGTCCCTTGATGATGTATCTCTTTCACCGCATTCTTGATCTGATTGACGGACGGCGCATCATTATTGTCGTTGATGAGTTCTGGAAAGCTTTAGAAGATGATTCATTCAAAGCTTTTGCGCAAGATCGGCTCAAAACAATCCGTAAACAAAATGGCATGATGCTCTTTGCAACACAAAGCCCCAAAGATGCTTTAAACTCCACAATCGCGCACACAATTATTGAGCAATGCCCCACCCAAATATTTTTCCCAAATCAAAAAGCAAATTACAAGGATTATGTTGAAGCTTTCAAACTTACTGAGCGTGAATTTGAACTGATACAGTCAGAATTAAGCAGAGAATCCCGTCGTTTTCTTATCAAACAAGGACAAAGTTCCGTCGTTGCAGAACTTAACTTACGCGAAATGAACGATGAGATCGCCGTTTTAAGCGGTACAACCAAAAATATTGAACTCATGAATGAAATTATAAATGAATATGGAGCAGATCCTGAAAAATGGCTGCCCATATTTTATCAAAGGAGAAAAAATCAATGAAAAAATATGGCTTAGTAACATTGTTATCTTTTTCTTTTATTTCTCATGCACTCTCACAAATGTCCCCCGATGCAGATGAATATTATAAACAAGCTCTCGAAAACACCCAAAAATTAGATGCTGCAAAATCAGAAACCGCAGAAACCATTTATAAAACTGCAACTGAAACGACAAAAAAAATCAACGAAATAAAAGAACAACTTGAACAACTTAAATCACAAATAAATACAACAGAAACAACAGCTGAAGCTGAAACAGAGACGGAAAAAAAGTCTAAACTTGAAAAATTGCAGAAACTTCAGACCCTTCAGCAAGAGCTTCAAGTGAAAGCTTCTCTTCTTCAAGCGGATCTTCAGGCAAGTTCTTTAAAACTTCAGTCTTTGGCGATGATTCAAGCAAGAGATACGAAGACAAAAGATGAGCTGCGTGAAGAAAAGGAGCAAAAAAAGCATAAATATATCCAAGCACAATTAAAAGAAAAAGAAGAAAAATTAAAAGAAAAAATTGGAAGTACTGGTGCAGATGTCAGACTATAGTTTCTCTCCCTTTGAAAGCATTTCTGGGTATATTTTAAAACCTCTCGACAATGTGATGAACACAACGGTGAGTGGTTTATCTTCTGCTATTTCAGCACCCTTAAATCTTGCCGCAATCATTTTTATCTTTCTTTATGGCTATAATGTTATGACAGGTCGCGTTGCGCTTTCCATGCATAGCCTTCTCAATAATGTTGTTAAAATCGTCGTTGTGACAACAATGGCAACGAATGCGGATACATTTAATACGTATGTCAAAGATATTTTCTTCAATGATTTGTCCAACGCGATTGGGAATGCTTTGAACAGTAATCCTGCAAGCTCTAATGTTTTTGATTTTATTTTGTTGCAGGCCAGTTCTCGCTATCAAGAAGTCTTATACAATGCTTGGTTTTTTGAAAAAATCGTTGTGGGGCTTCTTGGTTCTATCATGCTTCTAGCCGTTATTCTCTTTTGTATAGGTGGTTTTGTTGTCCAAATGTTTGCACAAGTTGCACTCGTGATGATTATAGGTCTTGGACCTCTGTTCATTAGTTTATATTTGTTCAATGCAACGCGAAAATACACCGATGCATGGATTACAACTTTGATCAATTTTACCATTTTACAAGTTCTCGTGATCATGCTTGGAACAATTATATGTCAAGTAATCCTACAGGTCCTCAAAGTTTCATATGAATCAATCTACATTCTTTTCCCCCCTGTCATCGTCATTTCGATCATAGGGGTTATTATCTTCCGTGCGCTTCCCGGAATTGCAACAGCACTGGCCTCTGGCGGACCATACTTTAGCGCTGGTGTCTCTTCAGGAGGACAGATTTTCACAATGGTTGCCAATGGAGTAAGATCAAGTGGTAATGCAATAAAAAGTGCCACTTTACAAATCTCAGGAGCTGCCGGTAAAGGTGCGGCAGGCGCGGCGGCAAAAGCAGGAAAATCTGGAGGTGGTGGTCGTGGACGGTTTTAAGATAAAGCACTTACTTAAAAGAATAAGCATTTTTGTTTTTGCCTTGCGTGCGCCCTTTGGCGCACGCCCCGTGATCTTGTTCCATGAAAGTCGTAACATTTTGGTTCTTACAGCAAAACCAAGCACAATCTTGCATCACATAAACTTGTAAAAGTGTTCAAAATAAAAGGCTCTCATGCATTGTATTCCAAGATATTTGTGAGTTCAAAAAATGAAACAAAAAATAACTTTTGTTATGATCCTAACGATAGCGCTTGCCGGCTGTGCCTCTTTGAGTGGCCCCAAAAAACCACCACGCTGTAATGGCAAACAGACACGTGCTTTAAATAAAGATAAGTGGAATTGGGAAAATAAAAACGTTGTCCACCCAGAAAAATCCGTAAAGTCTGCTACCATACCCATCATTCTCAATACTTTGGAAAGTGAAAAAGCAACAGCAAACTCGGTGCTTAATTCAGCTTCATTAAAGTCGGTTATTCATGAAGCAAAAACTGATAAAACTGTGGAGATTACGCGTGAAAAGTGATGCCCTTGAACAATATATAAAAGAAGCACGCTCATTTGACATTGATCGCATGCATAGCATGCGCATGCGGATGAAAATTTCCATGGCTTTAACGGTGCTTTTTGGCTTGATGACGATTGCGCTCGCTTTAGCTGTTGCAGCTTTAACGCCTTTGAAAACGGTAGAGCCTTTTGTTATCCGCGTTGATAACTCAACAGGCATCATTGACACTGTAAGCGCCCTAAAAGATTCCCCTAACGATTATGATGAAGCGATAACGCGTTATTTTGCTGGCCAATATGTTCGGGCTCGTGAAAGTTTTCAAGCATCAGAAGCAGAAAACAGTTTTCGCTTAGTCTCTCTTTTATCTTCTCCAAAAGAACAAAACCGTTTTGCAAAATGGTACGCGGGCAATAATCCAGAAAGTCCGCAAAATATTTATCATAACATGATTGCGACAGTCACAATCAAATCAATCTCTTTTATAAGTAAAGATCTTATTCAAGTTCGTTACTATAAAACGGTCAGAGACTTTAATGAAAAAGAAAATATTTCCCATTGGGTTTCAATTTTAAATTTTTCTTACGTTAACGCACACATTTCAACGTCTGATCGTCTCATCAACCCCCTTGGTTTTCAAGTATCGGAATATAGATCTGATCCAGAGGTGATAAAATGATCAGACTTTTACAAACCATCTTTTTAATTTTTACGCTCACTCTCAGCTTTCACACAGTCCTCTCATTTGCAGAAACAGCGCCTGTCAGTGCACGTAAAGATAACCGCATCAGATTTGTCAATTATGACCCCTACAACGTCGTACAAATCATTGGCTCCATTCGCTCTTCCGTTCAGCTAGAATTTGCGGATGATGAAGAAGTCACTTATGTAGGAATTGGAAATTCCGTTGCTTGGCAAGTTGCGCCGGCTGGCCACTTTGTTTTTCTCAAACCGCGTGAAGTCCAACCTGTGACCAATTTACAAATCGTCACAAGCCGCCAAGATGGAACAAAGCGGTCATATCAATTTGAGCTGCAAATCCGTGAAGGTGAGGTTTCAGCCGGCAATGAGACATATTTTTTAGTAAAGTTTCGTTATCCAGAAGATGAAGCCTTGCGTAGAAAATTAGCCGAAGCCGCAAAAGCCGAACAACGTGAAGAAAATTTTGTCAATGATATTTTAAATATCCATGAGGATTTTGGACCACGCAACTGGGCTTATGAAGCCCAAGGCTCATCCCTCATTGAACCTTCTTCTGTTTATGATAATGGGAAAACAACAACCTTTACCTTTTTAGGCAATGTTGAAATCCCCAGCATTTACCTTGTAACGCCTGATGGGCAAGAAGCTCTTATTCCAAAATCAATTAAAGGCAACAAGGTTATTGTTCATGCGACAGCGGCACAATTCACGCTACGGCGTGGAAATGAAGTCTTGTGCATCTTTAATAAAAAGTTCACCCCAGAAGGAATTAATCCTGAAACGGGAACGACATCACCATCTGTACAACGTAAAGTGAACATAGGAAACAGCCATGAATAACGCCGTGGATGAAAAAAACATTAATGATCGTGATACCATAAAAAATGCTCAAGGAAAAAGTCAACAGAGCAATGTAGGCAAAGCAATCGCCCTTGTTATTCTTTTCAGTGTCTGTCTTTATTTAGCCTATTCAACGCTTGTTACAGACAAAAAACAACCTACAGAGAAAAAACAAGCGATTGAATCTTTAAAAGAAGGAAAAGTTATCAAACAAACAGAACTTTTCCGCCCTGCAAAGCCTACCTCCCCTTCCCTTGAACAGGCGCACCGAAATAACGCTCTGTTACCCAAAGTCGAGCTACCAACCCCCAAGATCAATCAATTAAATTCTGACGATCCTCTGTTGGAAGCAGCACAACGTGCTCCTGTATTAGCTTATGCGAATGCACAACAAGGCAAAACAGTTTCACAAATCAATAAAAACGCTTTGCCTCACCAACTGGAAAGCAAGCCTGATGAAACAACACAACGCTTTAATCATCTTCTCAAACCCACAGTGCTTGAAGGTATTCGTGCTTCAACCCTTGGCAATCGAAATTATATCATCACGATGGGAACTTCTATCCCTTGTATCTTAGAAACAGCCATCAACAGTGATCAACAAGGTTTTGCCAGTTGTATCATCTCCAGAGATATTTTATCAGACAATGGTCGTGTTGTGCTTCTTGATAAAGGCACCCAAATTGTTGGTGAGTATCGCGCCGGATTGAAAAAAGGCCAAAAACGTCTCTTTGTGCTATGGAATAGAGCCAAAACCCCCAATGGTATCATTATATCCTTAGCTTCACCGGCAACAGACAGTTTAGGACGCTCTGGTATTGACGGTGATATTGATAATCATTGGTTAGAGAGGATTGGATCTGCACTTCTTGTATCCCTGATAAAAGATGTAACAAACTATGCCAATAAACGTTTATCAAAAAAACAAGACAAAGAAGAGCATGAAACACTCTCTTCAGGACAAAACATTGCAAATATTATTGTCGAAAATTACGCCAATATTCCTCCAACCTTATCCAAAAACCAAGGGGAAATGGTGAACGTTTTCGTTGCCCGCGATTTGGATTTTTCCGGCGTTTATAAATTAAAAGTCATCGAAAACAAAAAACAGATTATCAATCGAGCTGTTTCAAGAAACTTTTACAAAAACTCTGCGATACCTTTAGAATGAACCAAACCTTACATACCATGAGCGATGAAACCGTCGCGATTGTTCTCACAAAACTTGAACCCATCAGTGCTTTTTTGAAAGATGAGAGTCTTTTTGAAATTGTTATCAATCGTCCCTATCAAGTAATGACGGAAGGGATAGATGGCTGGAAAACAGTAGAAGCACCGGCTCTCTCTTTTAATGAGCTTATGGGGATTGCGAAAGTTGTCGCGTCTTATTCCAAGCAAAATATATCAAATAAGAATCCAATCTTATCAGCGACCCTCCCAGGCAATGAGCGCATTCAAATTGTCATTCCACCCGCTGTCGAAAAGGACACAATTAGTATGACAATTCGCAAACCATCATCGCAGAATTTTTCTCTCGAAGAGCTTGCCAATAAAGGTCTCTTCTCGCTATGTGAGCAGGTATCTTTCACGCCATTGAATGATTATCATACGCGTTTTAATGAACTCAAAATCATCGAACATAATTTAGCCAATGCTTATTGCAATAAAGACTTTGTCTCCTTTTTAAATCAAGCTGTAAAATGCCAGAAAAATATTTTGATTGCGGGAAAGACTGGTTCGGGGAAAACAACATTATCAAAAGCATTGATCGCCAAAATTCCTCAAGACGAGCGTATTATCACCATTGAAGACACACAAGAATTGGTGATACCGCACCCTAACCATGTCTCGATGATCTATTCAAAAGATGGACAAGGTTTAGCTTCTGTTGGCCCCAAAGAATTGCTTGAATCATCTTTACGGATGCGTCCTGATCGTATTCTTTTGCAAGAACTTCGAGATGGTACAGCCTTTTATTATATCCGCAATGTCAATTCTGGCCATCCAGGCTCCATTACGACGGTTCATGCCTCAACAGCTCTTGCTGCCTTTGAGCAAATGACCCTTTTGGTTAAAGAAAGTGAGGGAGGGGGTGATTTAGAACGTGATGATATTCGAGGTCTATTGATTTCAATGATTGATATCATCATCCAATGCAAACGGGTTGAAGGAAAATTTAAGGTCACAGAAATTTATTATGACCCATTCAAACAACGAAACATCTTTGGCGGTAACTAAAGATAAAACACGCCTGCTAAAAAAGGTTTGTTTATGGCAATTATTGAAAAGCTGGAAAGGAAGAATAAATGCTGACAAAGACGACAGAAAATCTTTTATCGATGACAGCGGAAGAGTTGAAAAAACGTCGTAAAGCGGTTGATACAGCGATCAGCACCCATGCAATAGAGGGAATAACACTTCATTCCACAACGCTCAAAATTTTAGAAGAATATGCGAGAGGGAATATTTCACTAGAGGAATTTAATACTCTTATGGACAATGCTAGATTATAAGGAGGTAACAATGCCAAAAGCAAAAGGAATCCCTTCACCTTATCATTATACTTACCCTAAAAGCGTCACGCTAAAAAATAAACATGGAATAAAGAACCTTAACGCCTTTCTTGACAAATGTTCCCATGAATCAGCAAAAGCAATAGTCAATTTACGCGAAGAACCATCGCCACAACGATTTGATTCATCCTATCTAAAATATCTTCATTATCAGTTATTTAAAACAACGTTTGAATGGGCTGGCCATACCCGCAATGAACACTTTACATTTGCAGATGGCACCACTGCCACCATGCCAGAAATGAAAAGAACAGGCTGGGAACATGCTTTTGCAATCGGTAATGAAGTTCAAGAAGGCTTACAACAATTAGATCAAACGCTTAGCCAAAAGAATAATTTGCAAGGCTTATCGCGCGAAGAATTTAACTCTGAAGCAATAAACTTATTTAACTCTCTCAACCAAATCCATCCATTCAGAGAAGGAAATGGACGCACACAACGAATCTTTTTTGAAAAACTTGCTCAAGCCGCAAACCATCAACTTGAATTTTCGCTTGTCACAAAAGAACGCATGATGCTTGCCAGTATTGCAGTAGCAGAAAACGGCGATCTAGAACCTATGCAACATCTTTTTGAAGATATTTCCAATCCAGAAAAGACATGTCTTTTACAAGAATTTATGGATAACATGAAGAATCTCAGTCGCAAGGTTAATGATCGCCCTGTTATGGTTGCAAAAGAAGGTGAAACTTACACAGGCACCTACAGAGGTGCTGGTCATGAAAGTTTTACCTTCAACGTGAAAGGTGCTTACATCATCGGAAATAAAGAACATCTCACACCAGAACAAATAAAAACATTAAAACCCGGTGATAAAATTACTTTTACAGCTCCCCAAGCCCAAGAGCTTGAACAAACACTCATTCCTGAAGAAAAATTAGCCCCTTTGACAAAAAATGAAAAAGCCGAAATGATTGCAGAAGATGCCTGTGTCCACACAACTCGAGACCAAATTCAAAAGTTAGCAAAAATTGTTTATGGCAATGCAAAAACATTAGACAAACAGATGGTCGCGATTATTAAAAATCCAGCCTTAGGTCAACAGCTCGCCAATCAGATTGAAAGAGCACCAGACTCTGTTGCTCATCTTGCAGGCTTCAGTTTATTTGCACTACAAAATCAGGCACGTGCAAATGCTAAAAATCATGTTGATATGCTCTGTAGTGCTGTTACAAATTTCGCCCATGCTGTAAAACATGCGGAGAAGGCAATTACGCAAGAACATGCAACAGAACAAGCTCGCCGTGCAAAAATAGTAGAAATGCCAAGTAAAAACTTGCAAGATCTTTTTTCCTTGCCAAAAGAATTACAGCAAGAAGCTTTAGCAAAAAATCCTGAACTTCGAAAAGAGCTGACTACCTTTGTAAAAAACATCAATAGCCGTCTCTCAGAAAATGAACATAAAGCTGTCAAAAATAATGAGTATGAGACATTGGCTCAAAGCATTGGTGTATCAGAAAATAAAGCCAAAAAAATTACACAAACCGTTAAGCAAGCCCAAGAAGTACACCAACAAGTTTGCACGCGCACAGTCAACCGTTCAAATGTACTCGCTATGGCCGGCTAAGGATGGATAAAACCTTCCTTTTTCATGAGTAAGGCGCATAAACGAAAACGGGTTAGCATTATCTTGCAGCTTTGCAAAAAGAGTATTACACAGCTGAAAAAAAGAGCATTTCACAGCAAATTCTAAAGAGAATTGAAAGTAAAATACAATGAAATATACCAAGACACAAATGGTACTTATTTTAACTCCTATTGCTTTAGGTGCTTTAACGATATTCCTTGTCCCTCATTTTTTGTTGCTGATAACAAATGGACTAAAGAGCGATCAAATTTATTGGACTCTTCGTTCAGAGCCTTTATTAGTCTTAGCCCTAACAGCTGCTGTTTCATTGTTGTATAGTCTCTCGCAAAAACTGCACCTGCGTAAAACAATCACTTTTGTCTCTGTTGCCTTTTTTGGAACCACAGCTCTTTACTATATTGGAGGTGAAATAAAACGTTTAAGTCCCTATGTGGGCCAACAAGGAATAACGTGGAGCTATGCACTTCAATTCATGGATCCCATGGTTGTCTTTGGCATCATCATTGGTGCTTTTTTCTCCATTATTCAATTCATAACAACCTCCCCCCCTAAAAATAAGGTTAAGCGTGCCAAAAAAGGTGTTTTTGGTGAAGCCTCATGGATGGATTTAAGAGAGGCAGCAAAAATCTTTCCTGCCAATGGGCAAATTGTTGTGGGAGAAAGATACCGTGTTGATCAAGATAATGTGTGCAAAATTCCCTTTGCACCTGGCAATAAAACAACATGGGGCAAAGGTGGAACAGCACCTTTGCTAACTTTTAATCTTGATTTTGGTTCAACCCATATGATTTTTTTTGCTGGTTCTGGTGGCTATAAAACCACAAGTACAGTGGTTCCTACGTGTTTAAACTATCCTGGGTCTGTTATTTGTCTTGATCCTTCAACAGAAGTTGCCCCAATGGTCAAATTTGCGCGTCAAAAAATGGGCAATAGAAATGTTATTGTTCTCGATCCTAATTCACTTTTAACAAAAAGTTTTAATGTCATCGATTGGCTTTTAGATGACAGCGTACCCCGCACACAACGTGAAGCAAATATTGTTAGCTTTTCCAAATTGCTTCTCACAGATAAAAAATCAGACAATTCTTCAGCGGAATATTTCTCGACACAAGCCCATAATCTTTTAACGGCTCTTCTTGCGCATGTCATATTTTCTGATGAATACGAAGACGAGGAGCGCAATTTAAAAACATTGCGTGGAATTCTCTCTCAATCAGAAACAGCTATTATCAATCAATTACGCATGATCCAAGAAACAACGCCTTCTCCTTTTATTCGTGAAATGGTGGGTATTTTTACAGAAATGGCAGAGCAAACCTTTTCAGGAGTCTATACAACCGCCTCGAAAGACACCCAATGGCTTTCTTTATCCAATTACGCAGATCTTGTCTGCGGGGATGATTTTTCTTCCTCAGATATCGCCAATGGCAATACGGATGTTTTTCTCAATCTTCCCGCAAGCATTTTGAACAGTTATCCAGCGATAGGACGTGTTATTATTGGTGCCTTTCTCAATGCCATGGTTACAGCAGACGGTAAATATAAAAAGCGTGTTTTATTTGTCTTAGATGAAGTAGATCTTCTAGGCTATATGAATATTTTAGAAGAAGCGCGTGATCGTGGACGTAAATACGGAACATCCCTAATGCTCTTCTATCAATCTTCTGGTCAGTTGGTCAATCACTTTGGAGAATCTGGAGCACGTTCATGGTTTGAAAGCTGCTCTTTTGTTAGCTATGCTGCCATTAAAGATCTTCAAACAGCCAAAGACATTTCAGAACGCTGTGGTCAAATGACCGTTGAAGTCACCGGAACAAGCAAATCAAGAGGTTTATCTTTAGGAAAGAGCTCTTACAACATCAATTACCAACAAAGAGCTCTGATTTTACCCCATGAAGTTATTCAAGAAATGCGTCAAGATGAACAAATTATTCTGATGCAAGGCCAACGCCCTTTGCGATGTGGTCGCGCCATCTATTTCAGAAGAAAAGAAATGTTAGCCGCAGCTGCAAAAAACCGCTTTGCCCCAAAAGCACAGAAAAACTAAAAAACATACTCTAATGAAGACATGCATCAAAACAACAACATCAAAGGATAAAAGCAAAGATTCTATTTCATAAAAGCCTATAAAAAAGAAATTTCCCCATGATCCAGCAAAAAAATATGAGGGGAAAGAGTCCTTAAATGGTATTTTTATAGCTGTGCTCACCAATATCAATATTTTTTATGAAGCATCCCCTCCATTACCAAACAATGCATACCAATCATGTCTACGCCTTGAGATCCCCATCGAGAGGCTTTTGAAGACAGCTGTTTTATAGAAAAATCGCTTGAATAAAATCTTTCTACAAAAAAATAAAAAGACAATATGCATTACAGCAACACAAATGAACCATTTTTTCTCAGTAAAAGAAAAAAATGCCAAGATAAGGATTGATACACTCAAAAACACCCATGAATTTGAGCAGATTCTTTTCCCTTATCCAAGGCTTGAAACCTCAAAAGAATATGCGAGGGGGGAATATTTCACGAGAAGAGTTTAAGACTCTCATGGAAAGTCCAACATTATAAGGAGGTAACAATGCCAAAAGCAAAAGCAAAAAATATATCTGTAGCTTCTCCCCATAATTATCTCTATCCTGGTACACAAATCCTCAAAAATAAATATGGAGAAACAGACTTTAAACTCTTTCTGGAAAAATGCTCACATGATACAGAACAGGCAAAGGTTAATCTGCTTGCAGAAGCTCTACCAGAATATTTTGATTCCTCTTATCTATGTTATATCCATCAACAATTGTTTAAAAATACCTTTGAATGGGCAGGACATCTGCGCCATACTTCTTTCACATTTGCAGATGGTAGCATTGCCGCCATGCCAGAAATGAAAAGAACGGAATGGGGCAATTCTTTTTCAACCAGTGAAGAAATCCTTGAAAACTTACAAAAATTAGATCAAAAACTTGCCGAAAAAGACAATTTGCAAGGCTTAACGCGCGAAGAATTTGTCGAGGAAGCAACAAGTCTATTTCATTCTCTTCACAAGATTCACCCATTCATAGATGGCAATGAGCACACAGAACAAATCTTTTTTGAAAATCTCGCCAAAGCTGCAGGACATCAGCTTGACTTTTCGCTTGTCACACCAAAACGTATGATGGCTGCCTATAGCGAAGCAATGCAATATAGCAATACACAATTAATAAAAGATCTTTTTGAAGATATCTCCAATCCCCAAAAAATACGTCTTTTAAAAGAATTTATGGAGCACATAAACAATACGGGACGCAACGTGGATGGTCGCCTTGTTATGGCAACAAAGGCAGGAGAAACCTATATGGGAACTTATAAAGGTTGTTATTCAGAAGGTTTTGTACTCGATGTGCAAGGGACTTACATCATTGGTAGCAAAGATGATTTAACACCAGAACGATTAAAAACACTAAAATCTGGTGATACCATTACCTTTACCGCCCCTAAAAGCAAAGAGCTTGAAAACACGCTTATTCCAAAAGAAACATTAGCGCCTCTCACAAAAAGTGAATGTTCCAAAACAGTTGCGGTAAATAGTTATGTTCTCAAAGCTCAAAAGCAAGTCCGAACATACGCAAAAACTGTTTATGGCAACGCAAACACATTAAACGAACAGATAGAAGAGATTATTAAAAATCCAGAATTAGGCAGACAGTTTGCTAATCAGATTAAACAGGCCCCGCACTCTGTTTCTCCTCTTGCAGGTTTTAGTATATGCGGTCTACAAAATCCGGCACGTGTAAACGCTAGAAATCATCTTGATGTGCTCTCTCTTGCAATTGAAAATTATGTGTATACTGTAGAAGCTGCTTATAATATAATCACTCGAGATCATAAAATTCAACAAGAACGCCTTGGAAAGGCGGTAGAAAAGCCCAGCCAAAACTTGCAAAATGTTTTTGCTTTATCACCGGAAAAACAAAGAGAAATCTTGTCTCAATCTCCTCAATTATACCGAGAACTCCGCACTTTGATAAACAGTTTAGAACATCGTCTTTCATCAAATGAGTGTAGTGCGATCACAAACAAAGATTATGAAACGCTTGCACAAAGTATTGGTATATCAGAACAGAAAGCACAAGAAATTACCGACATTGTTCAAAAAGCAAGAAACGCTCATAGCCAATTCTACACACGCACCCAAAATCGTTCAAATACACTTGCTATGGCCAGCTAAAAAATATGAAACTTTGTTTTTTGATTTAAACAACTATGTGGAAGAGATATTTTAATATTCTTATCATACATGCAAAAAACAGATTACTTAAGCGCCCTACCACCAATTTTGCACATAGCATATACACCATATCCAGAGCAATTGGACAGGATAATTGTTAATTCCTTTTAAACGTCATGATTACCACTGACGAAAGCTACAAAAGCCTATTTTGTTTGTCTTAGATGAAGTAGATCTTCGTGGTTATATGAATATTTTAAAAGAGCACTCATTTTTCCCCACAAAGTTATTCGAGAAATGCGTCAAGATGAACAAATTATTCTGATGCAAGTCCCTTTGCGATGTGGTTGCGCCATCTCTTTCAGAAGGAAAGAAATGTTAGCCTCAGCTGCAAAAAACTGCTTTACCCCACAAAGAAAAACTACCCCCCGATGAGATATTGACAAAAAAAGCACAAATTCCTGTTTTTTAAAAGCCGATGAACAAAAAATAACCGCCCACATACAAGAAAAACAGGGTCAAAAAATCCGTAATTTTCCTTTTTATATTTTGTGCATCGTTTTATCAGCAGTCTTTAAAAGGTCTTTATAAAAAACGCCCATAGACCCAACCAATAGCGACACTAATATATCCACTTGGAAAAGGAACCCATTTATACAAAGTTTTTCATATATAATTTATATAACATATTGATTTATAAATGATAATTTATATTTTTTGTTAAATTAGAGACTAAATAGCATAAGATTCTCTCATCTTAAATCTGTTCCATGTTGTGTTACATCAATCAAAACTCTGTCGCCTGCATGTCACAAGCGAGGGCCTCATGTAGAGTGAAACTGTACAAGAAAGGCATACCTTTTATGAACCGCCTCTAAGGCCCAAGGTTTTGTCCGAAATATTAGGCACTCAAAATATGTGAGGGGACCGGCTTCTTTATGAAGCGTAAAAATGGGAAAGCTCAATAGATTTTATACACTTCATGGGAGGCTTTAACGTTGTACCATTTATGAGCACCGTCGCCAAATGGATGTGTTAAAAGATGTCTCTTTAAAACAAGCCCGTGAATTAGTAACCCAATGGTGTTTTGTTTTACGTAAAGGACGTATATCTATTAGAGAACATAATCAACAAAAGATTTTTCTTTAAGACAAGAGTACTCACCCCCCACACACAACAAACATTGATTTTTCCCAAAAAACATTCAAGATATACACCAAAATGAATAAATCATTCTTATACAAGGTTTTCCCTCTTTACGATATCATTTTGTGTTCTATTTTAATTATCAAGGGCTGAAAAAACACCTTTCTCTCTCACCAAAAAAAGCTTTTCCCCTCTTATGGGGCTTAAAGTAACACAAGATAATAAGAGCAACAACACAAAGTAAAAAAACATTTTGTTATAAACATATAAACAAGATGTCAGCATAAACCAATAAAAAAACATAATGGAGAAAAATTCTTGATGACTGCTTTGATCCATAGACTTCCCACCCTCAACACTATGTATGAAAAGTCCCAAAGCCTTCCGATAATCAAGAGCGATCCTCTCCGCCATATCCAGTCCCTTCATCAAAGCACTCTTGCAAACAACTTTATTAAAGGCAAAACAGCGAAAATTTTAAACAATATTTTTCTTTTTGACCTCTTGCCCCCACCTCAAAGGATGAAGATTTCCCCCAGAGTCGATTTATCAAAAATCTGTCTTTTGACCCCTTATGGGATTCATATCGCCATCTTAAATATCAGTATTTTACAGCACAACAGGATCATAAACAAAAAGAAACATCAGAGAAGCTAAAATAAATGAAACAAGGAATAGGCATGCAAACAATCGCAACAGAGCTTTGTGCATCCCTCACAACCAAAAGCTTTTCAAAAGCCTTACAAAAGGGTTGATACAACCATTCATACACGTGAAGGGGAACTTTCAACATACTGCGTTTAAAACGCGCATCCCCCCCCCTAACCTTTAAGGAGAGATGATATGTTAGAGCAAAATTATTTATATAAAGGAACCAAAACACTCAAAAATAAATATGGCATCAAAGACCCCAAAAAACTATATGAACGCAGTGCCCATGACGCCGCTAAAGAAGCTATTAATTTTCGCCATGAACCACCCCCACAAAAATTTGATACTACTTATCTCAAATTAATCCACTGGAGCCTCTTCCACAAAACTTTTGAATGGGCTGGACAAACCCGCGATACATCCTTTACGTTTGAAGATGGCAGCACTGCTCATATGCCAGCGATGCGTCCAAAAGGTTATGAAGTTCCTTTTGCCATCGGTCCGCAGATAAAAAAAGAGCTCCAACAACTCGAAAAAACACTAAGCGAAAAGAACAATTTACAAGGCTTATCACGCCAAGAATTTTCTGAAAGTGCCGCTGAAATTTTTATGAAGCTCGAGCACGCACATCCTTTTCGAAAAGGCAATGGGCGCGTCAATCGAATGTTTATGGAAAAACTTGGACAAGCAGCAGGACATACCATTGACTTCTCTTTCATCACAAAAGAACGCATGACAGCCGCTTGTATTGAAGCGATACAACATGGCAATCCCCAACCGATGAAAGATCTTTTTGAAGATATCACACATCCGCAAAAATCCCTTGTTTTAAAAGAATTCATCTCCCAGATGAGAGAAGCTGGACTGGATGAAATTAACAATCGTGTTGTTGTTGCAGCAAAAGAAGGTGTAACCTATGATGGCATCTTTAGAGGCACTTCAGCAGAAGGTTTTGTTATGGAAGTAGAGGGGGCTTTCGTCGTTGGGCACAAAGATGATCTCTCCCCAGAACACATCAAAACATTACGCAACGGCGACCGCCTCTGCTTTGAAAAATCCAATGTTCAAAATGTAAAAGAAACACTGATCCCAAAAGAAACATTAGCCCCTCTCACCCATGAAGAGTTATTCATGAAGATTTCAAATGATGCTTATGTTGAAGAAAGCCGCAAAGAAATCGAACATTTATCAAAACGTGTTTATGGTAAAAACCACGCCTTAAAGACAAAATTAGATATCATAACGGCAGCTCCAAACTTAGGAGATCAATTTGCCGATGAAATTTTACAAGACCCTCAATCAATTTCTAAACTTGCAGGGAGAAAAATTCTTGGCATGAAAAGTTCTAATCGCAGACAAGCCGAACAGGCTGTTCCACAACTCAGCCAAGCCCTTAAAAATTATGGTACAATAACCCAACAAACAAAAGATGAAATTCTGAAGCATCATCAAAGAGAACAAAACCGCATGAGCCATGCTGTTGAAAAACCTGGAAAAAATTTACAAAACCTTTTTGCCTTATCAGAAGAACAACAAAGGGAAGCTTTATTGCATTCTCCAGCACTACGACAAGAACTCCATCACTTTTCACGCCAACTACACAATCGTCTCTCCTCAGAAGATCGTAAAGCCATAGACGAAAAAGATCATACAAGACTATCGTGCCTTCTTGGTACATCAGAAAGCAAAGCAAAAGAAATTGCACAGACTATGAAAAACACCAAAGAAGCACAATATCAAGCCCGCAGCTTAAAAGTTAGTCGCTCCTCATCGCTGGCTCTTACCGGCTAAAACGCGCCAATTTTTGCCTTCCAACAGAACTCTTGGCGCCAATTATTCATCACCATTGCACCAACGCAATTGTTTTAGAATGTTACAAAAAATAGTCTTAAAAATGCATCCTGTAATTTATTATAACTTATTGATAAGATTTCACAAAAAAACTTTATAAAAGACATAAATGTCCATTACAAGCCAACATGAATAGCGCGAAATCTTTGGATGCCATTCAATTTGATATCTTCTTTTGTCTTAAAAGGTATCAAAAAAGTGGGGAATGCACCAAAGAGGTTTTCTAAAATATTGAAAGGAAACAGCCATGAAAAAAAGTCACCCACACCCAGAAACCCAAAGCCAAGAGCCCCTCTACGCACGAGTTAATAAACAAAACAGAAGAGAAGGCCCGCGCATACCAAGTCCAGAAGAAATACAACAAGCAAATGCTAGCGCATCTAACACAAGACAGTTTCCCAGTGACTATGACACGCCTCCTCAACGGCCACTAGAAACTGTCTATGCACCACAGACAACCGAAACGATCTATGCCCCCCAAAAACCACTAGGGAATCCCTATGACAGGCTTGGTGGGAATCCGAGCAATGGGCGACGTGCTGAAAAACTCGCAGATCCCTATGCAATCGTTGATCTGGCAACGGGTGAGACTGAATTCGAACAACGAATAAACCCCCTCTACGACTCACCTAGCGGGAGCACTCAGGATCTGCGATATCCCCAAAGGCCAGAGGAACATCTCTATGCAGAAATTAATCACGGAGCAAATGGGGGGCTTTCTCCCCAAAAACCAATAGAATCTGTCTATGCAACTGTTGGCATGGGTGCTGAAGGCGGACAAGAATCCCAACAACGGGAAAATCCCCTCTACGAAGGCGTTGGCAGAGGAACAACTCCTCCTCCTAGAACCCCGAAAGATGAGATTACGACAAAGCTTTTAAAAAACGTAGACTTTCAATATGGTGTAAGAGAAACCCAAGAATGGTGCAAAGTTGTTTATGGTAACGAGCATGCCTTGAATGGACCACTTGCTAAAATTCTTGAAAATCCTCAGGATACAGAAAAAATCTTATGGGACCTTGCAGAAAATCCTGAAAGCCCTGGGAAACTTGCAGGCAGGCAACTCCTTGGCGTAAAAAGCCCCGATCGCAAAGAGGCCGAAGATGGCTTTCGTCACCTTTACTCAGCTCTTGAAAAGCATATACATACAACACAAAAGCTCCACAAAGAATTTACACGTGAGCAAGAAAGAGGTCTAAAACAAGAAAGTCCGGAAAGAGATACAGAACACAAACATCACCATCATCACCGTCATCATCACGCAAGAGGACAAGAACAAAATAGTCCAGAGCACAGCCCTCACCAACGCAGACAAGAGGGCAACAGAGGAATGGCTTTTGCCATGTAAGGGGGCATAAACATAAAAACAGATAGTTTTTGTTTTTATGTAATCTCTTTTTCATGGAATTTCTTGGCGTAAATCGTTTCATTGCCGTTGCGCCAAGAATTGTTTTAAAATCTTACAAAAAATAGTCCTAAAAATGGATCGTGTAATTTATTATAACTTGTTGATAAGATTTCATAAAAAAACTGTATAAAAGACACAAATGTCCGTTACACTGTCTCTGAATAGCGCGAAATCTTTGGAGGCCATTCAGTGTGATATCTTCTTTTGCCTTAGAAGTTATCAAAACTAAAAGTGGGGAATGCACCAAAGAGGTTTTCTAAAATATTGAAAGGAAACAGCCATGAAAAAAAGTCACCCACACCCTTCTGAAAATCCAGAAGCCCTCTATGCAACAGTTAATAAACCAAACAGAGGAGGCCAGCGCAGACCAAATCCAGAAGAGGAAGTTGTATACGCATCCGTTAGCACAGTTGATCCTCTTTCAAGAGGGAGACGTCCTGATCAGGGAAGAGAAAATCCTGAAACCGACTATACAGAGGTTGCTCCCCCAAGACGCGAAGCTGAAGTTACATACGCATCCGTTAGCAGCGTTTCTCCTTCAAGAGGCAGACACCATGCTCAAGGGCAACAAGAATCTGAAACCGACTATACAGAGGTTGCTCCACAACAAAGAGGAAGACCTTCATCTTCCCTCACAGCAGAACAAATGAGTGTCATGCTTTTAAAAAATCCACAGGTCCAAGCATATGGAGAAGAGGTCATGCATTGGGGTCAAATTGTTTATGGCAATGACAAGCTTTTCCAGCAACACTTGCAAGGCATACTTACAGATCCCGGTAAAGGAAAAGAGCTTTCAAATCAACTTGCTGAAGATCCTGAATCTATACATAAGCTTGCTGGCCGCTCCGCACTTGGCTTAAAAAGTCAAGCACGCAAAGAGGCTGAAGAGGGTTTTAGACCGCTCATTGAGGCCATTGACGGTTATACAAAAGCTGTAGAAAACGCAACAGAGAAGTTATCGCGAACCCCTCAAGCGGAACAAAAACGCCATCAAGAAAATCGTCAGCAAACTGAAGGACACCATCGCCATCATCGTCATCACGAAAGAGGACAAGAACAAAATAGTCCAGAGCACAGTCCACAACGACAAAGACACGGAGAAAAAGGGATGGCTTATGCCATGTAAGGGGGGCATAAACATAAAAACAGATCAATTTTTGTTTTTAATATAATCTCTTTTTCAGTGAGTTTCTTGGCGCAAATCATTTTATCGTGATTGCGCCAAGAATTGTTTTAGAATGTTACAAAAAATAGTCCTAAAACAGTCCTAAAAATGGGTCCTGTAATTTATTATAACTTATTGATAAAGTTTCATAAAAAAACTGTATAAAAGACACAAAGCTCCATTAGACTGGGTGCAAATAGCGCGGATCTTTGGGCGCGTTCAGTGCGATATCTTCCTTTGTGTAAAAGTTATCAAAACTAAAAGTGGGGAATGCACCAAAGAGGTTTTCTAAAACAATTTTTGAAAGGAAACATGCATGAAAAAAGATCACCCCCACCCTTTTCCATCCTCTTCAATAAAAGAACTCATAGAACTCTATGACAAAGCAGCGGCAGAAGTCTCAGGTGTCTCCCCCCTCCCTAAAGAAGCTCCTTCAAAAAGCAAGAGACTATCATCGATACCGGAAGAAGATGAGGGAATACACTCTGTTTTAGAAAAAGAAACTGTTAGGAAAGAAAACGCACAGACATCCGTTAAAATGACGCATTCAACAACGCCTCTCACAAGAGACAGCGGGATCGAAAAACCACAAGAACCTGAAACAACACGTGCAACAGTTGCTCCACAAGCTTCTTCACAAAGGCCAACAAGAATCCTCTCAGAGGAAGAAATCACTCTATTGCTTCCACACCATTCATTGGTTCGAACCTATCAAGAAGAAATCCAACGTTTATCCGCAAAGGCCTATGGCAACCCCAACATTTTGCAAGAAAAGATGCAAGAAATTCAAAGAAATCCCGCTACAGGAGAAGAACTCTCATGGCGCATGGCTGCCCATCCTGAAAGCATCGCTAAACTTTCCGGCACCAGTATGTTGGGCTTTAAAAATCAAGCACGCAAACAAGCAGAAGAAAGTTTTTCCGACCTCTGTGTCACCATTGATGGTTATACAGAAGCTGTAAAACATGCAAGAGAGAGTCTCTTACAATCTCCAGAGCAAGAACTCAAAAACTATGAACGCCTCATGGGAAAGGCAGCTGTTACTGAACTCCTAAAAAAACCGGATCGTTCTCAAAGGGAAAAAGAAAGTCTTTCAGAAGAAGAAACTTCTACAAAAATCCACCAACATTCAAAAGTCAAAAGACACCATGCCCAAATCCAATATTGGTCCACTGTTGTTTTTGGCCAATCAAATATTTTGCAATCACAGGTGGAAGAGCTTTTCCAAAACCCTGAAACAATAGAACAGCTCGCACAGCAACTTGCCGGAAATCCTCAGTCTTTTAAAAAATACGCTGGTGTTGGTATTGGTAGCTTTAAAAATCAAGCACGCAGACATGCTGAAGCGGGACTTTCTCACCTCATTGATGCCCTTGACAATTATGCAACAGCTGTAACACAAGTAAAAGAGAGCATTGCAGAAACTCAGCAGTCAAAACAAGAACGCCATGAACTGTCTGAGAGAGCGCAAAACTTGCATCAACAACAAAGCGTCTCACAAACTGCTCAACGTCCTGAGCCTTCAATAGTAACACATGAAGGCGCAACAGCCTCTACTCAGCAAAGAGAAACAGATTTTCGTCCTCGCAAAACCGCCGCCTCCAAAGCGATGGCTCTTGCCAGCTAAATAAACATAAGTTTTCCCTTTGAATCTAATATCTTGGCGCAACACAAAACAGAAGTGATTTGCGCCAAGAAAGAGAGAGCGTTGAAACAAAATTCATTCCCCCACCAGTTAATCTAAGCTACTGATAAACAGTATTTAAAGAGTGATCATCATCTGCACCAAAAGAGTCAAATCTTGTGGAATCGTTTAGTTTCATATCCTCTCTCATAAGAGCAAGTAAAAAACCATAAAACAGAATAAACACCAACGTACATTCTTAGATAGTATTTAAAAACAATATTGGAAGAGTTTGAAAGGAACATGCATGAAAAAAAGAAACCCCTCCCCTTTTATTACCGAAATGATGGAAAAATTTCAACAACAGACTGAACAATCCCCCACCAGAACCTCTCCTCCCCAAGTTTCTCAAAGTGTGTCCCCCCCCCCTGTACAAACACGCCGAGAGAATTTGTCATCCCCCCCAAAGGTTGCGCCACCGCCCCCCCAACGTATAAGAGAAAAAACGCAAACCAACACAATATCCCCCAGCGCAAAAATCCAAGAAACTCCTTCTTTACAGACAAACATGGCACCGCCCAACCCCCCACGTATGAGAGAGAGGCAACAACACAGCACACAAGTTCAAACCTCCCCCTCCCTACAAACAAAAGTAGCTCCCCCCCCTCCCCCACGCGTAAGAGACAAAACGCCAACCGACACAAAAATCCAAAAACCTGAAACTCAAGAAAGCCCCTCCACGCACATAAAAACAGCACCACAAAGACCACCGCGTGCAAAAGATAGAGAACAAAACAGACAAGCAGCTCAAGAATCCCCCTCTCTACAGACAAAAGTGGCGCCGCCCCCTCCCCCACGCATGAGAGACAGAGCACAAACCAGCACAAAAATTCAAAATCCAGAAATCCAAGAGAGCCCCTCCACGCATATAAAAACAGCACCACAAAGACCACCGCGTGCAAAAGATAGAGAACAAAACAGACAAGCAGCTCAAGAATCCCCCTCTCTACAGACAAAAGTGGCACCGGCCCTTCCCCCACGCATGAGAGACAAAGTGCAAACCAGCACAAAAATTCAAAATTCAGAAACCCTCGCCCCAAGTGTTAGACCCAAAACACCACGGCATAGACAAGTCAGGCAGCAAAGCAGTTCATCATCACAAGACAGTGAAATCTATGCAGTCCCTCGTTCAAGAAAACCACACCAAATAGGAGACAGACAAAAAAGCGACGCTTTCGTCCAAAAAATGGCCTCCCCACAAACAGCAATTAAACAACCAAAACCGTCTCAGGAACACAAAACATCTATTAATACAATGGAAAGAGAGCTATTGCTCGTAGCATATCAAGAAGAAATACGATTTTTGTGCAAAAAGGCTTTTGGTGACCGGCTCATTTTAGAACAAAGAATAGAAGCCGTCAAAGAAAACCCCAATATGGGAGAACAGCTCTTATGGGATATAACAGAAAACCCTCAGACTATTTCTAAGCTTGCTGGTAGAAAAGTTCTTGGCATAAAAAATGGAGCGCGCAAAAAAGCTGAAGAAGCTCTTTCATCCCTCTGTACCGCCATAGAAGGTTTTATGTATACGTCAAAATATACAAAAACTGAGAATATTTCACAGAGCCCTCACACAAAACAACGACAGCATCGACAAGCGCAACAAGAAGAAGCAATCACTCAAACACAAAATCCGCTCAAGTCAGAAAAGAAAATAGAGCCTCTCTCAAATCAGGAAATTGCCCGCAGAATTCAACAAGATCCATCGGTTAAATATGGTCAAAGAGAAATCGAATATTGGTGCCAAATTGTTTATAATGATCCATTTATTCTGCAATATAGAATGGAAGATATGCACAAAATTCCAGATATGGGAGAAGAGCTTGTATTTCAAATTGAAAAGGATTCTACATCTTTTGCTCCGCTTGCTGGTAGAAAAACTCTTGGCATAAAAAACGGAGCACGCAAAGCCGCTGAAGAAAGTCTTCCTACCCTTTGTACCGCCATTAAGGATTATGCTGATACGATAAAACAGTTAAGAGAAACCATTGTGCAAAACCATCAAACAGAACAACAACAACGCCATCAACCGCTTAGCGATCTGGATAAAAATCAGCAAAGCCTATCACAGTCTCCAAAGTTTCCTGAACGCTCAACAGCAAAGCGTCATCAAGAGCTTACTGAAACATCTAAACAAGAAGAGCGACCTCCTATGCGACCGCGCAGAGCCGAAACATCAAAAACAATGGCTTTGTCGTGATGGTCTCATCACCATTGGCTTTTCATATAAAACTTTGGTGCAATTATCTTGCCCAAATTGCACCAAGGTTGGCGTATAACATACAGAAAAATTTGCATAAACTGGCATATGACAAAACGCATTGATAAAATTTCACGATAACGTTTCATAAAAATTACACCCCTTGACTTTGTTCGATGCGAATAACGAACAAGGTCAAATTTTTTCAATCATTTAAATCGGCATTCTTCTTTGCAAGAAAGCTATGAAAATAACATAAGGCAAAAATGCAAAAAAGAAGCTTTTTTTTAAAAAAATATTAAAAACTTGAAAGGACATATGCATGAAAAAAAACACAGAACATTATAACTCTTCCACACAGGAAGAATTGCAAGAACAACACTCTGCAGTTAATGCAACCATTTCTAAACAAATAAACGAAGCAGCGCAAAATTTTTTCTACCCCAATAGCAAGGTGCTTAAAAATAAATACCGCATCAAAGATAAAGAAATATTAAAAGAGCGCTGTTGTGATGATGTAAAAAAAGAAATAATCAAACTGCTCCAAGAACCACCACCAGAGAAGTTTGATGCCGCCTATCTCAAATATCTTCATCACCGCCTTTTTTCTCGTGCATTTGAATGGGCTGGCCAAACCCGCCAAGCACCTTTTACATTTGAAGATAGCAGTGTTGCTTTCATGCCCATTTTGAAAAGAAAAGAATTTACAGAACCTTTTGCGATTGGCAGAAAAGTACAGGAGGGACTAGAAAAGTTAGACAAAACACTTGCTGAAAAAAATAATTTACAAGGATTGCCCCGCGAAGAATTTGTTGAACATGCTGCTCAACTGATGATAGATTTACACCACTTGCATCCTTTCAGAGAGGGCAATAGGCGCACAAAGAGACTGTTTGTTGAAAAACTCGCTCAAGCAGCAGGACATGAGCTAGACTTTTCACTTGTGAGCAAAAAACGCAAAGACTTTGTCCGTGTGTCCGCCATGGAACGTGGCGATCCAGAGCCTATGCAGCATCTGCTTGAGGATATCTCCAATCCAGAAAAATTGCTCATTTTACAAGAATTCACCAACTCTATGAGAAAGCTTGGAATGGGTGAAAGAAATTATTATCTCGCTGTCGTCGCAAAAGAAGGAGAAACCTATCATGGTACCTATAGAGGCTGTGGAGCCAATAGCTTTATGATGGATGTTCAGGGGACTCTCATCTTGGGAAATAAAAAAGATCTCACACCCGAGCAAACACAAACATTAACAATTGGTGAGGTCTTCTCCTTTACAGCACCAAAAACTCAAAGCCCGCAAAAAAACCAGAAAAAAAACCAGCAAAAAACATTGCTTCCAGAAGAAAAACGAGCCGCTCACACAAACGATGAAATAACGGAAAAGAGCAAAGACAACACCTCCATTCAAACAAAGAGAAAAGAAAAAGCCCATTTTGCACCATGGATTACCCCTCATACTTCCCATGACAGCGTTGAAGTTATGCCCCAAAGTCTGCAAGAAAAAGAACAAATAGCACAACCAATGGCTCAATCTGCTTCGTCTATGAGGCAAACGCAAAAAGATTTCCAAGAAACCATTTTTCAGACCCAAAATACAGTGACAAATGATCTAACGACTGTCCAAATAACACAGAAAAATCTCTCTGATCATCAACAAATAGGAACACAGCCCCCAAAAAAAGCAATGGCATACTGGGACAGTACTACAAAAAAAATAGATACCGCCCCTCTCTCCTCACACGAGAAATTATCCTCATCGTCTAAAACCGAAGAAGATAATACAATGTACCGTAATTTCCTTTACCCCAACAGTATCACCTTAAAAAATAAATATGGAATAGAAAACTACGGAAAATTAAAAGTGCAATGTGCTCATGATACAGCAAAAGCAATCATTCATCTACGCCAAGAAGAGCCTCCACAAAGTCTCAACTCTACATATCTCCAATATATTCATCATACCCTATTTAAAAACACTTTTGAATGGGCCGGGAAAACACGTGAAAAACCATTTACATTTGAAGATGGCACCGTCGCTTGTATGCCAAAAATGAAAAAAGCGGATATTTCTTTTGCATCAAAAAAACAGATACAGGAGGGACTAAAAAATTTAGACAAAACACTTGCTGAAACGAATAATTTAAAAGGCTTAACCCGCGAAACATTTGTTGAACAAGCCGCTGAAATAATGATACAGCTCAACTATACGCATCCTTTCAGAGAAGGTAATGGACGCACACAACGAATTTTTTTTGAAAAACTCGCTCAAGTAGCAGGACACACACTTGACTTTTCTCTTGTAACAGAAAAACGCATGAACTTTGCTAGCATTGCATCGCTAAAACACAACGATAAAGAAGAGATGAAACATCTTTTTGAGGATATCTCCAATCCAGAAAAAACGCTTATTTTAAAAGAATTCATGGACAATATGAAAAATATTGGGCTTGAGAATATAAATCATCGTCTTATTATGACAGCGAAAGAAGGAGAAACCTATCATGGTACCTATAGAGGCTGTGGACCCAATGGCTTCATGCTTGATGCCAATGGAGATTTCATCCTGGGAAATAAAAAAGATCTCACCCCAAAGCAAATACATACATTAAAAATTGGTGACGCCCTCTCCTTTACAGCACCAAGCGCTCAACACCAGCAAGAAGTGCTAATCCCCGCAGAAAAAATAGCTCCCCTTACAAGCGACGAAATTGTCACAGGGATAAAAAACAATACGTCACTTCATGCAAGAAGAACAGAAATCGAGACTTTGTGCCAAATCATTTATGGCAATCGGCATATTTTGCAGGAAAAGATTGAAAGGATCCATAAAAATCAAACGGAGGGAGAACAGCTCACCTATCAAATTGCCACATCTCCTCAATCTATTTCTAAGCTTTCTGGTAGCAATGTATTTGGCATAAAAAACAACGCGCGCGCCAATGCTGAAGCAAATATTTTGCCCCTCTGTAGAGCCATTGAGCGTTATATCGATATTTTTACACAAACAAAAAGAGACATTCTCCATGACCATCACGTAAAACAAAAACGCTGTGAACAAACGGTAGAAATGCCTCAAGCGTGGATGCAAAATCTCCTTTCCCTATCAAAAGAACAGCAGCAAGAAACGTTATCAAACTCTCCTAAATTAAGGGGAGAAATAAAGAATTATATCAAAAAAATCAATGAACGCTTATCCTCAAGCGAGCATGAAGCGATAAAAGAAAATAATCCCGAAAAGCTTGCGAAAAGTCTTGGCACATCAGCCATCAAAGCAAAAGAGATTCTGGCAATCGTCAAGCAAACAAAAGAGATAGAACATAACATACACTCCATGGATTTTTATGACCGCAAATTGAATGAGCGCTCAGCATCAAACCAACGTCAATCTATCCAGCATCAATTACTCAAGAAAAACACTGAAAAAACATGTTCTAACACTCTTGATAAAGAAACAAGTAAAGCGCATAAAATGATAGAAAACATCCATCAGCACATCAAGAGACAAGAAAATATTCAACCACACAAAATGCAGCCTGCAAAGGCTATGACTCTCTAAGAATTCAGATAAGCTTTAATTTTTTGCCCTCTCTAATAAAAAAGATTGCCTTTACTCCCTGGCTTTCATCTTCAAACCAATCGCGCGTCAACGAGATTTGAAAACCATAAGGAAGAAACTTTATTTCCTCAGATTTTACCCTCATCAACTGTGAAAAAAACCTAAACGAAGCAATTGATAAGGATTGATCATTTTTGAAAAGATCTTTAATCACTTCCATCGTCTATGGCGCTCTTGCTTGTAGCGCTAAAAATAGGCAAGATGCTGGTGAAAAATCACATCTTGCTATCCTCTGTTTATGGAATCTCTGAAACGGGAAGGCAGCCTCATTTGGGGAGAACATAAAGCCTTAAAGATGGAAACCAATCGACGTGCTTTGCCACCACCTTTTAGCTCAGCCTTATGACTTTTAAAGCCTCTAAAGCACTGTCTTTTAAATAATGGAATTTGCGCATTACTTCACGCTTTTATTTTATTTGCGTTCTTTGAATAAGGTCCACGCCCCTCACACAAAACAGCACGCCATTGCGTTGCACTCTTCACGAACATCACCCCCTAGAGAGAAATGATCATTCTATATCCTCCAACTGGTATGACATCGCTCCTATATTTCAGTTTGAAAAAGAAATTTTAATTATTTTATGGCAACAATAAAAATTGTAATACAACAATAATAATCAAGGAGCATTTTATACAGTCTTCACGCACCATTGTTGACAGAAAGACAACCACCGTCGTAAAACGCTGCACAAATGTATTCTTGTATGGACCTACAGATCAGATTTTTGCGATTTAAAACGGCTTATTTCTCCTATCAACGCTTCTCTTTTTTCTAACAAAACCGATATATCTTTATGACATTGATTAAAAAAATTGCAACAGTTGCTTCCGGAACTCTCATGAGCCGTATTTTTGGCTTCGTCCGTGAAATGCTTATGGCAGCAGCGCTAGGAACTGGTCCTGTTTCTGATGCCTTTAATGCTGCTTTTCGTTTTCCCAACACATTCCGCCGTTTTTTTGCTGAAGGTGCCTTTAGTGCCGCTTTCATTCCTCTTTTCGCAAAAAAAATCACTGAAGATGGACAAGAAACTGCCTGCAAATTTGCAGAAGAGGTTTTTGGTGTTCTCTTTTCGCTACTGTTACTGCTAACGATTGTTATGGAACTCAGTATGCCTTTTTTGGTACGAACCATTATTGCTCCAGGCTTTATCGAAGATGCAACAAAATTTAACGCCACAATTCATTTTACTGCGATCATGTTTCCCTATTTAACCTGCATGTCGCTGGCCGCCATGATGGGGGGCATGCTCAATGCTCTGCGCCGCTATTTTATTGCCGCCATTGCCCCGCTCTTTTTAAATATTATTCTGATTGGTGTGCTGGCCTATGCTTGGGTCTATAAACTTGATGCTTGGCATATCGGCTTAAATCTCTCTTGGGGTGTGTTGGCCGCAGGGCTTCTTCAACTGGCCTTAATTGCTGTTGCTTTACGACAAAGCGGCATGAAAATTTTCTTCCGTCGTCCCCATTTAAGTGCTAATGTTCGAAAGCTGTTAGCTTTAGCATTTCCTGCTGCTATCACGGGCGGTATCACGCAAATTAATTTGCTCATCAATACCAACATCGCTTCTAGTCAATCGGGAGCTGTCTCTTCTTTGATGTATGCTGATCGCCTTTATCAATTGCCTCTAGGCGTGGTTGCCATTGCCGTTGCAACTGTTCTTTTGCCAGAATTAACCCGTGCTTTGCGGAGCAAAAAGCATGAAGAAACCCACCATTTGCAAAATCGCTCTATTGAATTAACGCTATTGTTAACACTCCCAGCATCCATCGCTTTTTTGCTGCTCTCCACTCCCATTGTCAGTTTACTCTTTGAGCGTGGACAGTTTACTGATCAATCAACACAGCATGTTGCACAATTATTGGAACTTTATGGACTAGGACTTCCTGCTTTTGTTCTCATTAAGGTCTTTATTCCTAATTTCTTTGCCCATGAGGATACCAAAACACCAATGATTGTTACAGGCATTTGTGTTTTTATCAATGTCAGCCTTGCTTTAACATTATTTCCTATTCTATCGGCACGAGGCATTGTTATTGCTGAAATTACTTCTGGATGGGTCAATACGCTATTGCTTTGGGGGATCCTTATCAAACGGGGGTATTGGAAATACGACCTCCAATTGATTAAGCAAATATTATGCCTTACGATCGCTTCCCTTTTGAGTGCACTAGCCCTCTATTATGGATTAAATGTGCTTGGATTTTTGTCTTTTCCTTTATCCTCACAAGCTTCCTTTTTCTTGCGTGCCAGCACCTTAGCCGGAATCATACTCGGCATATTCTTGATCTATTTGAGTGCTTATTTTTTATTCAACACCCGTTCCTTTTTTCACACACTTAAAAATTTGAAAAAACGTCCATAATATCTATACTTTGTCAAAAACAATAAAACGAATAACCTTGAATTAAAGAAAGAGCGCTCCTATGGATACCTTTACCCCCCTTGTCTTTTCTGGCGTACAACCGAGTGGTCATTTACATCTTGGCAATTATCTTGGAGCCCTTCAGCATTGGGTTGAACTGCAAAATTCTCATCACTGCCTTTATTGTGTTGTGGATATGCATGCGCTCACCGTCAATCCAGATCCCCTTATTTTACGCGAATCCACCAGAACAGTGACAGCAGCCTTTCTCGCTGCTGGTATTGATCCCGAAAAACACATTATTTTCAACCAATCACGTGTTTTTCAACATGCTGAACTTGCTTGGATTTTTAATTGTGTTGCGCGTATCGGTTGGCTTCAACGTATGACACAATTTAAAGATAAAGCAGGAAAAGATCGTGAAAAAGCATCCCTTGGGCTTTTTGCCTATCCCACGTTAATGGCTGCTGATATTTTAGTTTATCGTGCAACGCATGTTCCGGTAGGAGAAGATCAAAAACAGCATATTGAACTCACACGCGATATTGCACAAAAATTTAACAATGACTATGCACAGCGTATTGCTGACTTAAATTTTGGCGTCTCTATGCAAACGGATGAAGAAAAAATACAAGGCTTTTTCCCCCTCCCAGAAGCCCTGATTGGAACAACAGCCACACGTGTTATGTCCTTGCGTGATGGGACGAAAAAAATGTCAAAATCAGATCCTTCAGATTTTTCACGCATTAATTTGACCGATGATGCTGATCTTATCGCCAAAAAAATACGCAAAGCCAAAACGGATTCCGCGCCACTTCCCGATACCCTTGCCGCTTTAAAAGAACGTCCAGAAGTTGATAACCTGCTTGGTATTTATGCCGCCTTTGCCAAAGTCAACAAAGAAAAGGTTCTTTTAGAGTTTTCTGGTCATCAATTTTCGCATTTTAAAACAGCTCTAGCCGACCTTGCTGTCCATAAGCTTGCCCCTATAACAGAAGAATTACGTCGACTTCATCAAGAAAGCGGTTACATTGACTCTGTTTTGCATGATGGCGCTAAACGTGCTAGTATGCTCGCAGAAGAAAATATGAAAAAAATTCGTGAAATTGTTGGATTTTTGCACAATACATAAAAACAATAAACCTAAAAACCGTAGAGAGCAAAAAAAATCGTTTGTACAAAATAGAGAAAGTGCATGATTTCTAAACCCCAAAATCCGAAAAAAGAACCCAAGAAAAAAAACTTAGTCATTATCGATGAAACACCAGAATGTCGGCGTGCCGTTGCGTTTGCCGCACAACATGCCCAAAACACCAACAGAACTTTGGTCTTGCTTTGTGTGGTTGATAGTGCAGAATTTCAACATTTTCTGGGTGTAAATGATGTTATGCGCACGGAATCAACGCAAAGTGCTCATAAAATATTAGGAGACATTGCCAATGATGTCCGCACATCCCATGCGCTTGAAACAGAAATAGTGGTGCGTGAAGGGAAAAAGATTGATGAAATTTCTAAACTGATCGACGAAGATAAAAGAATTGCACTGATTGTCTTAGCAGCCAGTGGACATACAGAAGGACCAGGCCCCCTTATCCAATTAATCGGAAATAAAGGAACAGCTTTTTCAATCCCTGTCATTGTCATTCCCAGCAATCTTGCCGATGAAGATATTCAGTCTATTGCCTAAAAAATACAATATTTTAAAAATGTAATGATCTTTCTAATCCTTCATTATAAAAGGAGAGACTATGTTTATTCAAACTGAAACCACGCCAAATCCTGCAACACTTAAATTTCTACCAGGGCGCGTGGTGCTTTCCGAGGGCGTCTTAGAATTTCGTGACCGTGAAGAAGCAGCTAAAAACTCACCTTTGGCAGCTAAACTGTTTAATATTCCCAATGTCAATGGCGTTTTTTTAGGCTATGACTTCATCACCGTAAGCAAAAAAGAGGGGGAATGGCAACATCTCAAACCCGTCATTTTAGGCACAATTATGGAACATTTTCTCTCCAATGAGCCTGTCATCACCACCAGCGCGACAAAACAAGCAAAAGCCCATGCCCTTAACGAAGAATTTTATGACGAAAAAGATGCTGATATTGTCTTAACCATTAAAGAGCTGCTTGAAACACGTATTCGCCCAGCCGTTGCCAATGATGGTGGCGATATTACTTTTCGCGGGTTTGAAAATGGTATTGTTTATCTCAATATGCGAGGCGCCTGCGCTGGCTGTCCCTCTTCAACGGCAACACTTAAACATGGGATTGAAAATCTTTTACGCCATTTTATCCCTGAAGTTTTAGGTGTTGAAGCCATGCCTCAATAAATATTGACACCTCAATAGGTAAAACGACCACACAGATTGTTTTTCTCCAACAAAGCTTAAAACAACAAGGGGAGCAAAAATCTTACACCATTTTATCTCTCATCATTTTAGACGTAAGCCATGCTGTTATAAAAATCCATACTTCTTCAAAAAATCCTAGAAAATGATAAGGCTTTCCTTTCACTTCCCCATAGGCCTTAAAATGGTTTTTGTCCCCTTTAAAGGCATCATTTCAACGAACCCATCACATAAAACCCATGGACGCGGGGACACGCTTTAAATTTATTTTATCGCCCTTGCCATGCAATTTTATCCCTCAAAACAAGGGATTCATTACAGCAAAAAAACAATGTAAGACAGGGCACACACTTGGTCTCCCTTGTGTCCCATCATTTTCAGTATTTCCGATAATAAAATCCTGCAAAATGTTGCTTATAGCAACCAATCAACAAGGATCACACTTTTACACCTTGAATGGGAATCCTGACAGTCTTTTCATTTCAATTGTGTTTATCGCATCAATCAAAATCATTCGCTTACACATCACAAATTGGAGGATAACAAAAACGATTTTTAAAATATCTCTTATGAACATTTTCACATATAAGGATGCAACATAGGGACAAATATAAGGACTGTTGCAACATTGAGAACGTGCAAAGTATGTGATGTGTTGTCTTGCACTTTTATGAAACATAAAAATGAATGATAGCGCTCAACGGCGCTTGCCTTATACCATTCATAAGTCTCATGGCGAAATAGGCTTAAGTGCATTGAGAAATATTTTTTAAAATATCATACCGACTTTTCCTATTCTTGATTTCAAGAATTCCCCTCTCTATCACCTTCAAGCTCATCCCATAAATACAATGCAAAAGGTGTCAATATCTGTAAAAATAAATCAAAGCCAAATCTATTATGACTATTTTGAAAATAATTTGATAAAAAGCGGAAAAGTTCCTTCAATTTAACCAATCGTAAATTTCTCACTTTACGGCGTTATTCTCCTCATAAAGCGCGTGTTTTTACTGTTTTCTTATCAATCAACATCTAATTCCTCCCACCAGCCAACATGTCTGAAAGAAAAGACAGCTATTTCTCTCGCAAGACATAGCTTTTGTATCCCCATAAGGGAAAAGATAGTGTGTTTATCCGATGAGCGTAATCTACGAAATAAGAAAAGAACCCTCTTGGGAAAGAATAGTCCTACTTGGAGCAGAATATGAAAATAGCAAACCAACGAAAGGCAAAACCAATTGCAAGAGGATAAACACTTAAACTTTTTTAACAAATTCCGACTTTAAACCCATCTGTCCAATCCCTGGAATTTTGCAATCAATATTATGATCCCCATCCACCAAGCGAATATTCTTAACCTTCGTTCCACTTTTTAAAACAGAGGAAGCGCCTTTTACTTTCAAATCTTTTATCACCATAACGGTATCGCCATTGGTCAAGATTTGACCATTAGCATCATAAACACTCTCGGAAAGAACAGTATCGTCGCTCTTTTGGGGCCATTCATGCGCGCATTCAGGACACATAAAATTTTCACCCTCTTCATAAGTATAAAGACAATCACAACGAGGACATTTGGGATATTGGATCATAAATTTCCCTTTATTTAAGAAAAACCATTCATGATGACTGGTCATAAAGCAAGAAGTGCTTATTGTCCATTATTTTAAGAAAAACATGTCCCTTTGTTTCACCCCCCATCTGCCGCCTGCGTTCGTAAATGCGATCATCGCCATACAACAGATACGTTAAGGATGATTGCTCATTGTACAATGAGCCCCCATAATCATAAGATTCCTCTCAATATTGAAGCAACCAAAGTCTTTCGCTTACAAGTTACAAGGAGAAAGAGCCGTGTAAAACGATTAAGAAAAGACTCAAAAGACTAAAACGCTCTCAAAGGTAAGGGCCAATATTGAGAGCAAACCCTAAATGTATGACTTTGTTCCTTCATAAAGGTAAAAATGATAGTGCTTAATGGATAAACCGTTATCCTCTCCCATAAACGGCACGCATAAGATGGTTTCTCGCCTCTTGAGAGAGGCTTCTTTAAGACAAGCATACAGAAAAGTGCAACAACGATAATGTTCTGTTTGATTTAAAAGATATTCCTCTATGACTCTTTTTCAAAAACATTTCTATTAAACCATCAAAAATCATGGGACATAAATGCTCCGATTATGCCTGATTATGATGACCTACCGCATTCGGTTTTCAGAATTCAGCAATTTTTAAGAAGCCAGCCGATATGTAAAGGGAGACAGAACGAAACGCACCTAAAAAGAGAGGAGCTCCCTTATGGCAAATAACATCACGCCCCTAAAATCATAATACCCTATGTGATCAATCATGATATCTTTGCAAGAAACATTCCAATGATCTCATGTGATAATATCAGGACGGTTTCGTCCCAATTCTTGTTGTATGTTTAACAGTTTTAGTGCCACCTGTTGCAAAGGCTGAAGAACTTCTTGCGGATTTAAATTGTATTTGCGCGGATCACCTTCATACTGTTCAAAATAAAGCCGTAAGGTCGCACCACACGTCCCTGTTCCCGATAAACGCACCACCAACCGTGCACCATTCTCGAAAAAAATACGGATACCTTGTCGCGTGCTAACGCTCTGATCAACCGGATCATGATACGTAAAATCATCTGCTTTTTTGACAAAAAATCCAGCAATTTGGGTTCCGGCTTGTGGTAAGTTCTCCCGCAAGTGCTCCAGTAATGCCAAAGCTTTGTCTTCTTCAACTTCTTCATAATCATGACGTAGCGCATAAAAGCGCCCATAGCTGTGCCAATGCTGTTGAACAATTTGTGCAACAGTTTTCCCTGTTACCGCTAAAAGATTTAACCAAAATAAGACAGCCCATAAACCATCTTTTTCGCGGATATGATGAGAGCCAGTTCCAAAGCTTTCTTCACCACAAAAGGTTACTTTCCCCGCATCCAAAAGCGTCCCAAAAAACTTCCACCCTGTTGGCGTTTCAAAAAAGTTTAATCCGTGTTTTTCAGCAACCAAATCCGCAGCAGGCGTTGTTGGCATAGAGCGTGCAACCCCCACAATGCCTTTTCGATAACCTTTGATAAGATGGGCATGCTCCACCATAATTGCCAAAGAATCAGAAGGCGAGACAAATTGCTGACGTCCAATAATGAGGTTACGATCACCATCACCATCAGACGCAGCACCAAGGTCTGGTCCCTGCTCTGACATCAATAAATCATAAAGAGCCTTGGCATAAACCAAATTGGGATCTGGATGACCACCTCCAAAATCTGGTAAAGGAAGACCATTGACCACCGTCCCTTCAGAAAATCCTAAGCATTTTTCAAAAATTTCATGAGCATAAGGCCCTGTTACCGCATGCATGGCATCAAACCGCAAAGTCAAACCTCGTGCAACGGCCTTGGCAATACAGTCAAAATCAAAAATCTCTTGCATCAAAGCAACATAATCGACGACAGGATCAATAATATCAATCTGCATGGCTCCCCTAAAGGTCGTCCCTTGCCGATCTAAATCAACGTCTGGAGCTTCAAAAATTTTATAAAAGGAAAGACGTTGCGATGTTGCAAAAATAGCATCACATAAAGAATTAGGCGCAGGTCCACCATTGGAAATATTGTATTTGATCCCACAATCTCCCTCTGGACCACCAGGATTATGGCTTGCAGAAAGAATAAGTCCGCCATGCGCATGGTATTTACGAATAAGATGCGAAACAGCAGGGGTCGAAAGAATACCGCCCCTTCCCATTTTAACACGAGAAACACCATTTGCTGCCGCCATTTTCAACACAATCTGAAGGAGAGTCCGATTAAAGGTGCGTCCATCTCCCCCAAGAATCAACATTTTCCCTTCAAGAGGTCCAATATTCTCAAAAAGAGACTGTATAAAATTTTCCACATAATGGGGTTGTTGAAAAACAGACACTTTTTTGCGTAAACCAGATGTTCCCGGTTTTTGCCCCTCAAAAGCCGTAGTCAAAACTGTCTTTATGGTCATGGTAATACTTTCATATTCTTTCCTTTAATTTTAAGATGAAGAGGATTCAAAGTCGACCATTAATTCTACTTGACGCAAGTGTGAAATATTTGCACACTTGTTAGAAGTAAGATTTTTTAAAAAGCCCTTTTATTTAAAACGCTCTTTCCCATATGCTTTTAAATATGAAGGCTGTTTTAAGGCACAATTTTCGTAAAAAATACAGGAGCATCTTATGATGAAAAAAACAGTTCCCAATGTTACATTTCATACACGTGTACGCGATGAATCAGTGAGTGGAGATAATCCTTATCGGTGGCAAGAAGTTAAAAGCGATGCTTACTTTAAAGGAAAGCGTGTTATTCTTTTTTCTCTTCCTGGCGCTTTTACCCCTACTTGCTCAACTTTTCAGCTACCTGATTTTGAAAAACTCTATGATGAATTTAAACAAGCGGGTATTGATGAAATTTATTGCCTTTCCGTCAATGATGCTTTTGTCATGAATGCTTGGGGAAAAGAACAAAATATCAAAAACGTGAAATTAATTCCCGATGGTTCTGGTGAATTCACCCGCAAAATGGGTATGCTGGTTGCAAAAGACAATGTCGGTTTTGGCATGCGATCATGGCGCTATGCTGCTGTTATTAATGACGGTGTAATTGAGCAATGGTTCGAAGAACCAGGTTTTTCAGATAATTGTGCAACTGATCCTTATGAAATTTCTTCACCACAAAATGTTTTAAAAGCCTTGAAAAACTAATTTCAAGACTAATTATACATTTGTCAAATGTAAACTTTCTAACATAAATTCCTTCGCAAGAAGGAATTTATGGTTTTTGTATGTTTTAAAAACATCTCTTGGTGACAACATCTTGATTGATAATGATCATTTAAGCGTTCCTCAACTTGAGTAAAATCCTGAAATATCGTAATATTTTCCATTTTAAATCTGTTTTCTGTTGCCTCAATCAAAATCACTTTTTTGCATATCATAAGTGGGTAGCCCATGTGGGTAAAACACTAAAAAAACGAGATATGTCTTGTCTAAACGCTCTTAAGTTCCAAGGGAATTGATCATCCAAGGTTCACAAAACATCAAGAAGAAAAATACAGATCAATGATCTGTTTGAAGAGGCGTACGCGTCAAATTTATCTCATGAAAAGATAATAAAATATGGCATAAAAACTGCCCTGCACAAATAAGCACCAATAAGTGTTGATGAAAAGGGTTGAATCAAAACAGATCCGGCAAACATTCCAATTCACACAACATCAACGTTGCTATTCTCATAGCCATTTATTCTACGCTTTTATTTTTCTCTAAGAGAGAAACGGTTAAAGCAGGCGTTTATTGGGGTTTTCTACCGTAAAGTATGCTTTTGTTTCTTCTTCTTCATCGAACTCAAAAGTTTCATCACATTCAGGAAGACCAAAAATATCGGGGTTAATGAAATAACAACCTTCTCTTGTTCCCTTCTCTATAATTTGAATCCTTTCTAATTCCTTGATACCTTCTTTAAAACTTTCAAAATTAAGATATTCTGGTTCTTCACTTGAAAGATCACAAATCAAAAAATCCTCCAGAATATCACGATCCAACGTTATCTGATCAAACCATAAATCCACATCATCCCCCTCATCGAGCATTTTCCCTACTTGCCACAACATCACAAAAAAAGCTTTCAACCCACTAAATGATAACCCAAAAATCATACGCCGACACGACGAGGCGCCTGAAAATGTAATTTGCGGAAGATCTTCACTCTCGAAGTTTGAGAGAGGAAGTTTAAATGATTTTCCAATATCTTCAGGTTTTTTCAAAATAAAGGGATTTCTTTCATAGAGCACGGTAAAATCATATTGAGCCATTTTCATTTCTCCATTTAAAAATTCTTTATGAACAATAAATTATTTCAAAGAGTTATCAATGTAACATCTTACAATGAACCCTCATATTCTCCCTTTAAAAATTGTCTGATTTAAGTTATTCGTTATTTTTGGAACGAAAAAATCTTCTAAAATAAAACGCTTAAAGATCTCTTTTATCTCTCACAGATGTAAAATTTTAGACTGTCGATAAAAAAACAGCAGAAAATATGATACCCGCAAAGGAAAATTCAAAAGTTAAACGCATTTGAATGGTCAATATTTCTATAAGCTATTGGGTGTCTCTTATTGACCATTGATTTTTCTAAAGAGGGTCGAGGTAAAAATCTCAAACGCTTCAGTGTCCCCTATTTTGCCTCACAGAGATGTTCACACCATAGCCCTTTAAAGAACTCTTTTGATGCCGCGCAAACTTTAAAAAAATAAGATTTTAAACACACTGAAACAAATAAAAGATACACTCTGAAAATTGAAGAGGAAATGTTCAAGCTCTTCGCAGCAAATGCTTTCATAAAACCATTACCGTTTTTGGGCTGCTAAAATGTCTTGTACTGTTTGCACCAATTGCTCTTCATTAACCATCACTTGTGCAGGACGGCTTTCACGCCATGTTTGATTATCCTTAATTTCATGAGACAAACGCGCTCCTTCAATTAAATCTTTGATCTGTATTTTTCCGCTCTCACGTTCTTGTGAACCTTGGATGATCACACAAGGAGCTTGGCGCCGGTCTGCATATTTCATCTGCGCTTTAATTCCCGATGCGCCTAAATAAAGTTCCGCACAAATTCCCGCATTTCGCAATTGCATCACCATTTTTTGATAGCGTGCAACAGCTTCTGGCTCTTTGTCCATCATCAGCACCACAACAGGTCCAAGACTATTTTTTACCGGCAATTTTTCAAGGTTTTGCAAAGCAGCAATCAAACGTGAAATCCCTATTGAAAAACCTGTTGCTGGAATATTTTCTCCACGAAACCGCGCAACCAGCCCATCATAACGCCCCCCCCCCCCAACAGAACCAAAGACAACTTTTAGCCCATCATCATTGAGAACATCAAAAAGCAATGCCGCCTCAAAAACAGGTCCCGTATAATATTCCAATCCACGGACCACCGAAGGATCAATTTTAATACGATTGTGATACCCATTGGCCGCAAAGATTGTTTGCATTTCTTCAAGTTCGCGAACCCCTTCAAGCCCTTGATCACTTTGACCAACGATTTTTCTGAGAGCATCAAGCGTTTCTTCTGCCGTTTTCGCTTCTATCGTGAGTAAGGACAAAATACATTCAATCTCTTTATCTTGAAGCTCAGCTCCTTTTGTAAAATCACCACTTTCATCCAAACGCCCCTTGCCTAAAAGCAAACGCACGCCTTCAGGACCAAATTTATCCAGTTTATCCATTGCTCGAAGAATCGTTAAGCGCTTTTCACTCTGCCCGCTTTCCCCTAAGCCAATCAACTGCAAAACACTTTCCAGAATTTTTCGGTTATTCAAACGAATGGCATAATCATGCGGCTGAATACCTAATTTTTCCAAACTATCTGCTGCCATCATGCAAATTTCAGCATCTGCTGCAACGGTTGGTGTTCCGACAATATCCGCATCAAATTGCATAAATTGCCGAAACCGCCCTGGTCCAGGCTTTTCATTGCGAAAAACAAACCCCAACCGATAACTGCGATAGGGTTTTGGTAACGTTTCAAAATTTTCCGCAAAATAACGCGCAAGAGGAGCCGTCAGATCATAGCGTAAAGACATCCATTGTTCATCATCATCTTGGAGCGAAAAAACCCCTGCATTGGGGCGATCTGAATCAGGTAAAAACTTCCCCAACACATCCGTATATTCAAAAATGGGTGTTTCAAGTGCTTCAAAACCGTAAAGTTCATAAACTTCACGAATTTGCGCAATCATGGTTTCAGTGGCATACAATTGTGCACTTGTACGATCCACAAAACCACGGGGTAAACGGGCTTTGGTTTTTTCTTGTTTTAATGACATGTTATTCTCTAGCAACAATATGTGTTTACGGATAACCATTATCCCATAGCAACAAACGCTGCAATGACTTTATCACCCTCAAAGCTTTTAACAATATGTTAGAGGCTTTTATTTTACAAAAGCAATCCGCCTTAAAGCAATCCTCTAAAAAATTTCCCCTTCATAAAGTCACGCCCCCACACAAAACACTTGCGATAAAAAACATCATTCTATTGCCAATTTACCCTCTTTTTTAAAAAAATATCTCTTTATACTCTCGCATCCATTTCACAAACAACCTTATGAATCATATAATGATATTCGCATAAAGTCTTCTGAACGTAAGATAAAATCTTCATGAAAAAGATAAAGTCCATTATACCTTCATCCCTCTTACCACCTCAATAAAAGCTGTAAGCCGGTCATACGCTTTATCCTTCAATGTTGCAAAAACTCTTGGCACTTGAAAGGAGGGCATAAAAAGCTTTAAAATGAGAAAAATCTCATAACATGAACGTATCACCCAACCAGCAAAACAATGAGTGATGATCCCGTTGTGCCATAAAATATGATCATTTAAAATGTCGTAATATGAAATCAACCGCTGAAACCCACTTTAAGGAAAAGCAAACTGTTTATAATCTCCAAACTGTTTACAATCTATTATCTACGGATCGGTGGAACTTCAAGAATCTTTATCCTTTAGAGCCGTTAAAAGGTCAAAGCGAAACAAAAGCATTATCGCAATAATATGTTTCTAGACATTTTCATAAATCTTTATGAAGAGACATGGCTCACCTATTCATATAAAGACAGCAGGGCATAAGCGAGACAAGACAGCAAGCTGTTTACAGACGATTTAATTGACAGATGAACACTTCTAAACACAGAAGCAAAACGATAGAAAGGAAGAGACCTTGCGAAATTGAAACAGTCAAAAGAAGCAGAGCTTAAAGCTCATCTCATAACGTTTAATCGTTTTCATTATGAAAAAATGGAAGCATTACCACCATGCTGCCCCTAAATACTTTCATGAATATTTATAAAAAGAAGTGGCTTATATATTCATATGAATATTAGCCAAATGGAATGCGTTAGACAAGACACTGTGTTGGTTACAGACGATTTTTTTTAAAAGTCAGCGTGGATTAAAAATCTTCGTCTTTTAAGATAAAGAGGAAATAAAAAGAATAGTGCGCCATACATCATATATTCTGATCAGAAAGCAGCTTTAAAATTGCTTTTTGTTTGACAGATGTCAGGACTCTAAAACTTTTTAAAAGCAAATATTCCTCTTTGCTCGCTGCGAGTTCATCATAATGGTACGAAGCGTTTTCTTTTGTGATGATATTAGTATAAAAAAGGCAAGAGGAACATTCAAAATATCGGAAATTTCCTTTAAACGCCCTGCACTCACACGGTTTAAGCCTTTTTCATATTTCTGGATTTGTTGGAAGCTCACACCTAAATGTTGACCTAATGTTTTTTGAGACATCTTCAGCATTTTTCGCCTAAAGCGAATTCTTTTGCCAACAAAAAGATCAATATTAATATTTTGATTTTGCATTTTCCTCCCCCACCGGGTGCGAGCGCCCTCACACGAGTACTCCGGGAGCTTGAAAACACTGAATCCGAATCAGCATTTTGCTTTTAGTGCGTCGACACACCTGAACATAGCAAAATCTCCCGGAATTCCTAGATACCTGCAAAGCAGGTTTATCTTCGTGTTCGGATTTAGGGTTTTCAAGGCCCTATTGGGTCATTGCGTATGCGACCAAAACACCTTTTAACGTGTAAAGTAATTTCAGGATCTTTGTAATAAAAATAGTTTTTCTTAAATTTGCAGAATTCATTTTTAATGAGAAGTTATCTGCTTCTCACATTCTTTAACACACACGCATCACAATCATACCATCAAGCCCCCATTTCACAAAAGGCCCCCCCTTGGTTCTTAAGGCCAATTCCTCCAGCTTGGCAGCATCCTTAACCAATACAAAACAGCTTTTGTTTTGTCCTTCACGCGAGCACCAGACAGGTGATTATTCTGCTCTCCCATTAACAACATCGACATTGAGAGGATAGAGACCCCATGAAAAATCAAAAGGTGAAACCTTTTTTAAAGAAAAAATCAGATTATTGACAAACCAGAATGGGTTTAGAATTTTCAGCTTCTAAGGAAGAGAGAAAATCAAAAATCCATCTATTGTATGAACCTCTCAGCCTTCATCCCTCTATTTGATTGAAAATGTGCACCTCCTCAATCCAAGGCTTTTCAATTCTCCAAAGACTCTTATGCTTCATCTCTGAGACCTTTGAACCTTTCTTTTGCACATTTCATCTTATCTCATCGCCTTTGAAAGAACTCTTCCCGTCAATATCTTGTCCAAAATCTCTGTATTTTCCTGCTCCTCTTTTTTCAAACAGTTGTTTTTTCAAACACTTGCTTGCAAAATTCTCCTTCTACCAACATCAAATACAAGACACATGCTTTTTAAAAAGTCTCAAGAGGAACATTTGCTTTTAGATAAATCCCCAAATTCCCCAGCATCTTTCTTAAAACTGAATAAGAAGCATTCTTTTTTAGAATGAAGAGACTCCCCCTTAGAACAAGAGCCCAAAACTTAAGATAGAAGTGTGTTTTTAGATTGCTCAGCAAAATTATGAATGATATTTTTTAAATCAACACTCTTTCGACCAGCCTCTGTAATCGACCTTGAAATTGAAGGAATAATATTCTGCCATAGCCTTTGAGGAAACTGCTGAGTTAATTGTGTTATTGTTCCCCCTTGAGCCCCAATGCCAGGAACGAGAAACAAGCTATTTTCTAACTGTTCAATTGTCTCTTTTGCGTCACAGCCTAATGTTGCACCAATAACCGCCCCGATAGGACCAACATGACGATATTGACTTGAAGATTGGCTATTATAGTCAAAAATACGCTCTGCCAAATGAACAGAAACCGTTTGATCGCCAATACGTGCATTGCGAATATCTTTACCCTCCGGATTAGATGATTGAACAACCATAAAGGCAGCCGTTTTTGTTTCTTCTGCAATCTTTATCAAAGGAATAAGAGCATCAAACCCTAAAAAAGGATTGACTGTTATAGCATCGGCTTTGAAGGGACTATTGACGCCAAGCCAAGCTTTACCGTAAGCTTCAGCGGTAGATCCAATATCCCCTCTTTTTGTATCAACGAGAACCAACAAACCTTGTTTTTGTGCATTTTCAATGAGTTCTTTCAAAACTTGAAGCCCTTCCACCCCATATAACTCAAAAAATGCAGCTTGCGGCTTTATGATCCCCACCTTTCCCACAACCGCTGTTAAAAGGATATCGCAAAAATCTTTTAAACCTTTATAATCGCAGCTCAAATTCCATGATTGTAAAACTTTATGACTCGGATCAAATCCCACACAAAGGGGGCCATATTTCTCACTATTTTTAAAAAAAGCTGAACAAAACATTTTATATCCTAACACGGTCTCTTCTTAAACTTTTTGATACAAACAAAAAGAAAAGCATTTGTCAAAAGGATACAATCGTAAAAACACACAGAAAGCACTCTCGTAAACAAAATCTGCTCTTACTTATGAAAGTTATTCCCATTCACAATACTTATCGCATAGTTCTCAACCAAGACGTTGTCATGAGACAAAAATTTAAACTTTATGACAGAATACGAACAAAAAAGCATTCCATCCTATTTCGTTCGATAACCTCGTGAAGCTAAACCACACACACCCCACTTTATTTCTTTTACGCCCTTTTTTTACAATCAACAAAACTTCTCGATAAATACGCTTTAAACGAAAGTTTCAAAAGAAAATGCTCCACCATGATGCTCTCTATCTTAACTTTGGATCTTTTCTCTTCATTTTTAGCGGCTAAATTATCCATTATGGATCATAAACTTTGGAACATAATTGGCAAAAAGGCATTGTATCTCCAGCATATTCAAGGAGATAAAACATGGAAACCCGCATTCCTGAAGACACATCTTTCGATACGAATTTTCTAGGAGAAACATCTCTAGAAACAAAATATTCATTTTTTCATACACCTATTTCATGGTCTGCTATTTTTGCTGGATTGTTAACAGCTCTTGCCGTCTCAATCTGCCTCTCTTTCCTCACTGCCGCTTTAGGCTTAAGCCAAATGGACTTTACCTCGTCCTCGCCTTTTACAGGTTCTTTTCTCTCTATGGGTATTGGTTCCCTCATCGTTATGCTGATAAGCCTTGCTTTGGGGGGCTTTGTAGCCGGACGTTTTGCTGAAATCTCTGGGGCTCTTCATGGTTTCTTAACCTGGGCGCTCATAACACTGCTGATGACACTCCAAGCCATCCACGTGGTTTCTAGTACAGCAAACTTAAGCGCTAAAGCGGTTGGAAAAAGCACTTCTATGATCCAACAAACCGTCGACAGCCTCCCTTCCCTACTGTCAAAAATAAACAGCGAAAGCTTTGAAAAGTTTTTTGCAGAAAAACGCGACAATGGGATTAATTTTGACCGACTTGGCAATGAATTGCGCACCCTTCTCAACAAAAGTGATATTCCAGCTCTCAATCCTGAACGCTTGAAACAAACCTATCAAGCTGCGCTCAACGATATTGGATCTGCGATAACCGCTTTCAAAAATGATCCTTCGCATTATCGCAGCACTCTGAAAAATTTAGGGGATAGTCTTTCTCATCGCATAGAAGCTCTAACGGCAAAATTTGATCAAAGCGATATCATCAAAACCTTGATGAACAATGGCATGTCGCGTACAGATGCAGAAACAACAGCCAACCGTGCCGTCCATATGTATCAAAGGGCAGAAGAAAAAACGGGACAAGCCCTCAAAGCTCTAGAAAAACAAGCCGATACCTTGTCTCAAAAGCTTGATACAAAGGCAAAAAATGCTCTTCAGATGGCTGATAAAGCCACAACAAAAGCATCATACATGGGATGGTGGGGCTTTTTAGGAAGTCTGATTGGTGCCCTAATTTCCAGCATTTTTGGCTATTATGGTTACAGAAGCCAAAAAGATTTTTTCAAGCTTTAAAAAGCAGAAACTTTTTTACACTTTAATTTTAAAAACTTGTGCCTCTAAAGCAAAACAAACCGATAAAAGCTGCACCATCTGTGCAGCTTTTTCATCGGCTATACGTGAAGTTAAGCGTTTTTAGGGATTAACAACTCCATTGCGCCTCTCGCTTTTTTTGCACATGATGAGAAAAGGCTGAGTAAAATACAAAAAAACAACAAAGAGAGATCATGAATTTAAGGGAGTATTTTTAGTCTCATGTTTCCCTTAAGCGACATGCTAGGGGGATATGCAAAATTAGATGGAATTGGGTATATTTTTAGCCCTAGGGGAAACAACGAGATTTTTAAACCGCATTCTTTCCCACTTTTTCTCTCTACCCCACTGGTTATGAGGGTAAAAAGCTCCGTTTGCTCTTTTTTAATCAGTAAAGCACTTTCCTCATTTTATTATTAGAGATTGATGTAAGAGTTTTTGATTATGGCAGTTTCGTTTGAGAGTGGCCCCTTGTATCTTTTTACGCAGGAAAGCTTCCGCTCAAGCACGCATAAAAAAAGCTGTATAGATTTGTACAGCTTTTTTTCTTTTTAGATGTTTCAGCGTTCGCTGCGTTTCATCGCTCCAATACTTCTTAAGCAAAATGATGCAAACAGTGGAAAGACTGTAAAGAAGTGGATATTCTCAATACCTTAGAAAATAAGCATCCCCTTTTAATGTTTAAAAGGTAGTTTTCCAGTACCGATAGGCTATAAAATTCACCATTTCTATCAAGGAACCACATTAAGCTTTACGTGGCCTATTGTTCTTTCTTTGTTACCTGCACCCTGCTTCATCATTTTTGGCTTTATCTAGCTTTAAAAAGATGTAGAGTTTCAATGTTTTTTTACTGTTTTGTCTAGGTTTTACCATGCAGGAGTTGATGTAAAAATTCCCAACGTTAGTGCATTTCTGCAAAAGTAAAAAAAACCTTCACAAACAAATAATGAGGATGATGCAAAAGTGTTGGGGGAAAAAGGTCGCATATTGTGCAGAAAATAGAGATGTTGTCTCTGAAAATAGGATAAGGCAAGAGATATCGTAAAAGAGAGAGAGAAGCATAAATTTGGTTCCTGCAAACCTTTTATGCATAGAATTGCACACCTATAGGCTCTTTACACTCTAACATTGCGCCCCTCCAACACTTGTGCTGTTTGTCATGTTATGTTTTTTTGTGGGATTTAGAGATTTCTAAAAACCTATTATAATATGGGATTTTAGCGTTTTTTAAAATA
>NZ_JAQITF010000011.1 GCF_028618665.1 Bartonella sp. AU16XJBT
TTATCAGATGAAGGATTGGGATACTGGGATAAAGTGCGTAAAATTGTATTGCGTGTTGACCACCCAGTGGGTGAGGTTGCGCATGATGAAAATGGCAATACCCTCTATTTAACTGATGACAATGGAAAACCTATAAAAGGCAATGATGGAAAAAATATTGTTTTGTATCATTTTTTAAAACCAGAGGAAGAGGAATATTTACAAAAAGGCTCTGATGGCAATGTTTATATGTTCTACAATGGCATTTTTAATTCACCCGATGATGCAGCGGGTAATGCCGTCCAAATGGCTGTTTATAACAATGGTCATCTGTATTTTACATATTTCCCACAATCTAAAGATATGCTGGTAGAGTTAGGGATAGCGTTTTATCAAAAGTTTCTTGAAGGTAAGACTTGGGGATTGAGTAATTCGACGAAGAAATTTCAAGATTTTATCACTCGTTATGGCAATGAGGGGGCTATTGTAAGTATGCATAGCCGTGGTACCTTGACAGGGGGTAATGGATTACGTGACCTTGAAGAGCGTGGTATCCATGGTATAGGAGAAAAAACAGATATTTATCTTTATGGACCAGCTGGTAACTCTCTATCGATAGCGAATGCACACTATTATGTAAGCGATGGTAAAAAAGATCATGTTTACTTACAAAATCATCTATTTGATCCCATTGGCACGGTGGTTGGTCTCAATCCACCTACGGCTTATAAGGTACCCTTGAAGTTCCCCTATGTATTATTTCCACCAGCAACTCCAATGATAGAGCAAGTGGGAGCGATACGCGGCCATAATCCTAGTACCACCCATAAGTGTTATGGTGATGCAAGTGATGCATGTACGAGACGCTATGGAACACCTCATAATGCAATAATTTATGCACCTCATGCAATTTTAGATAATTTAGGTTTAGGTTATTTATGGAGAAAAAAATGAATACACTGTTTAAATTATTAAGTGGGATAGTCCTGTTAGGTGTCACTGGGTGTGACATTGAAAATATTGACAAACCTCCTCGAGGAGAGACAGCTGTGTGGGAAAAACCTGGTGCAGATTCTACTGAGGTAGGAAAAGCTCTTTTAGAATGTGGTCTGCCGCATCTTAATTATCTTGAAGATGAAGTTCAAAAGCTAAGCAACAATGAGAATGCAACGATTGATGCTTGTATGATTCAAGCGGGATTCCGCTATAAAGGGAGTGGTAGCTGGTGTTCTCCTTTTAACGGTAGAGACCTATCCATTTGTCGTCCTGGTGCTATTATTCCGAAGCGAAGTGTTGAAAAGCGCTTAAATAGCCCTTATTGTAAAAAGTATAAAAACGCAGATGAATGCCAACCTTAAGTATTGTTGTTTGTGGAAAGTACAATCCCCACATTCATGTGTTCCCATGCTTGTGCGGGATTGTCTCCTCAACCCACAATCTCAACACTGTATGTGAAGCAGTATAACGTAGGGAATACACTTAGTAATCCTATAACGTTGCGTCATAGGATGGGTTGTGCACTCTCTAGGATTGTGAATTTGAGAAAGCCTTGTCCGTCCTTACGTGACAAGGTTTTTTTTATGCTGCGTCACTTTGACGTTGTTGTTTCGCTTGCTCGATGACATTTAAAAGATCCGATTGTAACCAACGGGATAAAAAGCCAAATTTTAAAGGTTTTGGCAAAGAGCCATTGGTAACATGACGGCGGAATGTTGAGACACTCATATGAAGCAATTTTGCACTTTCACGGTCTGTCAAAAGAATATCATTTTCTGTCATAATAATTTTCTTTCAAAAGTAAAAAAATGAGAACAAATCATAACTATTTATTAACCACATTTTGGTTCATTTTTGAAGGTATTTTATTCATAGAAAACAATATTTTATCATATAATTTCTGATGTGATAAGTTATGACTCTTATTGAGAAAGAATGAGAGAAAAGAGAGCTAAAGTTATCCGCAGATCATGGGGTTATTCACCCCATATCTTAAGATTGACCCGTGATATAAGCCGCCCATTTATCCATATAAACGCGGCGCTGTTCTAGATAATCAGTCCGACGATAGGCACGCTCTACTTTACCGCCGACCGTATGACTTAGAATGGTTTCAGCGACCTCATAGGGGGCGTCTGTTGTTTCAGCAAGCCAATTGCGTAAACTAGAACGAAAACCATGGGGGCAGGCTTCAATTTTATTTTTTCTCATATACGTAGCCATACATTTCTCAGCGAGGGGACCACGACCTCTAGCAGAAAAAAAGAAATCATTACGAGAGAGCAAGCGCGCTTGTTTTAGAATTTCTAATGCTTCTGTTGATAGAGGCACGCGAAATTCTGTTGTAGCATCACGCCTTCCTTTCATATTCTCAGCAGGGATTGTCCATATATCCTCCTCAACTTGATCTTTATGAATATGACGTAAAGGATTGGTACGAACGCCTGTCAGAATAAGCAAACGCAAAGCCAGTTGTGTTATGGTTGATGCTTCACAGAGTGTTTTATAAAAAGCCGGAACCTCTCTCCAATCCATGGCTGGTAAATTTTGCGTTTTATGACGTTGTTTACCTAAGAGCGCGCGTGCTTTTTCTGTTGCTTGTAAATCAACATTCAATCCTAATGCAGCCGCATGTTTAAGACAAAGATTAAGACGTATCAATGCTGTCCGAGCAGCTCCAGTTTTTGTATGCCAAATGGGAGCAAGAACATTCCGTATCTCCGTTTGGGTAATCTCTGAAACGGGTAAACAGCCTAACTTGGGAAGAATATGAAGGCGTAAAGGTGTAAACCAATGTCCATTTTTCCCATCTCCTTTTAATTCAGCTTTACGACTTTCAAAAGCATCTAATGTTTTTTAATAATGAAGATTATATATTGTTTTGCGCTTTTGTTTTTTGTAATTTAAGATACAATATTAAAGTATTAAAGATAGACCATGCTGGTAAATAGATAAAACTCTGATGGTACTTGGAAAAAGTCAATGATTGGTTTTACTAGTAGGCTAGCATTGATTTCCCAATGACAAGCGATGTTCTGTTACGTGCAGAATATCGTTATTTAGATTTCGGTAAAAGAAGTTTATAAAGAATATTACCATTAACAGTTACGCGAAAATTTAATGAAAGTGAATCCGACTTATAAGACACATAATTTTAGTATGATTTAGTTGATAAATTTTCATTGGATGCAAAATTAAATAGTTAAGAAGCTTTATTTTTTTGTGAGTGTGTCATTTTTGCTACAGATCTTTTAAAAAAGATGCTCTATATACATTTCATTTTGGATATTTGGAGAGATTTTATGAACACAAAACGTTTAATAACAGCGTCTATTTTTTCTTTAATTTCAGCGTCTACAGCGCTAGCTGCTGATGTACTGATTCCTCATCAGCCAGCATCAACGACTTCTTCTTCTGCCATTGTTGCGCCTACTTTTTCATGGACCGGTCTTTATTTAGGTGTCCAGGCCGGGGGCTTTTCGAGCAAGGCTGATATGGCTCTTGTTGGTCAAGAAAAGAGTTTCCCATTGGATAAAGAGTTCTCTCCTAAACTTTCAGGTTTTGCAGGTGGTTTTTATGCAGGGTCTAATATTGATCTCGGTGACAGCTTTATTTTTGGTGTCGATACGGATTTAATGTTGTCTGGGAAAAAACACACAAAGACTATCACTATAGGTGCAGCTGATAACATTACAGTAGAAAGTGCAGTGGGAAGATCCCGTAGATCAGCAGGAACACCAACTTCTCCAACCTCACAACCAAGCACACAAAGAACTTCATCAGAAGGTACTGGAACTCCAGCATCAGGTGCGAGAGCTCCAGTAGCAGGTGCAGGAACTCCAGCAGCAGGTGCAGGAACTCCAGCAGTATCAGGTGCAGGAACTCCAGCAGTAAGACCTGCTGCAACACAATCAAATCAATTAGCAACAACTGGCAATTCTAGCAATGTTAATTCTACAATGACAGTGAACAATTCAGGAGTTTCAACACCACCATCCACACCATCATCAAACACGCCATCTAAATTGCCAGAGGCACAATCCGCCTCCTCAAGGACAGAGCCAAGATCAGGGCAATCATCACCGTCATCATTGGCAAGATCAGAAGCAAGCCAACAAGCAGCAAAAACAACTACATCAGGACAATCATCATTAGCAGAAAGAACAGTGCCGAGCGGGAGCCTTGTACTCTCGAGATCAGGATCATCTAATGGATCAGCGACAAAAGCTTCCAATGGAACAAGCGGAGCCCAGCATGGAGGTCATCATAGTGCCCATGGTAGTGGACATTCTAATCCGCATGGTGCGTCTCACGCAGGTGGACATGGCTCTGGAGCTCATGCACATGGTAATCCACATGGTCATGCTTCTCGTCCTCATGGTGTACAGAATGCGGCAGGACATGGAGTACAGAGTACGCAAGCGGCTGATAAGAAGGATTCCAGTGTATATGGTATAGAACAAATGAAAAGGGTGGCTTCTGAACTTGGTCTTGATCAAGAGGATGAGGTTGAAACTTTAAATCATACTTTCAAACAAAATTGGGGTGGTGCTACACGGGTACGTATCGGTTTTGCTGCTGATCGCTTTATGCCTTATCTTGCTGGTGGTATTGCTTATGGGCAGTTCCAAGATACTATATCAATATCTGTTAAGGATGATGAGGGAAGAGTTGTTTCTTCTAAGAACTTAACCGATGAAACAAAAACCATGATTGGTTACACTCTTGGTGGTGGTGTTGATTTCTCTGTGCTGGATAATGTGATTGTGCGTGCAGAATATCGTTATTCCGATTTTGGTAAAAAGAAATTTGCCAAGGAAAAACTTGAAATTAACTACAAAACCAATGATTTCCGTGTTGGTGTAGCTTATAAATTCTAATTTTTTTAAGAGTAAATTTCTAAGAGGCTCCACTATCGGTGGAGCCTTTATTTTTTTAAGATCATTTTTTGGTTTATTTTCTTGTGAATTTCATGATAAAGGCCATAGAGTGTGATGATATATTTTCTTGATCGCTGCTTAATACGAATGATAAGCTCGGCTTTCCTTATAGATAAAAACCAGAGTTGCAGGGTTCAGGGAAGTTATGCAAAAATGAAATCGTAAAAGTGGACAGGAATATTTCACAATGACTGTGAAAAATGAAACAATAGATTATTCAAAAACTCTTTATCTCCCACAGACAAATTTTCCTATGCGTGCAGGGCTTCCGCAAAAAGAGCTTGAGTTGATGGCGCGTTGGGAAAATATAGGGCTTTATGCGCAATTGCGTCAACAAGCAAAAGATCGTCCATTTTATATTCTTCATGATGGTCCACCTTATGCAAATGGCCATATTCATATCGGGCATGCTTTAAACAAAGTTCTAAAAGATGTCGTGGTCCGTTCATTTCAAATGCGTGGTTTTAATGCAAATTATGTTCCTGGTTGGGATTGCCATGGCCTTCCAATTGAATGGAAAATTGAAGAAAAATATCGCGCACAAGGAAAAAATAAGGACGAAGTCCCTCTTAATGAGTTTCGTCAAGAATGTCGTGAATTTGCACAGCATTGGGTAACCGTTCAAAGTGAAGAATTTAAACGTCTTGGTGTTATGGGAGATTTTAAGGCGCCTTACACTACAATGGCTTTTCATGCAGAAGCACGCATTGCGAGCGAATTGATAAAATTTGCTATGTCAGATCAGATTTATCGTGGTTCTAAGCCGGTGATGTGGTCTGTTGTGGAGCGTACAGCTTTGGCAGAGGCAGAGATTGAATATCATGATCATGAGTCAGAGGTGATTTGGGTTAAGTTTCCTATTTTTGAAGCAAATTTTGATGATTTATATGGTGCTTATGTCGTTATTTGGACAACAACACCATGGACAATTCCAGGCAATCGTGCTGTGAGTTATTCTTCGCAGATTTCTTATGGTCTTTACGAAATTGAAAGTGCTGAAAATGATTTTGGTCCTCAAGTGGGAGAAAAGCTTCTCTTTGCAGATGTTCTAGCCATGAGTTGTGCTGAAAAAGCCAAACTTGTTTTGAAACGTTTGCGTGTTATTTCTGCTGACGAATTGAAAGCTCTTGTTTTGTCTCATCCACTCAAAGGTTTGGCTGGAGGATATAATTATAAAATTGCGCTGCTTGAGGGCGCTCATGTGACAGAGAATGCGGGGACAGGTTTTGTCCATACAGCTCCAAGCCATGGGCGTGAGGACTTTGAAATTTGGAATGATTATAAGTCCTTACTGGAGCAAGCAGGGATTGATTCATCGATACCGTTTCCTGTTGATGATGCAGGGTTTTATACGAAAGATGTTCCGGGTTTAGGACCAGATCGTGAAGGGGGACCTGCACGTGTTATTGATGATAATGGAAAAATGGGTGATGCCAATAAAGAGGTTATTAATGCTTTAATTAAAGCAGATCGATTGTTTGCACGCGGTCGTTTAAAGCATTCCTATCCTCATAGTTGGCGTTCGAAAAAACCGGTTATTTTTCGTAATACACCGCAATGGTTTATCTCAATGGATAAAGATCTTGGGGATGGTTCAACTTTACGTAGTCGGGCTTTGGAAGCTGTTTCAAAAACGCGTTTTGTGCCATCTTCTGGACAAAACCGTCTTGCTTCTATGATAGAAGATCGTCCTGATTGGGTTCTTTCTCGTCAACGTTCTTGGGGTGTTCCTATTTGTATTTTTGCCAATGAGGATGGTGTTGTTCTAAAAGACGAAGGCGTGAACGAGCGTATTTTACGGGCTTTTGAAGCAGAAGGGGCAGATGCGTGGTTTGCTGAAGGAGCACGTGAACGTTTTTTAGGTGAGCGTGCACATGAGCCTTGGACGCAGGTTTATGATATTCTGGATGTTTGGTTTGATTCTGGAGCAAGCCATAGCTTTGTGTTAGAAGATCGGGCTGATTTGCAATGGCCTGCTGATGTTTATTTTGAAGGTTCAGATCAACATCGTGGATGGTTCCAATCTTCTCTTTTGGAAAGCTGTGGTACGCGTGCTTGTTCTCCCTATAAGACAGTGATCACACACGGTTTTACTTTGGATGAGAACGGTAAGAAAATGTCTAAGTCTTTAGGCAATACGGTTGTTCCACAGGAGATCATTAAAACATCTGGTGCTGATATTTTTCGTCTCTGGGTCATGACAACAGATTATTGGGAAGATCAGCGTTTAGGAAAAAAAATCCTTCAAACAAATGTGGATTCATATCGTAAACTGCGCAATGCAATTCGTTGGATGCTTGGAACTTTAGCGTATGATGAAGGAGAAGAAATATCTTATGGCGCACTGCCAGATCTTGAAAAATTTATATTACATCGGCTTTTTGAACTGGATCAGTTGGTTAATCGAGCTTACGATGAATTTGATTTTAAAAAGATTATGCGTGCATTATTAGATTTTTCAATCATTGAGTTATCAGCATTTTATTTTGATATCCGTAAGGATTCTCTTTATTGCGATGCACCTTCGTCACAAAAACGTAAAGCTTCTTTGCAAGTTGTTCGTGAGATTTTTGAACGAATGGTGATATGGCTTGCTCCAATGTTGCCTTTTACGATGGAAGAAGCTTGGTTAGAGCGTTATCCAGAAAGCCAATCGGTGCATTTGGAACAATTTCGCTCTGTACCAGAAGAATGGCAAAACCAATCTTTGGCTGAACGTTGGAAAAAAATTCGGCAGGTCCGTAAAGTTGTGACAGGTGCTTTAGAGCTTGAACGCGCTGATAAGCGTATTGGATCTTCGTTAGAAGCAGCTCCTATTGTTTTTATTTCCAATCCAGTTTTACGAGAGGCATTAGAAAATGTGGATATGGCGGAGATCTGTATCACCAGTGCTCTCACAATTACGCAGGATACAATACCTTCCGATGCTTTTACTTTGAATGATGTAGAAGGCGTTGGTGTATATCCAGAGAAGGCTTTGGGGAAAAAGTGTGCGCGCTCATGGCGTTATACACAAGATGTTGGGAGTGATCCGACTTATCCAGATGTCTCTGCTCGTGATGCAGCTGCTTTGCGAGAATTAAAAATTCTTGGCAAGATTTAAAATTTTAGATCAAGGGAAAGCAACGCAAATAGTTTTCCCATATTGATAAATATAGTTTTTTGTGGTATGAAGTAAATTCCGTTGTTTTATCTGCAGGGGGGAAATTTGTGTATGAACCGTTCTCTCATGAATAGCGGGAATATTAGTCAGCCGTATACTGAGGAAATGGAATAAGCAGTGAGAAAACGTGAAGTAAAAATATTTCCAACAGGGATTTTAAGTATATGCTTTGTTTTAACGGGATGCAGTTTATCTGCTCCTACCTATGGGACAAATAAACCGGTTTCGATCCAGTTTTTTGAAGATGTTGCTAATATTGCTTCATTAACACCAGTGAATAATAGCAGTCAGATTGTTATGAAACCTCGCCCAGAACTTGTGATACCAAGTCCTAGCTCACGCGGATTTTTACCGCTGCCACAACAAGATAAATCTGTCAATAAAATAGCAGCATCGAAACAGCATCAAGGAAATGTTTCTTTTCCTCACAAAGGGTCTTCAGTTAATGGGGGTGGTTCAGAAAATCCTTCACAGTTGAATGCGAAACAACGGCAAGAATATTTACGTCGTCAGAGGGCACAAGTTGGAAGTTCAAAATACCGTCGCTATCTCACAGAACCGCCTTTAAGTTATCGCCAGCCGGCAAAGACAGCTCCTATTGGTCGCTAGAGAAAAGGGAGCAGATTAAAGTATTGAGGTATTCTTCCTATTGCTTATAATACCAAGTTCTCGTTCACGCAGAGCTTTACTTTTTCAGCAAGGAGATCTTTATTTCCATGAAATAGCGATATAGCAATAGCATCGAGAGAGTGATTCTGCGTTTTTCTCAAAAGAAATATCTCTCAAGGTTTTTGACTCCATTTCACATCCTCGCTCGTGTGGATGGTATAACGTAAAATCCATTGTGCACCACCATTTTATGCTTATGAAAGAGCAGGCTTGTATCATCATTGTATTTGCCAGCCTCTAATTTTGTGATAGCCTTTGCGCTTGCAAGAGTCTTCATAAGGGACATTTTTAGTCTTTTCTAAATAGTTTTTTATACAGACGGTAATTCATCTTGTGATGTACAAGAAAGAGTTTTTTATTGGTTTACTATAAACAGATTTGAAATGAGAGTATTCTATGATATTTTTGGACTTTATATTTTATATACAAAATAATGCATCATCTCATAGAAGCAATATGCAGTGTTAAAAAAGGTTTAGAGGGAAAATGCTTCAAAATAGTTTTCGCGATATCAAAAGGATTAAGAGTCTTTTTTAAAAAATAGGATAGTTTCTAAAGAGTGAAAGTTATGGATGAAGAATTGTTTTTAGGATCGCTTTTGAATAAAGAAATCTTTAAGTAATTGAGCCGCTTCTTTTTCTTTAAAACCAGAATAAATTTCAGGTTTGTGATGACAGGTTGGCTGCTGATAAAAGCGTGGGCCATTTTCTATGGCTCCCCCTTTGGGATCATTCGTTGCATAATACAGACGTCGTATGCGTGCAAATGAAATGGCAGCAGCACACATAGCACAGGGTTCAAGTGTTACGTAAAGATCGCAATCAGGAAGCCTTTCGCTTTGCAATGCTTCACAAGCCATACGGATTGCGCGCATTTCTGCGTGTCCTGTAGGGTCATATGCAGATTTTATAAAGTTACCAGCGCGTGCAATAATAGCTTTTCCGCGTGTAATGACAGCGCCTACGGGAACCTCATCTTTTTTTGCAGCCCATTGTGCTTCCAAAAGGGCTATTTCCATGGGTGTCAAAGTCATCATGTTCTTTCTACGAGGGTATAGAGAATCTAAAGATTTTTCGATAAGGAATACTATGGAATGAGTAATTTATTATTTTTTTATAATGAAAGGGATACCTTTATTTTTTTAGGTGTTTAAAACAAACTTGCAAGTCAATGGATACGTTATTGCTGTTAAAGGATAGAAAATGATAAATGATTGTGCTACTTCCTCTTTCAGGATAAGCGGTATGGTGCATGTGAATAATTTTCTGAACATACTGGCAAAGATTGGTTTGAAACGCAAATGAATGAAAATAATGAGAGTGAACGGATTGCTAAAAGGTTAGCGCGTGCTGGCGTTGCCTCACGTCGAGAGGCAGAAATGATGATTGTTGCAGGTCGTGTTTCTGTGAATGGTACAGTTGTGACAACGCCTGCTTTTAATGTTAGCCGCTCTGATGTTATTAAAGTTGATGGCAAACCTTTATCTCCGATAGAACGAACGCGCTTATGGTTGTACCATAAACCAGCAGGGCTTGTCACGACGAACCGTGATCCTGAAGGCAGACCTACAGTATTTAGTCATTTACCAAAGGGAATGCCGCGCGTTGTTTCTGTTGGAAGGCTTGACATTAACACGGAAGGGCTTTTGCTCTTAACCAATGATGGTGGCTTAGCGCGCGTATTAGAACTTCCTGTAACGGGGTGGGTTCGCAAATATCGCGTTCGTGCCCATGGAAGAGTAAAGCAGAGCGCGCTGGATAACCTTAAAAATGGTATTGCGATTAATGGTATTTTCTATGGTTCGATTGAAGCCTCAATTGAACGTGAACAAGGGGCTAATATATGGCTTTCTATCGCTTTGCGAGAAGGAAAAAATCGTGAAATAAAGAATGTTTTAGGGGCATTGGGATTATCGGTTAATCGTTTAATACGTGTATCTTATGGCCCATTTCATCTCTCTGATTTAAAAGAAGGAGCCGTACAAGAATTAAAAGGTCGGATGTTACGAGATCAGTTGGGAGAGCGTTTGATTATGCAGGCCAATGCAGATTTTGATGCTCCTATTCTGAAACCCTTTTCAAATTCTCCAGTTGTTGCGGAAAAGCAAAGCCAGAAGGATGTTTCTGTTGCAAATGATGGTTGGGTTTTCTCAAGCGAAAGAGTGATACGGCGCAGATCAAATGATGGTTCTGTTGAGCATGATCGCGCACGATTAAGAGCAAAGTCTCATGAGAATATGAATAAGGGGAAAAGTGAAGAAGGAAAAGCAGAGCGTTTTCTACCACGTTCTCGCCGCGCGAATGTTTGGATGGCTCCTGGTGCCCGTCCGCAGAGTGCACGTAGGAAACCATCCTATAGTGATGAGAAATCGCATGATCATAAGAGCGATTTGGCTGATAAAAAATCCTTTCATCGGGGCAAGGAAAAACTAAAAGATCATCACTTGCAGAAAGAGAAGAGGGGAAGTTTTGTTCAAAAACGTGGCAAAACATCTTATGATGAGACGCATAGCTTTGGTAAGAAAGATCGCTTTTTAAAGGATAAAGAGAAAATGATAAAAGGTGGTCCTGATGAGCGTTCTTTTGAGAGAAAGGACAAAGTAAAATCGTTTAGTGGTGCTATGAAAAAATCTAAACTACATCGTGATGGTACAAAAACTTCGAAGCGATTTGGAGGGGCCCGTGCGGATCATCGGCGGTAAATTTGCTGGGCGTGTTTTATTTTCACCTATTGATCAGTCGATTCGCCCAACGAGTGATCGTACACGTGAAAGCCTTTTTAATATTCTTTCTAGCCGTGAAGAACAGTTTTGGGCCAATAAACGCATCCTTGATCTGTTTGCTGGTACTGGTGCTTTAGGCATCGAAGCTCTTTCACGTGGCGCAAAGGCGGCTGTTTTTGTTGAAAACTCGGTTGAGGGGCGTGGATTGCTTCAAAAAAATATCGAAGCCTTTGAATTACAGTCTATTGGGCGAATTTTGCGTCGTGATGCAACCAAACTTGGCAATATTGGAACAATGCTTCCATTTGATGTTATCTGTGCTGATCCTCCCTATAGCCGTTGTTTAGGTGAACGTGCTTTTGTAGAAGCTTTGCGAGGGGGGTGGGCAAAAGCGGATACACTCTTCGTGTTGGAAGAAAAGAAAGATACAATCATTCATTTACCTGACGTGTTTTATCTCGATGATGAGCGTTTTTATGGTGAGACAGCAATACGTCTTTATAAATTACGATCGTTGACATTTTGAGAGAGTTTTTTTATCCGGTTGGACGAAAAAAACGCTTCTTTACCGTTTCTTTTGTTTTATATTGGTTTCTTTAAAGATTAAGCAGAAAATCAATAAAAGATTCTAAAGTTAAAGAAATTGATGTGTTTTAATTTCATTACGCTTTTTTGTCTCAATCTCTTTATTTTTTGAAGCTTTTTATAGCTCCAAAAGCGAACCTTTTACGATATATGCTCTTCATAATAGAGAGATGTCCTCTAATCTTCTGTTCACCCCAAAATTACTTTGAGAAATAGTATTGTACGCTAAGTTAGCAGCATGTGTTGCTGCTAACTTTGTAAGTTATGTGCTGATTTATTGATCCCAGCGGTATTAAAAGCGAAACACATTGCCAAAGCTTTCGTATATTATAAACTTTAATACCGATGAATGTTTCTTCTATATTTCACGACAACAGTTATGATACCTTTTTGTCTCATTTCTTTCGGTGGAACATTAATCATCAACATTTTATCAACAGTTGAACGCTTTAAGCTATGTAGTCTACATTTATATCTTAAATGGTGCGTAAATTATTGTATGAACTTAAAAAAACAGATATTTTTATTTAAGGTAGACAATAATATTCATTTATACGCAACATTTGTGTGTTTATTTTATTAATATCGCTTGTTGATTTAATCACTATCTATTAAGGACACTTAAGAATATTAAATAGCTTATCGTTTTTCAGTTTTAAGAGTCATTGGTATATTACTCTTTGTTACTAAAGATAAGTGATTTTGTAAAAAAGGGGAGATTATCATGTTTAAATGGACACATAGTGAAGAAATTAGCACAGAAGCAAGTGCAGAGCAGATTTGGTCTATGTGGGAAGACGTAGCAACATGGCCTTGCTGGGATCATGAACTTGAATGGGTAGAACTTTCTGGTGCTTTCAAAGAAGGCGCTGTAGGACGCATGAAACCTAAAAAAGGACCAACGGTAACTTTTACACTTGATAAAGTTATAAAAAATGCTTGTTTTTCTGATTATGCTAAACTCCCTCTTACACGCATGAGTTTTAATCATGAATATATTTGTTCAAAAAAATCTGATTCTTCAAATAACAAAATTCGTCATACTGTAACGATGTCTGGTTTACTTTCTCCTTTCTTTGGAATAATTATTGGATCAAAAATTAAGTTACATCTTCGTGCTGCGATGATTGAAATGAGCAGACGTGCTCTTACTGAAAATAAAACCATCTGATGTGTCTTCATAAAGAAGTTGATCTTTTAAAAAAGCTGCAGAAATTATAGCCTTGTTAGAATGAAATCAGTTATGAATATATCACAAATCAATGAGCTTTTGAGTTAGCTGTTGAAATCGTGTCAAATCAGCTTACGGGATTAATTTTGCTCTAAGGGTTTTATAAAAGTCATTGGATTTTATTTTATCACACAAAAGCTTAAAAGATGATTTTTTCACTGAAAATAAGAAAATTGCAGAAGCTTATCGCTGCTCTTGTGAAGTTGTAGACCAATATGGTCATGATATTTGTTAGTTTCTAATGTTGCGATAGCTTTTATATTTAAGAGCATTCATAAGAGACATTTTATTTCTTCTTAAATAGTTGTAATTGACTCAACATGGATAGGTTTCTAATGGAGAGAATTTTATGATATTAGGCATCTTTGATGCAAATGGCAAAACAATAAATGATGATTATAAATCAAAGTGTTGATTGAAAAATTACAAGGGTAATTTTTTTGATCACTTTTCTAGAGAATATAGCTCTAAAAAACTCTAGAAGATAAAATAAGCATACACTTCATTCCCATAAAAATGAATCTTGTATCTATATATTTGGTTCAAATGTTTAAAAAATTGAATTTTTAAGATGTATAGAGATGTTCGGCTTCTACAAGTGTTTTTGTATCTGTTAAAACAATTATTGAGTGATAAGGTTTCCAGAACTAATTAAGTGAATGTGTTTATTACAAACTGAATTGAGAAATAGATAGAATGAAAGGAAATATTTTTTACGCTATTGATGTTTTGTTTCATTGACAAGATTACTGTTCTCTTATGAGAGAGCTTATAGAAGTAAAGAAATATCCAAAAAGATAAGTCGTTTTCTTGATTCTTTCTTGAGAATTAAAGAATGCTATAGGAATGAGGGAAGTTATTTGACACTCTAGAGGACAACAGGCGTGTGGTTTAGATGGTTTTATGCTTTTTGAATTTTTGATGATTTTAACTTAAATCCAAATGTTATTGCTAAGTCTTCTATTGATTTACGAGGTTTTTTGTTGATCTGATTGTGAGTTGCAGATTTGGCTTTTAAAATGAAGGGTCCATGAGAAATCTTGAAACTAAAGAGATTTTACGACATATTACGTCTTTTCATAAAAGGGAAATGATTTAATGCATTAAAAGAAAAAGAATGCATGAGACATGCGTAATTTTATGAATGAACAAACAAGAATTATATTCTAATTTGTATGAATTTATCAGAGTGCGTATCAATGTAAATAATAAAATATTTTAGGGAGTTATAATGACTGACAAAAATCAGATTGAGAAAGCTGTTTCATTAGTTGAAGCGGCAAGGCGTTCTGGGGCGGATGCTGCTGATGCTGTTATTGTTTATGCACATTCCACCAGTGTATCTGTTCGTTTTGGGAAAGTCGAATCGACAGAAGCAGCCGAAAGCAATGATTTTACTTTAAGGGTTTTTGTTGGAAAAAAAGTAGCAAGTGTTTCTGCTAATTTAGCGTCTTATCCGCAAGAACTCGCAGAACGTGCTGTTGCAATGGCTAAAGCTTCTCCCGATAGTTTATTTGAAGGTTTGGCAGATAAAGAGTGTTTGGTTAAACATCCTAAAGATCTTGATCTTTTTGATGATTTTGTCCCAAGCAGTCATTTTTTAACAGAAGATGCTTTAAAAACAGAAGCGGCAGCTCTTGATGTTAAAGGCGTAAGCAATTCTGGTGGCGCTGCAACAGCTTATGGCCGTAGTGGGTTTATTCTTGTGACCAGCGATGGTTTTTGTGGAGCCTATCGCTCCAGTTGTTTTTCACGTTCTTGCAGTGCTCTTGCGGGGGAAGGGACACAGATGGAGCGGGATTATGATTATACAACAGCCTTACATTTTTCTGATTTAGAGGACGCAGAAACTGTGGGAAAGAATGCAGGGCTTGGTGCTGTTCGACGTTTGGGGGCAGTTCGTGCAGCAACAGGAGGTGTTGATGTTATTTTTAATCCGCGTACTGCTCGGGGAATTGCAGGGCATATCGCATCTATGGTCAATGGAGCTTCTGTGGCCCGTAAAACGAGTCTTTTACAGGACTTCTTAGGTAAGGCAGTGATGAAGCCTGATGTTAATGTAACCGATCAACCTTTGCGATTACGTGGCAATGCTTCTCATCCTTTTGATGGAGAAGGAATAGAGGGGCAAACACTTAATATTATTGAAAATGGTATTTTAAAAAATTGGCTTCTTTCATCATCTACAGCACGTGAATTGGGGCTTAAAACAAATGGGCGCGGTGTGCGTTCGGGATCATTGGTGCAGCCGACAAGTACAAATTTTGCTATTGAACCGGGTTTAGTATCCCCTTGCGATATGATAAAAGATTTACGAAGTGGATTTTATGTGACAGAATTATTCGGCCATGGTATTGATTTTATTACCGGTCAGTATAGTCGGGGTGCTTCTGGTTTTTGGATTGAAAATGGTGAAATTGCTTATCCGGTGAGTGAAGTAACGCTAGGTTCTGATTTGCTTCATATGTTAGCGCATTTAACACCGGCCAATGATATTGATCGGCGTTATGGTACAGCGGCTCCAACATTGTTAATTGAAGGGATGACACTTGCAGGAAAATAACACGCATCATTCTTCTGATTTAAATCTTTTGCGTGACGTTTGTCGAGAGGCAGGGGATTTAGCAATGCGGTATTTTGGATGCTCGTTGGATGTTTGGATTAAAGAAGGTGATTCACCGGTCAGTGAGGCAGATTTTGCTGTTGATCATTTTTTGAAAGAGAAGCTTCTTGGAGCACGTCCAAATTATGGATGGATTTCAGAAGAAACAAAAGATAATCGAGAACAACAAGGTTATGAACGCTACTTTGTGGTTGATCCTATTGATGGAACACGAGGTTTTCTTTCTGGCAGTCCTTATTGGTGTATTTCGGTTGCCATTATTGAGAATGGGCGTCCTATTGTGGGCGTTCTACAATGTCCAGCTCAAGGAGATGTTTATGCCGCTGTCACGGGGGGAGGGGCAACATTAAATGGGATAAAACTTCCTCGTTTAGCCTTTCAGGTTCATCGAAAGTATAAAATTTCGCTTGATAAATCCCTCGCACAAAAATTACCAGATGATTTTCGCAATAAAGTCAGTTTTTACCATTATCTTCCCTCTCTTGCTTATCGTATTGTCCTTGTTGCTCAAGATGAGATCGATATCGTATTAGTTCGTCCCAATTGTCATGAATGGGATATTGCTGCGGCTGATCTTATCTTGCAGGAATGTGGAGGGTGTTTTTTATCGCTTGATGCCCCTTTACTATCTTACGGAATTGAACCTTATCAATATGGCCTTTTAATTGCAGGTAAAAATAATTGCTGTGAGGATATGATAGATGTTGTTCGTCAAGCAAAGTTAGTTTAATCACATAAAAGCGCGCTAGAATTATCTGAATGATATGGAGGCACATATGACTAAAGCCAACGAGAAAAAACAATATTTGTATCTTGTATTTGGTGGTGAATTAAAAAATCTTAAGAGTAATCAGTTTAAGAATCCTGATGATTTAGATGTAGTTGGTATTTTCTCAAATTATCAATCCGCTCAAGAAGCATGGCAGGCAAAAGCGCAAAGCAGTGTAGATAATGCATTACAACGTTATTACATCGTAGATTTGCATCAGTTTCTTGATTCTGAAACAGGCGATGCAGAGTAAAGCTTGAATATTTGGTTATTATATCCGCTACCTCACGCTTGTTTATTGTGCTCTCTCATAAGCGTGTCCTTTAAGAAAAACAGAACGCTGTAAAACAAAATGCTATTATTGTTGTAAATTCTATATCCTTTCTTAAGAAAATATTTCTCAAGACGTCAAATCATTCATTTCAGAATGGTGTTCGTCGCAAGGTATAAAATCCGCCATTGTATCACCATCTTTACGCTTAGAATATTAATAATTACATTATTGTATACTTTGCAAACTCAAAATATTAGGATAAACTTTAGCACTTGAGATAGGGCATAAAAGGCATAGTTACCCCTTTTTTCAGTATTTTTTTACTCTACCCCCCCTCCAGCTGTCGTGTAGTGCGTAAGCAAAAAGTTTTGATTACTTTAACATAAGTTGGCTTTAAATGGAAGAACTTTACGATATTCAGGGGCAAGTTATGCAATGATAAATCATTATACATCAATATATTGCTTTGTTATGCGAATGTAGTGTGATTAAGTTTCTGGATTTGATGTCAGAGTACGTAAAAGAGTTCAAAAAAGAGGCAGTACATTTTAAAGCGCCTTTGGTAAAATAACTAGCATTGACTGATGGCAAGGTGGTTTTGCACAAGTTTTTATTGTGCAAGCAATGAGGTATATCCTTTTATTTATAAGATAAATTTATATGACCATTGCAAAGACACAAAGGTGATTATCATTCATTGATTATTGCTTTTTTGCAATAAGTAGTATCGTATGAGAATTTTCTTTGTTCTCAAATTGAGGAAGTTGTTGCTCTATTTTTCTTGGTTTTTCAAAGATAAATATATAATTTACAAAACAGGGTAAGCGTGATTGGAATAGAACAATATACAGCATATCATGTTTATAAAAAAATCTGAGTATTATTAACGTTTGAAATGCCTTTAAATCTGAGAAAAATATGGCTATGAATGTGGATATTTCATATGGAATAGTAGAGAAAGCTGGAACAGAGGCATTGTATAGTCAATGATCTGTCTATTCTATTGTATTTTGTGTATATGCTATTCTTATAGGGAAAAATGTTTTTTATCCAAGATACGGATGGTATGAAAAAAATATGGATGCAACCAATAGTGTTGATGAATTTTTAAACAAAATAAGCCTATAGATATCTCAAAACAGCTGGATGAGGTGATTTTAAATGGCAGAATTAAAGGCACGTACGGCTCTTTTAACCTATCGGATGATTGGCTTTTGCTTATGTCCTGTTATCCCTTTTTATTTGTTTTTTCGTGCTATCCGTGGAAAAGAAGAGTGGTGTCGCAAAAAAGAGCGTTTAGGTAAAAGCTCTCTTCTACGTCCCCAAGGTTCGTTAGTTTGGTTGCATGCAGCAAGTGTTGGAGAAACACTTGCGCTTGTTCCACTTATTAATCATATTTTATCATTAAAAATCAATGTGTTATTGACAACAGGGACCGTAACATCTTCCTCTCTTGTGAAAAAACATTTTGGTAATCGGTTGATTCATCAATATGCTCCTTTGGACTTAGATTTTGCAGTGCGCCGTTTTATTCGTCATTGGAAGCCTGATCTCGTTTTGATTTGTGAATCGGAAATTTGGCCTCTGCGTATTAAAGAACTTGCCAAAATGCGTATTCCGCAGATTTTGGTTAATGCCCATATGTCTGAACGTTCTTTTAAAGCTTGGCAAAAACGGCGCATTCTTGCCAAACATATTTTTAAGGATATTGATTTGGCGATTAGTCAGAATGAAAGAGATGCCATTTATTACCATACACTTGGCGTAAAATCTGTTACGTTTTCTGGTAATCTCAAGGCTGATGTTTTTTTGGTTGAAGATAAAACATTGCTGGCACGTTATCGTAATGCTATCGGCAATCGCCCAGTTTGGGCTGCTATTTCAACGCATGAAGGGGAAGAGGAGATTGCTTTTGAGGTTCATAAGATTGTTAAAAATTATTTACCAGATTTATTGACAATTATTGTGCCTCGCCATCCTGAGCGTTTAGAAGATCTTATCAAAAAATGTGACAATCAGAGTTTACGTTTTATTCGGAGAAGCAGAAATACTCTTCCAGATATGAATACCGACATTTTATGGGGAGATACGATTGGAGAAATGGGACTTTTTCTTCACTTATCGAAAGTTTCTTTCGTTGGTAAGTCGTTATGTGGAAAGGGTGGACATAATCCATTGGAATTGGCTTTGCTTGGCTCCGCTATTTTAACGGGGCCTCATGTTTCAAATTTTCAAGAGATATTTGAACAATTTTTAACGCGTGATGCAGCATGTATGGTTCAAGATACAAAACAGCTTGCGATTCAGGTGTATAAGCTTTTAACAAATGAAACATTGCGACAAGAAATGGTTGATAAGGCTCATGGGGTAGCAACAGGTATGGCCGGTGCACTTGAGCGCACATTAAAGATTTTAGATCCATTTTTACAACCCCTTGTCATACAAACTGGGTTACGTCAGCGTCAGGGTGGATATGCATATTAATGCCCCCCATTTTTGGTGGAAAAATAAAAGCTTTTTGCATTTTTTATTAGCTCCAGTTTCATGGGGATATGGTTATTTTTCACGTCGTATTATGACAAGACAACCTCCCGTGATTGATCTTCCGGTTTTATGTATTGGAAATTTTACATGTGGTGGTACAGGTAAAACGCCGGTTGTTATTGCTTTTGCCAAAGTGGCTAAAGAACTTGGTTTCGTCCCTGGTGTTGTATCACGGGGTTATGGTGGAGCAGTTAAAGGAGTGCATCTTGTAAATGAGAAATATGACACTGCACGCGATGTTGGAGATGAGGCCCTTCTACTGGCACGGCATGCTTTTGTCGCTGTATCGGCTAATCGTTATGCAGCGGCACAACGGCTGAAAAAAGAGGGATGTAATCTTATTCTAATGGATGATGGTTTTCAAAGCCGCCGCCTTTATATGGATTATGCATTACTTGTTGTTGATGCGATGCGTGGTTTTGGTAATGGAGCTGTTTTTCCATCAGGACCTTTACGTGTACCATTAAAAACGCAATTTTCTTTTATGGATAGCGTTTTATTGATTGGTCACTCAGATGCGCGTGATAATGTTGCTGTTCTTGTTGCACGTGCTGGAAAGCCTTTGCATCGTGCTCATCTTAAGGCAAGTGCCTCTGATGAGGTTGCAGGAAAAGCATTTTTGGCATTTGCAGGTATTGGAAATCCAGATAAATTTTTTCAATCCATTAAAGAATTGTCTGGTCATGTGGTGCAAACTTATACCTATCCAGATCACTATTTTTTCACTGATAAAAATTTAACAAGCCTTGTACAAAAGGCTCAAAAACACAATTTATGGCTTGCGACAACTGCTAAAGATTATATTCGTATACAGACAATTCATATGCAAAAAGATTTGAAAAATCTTATTGTTTTTGATGTGGATGTCGATTTTGTTCAAAAAGATTTCTGTCGTATGCTCCTTGAGGAGGTCATAACCCGCTTTAGAAAACGTTCCAGTGAATTTTCTTGCCTGAAAGGCAAAGGTTAAATTTATAGCTTTTAACCTTCTTCTTTTGTTTTTAACAATTGCTTGAGATATGGATTGCATTCAAGTTCACGGTGATAAGAAATTTCACAACTGGCATATGCTTCCTGGCGGTGATGATTCCAATATTTTAGATCATCTATAGGGATTTTTTGTCCGCTAACGGCACAAATAGTATAGGTTCCATATTCTACAATGTCATATCCATTATTAGAATAATGAACTTTTGCTTCGCATTCACCATTGGAAAACATTTTAGTTCCTTTTTACTTGAGATTATTATTCAAAAAATGCCATAAGTATATTATAAGGTCGAGAGTTAATTTAAAAATATTTTTCTTATCAAAATGGTTAAGCTTTTATTTTCTGCCAAAAAGCCGTTCTATATCTGCTAATTTGAGTTCAATATAAGTAGGGCGTCCATGATTACATGTACTTGTATTGGGCGTTGCCTCCATTTGTCGCAACAGTGTGTTCATTTCTTCGGGGCACAAAAGGCGCCCTGACCGTATTGAGCCATGACAAGCCATCGTTGCTGCGACATAATCAAGCATTGCTTTTAAATTGTTTGTTGTATCATACTCAGCCGCCTCATCTGCGAGATCTTTAATAAGGGCTTGTACGTTGATCTCTCCTAACATGGAAGGTGTCTCGCGTACAAGAATTGCACCAGGACCAAATGGTTCTATTCCTAATCCAAATTTTTGCAAAGCATCTTTGTGCGTTAAAAGGCATGTTGCATCCTCTTCAGAGAGTTCTACAATTTCAGGAATAAGTAATAATTGTGAAGGAAGTGGTTTGGCATAAAGTGCATTTTTGAGTGCTTCATAAACCAATCGTTCGTGCGCAGCATGCTGATCGACAATGATCAAACTATCTTGAGTTTGGGCAATAATATAGTTTTTATGGATTTGTGCTCTGGCTGCACCTAAAGGATAAGATAACTCCTCTGATGAGGGTATAGTGCTTGGAATGTAGGTAGCACCACTTGGTGTATTTAAGCCCTCCATAATAGGAGTGGCATCTTCTTTTAAACCAAAAGAGCTGGTACTATCCAACGGTTTGTGAACCATTGAAGCGGCGGAAAAATGATGAGGATGTGGGCTGTAAGAAGAGGATTGGTGAGCATTTTTAAAATTGCCCAAAGGTTGTTGTGTTAATGGTTTTTGTGTTTGAAAAGCTGCGAGCATTGCTTCAGAACGGGTTGAAGTAGGGCGAATACCAGATTGCTGCAATGCTTCACGAATTGCTCCAACGATTAAACCACGAATTAATCCTGGATCACGGAATCGTACATCAGCTTTGGCTGGATGAACATTAACATCGACATCAGCAGGTGGGAGATCAATAAAAAGAATAGCGACAGGATAACGATCTCGTGTCATGACATCAGCATAAGCGCCTCGAATTGCACTCCATAGAAATTTATCACGCACAGGACGCCCATTAACATAAGCAAATTGATGAAGGCTGTTATTTCGGTTGAAAGATGGCAAACAAGCAAACCCCGTTAAGCGCACAGATTCGCGTTCAGCATTCAGTGCGATGCTGTTAGGCGCAAATTCTTTTCCCATAATTTGGGTAATACGTTGTAATTGTCCTTGAGTATTATTTTCTGTCGCAGACAGTTCCATAGGTGTTCTATCTAGTCCTGAAAGAGAAAAGCGGATATGTGGAAATGCGATAGCAATTCGCTTAATCATGTCACTAATAGCATTTGTTTCAGCCCGATCAGTTTTCATAAATTTTAATCGTGCGGGTGTGACAAAGAAAAGGTCACGAACTTCAACAATTGTTCCCAGATTTGCAGCAGCTGGTTTGGGGCCTACAATTTTTCCTGCAGTAACAGAAATTTCAGCAGCATTCTCGGCCTCTTTTGTTCGTGAAATGAGTTTGAGTTTAGCAACAGAACCAATAGAGGGGAGGGCTTCTCCTCTAAACCCAAGGAAGCAGATATTGTGCACATCATCGGTAATTTTTGAGGTACAATGGCGAGAAACGGCTAAAGTTAACTGATCAGCCGGAATCCCACAACCATTATCACTTACCTTTATAAAATTTTTTCCACCATTTGCTGTAATAATTTCAATGCGCGTTGCACCAGCATCAATAGAATTTTCAACAAGTTCTTTGACAACATTTGCTGGCCGTTCAATCACTTCACCAGCGGCGATTTGATTAATAATATTTTCGCTAAGATGTCGTATAATCATCATAAATTCTAACAAGATTCTTAAGGAGTTTATAGAAAATTATGATAACATCATTTGTGCAACATTCAAGAATGAGAAGGTACGAGAGGTAATATTTCTAAACGCTTCTTATTTTTTTTGAGAGTGATTATACTAAATGTTTTTCATTATTCGAAGTATTAACAAATGACTTGGAGAAAATAGAAAAAATAATTTTTATCATCCTAAAATAGCTTGCACCAATTTATCATCTAGGTCAAAAAAGAAACAGTGTAAAAAGGGAAGGCAACATATATGGCGCGTATAAGCGGTATTTTAGCAGATAGTGATATACAAGCTTTGATTGATAATAATTTTCTGAAAGCTCAGAGCACGTTTGATAAATCTCAAATACAACCAGCAAGCCTTGATCTTCGTTTAGGGGAGAAAGCTTATCGTATACGTGCTTCCTTTATGCCGGGTCTTGATGCAAAAGTTTTGGATAAGCTTGAACGATTAAAGTTGCATGAGTTTGATTTACGAGATGGAGCTGTTTTGGAAACGGGGTGTGTTTATATCGTTCCGCTTTTAGAAAATTTGGCCTTACCAGAATTTTTATCTGCTATTGCCAATCCAAAAAGCTCGACGGGACGATTAGATATTTTTACACGGGTCATTACGGATAATGCTCAAGAGTTTGATAAAATTTGTGCTGGTTATCATGGTCCGCTTTATTTGGAAGTTAGTCCACGAACATTTCCAATTTTGGTGCGTACTGGCTCGCATTTATCACAGCTTCGATTTAGAAAAGGGCAAAGTTATTTAAATGAAATTGAGCTGCTTGCTTTGCAAAGGCAAGAAACACTGATATCGGATGATCTTCCTAATATTAGCGCTGGTGGTATTGGGCTTTCCATTAATTTAAAAGGAAACGAAAACGGGCTTGTAGGTTATCGTGCTAAACATCATACAAGTGTTATTGATATTGATAAACGTGCTACTGCCCATGTTTTAGATTTTTGGGAACCTCTTTTTGATCGTGGTCAAAGGGAGCTGGTTCTTGATCCTGATGAGTTTTATATTTTAGTTTCACGAGAGTCTGTTCATGTGCCTCCGCTTTATGCTGCAGAAATGACTCCTTTTGATCCCTTAGTGGGTGAGTTTAGGGTGCATTATGCAGGCTTTTTTGATCCAGGATTTGGGCATATGGAAGCGAATGGTAAAGGGGCAAGAGCGGTTTTAGAAGTGCGGAGCCATGAAGTTCCTTTTATCTTAGAGCATGGTCAAATTATTGGCCGTTTGGTCTATGAGCATATGCTTAATCGACCATCAACCCTTTATGGACATGATGTTGGATCACATTATCAAGCACAGGGTTTAAAGTTATCCAAACATTTTAAATGATTTGAAAACGACGAATTTTGATAAAATGTATGCAGGAAATGCATTTTAAGTAAGAAATTTGTTCTTCACAAAATCGGCACCATGCATTCTATTTTTAGTTTTAAAAGTTATGACTGCCCTTGCATTTTAGAGGATATGAGAGGAATTTTTACTTCTTTTTTAAGAGTTTTTATCCATGCAAGTTCCGTTTATGATGAGAAGAAGAATAGTTTCAATTGTTTCATCGTGAAAAGATCTAAAATGAAAGAGCTTTACTGTATTCAATTCTTATTCAATATGTCATGCATATGTATTATGATAATAAATCAATAAGTTAATAGAATTCGATATAACAAGCTGCTATTAATTTCATTTTTTTAGAGCTTAAATATCTAGTATATTTTATTTTGTATAAAACTTATCATTAAGAGCCAATAATTAATTTTTTCACTACAGTTCAGTAATATTTTTAATGAATAGTTTTTTAATTTTAGGAACTTATTTATAGCCTTAAGCTATAATATTGCTAGAGAATTATTGAAGGTGAAGGTCTTTTATTCGTATAAATATTAAAAGTTTTTTATATTCTATGTGAATGAGATAATGTTAAAATTTTATGAAAAAGTAACTGATCTGAGTTTTGAATATTAATATGAGAAGATTTCTAGATGTATGCGACAGCTTTATTTCCCGTATTAATTAAAGGCTTTTTTCATTTTTTGGGGAAATTATGGTTTATACTTAATGAGTATAGACTTTCTATTCTTATAAAAGATAATGTAAATAATCTTTGGAGGGAGAGACGACTTTAAATTACAACGAACCAACTGGCGAAGTAATGACTTTCGAAGAGGTATCTATTGACAGCAAGTATAGTACTTCAATTGTCCATGAATAATGTATGAGTGCATACGTTATTGATCCTACTCCATACTGTGATGTTTTAAAATTGGAAAAGAGAAAGAAAGGCGTTGTTTTTATCAATTAGTTTTTTTAGAAAGTTGCAATCCCTGTTATCTTTATCTATTCAATAAAGCGTTTTGTGAGAATATCAAATAGGGGGTACAGGGGGCTCTTATGTGTTTTAGAATGTCTTCTCTTTTCATTTAGGAACAATGGTGCCATCAATGATTATTTCTTCAACATTTGATTATCGCAAGGCTGCAAAACGTCGGCTTCCTCCTTTTCTTTTTCACTATATTGATGGTGGTGCTTATGCTGAGGAAACACTGCGACGTAATTGTACAGATCTTCAAGCACTTGCACTGCGTCAAAGGATTCTAAGGGGAGTGGGTACAGTTGATCTTTCAATCAAGCTTTTTGATCAGAGACTTGATTTACCGATAGTGCTTGCACCTGTTGGGCTAACGGGTATGTATGCACGTCGTGGTGAGGTGAAAGCAGCGCGTGCCGCAGCAGCAAAAGGGATCCCTTTTACTCTATCTTCTGTTTCAGTTTGCCCCATTGCAGAAGTGCAGGAAGCGGTTGGGGCGGGATTTTGGTTTCAGCTTTATGTTCTCAAAGATCGTGGTTTCATGCGTGATGCATTAGAGCGGGCTTGGTTAGCTGGTGTACGCACGTTGGTTTTTACCGTTGATATGCCAGTTCCAGGTGCACGTTATCGTGATGCACATTCGGGTATGTCTGGTCCTTATGCTGGATTACGCCGTTTTTTACAAGCTTTTACGCATCCACATTGGGCTTGGAATGTGGGTATTATGGGGCGCCCCCATGATCTTGGAAATGTTTCTACCTATCTCAAAAAGAAGATTGCATTGGACGATTATGTTGGTTGGCTTGGGGCCAATTTTGATCCATCAATTGGTTGGCATGATCTACAATGGATTCGAGATTTCTGGAAGGGAAAAATGATTCTGAAAGGTATTCTTGATCCAGAAGATGCACGAGAAGCAGTACAATTTGGTGCTGATGGTATTGTTGTTTCCAATCATGGTGGGCGCCAACTCGATGGTGTTTTATCAACGGTGCGAGCATTACCAGCAATTGCTGAGGCTGTAAAGAATGATTTGGTTATTTTAGTCGATTCTGGTGTTCGTTCTGGACTTGATGTTGTACGCATGGTCGCACAAGGTGCGGATGCTGTGATGATTGGTCGTGCTTTTGTTTATGCGCTTGCAGCAGCAGGTGAGAAAGGTGTTACTCACCTGCTTGATCTTTTTGCCAATGAAATGCGGGTAGCTATGACACTGACTGGTGTTCAGACACTCAAAGAGATTACACGCGAAAATTTAGTGAATACAGATATCTTTAAACAATGAAAGTCATATTTTATACTACTTTTAGGAAAAGAAAGCCTTTTTTATAGAAGAGCATAATTGTATTTACAGATATGTTGACAGTTAGCATTAAAGAAAAAGGTCAAAATTCTTCTCCATAAAACAACAAAAAATACCCAATAACTATAATAATAGTAAAGAAAAAATCTTAATAATAATCAAAGCAAAAATGACACTGCGGACACCTTTTATTCACTTTTTTAAAGGCTTATTCTAAGGATAAAAAGGAACAAGCGCTGCAAGTAAAGGCATAACAACTGTTGATATAGAAAAAATAGATATAAATAATGCTGTGAGCATTTTCCTCTCCTATTTATAAAAATATAATACATTAATTATGTTTTATTTTTAATAACAATTAAACACATATAGTATATAATTAATTTTATTTAAAGAGTCAATATGTATTATTAATAATATATAAATTATAATAAAAAGTGGAGATATATTATATAATATCTATAGTATTTATGTTGAGTTTACTGAATAATATATTATATGGATATGTTATTGTCTTTTATGGAATGAATTTTAAAACAATGAAAAATACGATGTAGTATCTTTTAAATAAAACGCGTTCACTAAGAAAGCAAGACAATGCGATTTAATGTGTTTATCAGCCCTTGTTTCTCGTGCTCTCAATGACTTATGATAGTTTTGAACTGGTGAGCATATTGAGATGCAGTTTAATGTTTTTTGTATCTTATGTCATTGCTAATACAATTTTCGTTATACTTTTTCGATTTATTCCATAATTTACCAAAACATCCCATTGGCTTCCATTACAGATTGGCTCCTCCGGTATTTCTAGCGTTACAAATTTGCATGTAATACTATATTCCATAAGTAATTTCGCAATCGCTTCTCCAAGCCCCCCATGAATGCTGGGCTCTACACAAACAATGATAGATCTGTGAGGTCTGCAGAGTTCTATAACAGATGTATCATCTAAAGGTCGGATTGTTGGTGCACTGACAACTGTTGGTATAATTTCATATTTTTGGAGTTTTTCAGTCGCATCAAGACAAATCTGAACAGTCTCACCCGTAGCAAATAAGAGAACTTCTTTTCCCTTTTTGATAACAGAATCTTTGCTGATATCAATTTTTGCAGCACTCTTATGAATATTTATAACAGAGTACTTTCTTAGCTGTATATAAACAGGCATAGGATTGCTTAACATCGAGAAAATTGCAGCTTCTGTTTTTTTATTATCCGCAGGAGCAATAATACGTATGTTAGGAATGACGCGAAGCGAAGCAAAATCTGAAATAGCATGATGGGTTGCCTCCAGTGGTTCATAGCTGATACCAGCACTCATGCCAATCAATCGGAGAGGATTTTCACAATAAGCAACATCTCCTTTATTTGTTCAAGGGTACGCCCTGTCAAAAAACAAGCCTGCGAAACAATAAAGGACTTTTTCCACATGAAACAAAACCAGCAGCAACGCTTACCCAAATTTTGTTCAGCAATTCCAACTTCTACAATCCGTTCTGGATAAAGCTTTGCGAATTGATCAATCTTTCCAGATATTCGTGAATCAGTTGTTAAAACAACAATATTCTTATCAAATTGCGCTATTTTTATAAGAGCCTTATTTAAAATTCCGAGGTTTGAAAATTTCACGGCAGTTTGTGTCTAGTGATGAAGATTATCCATTGCTCCTATTAATTGAATTTTTGACTCAATTCCCTTGACAGCAAGATTATATTTCTCATCTGTTGGAACTTATGGTGCCAGGTTATGTCATTTTCCATAGTGGAAATTCCACACCCTTTTATTGTGTTCATAATGATTGCTGTTGGTTTGTCTTTATGAGAGGGGGTGATCCTAATGATGTTTTCAGTTGCGTTATATCGTGACCATCGAGTTCTACAACATGCCAGCCAAAACGTGTAAATTTATTGGCCAAGGGGTCTGTATTCATTAAAACATCTGTTTGTATTCGTAATTTGTAGCCGGTTTCTATAGACAACTGCTGTGAGATTGCTGAGTTTATAATGTGCTGAAAAAAGTGCCGCTTTCCAAACAGAGCCCTCCGCTATTTCGCTATCGCCAAGAAGCATAAAACAGGATATGATTGAGAATTAAGCTGTCCAGAAAGAGCATTCCTGCACCTAGAGACAAACCATGACCAAGAGAATCTGTACTTTGCTCAATACCAAGAACTTTTTGGGTGACATGACCAATAAAATTTGACCCAAAGCTCAAATACGTCTCAAGAAGTTGAGGATCAAAATATATCATTTCTGATAATAGAATATACAACGCTTCGACCGCATGTCCCTTACTTTGGATATATCAATCGCGATTGGGATTATCGATACGCGTTGGATTTATTTGAAGAATATATTTGTATAAGATATAGATAAAATCAATACAGGAAAGACTTCCAGCTGTGAGACTAAATTTTGCTTTTCTAATGAGACCAAGTATTTTAAGGCGTAAACGGAGAGCATAAATCGCGTCATCAATATCTGCTTTATTCGTTGCATAACCTATGTCTTCTCCCCTTAGAAGATTTATAACATCATCACTTCCAAGCGCGACTTTGTGTGCTATTTCTCCTCTGTTTTAAACGGTTAGCACTGTCATTCTATTTTCTCGTTTCAAATATTGCAACAGCCTTTGCATTTAAACGTTTTATAAGAAGCATTCTTAATTCCTTTTTTGTACAGTGTTTTTCACACAGCAATCCTAATTGTAGCAAGCGCCAATAGTTTTGATTGATTTATTATGAACAAATTTGAAATAAGAAAATTTTACGGCATTAGGTTTCCTTATTTAATACGTAAAACGTTGAAATATTATAAAGCAATAGATTATTCTTAGTATGAGAAGAGGACGGATCGGCTAGCATTATAGAAAGTGTTTTTTTTGGCATTAAAATGGCATCCCAAAATCATGTTTTATCAACCACTTCTTCTCTAGGACTTTCGTGGAAAGTCTCATGGTGTTGAGCCACTTTCGTTCCCCATTGCTATGAGAAGACGAGCAGATATACCACAAAAACGAGCTTAGAAGCACCAAACATGAGTCAATTAATCTAGCGAGAATAGAAAATAAAAGGTTTAAATAGCCACTTTGATCGGTTGTGAAGCATTTTTGATCGGTCGTGAAGCATTCTGAGAATAAAGTATAAATTTTGCATTCCAGTTTGAGGGGTAAGAATAGGAGCAAGATGATCCAATTGCTCTTGTAAGCAATAGGTAAAATTTACCCTATAACTAAAGGAAAAGCTCTCTCTAATAGAGGCTGGACTAGTCATTCAGCCAACGAAGACAGTTTTGCGATGAATCGGTTCGATATAACACAATTTAACATCGCATACTTTGTTATCACAACGTACTGAGAATACGGTTAATATAGCTGACAAGAGTATTAAAAATAATGGATATACTTTACGTATGGAAAATTAAAATATGTTGATTCTATTACACCAGCGGCTGCTGATATTGGTGACAAAAGAAATTTTACCAAAATTATTAAAGATATTTCTCATAGCATGTACACAAAATCTTTTGTCTGCATGAGGGTATTTTCTTTAGATAGAAATTCATTTTATTCGCTGAAAGCAGCAAAAATCATCTCAAATGATGTCGTAAATTTTTGGGAGGCTGTTTCAACGCCACGATCGTCCTTTTATGAAAACTGTTAGCGTTTCAGATGAGACGCTGTGAGGTGTTTCAACGCTTAATAAAGCAAGATCTAGAAACTCTCTCGGACTTAGAATGAGTCTCAAGGTTTTATATTTTACAGCGATTATTAGCGAAAAGGTAGGCAATCTTGTACGATGAGAGTTGAAACCCGTTGTAGCCGCGCGGGTTTAATCCTTTCCAATTTGAAGGCGTGCTAAAACTTATTGACCGCTGTTTAGCAGGTGTTCGCATTGAACATTTACGCTGATCTGATTTTATTGTACATTATGAAAGTTCAAACACCTTGTTTTATTTTGAATCACCTTATTGTGGTGTTGAAGGTTATTACGGAAAGGATTTGTGTCAGTGGGAGAATTATCAGATGATGGCGCGGGTACTGCGCAAATAAAAGGAAGGTGTCTTTTGTTTTTAAACAATATGCTAGAAGTTCGAAAAACTTTCAGTTAACTTCAAAAGAGATTATACCATCGATTGCTCTTCAAATAATGCAATTGTTGTTGAGGAATGGGGCGTTACTAAGTTTGATTTCTAAAACAAAGAAACAATATCCATTAAAGGTTTTTTAATTTTGAAGGTTTGTTGAGAATTCTTTCATAATTTTTTGAAAAAAGTGAACTGATATAAGATATTTCTATCAAAATATAGAAATTTTTCTAGCAAGTTACGAATAAATCTAAAAAATATATGTTAAATAAAAAATGTTGCAACATGTTACCAGAAAGGGCTTTAGAAATGAGGAGCAAAGTGTATAAAAATGCGCAAGAATACATTGCTACACATCTTTTTATAATTCAATAAAAATAAGAATTAAAGAAAAAATTCTATATCAAAAATTAAAGAAGGTCTAAAGGGCGGATCAAAAAAGGTGAACAGGCAATGCGTGAAAAGGTAGATAAGAGGGTAAATTAGATAAGGGCGCTTCATAGATTTATCAGCAGCATTCGTAGAAGAATCCCCTCAAGGGAGATATCGTGATGGGGCAGGGGGGTGAATGTTCGAAAAGACAATATACACTTTTGGTTGTTCCATTATACACATCACAATAAGCGCTGTGAAATGGGGCTTGATCCTATCACAAGTCTTTACTTTAAAAGAAGTACAAAAGCTTGAAAGAATTATAGCGATATTCTCAAAGAAGGCAATGATCCTATTGTCTTTTGAGAACAAACTGTCTTAAAGCAGCAAAGAAATATTTTTCAAGAGATTGCCCAGGCGACTTTTGAAAGTAAAAAAAGCGGAAAAATGAAGGCAAAAATAGGCGTTGGTTTTCTCCATTGGAGTTGCATGTTATTCCGCAGATAGGAAGCTTACCTATAGAAAAATTAACAGCCAATATCATTTGCAATGTTCTTACACCCTTTTAGCATAAAAAAAATAGACACAGTGTGAAAGGATTTAGTTTATCTTCAGGAGTATGACGGTAAAAAAGCCGGAACAATATTATTGACAAATCGCATAAAAAGCCCATATTCTTGTACAGTTCTGTGGACTGATTTTTTCAAGCATGGATGGGTCTATAAACATCATCTTTGCTGAAGACAGCTCTTTTATCTGATCAGATCTTTGAACGGCAATAACAGGGCAATTCATAGCATATTTTTTCTTTTGTTTTGATCAGATAACAGAGATACCCTAGAATATATTGATATACTCAATCATTTTACGCAAATATAACTAGTTGAATCCTTTTGTTTCAAGCTAAACACCTCCCCTTGTTACTTCAATTAAATTAAGCCACCAAAGTGTTTTCACTCTTTAAGTGCCTCTGCTTTTAATTTGAATGTACTCACCCCTTTCAAATTTTTCATTGATTAATTTTTCAGAGGAGTTTCATTTCACCTTTCGTGTATGTTTCCACCCACATAAACGCTCACCTTGTTCGTTATGTTTTAGAATATCTCTTGCCAAATTGGGGCTAATGACATTGATGTCTTGTCGATTCAAATAAATTGGCAGCCATCCAATACAAGAATTTCGTTCATTCGTCGCGCAACCAGTTAGAAAGCTTATTGCGCACATCAGCATCACTTTTCTTGTTAATTTCATTTTCTACCTCAAGCCGTGTTTTCGCTATATTAAAAGCTTCCTTTGTTTGTTTTTGCTTCTCAACTCTTTTCCCAAGGAAAAAGGCTTTCACTAAAGCTATAAAAAAAGCAGCTATGATTGCTGACGTCGTCGTCAGATATTTTTTTATCCATAAGATCATAGGCGGTGTTCCTGAAAACGTTTAGCAATATATACCATAGCTGTACAAGCAGCTAAAACCATAATTCCTGCTAAAGCCCATTGTACAGGGCCATTTCCTGCAAAAAGTCCCCCAAGCCCTGAAAAAGAGCCTATGATTGGTGCAAGAGCTTCTATTTTGCAAATACCTGTCACACCTTCTGGTTCTACTACATGATAATTAGGGGCAACATGAGCACCTTTCGCCCATAATCCTGCTTCGGCAGCTCGACGATTGGCAAGACCTTGGATACGTTTTCCTCCTACTCTTGTCCATTTTTGCAATTCAGTCGGTATCGCTTCATATTCACCATTATTGAGTTTTTTTAAAAGTGTAGATTTGCCAAAAGCCGTTATTCCTACATTATAGGAAAATGATACTAAAGCTGCGAATTGTTCATCACTTAAAGGAACGGTAACAGCTTTTTCAACAGTGACTTCACACTCTCTCAAGTCCTGACAAAGGATCTCTTCAGCTTCTTTTTCCGTAATTTGCATGTCTTTATGGACACTTGGGGCTCCAGCTGCACTTGTATGCCCATAACCAATTGTCCATATTCCACCGGAATCTTCATAAGCCCTTAAACGTAAACCCTCCCATTGCTTAATCAGTGCAAGCCCTTCTGTTGATATTTTTCGCATTATTCTTATCCTATAAAAAAACCTACACAAAGCAGGATATGAATTCAAAACTTACATTTACTCAATTTTAAAGAACGGAATAGTGAAAGGGTTCAATTGAGCAAAACACCATAACGGATTATATTAAAACCCATATCATCTTTAACTATAACAAATACTATATTAACCACTATTTATTTTGTGGTAATTAATTTTCTCTTGAATCTCAATATAATAACTCTTTATAAACCAATTTATAATCAGATATTCCACCTATAAATACAATTGATCTAGAATGATTTAGAGAAAAGTTACTTGAAAAACTTCAATACTTTTAGCAAATAAAATCTCTTTACAATAAAAATATAATAGTTAATTAAATAACAGGAATTGATTTTTAAATAATTTTATAATCCATAACCTACATCATAGAAATTTTTATAAAAACAAAAAGATAAATTATAATTAAACCATTCTACATCTACCAATTATTTAGAATCAAAGAATCGAATACACAACGTATTATACATATTGAATCGAAAAAGCTATAGTTAATTTAATTATTCTTTATTTTTTCCTCTAATTGCTTAATTTCCTTAAAAACAAACCTTTATGAAGGATTTGAAATAAGCTGTTACATAAATTTTGTTATAAATAAAATATATTTACATGAAAACATAATGGATATTTTACTCCTCTCTTATAGTCAGTTTCTAACTGAAACAATATATTAGAGGAACATATTCCATATATAGATCAATGATATTTGATTGTTTTTTAAGAATATTGTACTGTAATAAACTTGAACAATAGTCTTGGTTATGTTTTTTCCCATATGAATAACGTCTTCGTCTTCTTCATATGAAGTGTTTTGTGGGGCGTTTGGGTCAATGGTATCATCTTTGTCTGGTGTTGTATTGGCTACGTTTCCAGCAACATCTTAAATAAATCAATCAAGCTTTTGAAATCTGTTTAGGTGCAATAACACAAGGGATACAAAAGATTTTGATAAAAGCCGCTTGAAGTTAGGGAGGGAATTTTTCCCTCCCAACATTTTACCCATTTATGTAATATACAAATGAGATGCTCTTTGAGAATGGCGATAGATATATCTCACCATAAATGTGCACAGCTTTTTAGTGTATCCACAACAACGATTCGAGCTTGGAGTCTTCAAAGTGGTACTTCCAGAGTTATATAAGTGAGGCAGAGTCGTGCGGTGGAGAAAAAAGAAACCTTAGCCTTTTACTCAAAAGAAAAATATGGAAAAAATAACAATAAATTAGGTAAAATCGTATAAATCACAAGAGGTGAACTAAAAACAGACAATTAAAGAAAAATATATGTATTTCAACGTATTAAGCACAAAAAATGGTGCCGCATGCCGGATTCGAACCAGCGACCCCATCATTACGAATGATGTGCTCTACCAACTGAGCTAATGCGGCATAGATTTGTAAGTCAATGAGACAAAACTAATTTGAGGGTAATAGCTAAAAGTACGTATAAAAGCAAGTATACATTTTTTTCAATAATTTATAAGATGTGATCATAATTGAATGAGGAGAACTGTACAAAAGTCATGGGGGCAGTATTCTTTGATCTTAATGCTATAAAACGCTTTCCGATTTATGATAGTGTTTAAATTAAGATTCTGGAGACCAGTTTGACGTAGGTCTTATACTCAATGGGATTACGATAGAAAGACGTGATAGTTTATTGTTTTTATATACAATTTTTACCATTAAATGCACGTTTTGTCAAAATGGATTTTGACAGTTTAAATTGTAAAAAAGTCAAAAATGGCAAAAATCGGAATTTGACGGTAAAAATGAGAAAAGGCTTTGAAAGGTCTTTGAAGACCCTTTAAGACCCTTTAAGACCCTCTTAAAAACCCTTTGAAAAAAATAAATTGATGCAAAACCTGCTGTCAAATTTTGCAAAACCCAATGACAAGCTACAATCTTTAGGATAGAAAATGGTGTTAAGATATCTTAGTAAAGATAAAAATATTTTCTGTTTCTAAGACAAGGGAGAAATTTATTGAATAAGTGCTTAGGAAACTAAAATTTATCATAAACCAGCTATAGCGACATTGGAACTGGCAAAAGTGTATGATGATATCGACTTGCTCCTTCATAACTGTAAAGATGCTGGTGTCCTAATATATTATTCGTGAGGGCTTTAGTATTTATACTATTCACAAGCGTCCTCACGAAATAGGTGTGACGTGCCCTAAGAGATATCTTTTTAAAACAAACTCGTAAATTAACAACAACAAGTATACTGCATTTGAGCTGTTCTCTTTGTAAATGAGGGACATCACCCTATTAAAAAATGTGAAACATAAAAGCGTAAAGCAATGCGTAATTTCCATTATTAAAAAGATATTGATGTGGGTGTTTTTAAAAAGTCGGAAAGCCAAATTAAAAGGGAAGGGTCAAGCGATTGATTGCTTTGCACCTCCCCCACATCATTTTCTCTAAAAACTTTATGAAATGGATACTCATCCATTTTTAAAAAATTAAAAGACTTACAAACCTTTTTTCAAAATAAAACTTACACCATTCTTTCAACAAGGTAAAAATTTAAAAATCAATTGGCACAAAGTTTGAACATAATTATTACAAATAAACTAATCACTCTCATAGTTTTATAAAAATATTAGTATTTTTTAAAGCTCATTATAAAAACTGATTAATTCAGCTTTGAACGCTTACCTATTATAACCTACTGCTACAATATATAAAATTCTTCGAATATTAATATACATAATTTATTTATAGGTATATACATATCTTGTTATTTATTATCTTTATGAGAAAATTATTTTATTATCTAAAAAATTAACTAATCTACCATTTAAATATGGATAATATTGAATAATATAAATATATTCCTAAATTAATATACACATGTTTTGCTGTTTGAAAAATAAATATCATATTTTCCCAAAATAAATTATGATTACCAGGATGAGCTGGTAAAATAACTTTATTTAATAAAGAATCTTTCTGTTTACTATGAAGTAAATCTGATACACTCATATTATGAGTAATAGTAACAGATTTTTCTCCTTGAAAAACTTTATATTCAGATGCTTTCACTGTAGATAAAAAAATTAATAATATAGCACATATAGCAAAGAAATATTTTATAGTCATTTTTATAATTTACCTCCATTAATAAATATTCATAATGGAATTAACATAAATCTATTTTTGTGTCTATATTATATTTAAAATAAAAAATACGAAAAATAATATTTTATTATCTAAAAGATTATTTAATATTAATCGTTATTAGTTAAATAAATTTTATATTAATTTATAATTCATTATATTTATATAACTTTTAAAAGTCAGTTGTGTAAGTTATGAAAATATTTTTATATGCGTATATTATTCGCAAATTATTTATAAGATATATTTTATAAAACAAAATTAAAATTTATAATAAATATACTAGATAATATATAATACATCCATCTTTCCTAGATATTCCATTTCATTAGAATAAAAATAAGTAATATAAAAAATACTTTATTTTGTTACTATTTGTGTTCTAGCTTTCTCATACAAAGTAATACAAAACTTCATTCAAGAATCAGAACTACTCTTTCTCAGAATGAATGAGAGGGACGGTTTGTTTAATGGTAAGCGCTACAAACGATGCTATAAGCACTTTTAAAAAACCACCAAGTAAAAAAACTAATGAACTTATTAAAACTGTCAGCAAAGACACTTGTGTCATATACGCTGTCCATGGAATACCGAAAGCATAGACAACACCTATACCACCCACAGTATTTATCAAGAATAAGAGTATAAAATTTAATCGCTTCCAAAATAACTCAACCAGTAAGCCAATGAAAAATGCAGCAAAGGGAAAACTGATGAGATAACCGCTCGTAACTCCTGAAAAAACACTAATTCCACCACGACCACCAGACAATAGAGGCAATCCAATCGCAACAAGAACAAGGAAAAGAAGTGATGCGAGAGCTCCCCTTTTGGCCCCAAGTATAGACCCTGCTAACATTGGAGCCATAGACTGAGCTGTAATAGGGACACCTAGAAGAAAGGGAAGAGAAATAGGAGGGAAAAGGCTCAAAACATCATAAATAGCGGCAAATAAAGCTATATAGACTAAATCTTTTGTATTCACTGATATTCCTTCATTATGGCAAAGCCTTAATTATTGTTGTATAATTAATTAAAAGTATCAGATCTATAAAAGAACTCGTCCAATGCCTTATATATCAAAGAGAAATATTATAATAATACATTCAAAATAAAGCCTATTTTTTCTTTGAATGAATGAGAGGAACAGATCTCTTAATCGCGAGTGCAACAAAGGATGCAATCAACACTTTTAAACAATCACCTATCAAAAAACCTGAGGAAGCGATTAAAACCTTCAGTAAAGAAACTTTAGTCATATATGCTGTCCATGGAACACCAAAAGCATAGACAATTCCTATACCACCCACAGTATTTATCACAAATAATGTTATAAAATTTAACCTCTGCCAAAACAATTCTACCATTAAACCAATAAAAAATGCGGCAAATGGAAAACCTATCAAATAACCACTTGCAATCCCTGAAAAGACACTGATTCCACCACGACCACCAGGCAACAGAGGCAAACCAATCGCAACAAGGACAAGAAAAAGGAGCGATGCTAAAGCCCCCCTTTTAGCCCCAAGTATAGACCCTGCTAACATCGGTCCCATCGACTGAGCTGTAATAGGTACCCCTAGAAGAAAAGGAAGATAGATAGAAGGGAAAAGGCCCAAAATAGCATAAATAGCGGCAAATAAAGCAATATAGACTAAATCTTTTGTATTCATTTGATTCTTCTTTCACTATAAAAAACTTGGATTATTATGAGATGCTGTATCAATAGTATCATCAGCATCATAAGAACGCGCTTCCAATGCTTCAGCCACTTCTGAAGCCATTCTGATGGTTCGTATAATTAAAGGTATTGCAAGAGCGACAATGTTCGTATTAAGTCCCCGTGCTTGCTGTGCTTCATGGACTTCATTAAACTTTTCACTCAAAAGAGGAATAAACCTGATTGCCATAGAGATAACCATACTCACTTTTGATGGATTTATACCAAAACAACGAAAGGGCTGAAGCCCTGCTTCAATTGCATCCACCATATCTGAAACTTTTGTTGTGAATGAAATAAGTGATGATAAAGAAAAGAGGACAACAAGACGTAATATAACCTCCACTCCCGTAAGCCATCCGCTAAAAATAGTTTGAAATAAAAATAGAAGAATTAAAAGCAATCCCATCGATTTAAACTGCTTTATCACAGTGCTAAAAGGAACCTTGGCAATTCTATAAAATAAGGCAACAAATAATAAAAAGAGTCCAAGAAGCGCTATGGAAGAAACCATTATTATAAAAGTTCCACAGACTGTAAGAAATAATAGCTTAACCCCAGAACTTAATCTATGAATAAATGTATCCCTTGGAATATATAAACCGATCATGACATTCTTCTTATATACTCCTTGATAGCAACAAAAGGTACCTCATCAATTGCTATCTCCCCCTTATCAAAAACTAGCACTCTATCAAACTTTTTCAAAAACTCCAAATCATGCGATACAACTATTGCCGTTTGTGGTAATTCTTCTATCACTTGCGTAACGCGATGCTTATTTCGCAAATCAAGTAATGTCGTCGGCTCATCAAAAATAATGTAATCTGGTTTCATTGCTACTACACTGGAAATAGCGACGAGTTGTTTTTGCCCACCACTTAATAAATGAACAGCGTGATTTCTGAAATCTTGAAGTTCATAGCGCTGTAAAATTTCATCTACACGCTCCTTAATTTCATCTTTACTAAGCTTCAAATTTTTAAGACCAAAGGATAAGTCTTCTTCTACTAATGGTAAAACAATTTGGTTGTCAGGATTTTGAAAAACAAATCCTACTTTACGCTTTACCGCCTTTGCATCGCGTTTTGTATCAAGCCCATCAACACTTACAAAACCATGAGATGGTAATTGGAGCCCATTGATAAGACGAACAAATGTACTTTTTCCAGAACCATTTGCACCAATAACAGCAATCCGTCTTTCGGTAAGTTGCACAGTAATATTCTTTAAAACACACAATTCACCAAAGACTTGTGTTACCTTATCAAATTTTATAATCCCCAAGATTTATTCCAATCAATCCCTTTTATTAGCTCTTCTTTCGTTATTGTTTCAGTTTATAGCCTAAAAGTAAAAACAAGCACCATAGAGGAACAATGATGACTGCCAAACTCATATCAGGCATCTGTACAGGGATATATATTTCAAGAAAGGATACCCTGATTCCTATCATCTCAAAAAGTCGAGCCATTAATCCATTTTTCCCAAAACCACTTATAAACATTATACAAAATAATAAAACAAGAAAGCATAAGCAAAGATAGTTAGCGTAAGGATATAAACCAAACGCATAAATAAAATTTCCTTTTCTGTTCTTATGGGCCTTTCGAAACTTCAAATGAACAATAACAATAATGGTCCAAGTAATAACGGCTGCCGCTGTCGCAAGAGCCATGATCCGCATAAAACTATTATCAGGAATTAAAGCATTAATAATAAGGATTATTGCCGTACAGAACGATGAAAAAAGAATAGAAACATAAGGAACACGAGCAGCACTCAGTTTACTGAAAATATGTGGAGCATTTTTTTGTATAGCTAAACTATAAAGCATACGACCATTAGAATAAATGCCACTATTGTAAACAGAAATAGCCGCCATAATAACCACAAAATTCAAAATATGACCCGCAGCGGGAATTCCTACAGTTTTAAAAATTGTAACAAAAGGACTACCATTTTTTCCAATCATATTCCACGGACTGATTATCATAATAACGCTGATAGAACCAACATAAAAAATTATAATTCTCCACATAACTTGACGAATAGCCGCTGGAATTGTTTTTTGTGGATTAGATGCCTCTCCAGCAGCAATACCAATAAGCTCGGTTCCTCCAAAAGAAAACATTACTACAGAAGTCGCCAAAATAACCCCTATAGCCCCATAAGGGGAAAAACCGCCGTGATCCCAAAGATAATAGATACTCGCTTGATTTTCCCCCATTCCAGAGACAATGAGAAAAATCCCAAAAATAATCATACCAATAACAGCAGCAACTTTGATTAAAGCACAACCAAATTCAAATTCTCCATAAAAACGGACATTAAACAAATTAACTAACGAGACAAACAAAAGTACAATGAAGGATGACTTCCAATGATCAATCAAAATCCAGTGATCAAGATAAAATCCAATCACTGTAAGTTCAGTCATGCTCACAAGAATATATAAAAACCAATAGTTCCAACCTGTTATAAAACCTGCTAAACTTCCCCAATATTTATAAGCAAAAAAACTAAAAGCTCCTGAAGACGGTTCTTCTACTGACATTTCACCAAGCATTCGCATAATGAAATACATAATAAGCCCACCGATGAGATAAGCTAAAATGACTGAGGGACCTGCTAATTGAATTGCCTCGGTTGATCCATAAAAAAGTCCTGTCCCAATAACACCACCCAAAGCAATCATTTGAATATGACGATTTTGAAGGTTACGTTTTAATTCATTGTGCTTTTTCTCAAACATTCTGTCTCATTACTTTTGTTGAACCTAACCTCAATTTTTATCGAAAAAATTATGCGCCTTTTTCAAAAAACACAAAACAAACGTAAATTTATTTTCTTATCATAATGCAACTCCGTATTTTTCTGTGCATTATACGTATGTCCTGTTAAAACTTTAGGAAAAAACATGCTCCGCCCTTTATTTAAATTAATGACCTTCATTTTCGTGACACTAACAATTATAGCATTGGTTATTGATAATGCACACTCTGTCATCACATCACATTGGACAATAACCCCCCTTAATAAAATTCTAGTAAATCTTCTTCAAACAGATATCTATAACCTTAATCAATCTCTCTGCAAGATAATGCCCGATTTTCTGTCCTCCATTTGCATTACTCTCACTTATCTACCAGCATGGACTATCTTTGGTGCTTTAGCAATAATATTTGGTATTTTAAATTACGAAAAACAAAAGCCTTTTCACAAAATATATACATAAAATGAAGAGTACATTTAAGCTTGAAAAAGACCTTTAGCACTCACTGTACTATACACAACCGATGTAGCTTAGAGTACCTCATCCTATCAACACAACTAAAAGTCTTTTGATCATAAGAGCGGATTAAAATGCTTTATTATAATAAATATATTGCTCAATCACGATTTCTAATCGATAACGATAACATCATTTTATTTGCATCAATTCAAAGAAATTAGCGAATAAATTTCCCCCCTGCCTATAAAAAAACACTGTACAGAAAAAATTAAAATCCATTGAAGTCTCTAGATTTTTCTACGACTGCAGTTTTATACTCTACAAAAACCTTTCTTCATTTTAGTACTAGAAATCACATATAAAAAATGTCTTCCGATATCAGCACGCCTTATAAGATTGAAACTTCTTGAAATTAATGAGGAAGCTTATAAAAACTGTTCTACATGCTAAAAAATGCATTAAATAAAAACTAATCTGTAAATAATGCATAATCGTGATAAAGCACTTTTCGCCCCTTTCTCTCATTGTGAGATTCACCTTATCTCATCTAAAAAACAAGAGGCTATTACTAGAAAATTTTTTAAAAAAATATCTTCATAGGGGCGCGCCTTTCCCATAAAATAGAACACCATTGGATTGCGAATTCATGCGCTTGTTTTGAAGAAATATCTCTCAATATGCCCAAGCCCATTTCGTGATGTAAACCATAAATGATATAACGGCAAATCCATTCAGCACCTCTAACTTTACGTTAGTCAAGTAACAAGCCGATACCATTACATTCCTTGCCAACCCTAAAATGTTGCTACAGCCCTTGGTACTCGAGATGATTCATAAGAAGCATTTTTAGCTCTTTCTTAATAGTTTTTTATCTACCCGGGCCCATCCTGCTTGTAACGTGCAAAAGATACGGTTTTGACTTGTTCAATATGAGGGAGATTTAAAAAGAGGGGATTTACGGTATTCAAGATTTTAATTCAAGTTGAATAACGATAAATTATTATAAATCAGCATGTTGCTTTATTTATAAATTGGCAAAATAATAGTTTCAGTAAGGCTTTGCTCTTCTAAATCTGAAAATCGTCTCGCTAAAACATCAACTTTTTTAGACATCTCATCCAAACTTTTCCATTGATCAGTGACCACACGAGAAAGCTCCTCAATGAATTTTTCTTGGTAAGCTAGCTTCGTTTCTAGTTCTATTAGCCGATTTTCATCCGACATGATTTCGACTCCATTTTAAGTAAAAAACATGACTAATTTTATTAACCCTCTTCCTTTTTCTTTCTATAAAATTGAAAAGTAACTCAACTAATTTTACGCGTCTTATTTTCACATTATAGCTCTTGGCTCTGGATGGTTCATAAAACGTTTTCTATCCACATGCTAGCCACCCTTGTGGTGTGCAAACCAGTGATTTTAATTGATTAAATATAAACAAATTTTAAATGAGAAATCTACGATATTCAGGTTTTCTCATTCAACATACAAAACAATAAATTATCATTACAAATCAATACATTGTATATTTACAAAGACTTAATGTAAATTTAAAAAACTTTTATAAAAACACGTGTTTTCTTTGATGTTCTCAATAATTTTGTAGTGAAGGCTTTGGCATTTCTTAGAAAGAGTAATTATCCCGTGGGTAACTTTGATACAGATAATACCATTAATATGACGCATATCATCAAAAATTTTCGGGACAAAATTAACGTTGAAGTATAATAATTTTAATGAAATTAGAGATATTTCTTGAGAATTCATCTTGTTAGAAACTAAAATATTTTGAGTGTCCGAATCAACTAACATCCCTCGAGAAGAAGTCTTAACTTACAGTAATTAAGAGACATGTTGGAAAATCCTATTCCCTCACTTTTATTTTAGTGCCCTAACCCTTTAAAAAACCTAAGAAAAACAATAAATTATTAGAAATAAAAAAGAGAGTGGTGCCCAGACGCGGCAGACAGGGCTTTAGCAACAAGAATCAAGTTATGTAAATATGTGCAAGAGCTATTGATGTCTATAATTTTTTATGTTCCAATAAAAAAATTAAGAATTAAAGAAAAAATCTCAAATCAAAAAATTAAGGTGGTCTAAAAGGTGGCCCCAAAAAGGTGGACGAGCAATGTGTGAAAAGGTGGACGAGAAGGGAAATTAAGTGAGGGGGATTCATAGGTTATCAGCATTACTTGTCAAGTCTGCTTCTCAAGGTAAGTATTGTGACGGGGCAGGATTATGGTTGAATGTTCGAAAAGACAATACGCGCTCTTGGTTCTTTCGTTATACATACCATAACAAACGCCGTGAAATGGGGCTTGGTCCAGTTGCACAACTTTCTCTAAAAGAAGCGCGCGAACTTGCCAAGCATTATAGTGCTATTCTCAGAGAAGGCAATGACCCTATTGTCTTTCGAGAACAAACTGTCTTAAAACAGCAAAGCAACATATTCAGTGAGATTGCAACAGCGGCTTTTGAAAGTAAAAAAGCAGAGTTAAAAAATGAAGGCAAAAATGGGCGTTGGTTTTCTCCGCTGGAATTGCATGTTATTCCACACATAGGCAGCCTCTCTATAGAAAAATTAACGGCTAATATCATTCGCAATGTTCTTGCTCCTCTTTGGCATGAAAAAGCAGACACTGCACGAAAAGCACTTAATCGTATTAACATTTGTTTGAAATATGCTGCGGCTCTTGGTTTGGACGTTGATCTACAAGCTTGTATGAAAGCACGCGCCCTTTTAGGAAAAGCCCGTGCAACATCAACAAATATTCCTGCTATGCCATGGCAAGAAGTTCCGGCATTTTATCAAAGCTTGGATGATAAGATTCTTTCAAATTTAGCACTGAAGTTGCTTATTTTGACTGGAGTACGGTCGTATCCATTGCGCTATTTGCGTCTTGAACAAATAGATAAAGATATATGGACTATACCCAAAGAAAATATGAAGGGCATTGTAGGAAAGGTTTCAGATTTTCGCGTGCCATTGAGTGATGAAGCTTTAAAAGTGATTGAAAAATCTCTCCCCTTTGAAAAAAATGGTTTTCTCTTTTCTGGTCTTACCGGCAAACCAATTTCTGATGCAAGCATGGCAAAATATATGACAGTTTGTGGTTTGACTTATCGCCCCCATGGTTTTCGTTCCAGTTTACGTGACTGGATAGCAGAAACAACGTCAACACCCTTTGAGATTGCCGAAACTGTTCTTGCGCATTCAGTTGGGAGTTCAGTGACAAAAGCTTATATGCGGACAGATTTTTTAGAACAACGCCATGCTCTCTTGGAACAGTGGGCTGCATTTATAACAGGAGCGACCTAAGGGGATCAAATTGTTAATGTTTTGAAAACCACTGTTTGAGATGTGTAAAACGATATTATCTCTCGCATCTTTGAGACGTGCTAAATTGATAATTTATTTGCTAAACAGTTTCGCACGTTTCAGAGTGTATTTAGAGTCGGATATTTGGTTTTTGTGTAAAAATATTTTCTACAGCATCTATAAGACGTGAAAAATCAAGTGCTAATAAGAGTATAATGAGTACAATCCATTTCGTATAACGTGACATCACTTTTATACTTTTGTAGGTCATGATGATTTCTTGAAGGATTTCTTTTTCTCCTTCTGTAAGCTCTATATCGTCTTGTGTTCTTTTCCTAGCCATGTTTCCACCCACACACACGTTCGCCCTGCTTGTTATGCTTTAAGATCTCTCTTGCTAAGCGCGAACTGATGACGTTGACATCTTTTCTCTCTAAATAAATTGGCAACCAACCAACACAAGAGACATACTTATTTGTCCCGCAACCAACGAGAGAGAGCAGCACGCACATCAGCATCACTTTTCTGATTAACTTCATTTTCCACCTCCAGTCGTGTTGTTGCTGCCTTTAAGGTTTTTTCTGTTTGCTTTTGCTGTTCTGCCTTTTTCCCAAGGGTGAAAGCTTTTGCCAAAGCTATAAAAAAAGCGGCTAGAGCCGCACCTGTTAACAGCAGATTTCTTTTCATCCATAAGATCATAAACGGTGTTCCTGAAAACGTTTAGCAACAAAGAAAATGCCAGCACATGCGGCTAAAACCATGATAGTGGCGAGCGCCCATTGCACTGGACCATTGCCGGCTAATAAGCCGCCAAGTCCAGAAAAAGAACCAATGACTGGAGCAAGAGCTTCGGCTTTGAAAAGCCCGGTTGGCGCTTGCGTTTCTACGGTTTGGTAGTTAGAGGAAACAAAAGCACCTTTCGCCCATAATCCTGCTTCAGCTGCACGCCGATGTACAAGACCTTGCAAGCATTTACCACCGGCTTTGGTCCATTTCTGTAATTCGGTTGGGATTGCTTCATATTCACCGTTATTGAGTTTTTTTAATAGGGTCGAATTGCAAAAAGCTGTTGTTCCTACATTATAGCAAAAGGAGACCAAGGCTGCGAATTGTTCATCCGTTAAGGGAACTTGAACCGCTTGTTCAACGGCATTTTCAAATTGTCTTAAATCTTGGCAAAGAAGTTCTTCAGCTTGTTTTTCAGTGATTGCCATGCCTTTGTGAACAAAAGGTTTTCCGGCATTGTTTGTATGTCCATAACCAATGGTCCATACCCCAATGGCATCTTTATAGGCATTCAAACGCAAGCCTTCCCATTGTTTAATCAGTGCTAGCCCTTCTGGTGATATTGTTCTCATGTATTGCTCCTATAAAAAAGCCCCACACAAGGCGGGGCTGAGTGAAAATCTAAAAATAAATTTCTTTCGCTCTTGACAAGCATTCGTTTATAAACGAATATACATTATGTTTGAAATACGTCACTACCTTACCTCTGATGGCAAAGACTTGATAGCCGATTGGCTGCGAAAGCTCCGTGATGTGCAGGCTAAAACTGCAATTATTCGCCGTCTTAATCGTTTAGAGCAAGGAAACTTTGGCGATTTCAAGCCGCTTCGTGATGGTGTCTATGAACTGCGTATGAATATTGGTCCTGGTTACCGAATTTATTATGCTCAGTCTGGAAAGACCGTATTATTGTTATTATGCGGTGGTACCAAAAAAACACAAGACACCGATATCACTCGTGCATGTGCTTGTTGGTACGATTGGCAAAACCGTGAAGATTAAGGAGTGCAAAGATGAAAGACCGTAGCCATGATGATGCAATGGCAGAAATATTCCATAATGACCCTGAAGTAGCAGCAGCGACCCTTGATGCAATCCTAGCAGATGGTGACCAGGGGGAACTGCTTGTAACACTTCGTCAAATGGCAAAAGCCTATGGTGGTGTTCAAGCTGTTGCCAAAGCAGCCAAATTGAATCCTACGCAACTTTATCGTACACTTTCAGAAAAAGGCAATCCAGAGTTCCGTAGCCTAAATGCGTTACTGCATACCATGGGGTTGCGTTTGGCTGTACAACCTCTTGAACGACCCGTTCCACACGTTTAATCTGTATTAACCACCTCCCCATTTTTAAGAACGAGGAGGGGTATATATTTTACTTAAGCAACTTTTCTAATGGGGTTCTCAAAATTTGGTTCATAAGCGCGCAACAAAGGTTCCATGCTATGCGACAGTTCTGAATCGCCAAAATCTGTTAAAACTGTTAAGATTTTAAGTATACTTGGCATCTCATCTTGAAGTTTTGAAATCAAAGCTTTTTCTATGACAGTCATAGTATCAACCAGAGCAGTACAATCTTTATCATTCATATTTTCATGTCTAGAAAATTGAGATAATGCTATCCATAAATCACATAAGAAGTTGGTATCTATCTTCATTGTACACCTCCATGGATTTGTTCTCTTAAACATGCCAATCCTCTAGATGTGATTTTAGTTGAAGGCAGCACCTTCTCTGTTCCGTCCGGTCTTTGAATGGTGATAGCAGGGCAATCCATGAATCCTTTCTTAATTTTCTCTTGATAAGGTAACAGAGGCGCCCCTGGAGCACGTCGATACACCCAATCATGTTTACGCAAGTAATCCGTTAAGTCCTTAGGTCGTACCTCTAACATCTTTGCTGCTTCAATAAGACCAAACAAACCATCAGAGCGCTTTAAACCATCCAAAGCTTTTGCCTTTGGTTCTAATTTAGCAATGATATTGTCTTTCCGCTCGTTTTCATCTTTTAAATGCGTTAAGACACCAAGCAATACTGCTGGACTGGAGTAGTCGATCGATTGAACATAGGATTGCTTTATCTCGCCCCTACGCCATGCAACAAATAACTTAATAAGCATATAACGGACTTGAGAAGATTTTTCTGTATTCGATAATGTCGCAATCAATAACGCCTGCTCTTCGTTAAGCCAATATTCTGTTACGTTATTGCCCTTTATTACGTGCGCCACAGTGGCGCACCTCCCAAACCGTTCTATTTCTTGCATATTTCTTGTAATTAATTTTCTAACGTCACGTGTACGAACAAACCCTAATTTTTCTGCTAAGTCCACATCGCGAACACGAGGCTCGTTTTCAACTTCTCGTAATTTGATTAATTTGTCTTTATTGATAGGTAAGTATGTGCTATTATTCATTGTAATTGACCTCTTTCAGGTTAGTTAGATGTAAAGCGTTAGAGAGAGTTTTTGCGGACTTATGCTCTAGCGCTTTTTCTTTTTTGAGAATGTTAATTATTTCAGATGAAAGAGAGCGATCATTCTCAGTTGCCCGATTAAACAACCACTCCTTTAATGTACGTGGCATATTTATTTTATATTGGATCGTTTTCATTTTACCTCCATATGCACATATTTAGTACCATAAAGGTACCTTGTGTCAAGTGTATTTTAGGTATATTTTAGGTGCATGACAAAAAAAGATCGTGTGCAATTTAAATTTCTCATTCCAATTGAACTGAAAAATCAATTGGAAGAGCTTGCTGAAGCAAATCATCGTAGCCTTACGGGTGAAATTCTTGCTCGTTTAGAAGATTCTATCCGCACTACCGTTACATTAAATCACTTAATGGCAATGAATTCAGAAGATCTCAAAAAGCTCCTTGAACAACCACTCGTGAATAAAAAACAATAAGATGCCACATATAGCCCCATCAGAACGCTTTAAGCCATCCAAAGCTTGTGCTTTTGGAGTTAGTTCTGCAATCACATGATCTTTCTGTTCGATTTGGCTTTGTAAGTGATTCAAGACACCCAGTAAGGCTTCGGGTTTGGAATAATCAACTTGTGGAGCGGCTATCTGTGGAGTAGCGACTTGTTTTGCACGTCTTTCACATTCGATAAAGTATAAACGAGCTTCTCTACCTTTTTTATTGTTCTCCACCATAGAAAGCTCTTTAGCTACGCTTAAGCTGAGAGCATAATCTTTGGAGGGACGTCCACCTTGGAGGTTTTCGCCAAAATTGGTGAAAACTAAATAATCCTGATTTTCTAATAAATTATATTTATTGATGCGATCTTTAATCCAATTGGAAAAGTCTCGTTTTGCCTCTAAGAATGTGTGTAGATTACGTGCATTTACTGTTTGAACAGTTTCCTGTCCAACAGTTTGTTCCGATATCGGAATAAGAGTATTCATAATGAATTCCTTATGGTTAGATGTTTGTTAATGACACTCTAAAAAAGAGTGCCGGGCGCTAACAAACACGGCCATAAGTCCGTCGTTACACTTTCCCCGCAAGGGTATTGTATAGCGTAACCACACCCGACAATATTATTATACGCATGTAGCATATAATGAGTCAAAGTCTTTAATGTATAGAAGACTGATTATTTCGGTAACCAATCCGCTTATGGTTTAAGGTGTTCGTTAGGCACCTGATTCGAAAATACACATTGCATAAATAATGTCAAGCAACTTTCTATAATTTTTTGATATTTTTGCTAATTGATATCCTCTTTATCCATATGGATTACGCCTTCGCCTTCGTCGCATGCGTTTGGTGGGGCGTTTGGATCAAGGGTATCATCTTTGTCTGGTGTTGTGTTTGCAACGTTTCCAGCCGCATCTTCTTGGGTTTCATCAAAAAGTTCACAATCTATTTTTGTGGTGTAACCACCTGTTTTATCAAGCTTGTGTTTAACGCTTTTGATACGCCATTCTGCTGGAATATAGGGGCGGAAAGGGGGCTCTTGAACAAGCTTTGCTTCTGCTTGCACAAAGGGATCACCTCCGATATCACATGAGAAAGAAGATTTGCCACGCGATGATTTATTGCGATAAGCCGCAATAGCCGCAACAGCTTCTGATTGATTGTGGTAGGTGTATTTGAGTTCATGAAACGGTGCTTGACCAACCTTGACTTCCTTTTTTTCACCACTGCGGATATCATGATAGCTTGCGATAACACCGCCTTTTTTCTCTTCTTCTTGCTCTTGATTTTCAGGTGTTTTGGCTTCCGTCTCTTCTTTAGGCAAATTGGGGGCGTCACTTTCATCCATATGGATAACATCTTCGCTGTCATCAACGTCTTCTGGTTCTCGTGCATCAGCGGCGGCTTTTTGGTCATCTCCTGCATCTGTTGCTAAGCCATTGGCGGCACCTGCTTCATCGCGTGCACTGTATTTAAAATCCCAAGAGGTACATTGTTTTTCATGGATGACAACGACGGGCAGTGTTTCACCGGTAATGGCTTTGCCTTCGCCCCGTTTAGCTAAAACAAGCTTGCCATCAACGGGTTTTGCTACCGCATCATAGTCTTCTGCAAGGCGTGTGGCAAAAGCCATATCGCTTTCAGAAGTTTGGTCAATGTGACGCACAACAATTTTTGCAAGAGCAGGGTCAACTTTTGCTATATAGCCATTGCGCTGTGCTATCTCTTGAATAATATTGCCAAGGGTTTGTTGGTGATAGGATTGGCTTTTGGGTGTTCTATAAGACGTGTTCATAGAGGCGGCGCGTCCTGTCACGCTTAAACTTTGTGGGGGGCTGCTTACAGAGATTTCATCAATCAGATAGGCGCCCATATCGCGGTTTTTGCCGCCTTCATAGCCAAGTGTTACGGAAATGATTGTTCCAATGAGAGGAATATCAAGAAAGCCATTGTCGCACTCACGGGCGCGGTCATCAAGTTCTATGGTGATGCGGTCACTTTTGTCTTCTGCTTCATCGGTAATTTCAATCGACAAAACATAGTCCATCAGCGTTCTTGTGATGTCCTCTCCATTTGCCATCACTATGCAAAAAGGTTTCATGATTGACTGCCCCAAATTCTAATCACCGGTGTGGCTTTAGGATAGGGGAGGGTTGGCAAAACGATTGTGATGCCTGCTTTTAAAATGGGTCCATAGTCTGCAAGACCAAAATTTGCTGCATAGACGCGTTCAACAGCAAGAGCTTGTTGACCCTTGGCATAATATCTCCAGCAAATGGCATCAACCATATCGCCTTCTTTTGTCACGTAAAGATCACTCATAGCTCTTCACCATATTCTCTCAATTTTATTGTAAATTCTTGTTTTTTGGGGGAGCCGTTTTGGTGAAAAATGCTTTGTTTTTCCTCTACGGAAAGAATGACAAACTTGCCTAAAATCTTGCCTTGACCCGTCACAAGGATATGAGGACCATTATGCGCCATTTGTCGCAAATATTCGATTTGTCCGTGACCGCCTTTAAAATCTGGATAGATCACACCGGTTAAAGAAAATTCCGCATTTGCAAAGGCAGGCAATTGAAGTGCTGCTTTGCGCCCCAATCGCCCTTGTTCAACCCATGGAATGCCATAAGACATATCAAGGGTTTGATAGGCTGCCGTTTCAATGGAAAAGATAAAACCACCCAAAGCTAACATCATGATGTTTAATCCGAAAGGCTAGAGGCTATAGCCAAGCGTTGCTGTTTGGCATAGCGTTCAAGGGCTTGATTGACGGCGTTTCTGATTTCATCTTTAAGACCATTGGGGACGGAAATATTTAAATTTGAAATCATCACGCGGGCATCTACTTCTACCGGCTTATGAACGGTAATGGGCTTGGGAGCTTTGAGGGAACCCACTTTTGCATTTGGAGCTTCCATATGCCTTGTTTCAACGCCCCCTGTATTAAAACCACTCTTGCGTTTTTCAGGGGGGGTATTTGTAACCACAGCTGTATCGAGCATTTTTTTTGCCCGTGTATTGGTTTCTTCGGTAAAGGTTTTAATGGTCTCCGTTGAAGTTTTGTTGATTGAAACATTAAACCCTAACTTTTCTTTCATCCAGTTTGGCATCCAATTGGTTAATTTATGCATCATGCCGCTCAACCAGTCAGACAGAGCGTTCCATTTGCTTTTGATGCCATCCCAAAGCCCATTAATAAGATTGGAGCCTACTTCCATTAAATCGACACCGAACAGCCATTCAATGAGTTCATTGATTTTTTTCGAAATCCAAGAGAGTGGTGAAAAGTTTTTAAAGAGCGCCAAGAGGTTATTAAAAACATTACTACATAAGCTTGCAAAAGAATCCCATAGCTTGCTTATAAAGCTTATGACTGTGTCCCAATTTTTGTAGAGCAGATATCCGGCAGCAACAAGAGCTGCAATGCCGCCAATAATCCAGCCAATAGGTGTGGTCATGATAGCAACACCAAGCGATATAAAAGCAGAACTAACGGCAGTTATTGCTGAAATCAGTGTACCTACAAGAGTTAAGGCAAAACTGGCAACTGCGGAAGCAGCTGAGGCTAATGCTAAAAGCAGTGATCTTCCCAGAGTTGCGGAAAATCTAATAAAAGCTTTATCTGCTGTGATTATTTTTGAGAGCAGGGATTTTCCAAGGTTTACAGCCAGACCGGTAATTTTAGCACCAACAGAATTGAAGGCCGCAAGCACTGGTCCTGAAAGAGCGAAAGCAAGCCTGATAAAAACTGCGCTTACTATGGCTAGTGATGTAAGCAGCCAGCCATTGATTTTGTCCCAATTTTTGTAGAGTAAATATCCGGCAGCAACAAGAGCTGCAATACCACCAATGATCCAGCCTATGGGGGTTGTCATAATTGTGATACCAAGGCTAACAAATGCGGCTCCCACGGCTGCTAATGCGGCAATGAGTGGACCAAAAATGAAGGAACCAAGAGCTACAAGCCCCACCTTGAAAAGAGTTATTTCACCAATTAGAGGCTCTAGCCATTGGAACCAGCCTTTAATCCTCTCTGTAAGATCACTGATACCCTTTCTTAAATCAGAGGTAGGATTAAGCAAATCTTGCAAGACTTTTCTTAAGGTTTTCGCCCAGCTCGCAACGGTTGTTTGAATGAGGTCACGGTTTTCATCAATCAACTTTGAAAAACCGTCAACCATATCATTGATCACGGGCATGAAACGTGCACCAATAAAGCTCGCGATACCCCCTATTTTTTTCTTAAAGGCACCAAGCTTGTCACTTAAATCTGCGGCATAGCGTGCGACATCAGCACCTATCAGCCATTTTCCTTTTCTCGCCTTTGCAAACAGCTCTTTGATGGGCGCCATGCCTTGTGAGAGCATGGATGCCATCTCTTTACCATCTCCACCAAACAGTAAGGCAGCAATGTGCTGTCTTTGTGCTTGATTTTTCATCTTACTCATCTTGTCGGTAATTTCTTCCAACAAGACAGAAGTGGATTTGAGTTTTCCAGAAGTGTTTTTGACAGAAATGCCAAGCGCTTCAAAGCCCATCATGCCTCTTTTTTGTCCAGCATAGGCTTGTGCCGAACGCCTATTTAAAACCGCTAAGGATTGTTGAAAGAGTTCGGCGGAAGTGCCTGAATTATCGGCTGCATCACCCCATAATTGAAGTGATGCAACACTCATATTTAAATGGCGTGATGCGTGATAAAGACTATCCCCCAGATGCATGGTTTTCATGGTGAGGGCAGTTACACTTGCCACAAGCCCCCCACCAGCAAGCCCTAAAACACCGGTAAAGACCGAAGCACGACTTGCTGCTGTGCTAAGAGCACCTTGAACACCATGAAGACTTTTTGTCATGTTTTGTACAGCAGCAGAAAAGCGCGGAATACCCAAACTATGTGAGAGTGTTTTTGAAAGTGTATCGAATTTCTTTTGTATACGTTTAAGAGGCGTGGTGAGTTCGTCTTCAAGTGACAATTTCACCTTTGCATCAGCAACTTTTTCACTCATTTTGTCTTATACCTTTCTGCTGCTTGTTTTCGCCAGAATATGAGTTCTTGTGGTTCCATTTCCATCATCTCTGAAAGGGACCAATGGAACACAATGGCGATATCGGCTATGAGTTTTGCGGCGGTTTCCCAGTCGAGGTATCCCGCCGTTTGATAAAAGACTCCAAGATCTCTCCAATGCTTGACAAATCATTGATATCAAGTTCACTAATAGCCTCATGCGGCCATCCAGAAAGGCGTGCGATCATAGCGATTGTCTGCTCTATACCTTCTTTTTTGTCGATTGCTTGCAAATCTTTTGTTTTGGGGCGCTGTAAGGTAATTGTGGTGTGCTCTTTTCCTTCAAAGGCAATGGGTATCAATAATTTATGTGTAATGCTTGTTTGGACGGTCATTTTTATAATCCTATGTTTTCTCTGTGGTCTGCGAGTTGATTGACGCCATTGAATTTTCTGATGAGGTTGAGGACGTCTATCTCAACAATTTCAACGTCTTTCTGGACATATTTGAAATATTGCAATGTGAATGTTGCTGTAGAAGTTGCTTTGCCTCCCGGTTGCCATTCTGCCATTTCAAAGCCTTTGCAAAGTCCTCTCATGGTAATAACAACACCTTCTGCGGGTGTGCCTTGTGCTTGCATTGAACTGCGCAATGAGATGTCGACATCGGTGCGTCCCAACAGCGCCATTAATTCTGGTGAACAATCAGAAATGGTCATGCTCAGCGTGAGGGTTTCAAGACCAAGATCAACCTCAATGGAGCTATCCATGCCACCGCCGCGATAACTCTCAACGACCAAACTCAAATTCGGTAGGGTGACACTTTCACATTTTGCTTGATAGGGAATGCCGTCAACAAAAATGTTAAAATATTTCAAAACTCTTGGTAATACAGGGACTGTCATTAAAAGATCTCCTCTAGGTAATCATTGATGATTTGTGAACGGAACGTGATGTGTTCTGCGGGTGTTGTGGGCGTGAATTCCACATTGAAATAGACTCTGCCGCTTTCAATGGCGCTTGCTGTATTAAGCTCTAGATCAGGTGTACAACGCCCACCAAGAATAGCGCCTTGTGCTTTCAAATCACGCAAATAGGCATTAACGCTTTCACTGACATCATGCATGTAGGTTTTTTTGATATTGCGGTCGACAGCCCATAGGTGTCCGCGCAAAATAGCATCATTGATCATATCTGCGGTGCGCACCACGGATAAAAAAGCAAACTTTGTATCGCTTGAGAGTGTGCGATTTCCCCAAAGGCGATAGCCATTTTCGCGAATGATTGTTGTGATGTTTTGTTCGTTGAGAAGGTTGGCACGGCTTGATCTGTCACCAATGGAAAAATCAATGGGGCGCGCAGTTCCCACAATTCCATTGATCACTTTATTAGAAGGGGAATGCCAAAAGCCATGAGTAAAATCATTTTTGGCAATGACGCCAGCAACCGCTGCACTTGCGGGCTGTTCTATGATCTTTCCATCACGATTTACCTTTACAAACGGGTCAGTGAGAATAGCGCGTTTTGAATCAAAATCCTTTGCTGTGCTAAGGGCTGCTTCATCTGTTGTGTTTGGAGCATCAAGCACCACAATAGCGCGCAAACGCTCTGCAATGCCAATCAGTTCTGCTGCGACGGGGTTGGCAGTCGCATCAGTTCCGTTCTCTTCAATACCCACACTGGAAGGGCGCTGATGTGTAAAGCCTGGCGCAATCAGAATACGTGGTGTTTGTCCTAAAACAGATTGTGCTCCAATGAAAGCATGAACACCTTCATAAGCGCCATTTGCATTTACACCACCTAGAATATTGGTGAGTGTCGCATTTTCGTTGTCACCTTCTTGCACACGGATGACAACGACAATTGCGCCTACTTGCTTGAAAATAAGATCAAGGGCATTGGGTAATGTACCTTGACGCTTACCAGTTTTATCGAGTTTTGCGGCTTGTGAAAGAGAGCCCGCTACCAAAACCGGTGTGTTGAGGGGGAATGCTTGTTCATCGGCATCGGGTGCTGTGCCAACAATCCCGATAACGGCAGACTGAACCGCACGAAGGGAGCGGGTGCCGTCGTCAACTTCAACGACTTCAACACCGTGTAAAAAACCTGTTGCCATTTTATACTCCTTTGAAATATTGGCTAGAAATGAATGGGAAAATGAAGGGGATGATTGCTGTGTTTTAGGCGTCCAGCATTTATAGATGAAATTAACAAAAATATAGAAAGGTGCTTGACATTATTTATGCAATGTCTATTGTCGAATCAGGTGCCTAAGAAACACCTTAAATCGATAGCGGATAGATTGCCGACACAATCTCTTCTCCGCACATTAAAGACTTTGACTCATTATATGCTACATGCATATAATAGATTTGTCGGGTGTAGTTACGCTATAAAATACCCTGTTATGGGAAAAGCGTGACGACGGACTATGCACCGTGTTTTTGAGCACCCGGCACTTTTCATTGAGTGTCAATCAAAAACGTCTAACTGCATAGGAATTCATTATGAATACTCTTATAGAAATTAGAGAACAGGTTATTGATCAGGAAACTGTTCAAACTGTTAACGCGCGTGATTTACATGCGTTTTTGGAAATAAAGTCTGAATTTAGAAATTGGATTAAAAATCGCATTAAAGAATGTAAGTTTCTCGAAAATATAAACTTTATAACGCTTACTAAAAATTTAGTAAGCGGTGGAAAGGTAAAAGAATACCACATTACGTTAGACATGGCTAAACATCTTTCAATGATAGAGCGTAATGATAAAGGGCATGAAGCACGTCAATACTTTATCAAATGTGAACGGCTTTTGAAACAAGTAGTGACACCACAAGTTGACTACTCCAAACCGGAAGCATTGCTTGGTGTTTTGAATCACTTACAAAGTCAAATAGAGCAGAAAGATCATATTATTTCTGAATTAGCACCAAAAGCAAAAGCTTTGGAAGGCTTAAAACGCTCTGATGGTTTGTTCGGTCTTATTGAAGCAGCAAAGATGCTTGAAGTACGACCAAAAGATTTAACGGATTATTTTTATAAAAATATTACATTGCCACTTGACAATGTAGCAACAATATGAATAATCGAATCAGGTGCCTCAAAAACACCTTAAATACCAAGCGGACGAGCTACCGAGATAGTTTATTTTCCGCACATTAAAGGCTTTGACTCATTGTATGTTACACGCATATAATGACCTCGTCGGGTGTGGTTACGCTATACAATACTCTTACGGGAAAAGCGTAACGACGGACTTGGTACCGTGTTTTTGAGCGCCCGGCACTCTTCATTGAGTGTCAATCAAAAACGTCTATTACCAAGGAGTTCACATGAACACTCTTATTCCGATATCGGAACAAACCATTGATCAGGAAACTGTTCAAACCGTCAATGCTCGTGATTTGCACACATTTTTGGGAATCACATCAAAGTTTGCAGACTGGATTAAAAATCGCATTAAAGAATGTAACTTTCGAGAAAATATAGACTTTATAGGTTTTTCTAAAAATTTAGAAAAAGGTGGGCGCCCAAGCATAGAATACTACCTCACCTTAGACATGGCTAAACACCTTTCCATGATCGAACGTAATGACAAAGGGCATGAGGCACGTCAATACTTTATCAAATGTGAACGGCTTTTGAAACAAGTAGCTATACCACAAGTTGACTACTCCAAACCCGAGGCATTACTTGGTGTTTTGAATCACTTACAAAATCAAATAGAGCAAAAAGATAACACTATTGCCGAATTAGCACCAAAAGCACAAGCTTTGGATGGCTTAAAGCGTTCTGATGGTTTGTTTGGTTTGATTGAAGCAGCGAAAATGTTAGAGGTGCGACCAAAGGATTTAACAGATTACTTGCGTAAACATGATTGGGTCTATCGACGGGCTCCAGGGGCGCCTTTGTTACCTTACCAAGATAAAATCAAGAAAGGCTTTATGGATTGTCCTGCTATCACCATTCAAAGACCGGATGGTACAGAAAAGGTACTCCCTTCAACAAAAATCACATCGAGAGGATTGGCATGTTTGAGAGAACAAATCCATGGAGGTGTGCAATGAAGACCAGTATTGATTTTTTATGCGATTTGTGGATGGCGTTGTATCAGTTTTCTGATCGTGATGATATTGAAGATAAGGCTTTTAATACTCTCATTGAGACTATGGATGCAATAGAAAAAGCTTTAATTTTTAAGCTTCAAGACGAAACCCCAAATGCACTGAAAATTTTGGCAATGATTACAAATTTTGGAACTTTAAGACCACCTCCGATTATAGAGTCTTTGTTAAAATCTTACGAACCAAATTTCGAGAGCCCCATTAAAAAGGTTGCTTAAGTCATAAATTATGACTCATCTCCCCGTCTTTAAGGTGGGGAGAAGGTTACGAATGGCTATGTTCCATTTGCGCATTCATTTCTCTAGCTGTTAGTGTTGGAACTTTGCTAACATCTGTTTCCCGTTCTGCATGCCAAGCATCATAATTGGCTTGAAGCTGTAGCCAAAGGGCTGGTCTATTTCCTAACAATTTACCAATGCGAGCTGCTGTTACGGCTGTGACTGGACGTTCTCCTTTAAGGATACCGTGCAAGTGCTGGCGTGATATTTGAAGAATCCGAGCAATTTCGGTTTTGCTTGCATTTAAATGTTCTAAGGATTCAGCTAAAATTTCTCCTGGATGAGAAGGACAACGATTAGG
>NZ_JAQITF010000012.1 GCF_028618665.1 Bartonella sp. AU16XJBT
GCACTTGTTACACCTGCAAGGAAGAAGCACAAGCTGCTGCTGCATCAGAATCAGACCGACTTTGCCGTGCTGTGGGCAGTGGTTCTTTGACCCTTGCGGGGCGCCCCGAAATCATGGCGGATCAACCGCTGCTGCTTCAAGGGTTCCGTAAAGAAATTAATGGGTCATGGAAAGCCGCTACCGTCACCCACCGCTATGAAAAGCAAAGCGGTTACACAACAGAAATTACGCTAGAAGCACCAAATCAAGGAAAGGAACAAAAATAGAGGCTGGGCTGGTCACCCAGCCAACGGGAACAGTTTAGCGACAACCCCATCCGATGCAACTTAACTTAACATCGCAGCCACTTCTTATCACTTAAAGCAATGAGAAGACGGTTAACATAGATGAAAGAGTGTAAAAAAATAATGGATATACTTCATAAGGAAAAATTAAAATCTGTTGAACCTATTTCACCAGCTGCTGCTTATATTGGGGGAAAAAGAAGATTAGCCAAAACCATTGTCAAAATCATTGAAGATATTCCACATAGCATTTATGCCGAGCCTTTCGTTGGTATGGGTGGAATATTCTTTAGACGGAAACTGATACCATCTACTGAAATTATCAATGATTTTTCAGGAGATGTGGTGAATTTTTTTCGGGTGTTACAACGCCATTATCACCCTTTTATAGAACTGTTAGCGTTTCAAATAAGCAGCCGTGAGACGTTTGAACGCTTACAGACACAAAATCCAGAAACGCTTACGGATTTAGAACGGGCTTTGCGGTTTTTATATTTGCAGCGTTTAAGTTTTAGTGGGAAAGTAGCAGAGCGTACGTTTAGAGTTGAGACAGACCGTAGTGCACGGTTTAATCCCTTCAAACTTGAAGGTATATTAAAGCTTATTTACCGCCGTTTAGCGAGAGTTATCATTGAACATTTAGATTGGTCTGATTTTATTGTGCGTTATGACCGGCCAAATACCTTGTTTTATCTTGATCCACCTTATTTTGGTGTTGAGGATTATTATGGCAAAGACTTGTTTAAGCGGGAGGATTACCAGACGATGTCTATGCTGCTTGCACAATTAAAGGGGAAGTTTCTTCTCTCTCTCAATGATGTGCCAGAGATTCGAAAAACCTTCAGTCAATTCCATATAAAAGAGGTAAGAACAATTTATTCCTGTAATTTGTCAAATAATGCGATTCCGGCAAAGGAACTCATCATTACCAATTGTGATATTTAGGAGAAGAGAAAAAGATCTATTAAAGGGATTTAAACAATCTTTGAAAGGTCTTTGAAGACCCTTTGAGAACCTCTTAAAATCATCTAAAAGAAAATAAATTGGTACAAAACATAGTGTCAAAATATACAAAACACGCTGGCAAGCTACAACAGGCAAGCTACAGCTACATATACCTTGGCTGGGGAACTTGGATTCGAACCAAGATTGACGGAGTCAGAGTCCGCTGTTCTACCATTAAACTATTCCCCAATAAGCCAATTTTATCATCTCTAGCAGATTCTATAGTCTAGGCAAGTGCAAAAAATCTTTATGATTATCGGTAATAAAGAGCTATAGGGATGTCGTTGATTGTTTTGATTTGAATATCGACATCATAAATATCTTTAAGAATTTCTGGTTGCATGATTTCTTTTGGAGTCCCACAATAGGCCGCTTTTCCATTTTTCAGTGCTACAATCATATCTGAGTAAGATGAGGCAAAGTTAATATCGTGCATAACAATAAGAATGGTTTTTTTCAGTTCATCAGCTGTGCGGCGTAGCTGCTTCATCATAGAAACGGCATGTTTCATATCCAGATTGTTTAATGGTTCATCTAAGAGAAGATAATCAGTATCTTGGCAGATAACCATGGCAATAAAAGCCCGTTGACGCTGTCCCCCAGAAAGCTCATCTAAAAAACGGTCTTTTAAATCTTGTAAGCCGAGATAGCGTAGTGCACTGTCTATAAATTGTCTATCTTCATGTGTATACCAGCCTTTTGAATAAGGATAGCGACCGAAACTCACTAAATCATATACAGTTAACCGGAAAGATAAAGGATTATCTTGACGCAAAATTGAGAGCTTTTGAGCCAAAATGTCATGAGGCATTTTATCAATATCAAAACCGTCGATATTAATTGTTCCTTTGTCGTGCGGTAAAAGACGTCTTATCAGCATTAAAAGCGTTGATTTTCCCGAACCATTGGGCCCAATAAGAGAAATAATCCCCCCTTTGGGAAGATGAAGGCATAAATTATCGATAATCAATCGTGCTCCGTAAGCCTTGGAAAGATGATTGATCTCAATCATTTTAGTTTTCCCTTCATCAGTAACATTAAGAAAACAATCCCTCCACAAAACTCAATGATAAAACTTAAACGTCCTGCCATGTGAAAAATTTGTTCTAAAATAAATTGTCCCCCCACCAAACAAATAATCGCTAATAATATTGCAATTGGCACAACAACACTATGTTTTGCTTGAGGAGAAAGTTCATAGGAAAGGTTGGCAACTAAAAGTCCCAAAAAGGTGACGGGGCCTACTAATGCGGTGGAAATAGAGACGAGAATGGAAACAAAAATAAGGATAGATGTCGCACTTTTGTAGTAATTAACGCCAAGATTGAGAGCATTTTCACGTCCTAAAGCCAAAATATCCAGAAGATGACGGGAATGCCATCCAATCAGACTCACAATGAAAACAATGATTGTAGCAAAGCTTATGAGGGACGTATTAAATTTATTAAAATTTGCAAACATAATATCCGTTAAACTCATCATTTGGTCTGGATTGAGTTGCAATTGCATAAACATTCGTAAACTGAAAAAAAAGCCGCCTAAAACAACACCAATCAAGAGCGTTAAGTGAAGTCCTTTTAAGCTTCCTGAAAAGAGCCAGCGGAAAAGGCTTATGGAAAAAAGAATGAGAATGAAGACTTCGAGAATGAGCTGTCCTTCTTCATTTAAAAAGGGCAAAGAAAGAGAGCCTACAAAATACATCAGGACAGTCTTTATTAAAATATAAAGCTGATCAAATCCCATAATTGAAGGGGTCAGAAGGCGGTTATTCGTGATTGTTTGAAATAAAACCGTAGAAACGCTTATTGCATAAGCAATAAGAAGCAGAGAGGAAAGTTTTGTAAGACGAAATGTCCATGTATAAACATTGATATTCCACGTCATGTAAAGACTCATGACGGTACATGCCATGATGATGAGCATTGTTAGTACACATATTGTTTTTTTTCTTCTATCCAAGATGCTTTCTCCAGCGTAAAAGCAGTATCATAAAAATAAAACTACCGATCACGCCCATTATGGTGCTGATGGGAATTTCAAGAGATGGATGAATGGTTCGTCCTAAAAGATCACAAATCAAGACCAATCCTGCACCGCTGATGGCTACCCAAGGAGCGGTATAGCGCATATTATCTCCCATGAAACTTGAAACAATATTTGGAATAATCAATCCAACAAAAGGAATACGGCCGACGGTACAGACAACAACAGCAGTGATTGAAGCAACAATAAAAAGACCAAAAAACATGACAACACGATAATTCAATCCAAGGTTATTGGTTAAATCTTCTCCTAAGCTTGCAACAGTAAAGCGATCAGCAGTACAATAGGCTAAAATACAAAGGGGAAGGGAGAACCATAAAAGTTCATATTTTCCCTCAAGAATCATGGCAAAACTACCAAATAAATAAGCTTGAAGAGAAGGAAGTAACATTTCATAATCTGCAATGGCATTGGTTAAAGAGCCAATAATATAGCTTAGCATAATCCCTGTGAGGGGTACAATGAGAGCAGATTTTAGAGGAATGCGGCGCAATAAAAACATGAAAAGTAAAGTGCCCGTCATGGCAAAAAGTGTCGCAATGACCATTTTCCCTAAAACAGGAATATCGGGCAGAAAAATCATAGTAAAAAGAATGCCCAGGGAAGCAGATTCAACGGTTCCAGCGGTTGATGGCTCGACAAAACGATTACGTGTCAACAGTTGCATAATCATGCCTGAAAGTGCAAGTGCTGCGCCTACTAAAAGGATTGCAATGGTACGAGGAAGACGCGTTTGCCAAAAAATAAACCACGCATGGGGATCGGCTGCGAAGAGGCTAGACGGCGTGACATCCGAATAACCAACAAAAATGCTGAAGATGGATAAGAAAATTAGAAATATTATGGTTATCCAATAATTCTTCACGTTAAATCATTTTCTAATAAAACCTAATAAAAGCAGAGGTTGCTTAATAAACAACCTCTGCTTTTAAATTTAATTTATAGAGCAAGCAAGTTCTTTTGTATGCTTATTTGCTCTTTGTAAAGGCTTCATTGATCTGCTTAGTGGTTTCAAGGAGTCCCGTTAAACCACCACTTGCACGATACCAGCTCCAAGAGTCCAGATAAATAATTTGGTTTTTCTTGCTCGCTGTTGTACGGTGAACAAGCTCATTGTTAAGCAATTGCGCTGCAGATTGTCCTTCCCGTCCAATTGCTGCATCCCGATCAATCACCAACAACCAATCAGGATTTGTCTCAAGAATAAATTCAGGAGAAATGAGTTGTCCATGTTTTTGTACGGTAAGTTTATCGGTTGCAGGGGCAATTCCAAAAGCGGAATGGAAAATATCAAAACGTGATTTTTGTCCTAAGGCACTGATTTTTCCACCAGAGGTCATGAGTATGAGCCCTGTGCCTTTTCCTTGGGTATTTTTACGGACTTCAGCTAAAGTTTCATTGAGTTTTGCAATTTCTTTTTCTGCTTCCTGCTCTTTGCCAAAAATTTTTCCAAGGGTAGACACATTTCGTTTAATATCTTCAAGAGAATTTTCGTTTCCTACCGTTAGATCAATCGTAGGAGCGATTTTGGATAAATCGTTATATTTTGCTTGGGTTCTGGAGGAAATAACAATCAAATCGGGTTGAAGAGTAGCAATTTTTTCATAATCCGGTTCAAAAAGGGTGCCAATTTTTTCATATTTTTCATCATTAAATTGTTGCAGATAGGATGGTTTTTTCCCTTCAGGAATACCGACAACTGCTTTGATACCAAGGCGATTCATATTATCAAGCGCGGCAAGATCAAACACAACAACCTTTTGTGGAGAAGCTGGAACAGGAGTCGTTCCTGAAACATGATTAATCATTACATTTGTCTGAGTACTCGTATTTGCAATACTCGTTTTTGTCCATAAAAATGTTGCAAAGCTGATTGCAACCAGTAAGGTAGAAGTCATCCATTTCATATATTTTATCATCGTGATTTTATCCTTTTATTTGATATGACAAGGTTCTGTGCATTTAAAAACTTTAACTTAGGCAGTTTTATGCACAAAATGATGCGTCAATAAATAACACTATGTTGTAAAATAGACTAACATATGTTACAAATCGTTCACTTACCTCATTTTCACTTAATTCTAGTGTTTTTGCAACATTATTTAGAAAGTTTGACATATGATCAATGTATTTAAAAAGCGTACACGTTTGTACGCACTGACAACAAGCGCTCTCTTCCTTTTACAAGGTGTTGATTCTTCTATAGGGGCTAGTTGGTTTTCATCAACACTATCAACATTGACACAAGTTCTTCCATCTTTTGGTTCATCTGAGCGTTCTGTTGAAACTCCTCCTGCGCCTAGAGCAGAGAAGATAACTGGAGTGCCATCTGCTGGAGTGCCATCTGCTGGAGAGCCATCTGCTGGAGTGCCATCTGCTGGAGAGCCATCTGCTGGAGAGCCATCTGTTGGAGAGCCATCTGTTGGAGGGGGCAGTCAAGATATTCCTAGTTCTCTAGGAGTCCCTCAATTAAAATCAGCTTCAGTAGTTTCTACTTGTTTTCAGAGTAATTCTAAACCTACGGCTCCGATTTTTTGTAATGATGGTGAGGAACATAAGTACTACGAAGGAAGTGATAATGGTTCCTTTATTCTTAAAGCAGGAAAGTATGATCATGTTATACATGTAAAAAGCCTTCCTTCTGCGGAAAGTTCTTCTCCTACACTGGTTGATCTGTTGGACGTATATATAATAGCTGAAGAAGATGGCGGTAAAGCTCTAAACGTTGAGGATGTAAATAAACAAATTCAGATTGGTCGTGGGGATAGGGGGGCTGTATTGGCCGATGGAGTTGGAGCAAAGATTGAATTGGAAGATGCATTGGTTGATGGATTTATATTTGGGCTTGGAGCTTTTAATTCTGGAGAAATCGCTGTGAGCAGTAGTTCTCTCGAAAATGATTATGTAAACGCTTTAGCCTCTTCTGAAGGGATCATTGTTTTGGATGATGTAGAGGTTGAAGTGAAATCAGTTGGTCTTTGGAGTGATAGTAAATCTTTAATAGTTATGGACGGCGGGATTACTTTAGATAGATCTGGAGTAGGGGTTATCGCGTCAGAGATGGGGATTGTTCAATTAGGAGGGACTAAGATTTCCCAAAAAGAGTCTTTCGCGCGGCGGTACAGTGGTTCTGATGATTCTGATGAAGGCAGTTCTTCTTCTACGAATGATCGTGTTGTTTTGCTATCACAGGGAGGCTATATTGCTCTTAATGGTGGAAAAGTATCTGTTTCAGATGCTACTTTTCTGCAGATTGTTGGCAAGGTAGATTCTCTTGAAAATACACTCGAGGAAGATCTTGCTGAAATTGCTAAAAATATGGGTACTTTTCCAAGTGTAATAGATAATGATGAGGGCAGCCTTTCGGAAGAATATTCCAGAGCTTTTAGGGATATTACTTTCGGGGTACGTGATGTTGTAAGACATGCAGATATTGTTTTAGGTACTGAGGCATCACCAAGTGACTTGGATTTAAATGCCGCTATAAGATATTCAACTAATAAAATACTAGGTAAAGGATCCTACGGTATATACTTTGATGGTGCGCGTGGGGAACGCCATGAAGATACATCGCTACATACTGTTCTTTTACAAAATACTACTCTCAAAGTTCCAGAAGGTATAGCTATTTATAGTAATGGTTTAAATAGTTCCGTTTTTTTGCAAGAAGAATCAGAAGTTTCAGGTGGGCTTTTGTTGAAAGCTGAGAAATCTGCTGATCTATCAGTTTTTGCTAGCGACTCTGTTATAAATGGTGCTACTCGCGTTGATGAAAATGCTCATGCTAAGCTTTTTTTATCCCATGGGACGGAGTGGTATGTAACAAAGAGTTCATATGAAGATTTTGGAGATTCAGATCCACGTTGTATAGATTCATGTATTTCATTTGTGAGTCTTATAAATAGTGATATTAGATTTTTTACTTCTTTAAAAAATGGAGGTAAAAATGGAGGTAATGGAGATATTGAGTATCGGACTCTTCGAGTTGGAGAAGGAAGAGGCACAGTTTACAGTGCTCAGGGAGCTTCTCGTGTTCACTTTAATGTAGGTTTGGTAGCTAATAATGCGAGTAGTGGTCAAGTATCTGATAGACTTTTAATTCACGGTGATGTTAAAGGACGTACTACGGTGTATGTGCAGGATAAAAGCACAGGTCTAAATAGTGAGAATGGAAAAGGACATAGAATTTCGCTTATTCAAGTTTTTGGAGAAGCAGAAGATAGTTCTTTTATTTTAAACGGTGGTTATGTCACGCTGGGAGGGCAACCTTACAAATATGTTCTTCGTGCTTATGGCCCAACTATTCCTCCGCAAATGCAGTATTTCGATAAGACTTTGGTGAGGAACAGTCAAGATGTTTGGGATTTTCGTTTGGAAGATGAAAACTTGCCTTATGAACGCGGTGTTACTTTTTTCTTAGGTGGGACAACGGTAAATGCTCCTTCTGTACCATTATCTCATAATTCTGTGAGAAATGAAGTAGATGAGCCTCCTGTAGTATCAAGTCTCCCATCTGGAGATTCTGAATCTAGAGAATCTAATCAAGTTATTAATTCTGGTACAGATAGGAATCCTGCACAACTTTTGAGGTCTGAATTGGTTGGCGAAGACGATACACGAACAGATAATCCTGATATGAACTTAGGTGATGTATCTACTCCATTACCGAGTGCAGAAAATAGATTAATGGTGACAGCAGGTGAAGATGGACTTACTCAGACTGTTGAAATTTCTGTTACTCCTGATGTATCTGAGAGATCTCAATCTGTAGTCCCTTCTACTCCTAATTCACTTTTGAGATCTGATACAGGTGATGAAGATAATACAGGTGGTGGATATGATGGAGTAGTGGATGAGGCATCTGAAACTATAACGTCTATACCTTCTTCTACGACGTCCTCTGTTACTTCTACTGTATCTGAGGGGAATGCATCTACTGATCTGGGAGGGGCTGGAATATCTGAAGTAGCATCTAATTCTTCTTCTATTGCTCCTGCTGCGTCTGCTCCTGCTGCGTCTGCTCCTGCTGCGTCTGCTCCTGCTGCGTCTGCTCCTGCTGCATCTAAGGAGAAGACATCTGCTAATACCGTTTTATCCAATTCATCTCCTTCATCTAGAGGTAGAGGTTTGGTAACTTTAAGAACTTCAGGAGCTAATTCAGTTGGGAGATCTGATACAGGTAGGGAGAGTGTAATATCTGCCGATGGGATTTCCTTAGGATCTGGGTATCATACTGTATCAAATAGGATTATACCTATAAAATCAGTAGCTTCTATGAGTTCTTCTGCTTCTGTAGTTTCTGAGAAATCTGCTGCACCTTCTTCTGATACACCTGCGGCATCTTCTAATGGAGCTGTTGGGCGTACTCTTGTGTTGAATGGTGCTAAGAAAACTATTTCTTCTCAGTGTGGTGATGCTACACAAGGAAGTGGTGCGGGAAGATCTCAGACTCCTTATTTGTGTAGTGATGGCCAAACACGTACAGTGACAAACCTTACACTGAAGGCAAGTGAGGCAACTCAACATTCTGTGCATGCAACAAATCAGAATACAATTATTAACCTAGAAGGGGCCTCAATTAGTAGTGCGGATTCTTCTAATTTGGACAGTAGTATTGATTTGGTACCTTCTATGCTTGTGACTGCTGTACTTGCAGAAAAAAAAGCAGAGGTTGTTTTGAGTAAAAACTCAACAATTCAATCTTCTGTGATTGGACTTGAAGCGCAAAGTGGCGGAAAGGTCCAGATGACAGGAGGAACGGTCAATGCTCGCTATGTGGGCGCTTTGGCAGGTTCTGGATCATCTGTTAATCTAAAGGATACGACAATTAACGTAACGGGAGATTTGGCTGCTGCTGGTCTGGCGAGTCAGGCTGGTGAGATAACCATGAATACTGGAGCTATTACTTTGGCAAAGGGAGTGGCCGTGAGGTCAGAAGCTGGGGGAAGTGTTAAGTTAGACAAAGTTAACATTACTGTGAAAGACGAAGCAGGGAAGTTAGATTCTGCAGAGAATTTTGGACGTGCTGCTTTTCTGTTGAGTGATAATGCTTCTATTGATTTTAAGAATGGGAGTGTTGTGACTGATTCTCACGCTTTGTGGGTTAGAAAGGGTGATGATGTGATTGAAACGGGGTCTTCTAGGAAGAGAAGATCTTCAGAGGCTCGTTCTGCTATGAATCACGCGAATATCGAGGCTTCTACTGTTAGAGTGGAAGGTGATGGAACCTATGGCATATATTTTGATGGGGGAATACAGAAAGAAGCAAGTGAACAAAATCGGAGTAAGGATTTAGCCGCTGAGAAAGCAAATGTTGTTAAGCGGAGCACTGTATCCAAACAGGAAAAAACACCTATAGGCATAACAGGGGCAATTTCGTTGAAAAAAACTGATTTTGAAGTTGCAAATGGTATAGCGATCTATGGTAATAATTCTGGTGGTCAGGTTTCATTAGAAAATAAAACGACTCTCGCTGGTGACTTGTTATTGAAGGCTGAGAATGATTCTAATGTATTGGTTTCAGTCGATAATTCTATTGTTACAGGTGCTGTCCGCGTTGATAAAAGTTCTTATACAAAATTAGGTTTAGCCAATAAATCGCAGTGGATTCTAAAAAGGAGTGCACAGAGGAATTTGGGTACTCCAGATTTAGGATGTGTGGATTCATGTATTTCTTCTGTAAGTCTTGTAAATAGTGCTATTGATTTTAAATCTTCCGAATCTGAAGGGAAATATCAGACTCTCCATATTGGAAATGGAAAAGGCACAGTTTATGAGGCGCAGGGTGATGCTGTAATTCATCTCAATGCGCGTTTAAATCCTCATGATCCAAGTGATCAGCAAGTCACTGATCGACTTGTCATTCATGGTGATGTTTCTGGAAAAACAAAAATACATGTACGAGGTGATGCGGGCAATGGTGGAGATGCTAAAGCGAAAGCCAAGATTGCTCACAGTGTTTCAGTTATTCAGGTTTATGGTCAAGCAAAGAAAGATTCTTTCCAACTCAATGGCAATTATGTCGCATTGAGGAATTCACCTTACAAATACACGCTTCGTGCTTATGGTCCAGAAGCGACTTCGAAACAGGAGCATGTTCAGCAGAAATTTGTTAGGGATGGTGGAGAGTTTTGGAACTTCCGTTTAGAAAATCAGTATGTTAAGTCTGCTGGATTTGCTGCCCTTCCTGAACAATTTGTAAGGTCTGTTGTTCCACAAGTGCCAACTTATCTCGTCTTGCCTAATAGCGTATTCCATGCTGGTTTGATGGATATTAATAATCAAAACAAACAGATGGAGACGTTGCGGATGACTTCTACAGGAATGGTAGAGGTTCGTGAGAATCCTGCTTTATATTTACGTGGCTATGGTGGAAGTTACCGTTATGCTACAAATTTATCTGCACTTGAATATGGTTATGGTGGCGATCTTGACTATCATGGTGTAGAGGCAGGTGTGCTGTTGCAAACTATTGAAAATGCTGACAGTGCTCTATCCTTTGGCGTTATGGGAACTTATGGAAAACTTTCTCTGCAGCCTTTGGATGTTGAGCAAAGCCAGAAGAGTGCATTTGATAAATGGACTGCTACAGTATATGGTAGCATGCAGCGTAATGTTGGCTTCTATGTCGATGGTCTTTTATCCTATGGTCTGTTTAAAGGTGATGTTCTCACTCTTGCACGGGGTAAGACAGCAACGTTGAAAGCTAATCCGTTAAGTGTTTCTTTATCTGGTGGTCAGACAATTGAGACAGGATATAAGGGCTTTGTCTTTGATCCGCAGGTTCAGGTTGTTTATCAACATCTCCAGTTTAATAAGGCCCGTGATATTGACAATTTTGATATTGAAATGGGTAATCTTGATCAGTGGGTAGCACGTGTTGGTGGACGTTTAACCAGGACTCCTACAGGTTCTGAAGGCGTGGATGCTGTTGCTTTCTATGGTAAGCTTTATCTTGCTCATGGTTTTGGAGAGAAACAGTCTGTACGTTTCAATGATGCTTTCAAGTTAGGGGCTTTTGGTTCTTCACTAGAGGCTGGATTAGGCTTTAATGCCAAATTGTTGCCGCAGTTTTCTCTGCATGCTGATGTTCTCTATCAACATAAGCTTAATAAATCTGGTTTTTCTGGAGCAAGTTTCTCCGGAGGCGTGCGTTATCAGTTCTAATATAAGGTACAGTATGTACTTTTTAGAAAAGGCAGCACATTGTGCTGCCTTTTTTCTTTATAACAACTTGTGTTGTTCTTAAAAGGTTTTTCGTCTTCTAGATATGAATAAAAAAAGACGTAGTTTATTATGCGCATGAGCGCGGTTTTCCTACGCTCAAGCGAATTTTCTTAAAATTGTTGCGACTGATAATGCGATAGAGTGACTCACTTGTATGAGCTTTTTAAGCATTCATGAGTCCATTATGTGTTATGTTATCTTTTTTGGTACCGTATTGATATTATCGAACATAATATTTAATGCTTTCTAAGGCTCGTTTTTTGGCGTTTGTTTTTCACTGTTTTAAATCATTTTTTCATTTATCTCTTTGTGGATTAATTTTTAAAGTTCACAAGGCTAAATTGTGACTTAAATTAATTGCACGCACTGGTTTTATTTTTTCTTTACACGAAATACAGAATGCATTATACACTTATAAATTGTGCTTTGTTGTTATTCTCCTATAGATGGTTTTGCGCGTAGAGCTTCTGACAAGTTTATAGGGACAATTCATTGCACGGTTCAAGTGAGCATGAGGCATGTCTTTTTTGTTACACCTTTCGTATTTTGAGGTGCGCAGTGGGATGTTTTGCAAGTGCTTTTATTTTTCAATGAGAGGGGTAGGAAAGTTTCGAGGGAACTATGATTAAAGTGTTTAGAAATCATGTATGTTTATGTGCTTGTACAACAGCTATCCTTTCTTTGCTCCAAAATGGAAGAGAAGTTTATGCGGCGACACGGGATGAGGAGGGTAAACCTTATGTTATAACTGTTACTCCGCTTAACGGTATCAGTGTTACTTCTGGTCATCATCTTAGTGGAAGTAATGTGAATAAGCCTCTGGGTGGAGAGAGTGGGGGCAGTTATTATCATCCTAGTATTGGCAATAACGATGAGGGTATTCGTGGGGGGAGCAACTATCATGAGTTGAGTGGAAAGGAGGGAGAGAACGGACAACAAAATGGGGGAAAAGGGTATGTGAAAAATATCGATAACACGGTTAGAAATGAGGGCTCTGATGCAATAGGTATGAATCCTGCGTTTTATTATTATAGTGGATTGTATTATGTATGCGATAATTGCGGGACGGATCCTAACAATGTGAAGCCTACAGGAGAGGGGCCTAAAATTGATAATAAATCTTATAAAATTACCAATGAAAATGCTTCCAACTACCCTCCTGATCCTATTGCTATAACGGTGAAGGGAATAGGGACAGAAGTTCGTGGGAAGGATGTAACGGTTAGCAGTCAAGTTGCTGATAAGACTTTTCTAATGGGGGTGCACGTATTAGAGAACGGTAAGATTGTTTTGGAGGATCCGATTATCAAAAATACAGTTATAGCCCTTCGTGCGAATAATGGAGTGATTGAGGTAAAAAATGGAAAGATTGGGGAAAGTCATGAAGGTGTTGATGCAGCAGATCGTTCATTTGTTCTTTTAGAAGATACAGAAATTAATACGGCTAATGGGAATGCAAGTCTTTTAAGTTATGATCATTCAGAAGTTTGGATGTCAGGTGGATCAGTTGATTTTATGAACAGCCATGGGATTTCTTCGACGTTAGGTGGGAAAGTAAATCTCGAGAATGTTAAAATTACTGGGAAGGGTAAAGAAAAAAATTCGGATAATCATGCAGTTTTATATACGGATTTAGGGAAGGCTGTTAATTTAAAGGGTACGACTATTCATGCTATGGATGTCCATGGCATATTATTAGAAAATAAAGTCAATTCTATTCCTTTGCAGGAAGTTAAAGATTTATCGAATGAGGATTCTCCTTCTGAATCTGGGATTCCTGTGACTGAAGTTAATATTAAATCCTCTACTATTAATGTCAATGGCGCTGGATCTTACGGTATATATTTTAAGGGAAAAAAGCCATGGAGCGAAGATGGGGATAAAAAAGAGGATATCTCATTAGGGGAAGAAAAAGCGCCACCACGATTAGAAGTTGTTAATTTGGATACAACAGAGCTTTCTGTTTTAGACGATACGGCTCTTTACGGTGAAAACCTTATTTCTGGTGCCGTAAGTTTAATGAAAAGCACTCTTCGTTCGGGGAATTTTTTATTAAAAGCTGAAAAAGGGGCTTCTATAACGGTTTTGGCTGATGCTTCTACTCTTGAAGGTCGTGCTTACACTGATAAAGATTCTAATGCCGAACTTTATTTGGGAGGTCGCTCTACATGGATTTTACAACAACAGTTGCAAAAAGATCAACATAAGGCTGCAAAAGATTCTTCTATTTCATTGGTCAGTCTTATGGGCGAGAGCTCTATTCATTTTAAAAGACAAGAATCTTCTTCTGTTAATGATTATCAAACCCTGCATATTGGAAATGGAAAAGGTGAGGTTTATAGAGCACGGGACGGTGCCTTTATTTCTCTTAATACATATCTGAATAAGGGAGGGGATCTTGATCAACAAAAAACGGATCGTGTTTTAATTCATGGTGATGTTTCGGGAAAAACAATGCTCCGTGTGCATGCTGTTGCAGGAAGTCCAGGAGGGTATACGGGAAGGGGAGGAAATGATGAAGGACTTTCAATCATTCAGGTTTCTGGAGAAGCAAAGCAAGATTCTTTTCAGTTGGAAGGTGGTTATGTAGCGTTAGACGAATTGCCTTATCAGTATAAGCTTTATGGTTATGGTCCAGGATCTCTTTTAGGAAAAGCAAGTACGAAGCAAAGACTTGTTGAAGGAAGCGGAGAGTTTTGGGATTTCCGTCTTGAAAGTCAATCTATAGATTCTGAAGTTAAACCTGAACCAGATCCTCGTCCGACACCTCCTCCAGGTCCGACACCTCCTCCAGGACCAGCTCCGGAACCTCATCCTCGTCCTAAGCCGGGAGTAAAGGCTGTTGTTCCGCAGGTTCCGACTTATCTCCTTTTGCCTAATGCCCTACGTCATCTTGGTTTGATGAATGTTAGCAATCAAAATAAGCGCTTGGAAACTTTGCGAATTGCTTCTGGCAGTTTGTTAGAAAGCCGCGAAAAGCCTTTCTTTTTTGTGCGCGGTTATGGCGGCAATCATCGTTATACTTCAAATCTTTCTGCGCTTGAATATGGTTATGGCGGTGAGCTGGATTATAATGCCCTAGAGGCAGGTGTTTTGCTGAAAGCAATCGAAAATATGTATGGGACGGCTTCTTTTGGAATTATCGGGTCTTACGAGAAATTTTCTTTGAATCCTGTGAATGTTGAACAGAGCCAAAAGAGTACATTTGATAAATGGTCCGTTGCGGCATATGGCGGCATGCAGCATGATGCAGGTTTTTACGTTGATGGTCTTGTGTCTTATGGTTTTTTTAAGGGAGACGTTCTTACAACAGCACGGGGTAAAACGGCAACATTAAAGGGAAATCCTTTAAGTGCTTCATTGACGACTGGAAAAACATTTATGGTGGGAGAGGATGGTTTTGTTTTTGATCCGCAAGTTCAGGTTGTTTATCAATATCTTCCATTTAATAAAGTGCGCGATGTGGATGGCTTTGATATTGATTTAGGAAAGCTTCATCAGTGGGTAGGTCGTGTTGGAGGGCGTTTAACAAAGATGCTGGTTGCTACTGATGAGGCTCAAGTTATTTCTTTCTATGGCAAGCTTCATCTTGCTCATGGTTTTGAAGGAAAACAATTTGTGCATTTTAAAGACGCTTTTCAGCTAGGGGCTTTTGGTTCTTCATTAGAAACTGGATTAGGTTTTAATGCTCAATTGTCTCAAAATTTTGCACTTCATGGTGATTTGGTTTATCAGCATAAGCTAACGAAAGCTGGTTTTTCTGGAACGAGTTTTTCTGGTGGATTGCGTTATCATTTCTAGAGTTGTTACTGTTTTTGTTTAATCTTTGAAAAAGCCATAAGTTATCCTTGTGGCTTTTTTCATTTCTATTCATTTTGTTGTTATCGCTTTTTTATAGAGTATGATTTTTCATCTCTTTTTAATATATTTAGGGGCTGGGCTTCTTTTATTTTGCTTGAAAAATTGAATAAGTTTGTACGTTATCGTTTCAAAATATGTATTTCATATTTTTTATAATATGCTGGTTTATAAAGGTATTTTTTAACTGAGAATGCTAAAGATATTTTCAATGTTCTTATTATGAATCCATAAAAAGCATTCATTGGCATGTATAGGATTGGTAGGTGGATAAAAAAATCGTTTAAGAAAGGAGACAGTATAGTTTTGAGAATGGTGTTAATCAGAGAGGACTTGCAATATTAGAAGTTGGTAAAGAAAATAACGCAACTTAAGCGCAATGAGCGCTGTATCCGGTAGATACTTTATATTATATCTGCTGTTGTTGTGCAATGGGGGTAGAAAAAATGAGAGATATCTGAAAAATCTGGTGAATGAGAAACATAGTATTGTTTTTTGAAAATGTGCTTTCTTAAAAGGAATGCAATAAATAACAGGATGAAGTCATGTGTAATTTTGACTTTTTAAAGCTATCGTTCTGAATGCTATAAAGTTGAATTAAATGGAGGCGGTAAAATAGAAATTGATTTTGATTTTTACACGTTCCTATTCTAAATTAGGCTGTCTTTCCATAAAGATTGCCTAAAAACAGATATATGTGCTCTCCTTGTTTTCCAATTTTGGCATATACTAAGTTTTATCTGCTTACAGAGTGCTCATTGTTTCAATATAAATATTTATCGAAACATGTTGACTATATATGCTCTGGTGTTGATTAGGCAGGAGTTAAAGTAAGCATTTTAAATGCATGTAACCCTATAACGCTGTTTTTGAATAACAACTTTAAAAGTGATTTTTCTCGTTTTTCAGCTCTATTTTGACAATTTTTTTGTAAAAATGACAGATTCAAAGTGCATTTTTTAGTAATTTTTAAAATTCCATATTTACATAAAACACAAAAAATATTAATAAATCTCATATATTTAACCCAAAACGTATTAATCTTCTCTTAAGTTAAGTTTTTTTGATACGTTATGTATTGCTCTTAATCAAGGGGGCAAATTATGGTGGAATTATGGCCAGTTTATTTAAAAATCGTTTCTCCTTATATACTTTCACAACAGCAGTTCTTTTTTTTACACATAATGTTGATGTTTTTGCACACAATGCTAAATCTCAAATTATCTCTAGAGAAAAGCAAGATTTATGTAATCCGAATGCAGCATTTTATCAGTGTAATGATGGTGAACTGCATGAAATTAATAATAAAGTTTATTCGCTTACAGACCAAAAGGTTAATGGTGATCATGGAGCCATAGAGGTATCTAAGGCAAATACATATATTCGTGGTAAGAATATAACTGTTAAAGGTATTTTAGATGAAAAGAGTAATTCGGAAAAGAACTTTTGGAAATATGGCGTAAAGGTGTCAGAAACGGCGTCAGTTTATCTGATCAATTCCCCGTTGAGTGGTGTTTTAGTCGGGATGGAAGTTCGAGATGCACGCAGTTCAATATCTGGCGGATCGATTGATGCAATTGAAGTGGGGGCTTTTGCAGAAGGGAAATCTTACAGTAGCCTTTATTTAACGAATACACAGGTGAACTTCGGTGCTGTTGGGGTTAAAGCAGGAGAAAATGGATATTTAATTTTAGAGGGTGTCTCTATGAACGGCAAGGGTAATCCCGACAAGGTGGGGCAAGGGCGGAATACAGAGCATCAGAGTGATCATGCTGCTTTTCATATATCTGGGAATGGTTATGTTCAGTTTTCGAACGGTTCTGTTGATGTTAGTGATGTTCATGGGCTTTTATTGCAGAAAAAGGGTGATCATGCTGATGATACTCGTGCTAATATTGAAGATTCTAATATTACAGTGAAAGGGAATGCACTTTATGGTATGTACTTTAAAAATATGACAACATTAGCTGATCTGTTCAATGGAGGATCACCGCATGTTGAGGTGAGAAAGACTGCTTTTAAAGTTCCATATAGTACAGCTATTTATAGCAACAAATCTCGTGGTTCTATTAAGTTTTCAGAAAAATCTGAAATTTCTGGAGATTTATTGTTGAAGGCTGAAGGTGGCTCTTTAGTGAAGATTTTAGCTAATGATTCTATGCTTGTAGGGGGAGTGCATGTTGATGAAAATTCTTCTGCTGAATTTCAGTTGAGAGGTAGTTCGAAATGGACTTTATCACGACCGAAAAATAAAACTTTACAAGTTTCTGGTGCTATAGGTGTTTCGTCGGTTTCGTTGATCGAGCTTATTGATAGTTCTATTATTTTTGAGAAACCCGCAGATAATACAATGAATGATTATCAAACACTTCGTATTGGAAAAGGAGAGGGTGTTGTTTATAAAGCGCAGGGTGATGCGCATATTTATCTTAATACATATTTAAATAAAGGGGGAGATATTAAAAATCAAAAAACTGATAGGTTGTTAATTCATGGTGATATTAAAGGAAAAACCATAATACATGTGCAAAGCGTTTCAGGAAGTCCAGGAGGTGGTACAGGGCTTCATGGAAATGACAAAGGTATCTCAATTATTCAGGTTTCTGGAAAAGCAGAGGAAGGTTCTTTTCAGTTAGAGGGGGGGTATGTCACACTTGAAGACGGCCCCTATCAGTATAAGCTCTATGCTTATGGTCCAGCATTTCATTTAGGAAGAGCAAATGCGTCTCTAAATGCAAGTGTGTCTCAAAGATTAGTCGAAGGTGAAGGAGATTTTTGGGATTTCCGCCTCGAAAATGGATATATTGATTCTGATACTACATCTAAACCCACTCAGAATTCTAAGCTTGTGTCGGCTTCTCGTCCTAACCAAGGCGATAAAGCTGTTGTTCCGCAAGTTCCAACTTATTTGCTTTTGCCCAATAGTTTGCTCCAGGCTGGTTTGATGGATATCAGCAATCAAAACAAGCAGTTGGAGACACAGCGTGCTCATCCTCGTGGAATGTTGGAAATTCGTGAAAATCCTGCTTCATTTTTGCGTGGTTATGGGGGAAGCTACCATTATACCTCAGATTTGTCTGTGCTTGAATATGGTTACGGAGGTGATCTAGGATATTATGCACTAGAGGCAGGTGTTTTGTTACAAAAAATTGAAAATGTTGAGAATGTCATATCCTTTGGGATTATGGGCTCTTACGGAAAGCTTTCTCTACAGCCTTTGAATGTTGAACAAAGCCAAAAAAGTACATTTGATAAATGGACTGCTACAGTCTATGGCAGTATGCAGCATGATACAGGCTTCTATGTCGATGGTCTTGCATCTTATGGTTTGTTTAAAGGTGATGTTATGACAACGGCAAGGGGAAAGACAGCAACATTGAAGGGTAATCCCTTAAGTCTTTCTTTGATGAGTGGTCAAAAAGTTGCCACAGGATATGAAGGCGTTGTTTTTGATCCACAAGCTCAGGTTGTTTATCAACATCTTCAGTTTAATGAGGCCCGTGATATTGATAATTTTAATATCGAGATGGATAAGCTTGATCAATGGATGGTGCGTGTTGGTGGACGTTTGACGAAGACTCTTGCTGCACCTGAAAAGGATCGTGATGTTTCTTTCTATGGGAAGGTTCATTTTGCCCATGACTTTGGTAAAGAAAGATCTGTGCGCTTTAAAGATTCTTTCCAATTAGGAGCTTTTGGTTCTTCTCTAGAGGCTGGATTGGGTCTTAATGCCCGCTTGTCTCAAAAATTCGCGTTTCATGGTGATTTGGTTTATCAGCATAAGTTGAGTAAAGGTGGTTTTTTTGGAATTAGTTTTTCTGGTGGATTGCGCTATCATTTTTAGGATGATTGCCTTCGGGATTCATAAAAAAAGCCACAAGTACAGCTTGTGTTTTTTTATTGTTTTGTTTGCAATTTTTAAAACAAATTTTTTAAAGAATGTTTTTTTGCATGAGCAAATTTATTTCTTTTTAGAAACGAGATAATGCTTTCAGGGTTCCAGTTTTGACTTTTTATGCTGTTTTTGCTCTATGCAAGATACTGATTTATAAGAATTCATTGTTTTATATTGAATGAGAAACACGAATATCGTAGGGTTTTCTCCTTTCAAATTTGTTCTCCGTTGAATTGATTAAAACCATTCGTTTCCATGTTATAAGTGGGCAGAGCCGTGTGGATAAAACTAGACAAGAAAAGAGTCAAAATGCCTCTTATGCACCGTCTTAAGTACTAAGGGCTGTCGCAACATTTTAGGGTTGGCAAAGTGGGGGATGGGATCAGCTTACTTATTCATAAGCATAAAGATGGGATGCTCAATGAATTTATCGTTATACTATTCACGGGCGTTATCGTGAAATGGGTTTAGGTGGGTTGAGAGATGTGTCTTAAAAATAAGCACATGAATTAGCAATATAATGCTGTTTTGTTCTTTGTGATGGTCGTTAATCTATTAAATACGCGATAAACATAAAGTATGCGGCAAGACATAATCTCCTTTTGTGTAAATTTACAAATTCTCTTGAGATCATTGTTTTGGGGTATGGTGGATTTATTATTTCTATTTTTACGCGTTTTTATAAAAATACAATTTTAAATTGTTATATTTTTAGATTATGGCTTTACATAAGGAGCGTCGTGGATATATAAAATACAAAATGTATTTTAAATTATCACGCGTACCCGAAATTATTAAATAGAACGCGTGTTTTTTTGTTTTTAGAGAAGGGGAAGAAAGTTTGTAGAAAATTATGCTCAAAAAACATCTCTCTTTATGTCATTTTACAACGGTTATTTTTTTCTTTGTACACAATGCTGATGCTGGTGAAATTTCTTCTGAAAAGAAGCAATATTCATGTAGCGAAAGTGCTTCATTTTATCACTGTAACGATGGCCAAACGCATGAAATTTCTGGAAAAACTTATCAACTCACGGGAAAAAGTTCTGAGGCAGCCTTAGAGGCATTAGGGGAAAATACACTCATTGAGGGAAAGGCGATAATCATTAACGGTGTTTCGAATGTAAATGGCCATTCAGGAAAAGGCGCTTGGACAACAGGTGTAAAAGCTTCAAAAGGGGGAGGCGTTGCTCTCTTTAATTCTATGTTAAATGAAGTGTCGATAGGGGCCGATATTGACGAGGATGGCGCTTTTGAAATGCAGGATGGGGTGATTAAAGCAACCAGAATAGGCATCAGTGTTTCGAGTGAGCAGTCGTTGGTTTCTTTGACTAAGACAGAGATTAGGACACCTGCTGATGCGATAGGTCTTTTGAGTCATAATGGTGCAAAAATGTATATGAAAGGAGGAAAGATTGACTTTTCTGATGGTATTGGCGTTCAAACAGGAGGGGATGGAGAAATTAATTTAGAGGGTGTTTCTATTACCGGAAAGGGGAAACAGACGACAAATACAGATGATCATCGTGAAGCTTCTGCTTTTAGTATGCTTCAGGGGAAAGGCATGATTAATTTTGAGAAGGGCAACGTTAATGTTAACAATGCTCATGGCATTGTGTTGCAGGGGAATAATCATAATGCTGCTCATATTAAATATTCCAATGTTTTTGTGAGAGGGAAGGCATTTCATGGTATGCGCTTTTTTTGGGAAGCTGTCTTGGATGATAAAAAAACAGTTATACCTGGAAAAGGGGCTGTTCATTTGACACAGACAACTTTTATAGCTCCAGAAAGTACGGCTATTTATAGCCGCCAATTCGAAAGTTCTGTTAAACTCTTACAAAATTCAAAAGTTTCTGGCGATTCACTGCTGAACGCTGTTGAGCGTTCCAATATCAAGATTGAGGCCGATGCTTCTACCCTTGTAGGAAGCGCAAATGTTGATGAAAGTTCTACAGCTGAGATCGTGTTAAAAAATGGTTCAAAGTGGATTTTATCGCGACCAAAATATGAAAAATTACAAAACTTTGATGTGTCTGGTTCTAGGTTAAAAGATTATTCCTCTATTTCATCGGTCGAACTTACAGATAGTTCTCTTATTTTTGAAGAATTAAAATCCAAAACAACAGATGGTTATCAGACACTTCTCATCGGAAAAGGCTCAGGGACTGTCTATAAAGCGCACGGTGATGTGAACCTTTATCTTAATGCATATTTGGATCAAGGGGGAGAGCTTGAAAAGCAAAAAACTGATCGACTTTTAATCAATGGGGATCTTGACGGAAAAACAACAGTCCATGTTTATAAAGTTCCTGGAAGCCCAGGGGCATTGACGGGAGAGGGCGGTAATGATCAGGGGATTTCCATTGTTCAGGTTTATGGACAAGCCGCTGAAGATTCTTTTCAGTTAAAGGGAGGGTATGTCGCACTTGAAGACGCCCCCTATCAGTATCATCTAAAGAGTTATGGTCCAAGCTCTGCTTTAGGGACGGCAGATTCCAATCAAAGAGTGCTTAAAAACTCTGAAACATTTTGGGATTTCCGCCTCGAAAGTAAATTTGTTGATTCTTCCTCTCTTGATCTCACTGAAATTGTTCCTGTGATTGATTTCGTTGTTCCTCCTTCTTCTAATGATATTCCTTCTTTTCCTGAAAATCATCCTAGTATTACTGGAGTTGACGGGGAGGCTATCGATTCTAACTCTCAGCAAGAACCTCAAGAGCCAAGTCTTTCTACTCCTATAGATTCTCCTGATAGGGATTCCCATCTTACGACCACATTTGATACACCTGATGTTTCTGTGCTTGAGGTTCCAAATCCTCCTCCTTTTTCTCCTCCTCCCTCTCTTTCACCGGTTATTCCGGTTGTCGCTGAAGCTGATCCTGTTGTGCCGACAGTTGGTTCATCTGTTCCTTCTACTCCTTCCGTTGTTGTACCCCCCGCATCTGGTTCACCTTTACCGCCATCTGTTCCTTCTACTCCTTCTGTTGTTGCACCCCCCGCATCTGGTTCACCTGTTTCGCCATCTGTTCCTCCCACTTCTTCTGTTGTTATCCGCCCCGCATCTGGTTCACCTTTACCGCCACCTGTTCCTCCCACTTCTTCTGTTGTTATCCGCCCCGCATCTGGTTCACCTTTACCGCCATCTGTTCCTCCCACTTCTTCTGTTGTTATCCGCCCCGCATCTGGTTCACCTGTTTCGCCATCTGTTCCTTCTACTCCTTCTGTTGTTGCACCCCCCGCATCTGGTTCACCTTTACCGCCACCTGTTCTTTCCACTCCTTTTGTTGTTATCCGTCCTGTTTCTGAGCTTTCTTCGCATTTTGAACCAAATGTGAGAGCCATTGTACCACAAGTTTTGACTTATATTCTTGTGCCAAATACCTTATTTCACGCTGGATTGATGGATATCAGTAATCAAAACAAGCAATTGCAAACACTGCGAACTTTTTCTCGTCGAGTGTTGAAAACTAATGAAAATCCGGCTTTGTTTTTGCGCAGTTACGGTGGACATCATCGTTATACTTCAAATTTATCTGCACTTGAATATGGATATGGAGGCGACCTTGATTATAATGCACTAGAGGCAGGTATTTTACTCAAGAAAATCGAAAATGCATACAGTACGACATCTTTTGGAATTATGGGAAATTATGGCAAACTTTCTTTGCGTCCTCGAGAGGTGAAACAACGTCAAGAAAGTATCTTTGATAAATGGTCCATTACAGCATATGGCAGCATGCAGCATGATACGGGTTTTTATATGGATGGTCTCTTCTCTTACGGTCTGTTTAATGGAAATGTTCTCACACGTGAGCGAGGTAAAACGGCTGCATTAAGAGGCAAGCCCTTAAGTTTTTCCTTAACGGCTGGTAAAACGTTTATGATAGGCTGTCGATGTTTTATTTTTGAACCACAAGTTCAGTTTGTTTATCAAAATCTCCAGTTTCATAAGACTCGTGATATTGATAATTTTAATATTGATATGCGAAGGCCAGATCATTGGGGGGTGCGTCTTGGTGGACATTTAACCAAAACAGTGACATTTACGAAAGAGGCACAGGTTCTTTCATTCTATGGTAAGCTTTATTTCGTTCGTAGTTTTAATGATAAACAATTTGTATATTTTAAAGATGCTTTTCAGCTTGGTTCCTTTGGGTCTTCTTTAGAAGCTGGAATTGGTGTTTATTCGCAGTTGTCTGCAAAAATTACTTTTCATAGCGATCTCATTTATCAGCATAAATTTACAAAGGCTGGTTTTTCTGGAACGCATTTCTCTGGTGGATTAAGCTATCATTTTTAGCTGTATTTTTTCTTTATAATTCATACTTTGTGAAAATTATAAGCACAAAACGTGATTTTATTGTGTTATTTTTCTGTTTTTAACTTTACATATAACACAAAACGAATTACGTGGATGATACATAATAGGAACAACCTATCGATGAGCTACATGTGTCTTTGCGGTTTTCGATAAAGATGAATAAGGAAATTTTAGAGTCAATTATGGTTAAAGTATTAAGAGGTCATGTATCTTTATGTGCTCTTATAGCGTCTGTTTTATTCTTTGTGTACAATATAAATGTGAATGCACAAGAAGAATCTTCGTCTCGTTCTCTTCTAAAGTCCTATTCATGTGATGCTCTTGAGAAGCGTGGGGTCTGCGAGTGACGTTCGTTTAGATACTGCTGATAGCGATTTTCTGATGTTTTGAAGGTAAAGAAATGGTCAGGGAAGCATGAAGGTGGCGAAAAAGGAAGTTTGAAGATTTATGGGATTTTGGCGTTAAAAAACACTGGTACAATTTCGTCAGAAGTGTTTGCACAGGAAAAAATGAAGATTGTTTTAGATAAGGTGTCCGTTACTGGAAGTGGTGAGAACACGATCAATAATAAAAATATAAGCGCCTATAATAATGGCTTTAATCAGGCCGTTTTGGGCGTAAAGAAAGGCGTCTCCCTTGTCGTTAAGGATGGTAAGATTAATGTTTCAAATATTGATGGTCTCGTGATGGAGGGCAAGGAGGGCGTTTTCATTCCTGGTGGCACGGTGCGATATGGCGTGTTGGATAGTCAATCTTTATCTGATTCATGGGATTGGCATTATTCTGGCGTTGTTTTTGAGAATTCAGATATTACTCTTCATGGGCGTGAAACTTGTGGGCTTTATTTAAAAGGAAATTTCTCACAAGAGGAATATATAGAAGCAGAGGCATTAGCTGCATTGGGGAGGATTCAGTTCAAGAAGACTAACTTTAATGTTCTTAATGATACAGCGATTTATATCGATGATGCCAAAAGATTTCTTTATATTACTATGTTAGAGGGGGGGCATCTTTTTGCTGATAGGTTCTTAGATGTTAATGCGAATGTAGCAGTTGAAACTGATGCGCCTTTTTTTGTAGGGGGAACACGCATTGATAAGAATTTTTATGTTGAAGTTGGGCTATTTAATCAGTCGCAATGGACGGTGACGTTAAGGAAAAATAATAAGTGGCATGCTTCATCTGTTTCCTTTGTAAAGGATATTGATTGTTCCATTTCCTTTCAGAGACCAAGAGATGGTCATTGTAAAACACTTCGCATTGGGAAATTGGATGATGATAATGGCTTAGATTATGCTTACGCTGGGAATGATTCACGCCTTTTTATCAATGCATCTCTTGCGACAACAGACAATCAAGTGAGAGGGATCGAGGCCGATAAAGTTTTAATCTATGATAATATTTATGGGAAAACGAAAGTTTCTATTATAGAAGTTTCAGGGAAAGAAAGGAGCCATAACAAAGCTACCCAAGGAGATAATAAAGGCGTTTCAATTATTCAGTTTTATGAAAAGGCAGAGGAAGATTCTTTTAAACTGGCTGCTGATTATGTCACTGTAAAAAGGATGCCTTATCGGTGTTGTCTTCGTGTTTATGGTTCAACGTCTTCTTTTAGACACGCAAAAGAGGAAAATAAATTAGCTAAAGGGCAATCGATAAAGAGGAATGAAGATTTTGAGGATTTTCGACTTGAATCTGAATATGTTCACAGTTTTTCTCATTGTCCTCATATTCAGTTGAAAAATGATGTGTCTCATTGCCGTGTGTCCCGTTCTTTAAGTACTCATGCTCATCATAATGATGAGCTAGCCGGTCATGATGCTTCTGCTCATTATCTTGAAGAGGGCGTTAAAGCTGTTATCTCACAAGTTCCAACCTATCTATTGATGCCGAATACTTTGTTGCAAATCAGTTTGACGGATGTGAACAATCATAACAAACAGTTGGAGACATCGCGTAGCGCTGCTGGGGCTTTGGAAGAAAATCGTAAAAGTCTGGCACTTTTTGTGCGAGGTTATGGTGGAAGTTACCGTTATGTTTCTGATCTATTTGCGCTTGAATATGGTTATGGGGGAAATTTGAATGATAATGCTATAGAGGCAAGCGTGTTGCTCAATGCGATTGAGGATACACATCATACTGTAAGCTTTGGAATAATGGGGAACTATGGGAAAATTTCTCTACAACCTCACGATGTTGAAGAAAGCAAAAAAAGTACATTTGATAAATGGTCTATTACAGCATACGGCAGCATGCAGCATGATACAGGCTTTTATATAGATGGTCTTTTTTCCTATAGTTTATTTAAAGGGGATGTTCAGACAAAAGCAAGAGGCAAGACAACAACATTGAAGGGAGCACCTTTGAGTGTTTCAGTGATTGCGGGTAATTCATTTATGAGCAGACATAAGGGGCTTATTTTTGATCCGCAGGTTCAGGTCGTTTATCAAAATTTGCGATTTGATAGGGCGTCTGATATCGATGGTTTTGATGTTGAAATGGGAAAACTTGATCAGTGGGTAATGCGTGTTGATGGGCGTTTCAGCAAGACGCTTGCTGCTTTTGAAGAAGGACAAGTTGTTTCTTTCAGTGGAAAACTTTATCTTACCAATAATTTCGGAGGAAAACAACGTGTGCAATTTGGAGATGAATTCCAATTAGAGGCTTTTGGTTCTTCTCTAGAAACTGGAATGGGGTTGAATGCTCAGTTGTCTTCAAACTTTGCATTACATGGGGATGTAACTTATCAGCATCGTCTTAGCAAAGCTGGTTTTTCAGGGATGATTTTTTCAGGCGGTTTACGCTATCATTTTTAGGTGCCTATGAAATATAGAGTAATTTTTACATAAGTTATAGAGTGTTGTGTGAAGTATAAAATGGATATTTAAGTTTTATACTTCTTACCTTTTGTGTGTTTGATTTAGCGTTATTGCGAGTATTTTTTATTTTTAAGTAAAGGGGGAGAAGGGAAAATTGGGAATAAAGTTATGGTTAATGTATTAAGGGATTATAGATTTTTATTTATCACAACGGCTATTGTTTCTTTTTTGCCAATCGTAAGTGTTAATGCAAATTCTAATAATTTTGCAACCTCCTGTGATCCAGACGCTCAATTTTATAAATGCAATGATGGTAAAAAACACACGATTAAAAATAAAACTTATCATTTAAAATATTCTCAAGAATATGTTTCTAGTTCTACTCCTATTTCAGCTCTATATGTAGAAAAAGCAGGTACAGTTGTTGATGCATCTCAGATAACAGTTACGGGTGATAACTCAGATGAAATATTCGGATATGGTGCATCTGTAAAAGAGGGTGCTCGTCTTAATTTAACAAATTCAAATTTTAAGAATGTACCTGCTCTTCATGCTGGAAATGCGGTTATTCAAATGATAGATGGGACTATTACGGAAGTTTCTCACGCTATTTATGCATTGGGAAAAGGAACCGATATTGCTTTAGTGCGTGTCAATATTGAAACTACACCAAAAGAATTGAATGGTGTAGATATAGGTCTGATTAGTAGTTTTGGTTCAAAGATTAGGCTGTCAGGGAGTACCGTTACTTTTAATGGGAAAGGCGCATTTTCATCATTTTATGGGGGAGAGTATAGTTTCGATAGTTCTGTCATTAAGGGCAAAGGAAAACAAGAAACTGTTATCATTGGTGAGAAAAGTGTCAATAAATTACCAGAAGCTTTTGATATATCTCAAGATGGTTTTGTTCAATTGAATAATAGTTCTATTGAACTTAGTGATATGCATGGCTTTTTGGTTAAAAATTTTTCAGATGATGAGGATAATAAAGGCAAGTTGTTGTGGCAAGGACTTAATTCAGCTGATGAGTTTAAGAAGACGAATATTAAGATTAAAAAATCCAATATTTCTGTTCAGGGTAAGGGAGCCTATGGTCTGTATTTTTATGGGTTAAATCCAGAAGATGTATGGGGCAATATGTACAATGGTTATAGAGCGCTTTCGCGAGCAAAGAAAGTTGCTCCGGGAAAGGCATTTGTTCATTTGTCAGAGACAAATTTTGCGGTTCCGGATGGTATTGCCATTTATAGTGTCGGAAAACATGTTTATAGAGCCCAAGCTAAGGTTAGATTAGAAAAGACAAGAATCTCCGGTGATTTGTTGTTAAAAGCTGAAAATAATTCTTATCTTCTCGTTGAAGCAAATTCCTCTACACTTACAGGAGATGCTTGTACCGAGGATACCTCTGATATTTATTTGGATTTAAAGAATGGTTCTAAATGGTACCTTATCAAAAGCAAATATCAAGATTCTCAGGAAACAGATGCTATAGTTTCATCGCTTTCAGGTATTTCTCTTGAGGATAGTACAATTGTTTTTGATCACTATCAATCCCCTGGTTATCAAACGCTGCAAATTAGAAAAAAAAGTGATAGAGATGCAGTCATGTCAGACCAAGAAGACTATGGATATAGTGCAAAGGGTAATACTCAGATTAAGATGAGCACATTTATGAATAATGATGGTTCATTTGATCCTCAACAAACGGATCGCATTTTGATCTACGGGAATGTTTTTGGAACCACACTCATTGGGATGGAAAAACTTTCCAAAACCTCAGAAAAAGAAGCTGGCAATAAAGGGGGGCAAAGTATTTCACTTGTTCAAGTTGCTGGGACGGCAGAGGAAAGTTCTTTTAAGTTAGCCAATAGTTATACTACGGTGAATGGATTTCCTTATCAATATAAACTTCGTGGCTATGGTCCAAATTCTTCTTCTGGAAATGCAGATCCAGAGAATAGATTGGTTGCAGGGGAAGGGGATTTTTGGGATTTTCGTCTTGAAAGTGTTTACATTAGTCCTGAATTAGATCCTTCTGAAACTGCTTCTAAACCCACATCTACAGTTTTACCCCCTCAATCTGAAGCAGAAAAGATCCCTTCTGAACGACCAACAGAGACTATTTTGCCTGAAAAACCTCCTTCTGTTGAGCCTCCGCTTATACCATCTACACCTTCTTTGCCTGAAGGATCTGAACCGTCTGAAACATTTATCTCTACGGATTCTGTTGTTCCTCCTTCTGTACCTGTTGAGCCAAAGCCTTCTGAGTTTCCCTCTGTACCAACTGTTCCAGAGAAGCCTTCTACTGATGAGGTTTTGCCATCTGAGCCATCTGTTCCGGTAGCTCCTTCATCTACGGATTCTGAACCTGTTGCTCCTCCTCCTGAACCAGTTGAGCCAAAGCCTTCTAAACCTTCTGCTCCTTCATCTGATCTTCCTGTGTCCTTTGATGTGCAGCCTGAACAAGGAATTAGAGCTGTTGTTCCTCAATTAGCAACGTATCTCCTTTTGCCCAATGCCTTATTCCATGCTGGTTTGATGGATATGACTATGCAAAATAAGAGGTTGGAGACAATGCGGGGTGCTTTTCATTCTTTTGGGAGAGATGATGAAAACACAGCCTTTTTTCTGCGTGCTTATGGGGGAAGCCATCATTATGCTTCCAATTTATCTGCTTTTGAATACGGCTATGATGCTGAGCTGGATTATAATGCATTTCAAGCAGGTGTTTTGTTAAAAGAGATTGAGAGTTTATATATGCGTACATTCTTTGGGGCTTTGGGAAACTATGGAAACCTTTCTCTACACCCTCAGAATGTTGAACAAAGCAAAAAAAGTGCCTTTAATAAATGGTCTGTTGGGGCTTATGGAAGTCTACAGCATGATACGGGTTTTTATATTGACGGGGTGTTATCCTATGGTTTTTTTAAGGGAGATGTTTTGACCCTTGCACGGGATAAGGTTTTGGCGTTAAAGGGAAAACAGTTGAGCGGCTCTTTAACGAGTGGCAGAACGTTTGCAATAGGCTATAAGGGTATTGTTTTTGATCCACAGGTTCAGGTTATTTATCAGCATCTTCGGTTTCATCAGGCGTATGATGTTGATGATATTGATGTTGATTTGGGAAAATTTCATCAATGGGCGGGGCGTGTTGGTGGGCGTTTAAGCAAGACGCTTGGAGTTGTGGAAGAGGGACGAGAGGTTTCTTTTTATAGTAAGCTTTCTTATTTGCATAATTTTGAAGATAAGCAATTTGTTTCTTTTAAAGATGATTTTCAGTTAGGTTCTTTTGGTTCTTCTTTGGAAGCAGGACTTGGGTTTAATGCGCGTCTTTCTTCAAAACTTTCCCTTCATGGGGATGTCACTTATCAGCATAGGCTTAAGAAAATTGGTTTTTCTGGAGCGAGTTTCTCTGCGGGATTGCGTTACCTTTTTTGAAAAAGTGGTCCATTGTGTATTTTTATATGAAAGGCAGAAAGATTTTCTGCCTTTCATATCTTAGAATTTATTTTCCTTCATCAATATGGTTATTTTTTAAACATAAAAGGTTACAATAAATGATTTTTTTGACTTATAGGTTGAAGATACACAAGTTGTTTTCTTCTATGCGATGAGGAATTTTTCTACAATTTTTGATGTATGATATGGAGACAGATTTTATTGTGAATATGAGAATTTTTCATACTGAATGCTTTGTTACGTAATCTTTCAAAAGAAGCGGTGTTGATGGTTGTTTTGTTAATATAAAGTGGACGAGGGTGTGTTTTAGGTGTTTTTCTTAAGAGTGGTTATGGTTATTTTTGTTCGTTTCTTTATTAATTTTATAGATCACACGTTTTAATTTTGTGGTTTTTATACATTGTTTTGAATTTTGTTTTAGAGAAAAAAATATAAACTGTATTCACGTTTATAACCGTCAATATGTATATTTTTTGTTTTCTGTTTTAGGATGTTTACTTGAGAATTTTAGAGAAATATTTGTCTTGTTAGAAAAGACAGAGAGAGTTTAAGGTCAAACTATAATAAAAAAATTAAAGTATGCTTTATCGTGTTTTTAAGTTTTTTTTCTTTTTTGCAAATGATAGATGCCAAGAGAAATTTTGATAAGATATAGAGTATTTGTTATTGCTCTAATAAGTGGGTGTCATCATTCTATTTTTTAGGATTCCAATATTGCAGTGATTTTAGCATTTGAAAGTATTCATAATTGGTTGATTCAATATAAACAGATTGGAACCGAGAGAATTTTATGATTTGAAGGACTTTCATTCCTACGTGTAAAACGATGAACACCCTTTATTAAACCAATTTGATATGTCTAGAAAAGAAACCGGATTGTCGATCAGAACAGGTAGGGAATTTTATTTTTTGAGGTATCAAGCGGCGGTCAAAAAAATTTTATTAAAAAAATAGTGTCGAGTTTTCTTCTTTTTATCGTAGGAATAAAGAGGCCTTTTCTTGTCTAAAGGGAGCCGCTAGCAAGGTGGAAGGCTTTATGATTATAAAGACTTTGGGGATTTGGGGGGAGGGTGTTTGCAACTTCTGTGAGTTCTAGAGATGTGTGGAGGTTAAGATTTCTAGAGGATTGCGTGGGTATTTTTATCGGGGATGGTTGTGCTTGTTGGTGTTTGGCTTAATCAGTGATATTAATTATACCACATTCACCATTTTCACTGCCGAAGGTGAGGATCTGCCCTGTTTGATCCCAGTTGAGTGCTGAAATAGCGCTTTTTCCATACCTTTTTAAAAGAACTTCTTTTCCATCACGAAAATGTGCTGCTAAAATCATTCCATCATTGAAGCCTATGGCTACAATTTCTTCGCTTGGATGGCATGAAACGGTGCTAACAAGGGCATTTGCTCGTGTTCCAAGTTCTAGGGGTGTTTTTCCCATGGGGCCGTCTTTTGTATGAAAGGGCCAAACAATTGCAGCAGAAGCACCTGATGTTGCGAGCCATTTTCCTTTTGCACTCCAAGACCAGCTTTTGACTTTACTTGGGTAGCCACTCATCCGTAAATGTTGATGATCGCTAAGACGCCAGCCGTGCAAGGCGTTTTCTTGCATCGTGGAAATGACATAGCGGTTGTCTGGTGAAAAGGTGACACCACAATGAGCGCCTTTCCATACCAATCTAGTGGGAGATGTTTGCGTTGAGAGCCAATGAAGCGTCACGCCATTATAATGGGCAACGGCAAGTCGTAAACCTTTTGGGGCAAAAGCCAGACCTTCTACACTACGCTCATATGTGAGCTCTTGTTGTTCTTTTCCAACATGCACAAATGCGAGACGTGAGACGGAAAAGGCAAAAGCTTTTTGGGGACCAAAAGCAACGTTATTTATCCATTTGCGTTCTTTTTGACTGAGTAGTTCTGTGTGACCATCTGCTCTTGTTTGACAGACTTTTCCATCTTCTCCCCCTGTGATGATCGCGGTATTATCATGGGAAAAATGACTTGAAATTATTCCTTGGTGAATTTCAAAGGTTTGTGGGGTTGGGGTTAAAAAAACAATCAAACCTTCCACGGAAACAAAGGCTGGTTTATTGCCTATAAAACCACAGGAAAGGCAGTAACTTTGGAGATCATAATGGGTTATGTTTGACATTGTCACTCATTTTATGCGCAATTTTCAAAATCAGTTTTTAATTTTTCGCCATCAAGAGAGCGGCCGATAAAAACAAGGCGGCTTTCTCGTTTTTCATCCTCACGCCATGGGCGTTGGTGTTGTCCCTCAACAAGCATATGAATACCTTGAATGACATAACGATCATCATCTCCTTGAAAGGCAAGGATGCCTTTAAGACGCAAGATATCAGGTCCTTGTTGTTGCGTAACCTGTTGGATCCAAGGGAAAAACTTTTCTGGTTGCAGGGCACCTGTTTTTAAACTAACAGAAGTGACGGTAATATCATGAATGTTGGATGTGTGATGATGATGGTCATGATGGCAATCGGGACCACACACATGATCTCCATGTTGATCTGTATGCTCGTGATCAAGAAAATGAGGCTCATGGTCTAAAGCACGTTGGAGATCAAAGAAACCACGATTGAGGAGTTTATCAAGAGGAATATTGGTGCGCTGTGTTGTATAGAGTATGGCGCGAGGATTAATGGCAAGAATAAGAGATTCAGCATGCGCACGTTCTTGTGCTGTGACGAGATCAATCTTATTTAAAAGAACGATGTCTGCAAAAGCAATTTGCTCTTCAACTTCACGACTTTTTTGCAGTTGAGAGGGCAAATGCTTTGCATCAACGACAGCTATGACACTATCGAGAGCTGTTTTTTCATGGACAGTATCATCCATGAAAAAGGTTTGTGCTACGGGAATGGGATCAGCAAGTCCTGTTGTTTCTATAATAATCGCATCAAATCGATGAGAACGTTGCATCAGACTTTCCAGAATGCGAATGAGATCGCCCCGCACAGTGCAGCAAACACAGCCGTTATTCATTTCATAAATTTCTTCATCTGATTCAATGATCAGGTCATTATCAATCCCAATTTCACCAAATTCATTGACAATGACGGCATAACGTTTGCCATGATTTTCACTGAGAATGCGGTTGAGAAGGGTGGTTTTTCCTGCACCAAGATAGCCCGTGAGAACCGTAACAGGAAGTTTTTTTGGGGGGGATGTTTCCATAAGGGGACCTTTTATTGTTCTTTATTGCCATGTGTTTATGTTAAATCGCTTGATATCATCAAGTAAATCACGAAGCTGAGATAGAACATGAGAAAAGATTGCTTCACCGGCTTGTGGTGTCGCTTTGCTTGCATCTCCTACTGCACCTTGCGTGTTTAGATCACGCATTGTCCAGCCAAAGGCATGGGGACCATAAGCGCGTAAATAGCGATAATTGGCAATCATATCCGCTTGTTTATTGTGAAAGTTTGCTGCCTTTTCCATATGGACTTTTTCTGGAGCTAAATAGAGCATGAGAGAGGTTTCAATAAAACCTCCATGGATATCAAGATGCTGTTGAGAAGGCTCTATCAGACCTTTTGGCAAACCAAAACGGCTCCAGCTTGTTGCGACAGCGAGCATGGAAAGGCGCTTTCGTAATTCGGTGATAACAATGTTCATTAAAGGTGAATTGCCTCCGTGAGCATTGAGAATAAGAAGACGTTTGATCCCTTTGTGATAGCAGTTTTCACCAATCTTTATCCAGCGTTTAATCGCATCAGAAAAGGTAAGGGTCTGTGTCCCTGTAACATCCATATGTTCTATAGAATAGCCAATTTTTTCAACCGGTAAAAGTGCGATATGATATTGCTCTTTTGTTTGTAAAGTGAGGGCTTTTGCAAAAGCTTCAGCAATAATCCAGTCGGTTTCAAAGGGAAGGTGCTCTCCGTGATATTCGTGTGCGCCCAAAGGTAAAAGAGCGAGAAAAGGCGTGTTAGATACCATAAATTATTGCCCAAAAGAGAAGTTAACACAGACAAAGTGATCAAAGGTGCTGTCACTATTTAATCTATCTATATGAGAAACGCAAATAGTGTATTTTTACATCCCATAGGGATATTCTAAAAATGAGAACTTTATTAAAAATAGTGAAGGTTTTATTGAGAAAAGCTAACACAGTTTTGATGGAATATGTGGCGCCTCTCTAAAGATCGGTATCTTTTGTAAGCGTTTTTGATGCGTCTTTTTGTTTTTGATAAGTAAGTATTTAGGAAATTTAAATAATTCATATCATGGAATGAAAAATATTTCTTTCATTATCTCTTAAAAAGGTAAGTTTAGATGAAGTTGGATATTCTTCTTTCTGCTATGGAGCGAGGATAACCAAAGCGTTTGTGTTGTAGCAAAGGCTACGAGGATACAGACTTTGGTTTCAATCAGGATTCTTACGTTTCTTAATTCAAGTTTGCATCAACATCTTACAAAAGAATAGAAATGGTTGTTGACTCATTTTACTTTGAATAATGTCTTAACAGATTTTAGTATTCATGAGAAAAATGAATGTCATGAGAAGAATTTATGTGAGATGAAATCGCATAATGACAATATATTGATTTGTAAAGAGTGTTTGTTTTTTCATGTTGCATGAGAGTCTCGAATATCATAAAATTTTCTTATCCCAAGCTTGTTTCATGTTGAGGCAATAAAATCATGCCTCTTGTACATCACAAGCGGATTAGCTGTGTGGGCGGATTAGCTATGTGACGTGAAACTGTATAAGAAAGACTTGCCTCTTATGAACCATTTCAAGTGCCAAGGGCTGGTTTGCAATATTGGGTGCTGGCAAAGTGTGTGATGGTGCTGGCTTGCTCTTTTATTAAGCGTCAAGATGGTGGCGCTCAGTGAATTTACAGTTATACCATTTTATGCGCAGCGTCACGAAATTCTAGAAAGCTTAATGAGCTTATAAGATGATAAAGAAGAAACACCGTTGAAACCATGATAAACAGAACCCCATCGTGTTGCACATCGCTTGTTTTAAAGAAAACATCAGGTATCCAAGCTTATTTTGCGGCGTTGCACGTCGAATGATATAATGGTAAATTCATATAATAACAAAACTGTTGTACACTATCATCTTTATACTTGTTGAAGTAAAAAGGGGGCACTACCATACACTTGGTCAATTTCCGATTTTTACAACAGCATTCGGCTCTTTAAATATCCCATAAGTGCTATTTTTTTCTTTAAGTTTTTCGCCCTACACACCACTCTTGCTTGTAATCTGTAAGCAAATAAATTTCATTGATTCAATATAAACAGCATTAAGATTAAGGGGGGATTTATAATGGTCAGGTCTTTCATTCAACATGCAAAACAATGCATCATGACTATAAATACAGTAGGTTGCTTTTAAGATGAGTGGTTGATAAATTGATTATTTAATATCGGTTTTCAAGGGCATATTTTTTTAAGTTGTTTATTTTGAAGCTGGTCCTTCAAAAACGTGATTTTTTCATAGGTTGCTTTATCACTTTTCTTTCAAATATTTGATCAATCTTTTTATTAAAATTTTAATGACACTTGCATCAAATATATAATATATTAATTGTATGTATAAAAATACATTATTAGACAAATAATTTTTATAACTTGTATTATTATTTTACTTTTTTATTTAAAGAAAAATAGGATAATATGAAATTATGTTTAAAATATTTAAAAATAATTTTTATTTCTATATTTTTATAGCGTTCATTCTTTTTTTGCACAAGGTGCAGAAAGGCATATGAATATTGCTAAAGAGTTCTTTCAAAGAGAATTATTCTTTATTAATGAAGAAGAAAATATAGTGACTCGAAATATAGATAGGGCTGTGATCTATCCTATTGAGGAAAAAAATCAGCTAACTTTTATGAAAGTGAAGCAGGAAAGTTGTTTTTCAGTATTTTGGGGGATTATCTCATTTTTCATGACACTCTTAGTATTTGGTTTTAGGTAGTTTTCTAGCGCTCTCGTGTTGCTTATAATGTTTTTGTAAAGTTAATAGGTTGTCTTATTTTATAAATGCATTTTGTTAATTTTGAAAAGTTTTCAATGCTTTATGCTGTATGAGATAGGAGGCTGAGTGACCTTTTTGAAGATACTATAGTGTGTTTTATATATTAATAAAAGTTGAAAATCATTTCCTTCACGTCTTTTCTGTTTGGAAATAGAGATCTTGATAGCTCTTTTACAATTTATAACCGTTTTGTTAAAAAATAGTACACACTTTTAAGGCTTATTTATGGAGATATATTTGTGTTAGGTCGCTGTTTTTACTTGCTAGAAATTTTATTTCTCGACAACCGATAGCGAACTTGCGCCGTATCGATGCGTAATATAATAAAAGATATTCGAAGCGCTATTCCAGCTTTCTTTTATCTTAATAATAGACAAGTATTATTAATATAAGAGATAAATATTATTATGTTGTCATTTTTAAAGTTTATACTGTTTTAAAATTTATTGTCATTTCAAAGCATTTATAGAAGTTTTATTATATAATTTTCCAAATGAAAATTTACTTTTTAAATCTTTATTTTGATGTGAAAGTTGATGAATTTTTATTATTTTGAAGTAGAGAGATAGAAATTACAAAATATTGCTGGTCTTCTTTTAATTTAATAGCATTAATGATCAATGATTCTATTGTAAAAGGAAGAAATTATTTTTGATATTCATGAATCTTTTTAAAATTTTAGGTAATGATAATAGAATAGAGATGAGCGATACATTTTACTTTAATAAGTTTTTTTGTAATGTGAGGCGATGCTCTATGGTGTTCAATATGTTTTATAATCATTTGATTTTAAAATAAATTTTCTTAAGTAGTCCGTTCAGACATTTTTTAGTATTGTTATTATTATTTTGAATTCATCAGGTTTATTTTTAACATTTAAATTATGTTGTTTTATGTCTTTACATGTAATACATAATGTATTATATTTATCGTAAATTTATATATAATATATCATATTGTATTATATATTTTTATATATATGAATATTCTTTTACTTTTACAGTGAAGAAAAAGAGGAGCAAATAAAGCTATGTTTAAAATATTTAAAAATCGTGTATGTTCATTTACTTTTACACTATTTATTCTGTTTTTTGTACAAATTATAGAGGGGAATGCAAGTTTTGTAAAAAATCAATTTCAAGAGAGAATGGCAGTTACTGTTTCTACAGAAGACAACAATGCAGTTATTAAAGCTGCGGATAGAGCTGTTATTTATGGCGTTGAGAAACAAGATGGCGTTTCTTTTGGGAAAGTTGAAAAAGTTTCTGCATTTTCAGGTTCAGCCTTTTGGGGTGGGATAGGCATTTTATCACTTCTTGCTTCTTTATGGGGTGGAGATATATTGGGGACTGTTGTATCTCTTTTAGGAATATTTTCTACACTTTAGTAGAAGACTCATCGACACAGTCGATGAGTTTTTTATTCTCACTTCATTGTTTTGAAAAAATCAATATTTGGAGTAGTATATGCTGTATTGGATGGGAAATCACTATTCTTAATACTTAACATATCTTTTTGGGTGTTATTAAAGTTCAACGCCCGACAATTGATGTTTTTTCTTTTCAAAGTGGTGTAACCTGATTTTTTTAAGTCTATGGTTATTTCCTCGTCATAACACTTGCACCCTCTTTATCAGCCTTTTAATATTGTTTTGCTGTTCTTATATAAAGGCTATTCATCAAAGGTATATTTATCCTTTTTACAATGTTTTTATAGGGTAAAATAAGAAGAGATAAAATAAAAAATATTTCTGTATTTTTTCTTAGAATATAAGTGACTGATGAAATTTATTGTTATAAATCAATATATTAAATTAAAAATAACTTATTGCTTTATAAATATTCATCATTTCAAGTCTGTTCATGTTGAATTCATCAAAAGCATTTTTTGCCTATCACAAGGTGCATTCGTGTATGGATAAAAACTCTTTAAGAAAAGAGTAAAAATTCTTTCATTATTCATCTCTAAGGCTCAAGGGCTATCGTAGTATTGGGAATTGGAAAATAAAATTATGATGCCGTTTTGTATTTTTATAGCGTAAAGATATCGATACATAATAAATTTTATATTATTTCATGGAGAGTTTTTATAGTATTTACAGGCTTTCTTGTGAGAGAGAGGTGCTGATGTGCGGTGTTGGAAAATGTTTTTATTAAAACAGACACTTGAATTTGCAATACAAGTTTATTCTGGGTTGTTCTGTTGCTTAAAGGGAAGGATGCTGTTAAGTAAGGTGATAAGGAGGGAATACATGAGCGGGAGGAGCGGGCAAGCATAAGGTCTTGTTTGATATAAAGATTTTCAATTCATGTAATCTTCACGAAGGAAGTATTCTTAATCCAGAATGCGTTTATTTTTTACGCGTTACTCTCATATAGAAAAGAAACGTTGTTCCTTATAAATCAATGGATTTTTATATTAGGGTAAGGAGAGGATATTTATAGCTTAGCCAAGAGAAGGACAATGAAGTAAAAGGTCTTGTTTGGCACGAAGACGTGCAATCCATTGATCTTCACGAATAGCCGTATTGTGTACTGTAATGAGTTCATTTTTTTTAATTTCAGCTGTTACTGTTGCTTTTTCTAAAAGACCACAAGGAATGGCTTGGCGAGCGCGTGCTTCTGCAATATTCATGATCCAAGCGCGATAACTATAAAGACCGATAAAATCTAACTGATCGCCGGGGTGTAAATCTTTTTTAGCAACAGCACAGACTTCTACCACTGGGTGGCTAAGGGGAACCATATCTTTTTTGCCGTAAAGCATAACGCGTGCGCAGGTGAGGGGAACTTCCATAGCTGTTAAATGATAGGGGCGGTGAAAGGTGAAATAAGGTCCCTGACCAATTTTTAAATCTTCCATACGTTCGCGTAAACGTGGATGTGTTATTTCTGCAATGACAAAGACACCTGGGGAGACACCTTGACCTATTGAATAATCCACCACACCATATTGCTGCAAAATGCCCCCATCTTGTTTAGGGATAAGGACTTTGTTTAAATCTTGCAGCGCCGCTTGGGGGCCGTGCATTCCTGGGCAATCGGGGAGAAGCCCAGTGGCATTGGCAATTGCTGCCATTTCAACCATTGTTTTGGAACCATCAATAAATTCAACCAACATACGCACATTCATATTACGGCGGAGAGCTTCTTCTTCGTAAGCATCAGGTGTGGCATCAAAGAGGAGAGGATTATTTTTTCCCTTTCCTGCTGCAACAATTTTATGCCCAAGAGCTGAAACAAACTCAATGAGTTCCATGCAGGAAGTAGGTTCATCACCAGCACCAAGGGTATAAATAAGGCCTCGTTTTTCTGCCTCATGTTTCAGATACACACCAATCGTAACATCGGCTTCCACATTCATCATGACAAGATGTTTGTTGTTTTCAAGCGCTTTAAAACCAATTTCAGCTCCTGCTTCAGGATAACCTGTTGCATCAACGATAATGTCAATTTGTTCATGGCGCAAAACAAGGTCAATATCGTCTGTGGCTGCAATCAAACCTTTTTCAACGCTTTGCGTGAGGGCATGAGCATTTTCAACTTCACAGACATGTCCTTCTTCACCATAGGCGAGTGTTGCAGCATCAAAAATACGCGATGGTGTCCTCGTGGCTACGGCGGCGACTGTTATACCCTCCATATGCGCAACACTTGATAATAAATCTGTGCCCATTTCACCACAGCCAATCAGTCCAATACGGATGGGGGGATGGTTTTCTGCACGTTGCTTCAAATCATGCGCTAAACCTGTTAGGTTCACATTGCTCGCCATTCTTTTTTCCCATTTGAAAACTATTTTACTAAAAGAGTTTTTTTATTCATAAGGTGTATTTGTTTTTAAGACAATTAATCTTTTATTCTTGATGCTCTAATCAATGGGTTTTATAAAAGCAAGAGGGGTGGTGGGTTTTATCAAATAAAATAGGAATAGCGTTATGCAGCAAAAAATCGCAGTACAAGATGTCACTACTTTTATTGGGAAAGAAATAGGATTATCGGGGTGGCGTCTTGTTACACAAGATATGATTAATCAATTTGCATGCGCTACAGATGATCATCAATGGATACACGTTGATGAGGAAAAGGCTAAAGAGACGCCTTTTAGGGGAACGATTGCTCATGGTTTTTTAACATTATCGCTTTTGTCTACGCTTGCTTATGAGGCTCTTCCAGAGTTAGACGGGGCTACAATGGGGATTAATTATGGTTTTGATAAAGTACGCTTCATGAGTCCTGTGAAAACAGGGGCACGGGTGCGTGCGCGTTTTGTGTTAGATGATGCAGAAATTCGCCCTTCTGGTCGCGTGGTTTTCCATTATGGGGTTACAGTGGAAGTTGAACAGTTAAAAAAACCAGCCCTTACGGCTCAATGGCTTATTGTTGCTGTTATGGGAGAAAAATCTTCCAACCTTTAAGATTATTTGAGTGCTTTGTTTGAAGAATTTTCATACAATTTTCTTCGAATTTTCTTCGATGATAACATTGAGGATATATTTATTTATAAGGATAGCTTCGTGTCATTCATCCGGAATGCGAGGCTAGAATATCGTAAGCTTCTCTCATTCTAAACCTATTTTTATGTTGAAACAATCAAAACCACTCATTTGCATGTTTAAAAGCGGGGGGTCTTGTATGGAGTGAAACTGTACAAGAAAGCTATGCTTCTTATGAACTGTCTCGAGTGTTAAGGGGTGATTTGCAACACTGTGCACTGGCAAAGTGTATGATGATGTTAGTCTGCTCTTTTATAAAGCGTAAAGATGGAGGTTCAATGGATTGACTGTTATACCATTCACGGATACTGTCGCGAAATGGACTTAGAGGCTTTGATGCCTTTTTCAAACAAGCGTATGAATATGTGAGCCAAGTCTATTTCGTTTGGGGACTTCTGTTTTTACCAGCAGGTTATGATCCATTAAAGAACGTGATAAACAAAAAGCGTGGGACAATGCGTAATCTCCATTATTTTAAAGGATATTGCTTTAGATGCTTTTGAAAGTTTTAATGCCAAACTAAAGAATGATGGTAAAGATGGAAATTGGTTTACATCTTTACGCCTTTAATATTCTTCTAAAATTAGGCAGTTTTCCCGTTTTAGAATTATGTCTACAAAGATATGCAATAGGCTTGTTTGCACTTTGGCATACAAAAGCAGGAATAGTGTTTAGAGATTTTATCCAACTCAATATCGTTTAAAATATGCTGCTGTATTTGGTTTAGATTTTGATTTACAGGTAGAAAGTTAAAGCACAAACCTTGTTTAAGAAAATAATGTCATAAAACCATTAATAGATCAGCAATGGATTGGCGAGAGATTCCTTCTTTTTATCAAACACTTTGGAAGATAACAATCATACATTGAGAGTGATCAATCATAATTATGGTGGAGGTGTTATAGCCTTGATAGCGATAGCAGATTGTTCTGTCTGTTCGATTGTTTTGATGGGGTGTTGCTAATGGAGTCACGCCTCTCATGCAAAACAGAACGCTATTGGGTTGCTCGTTCACTGGCTTTTTTAAAAGAAACACCTCTCAAGGCATCTAAGCCCATTTCGTGACGGGCCCGTGAATGGTAGAACGATAAAGCCATTGAGCCCCCATCTTTACGCTTATGAAGTAACAAGTCGGTACCATCGTTATATTTGCCAGCGCCCAATTGCGACAGACTTTTCTTAAGACGGTTCATAAGAGCCATTTTTAGTCCTTTCTTAATAGTTTTTATCCACACGCTAATCTCATTTGTAACGTGCAGGCGATTTTGATTGATTCAACATGGAGAGATTTGAAATAAAAGATCTTACGATATTCGGTATTCTCATTCAATATGAATAACGCTATATTATCACTATAAATCAATATCTTGTCTAAGTTTTGATCAGATCGTGATTAAGAGAATGATTTAACAAGATAATTTATCGTTTTATGGTGAGAGAGAGTTTTGAATGTTGTAAGATCTCTCATTTTATCCCCTTTTATGTTGAAGCCATTAAAACTATTTGCTTGGTTACAAATTGGGGCTTTTGCCGATAAAATCGTTTAAGAAAAGAGAAAAAGTGCTTGGCTTTTTATGAGCGGTTTCAGATCGCCAAGGGGTGTTTCTACTTGCAAGGTGTTGCACTTTGGAAGTGGCAAAGAGAGTGATAATGCAAGCCCGTGAAATTCTAAGTCTTTTAATGCTTCGTTTTATCAAGTTTTTGTACGATTTTATCAGAAGTCCATTGGGTTATAATATTGAGCATGATCAAAAGAATGATAACGATGGTCATGATGAAGGTATTATAACGTTGATAGCCATAGCGGATTGCCATGTCTCCTAAACCGCCTCCACCAAGATATCCGGCAAGTGAGGTGGCGCCTATGAGAGAAATGACCATGACTGTAAAACCTGTAATTAGGCTAGGGAGAGCTTCAGGAATAAGAACATGTCTGATAATTTGCAGACGGCTTGCACCCATAGAGCGGATAGCTTCAATGAGGCCGTTTTCAACGGTTTTAAAAGAGAGTTCGGCCATGCGTGCATAAAAAGGAATGGCTGAAATGGTCAGTATAAAAATTACAGCAGGCATTCCTATCCCTCGTCCTACAACGATACGCGTAACGGGAAGAAGATAAAATGCAAGAATAATAAAGGGAATGGCACGAATACTGTCAATGATCATGCTTAAAGGGCGATTGATGAGACATGAGGCAAAAATCCCTCCACGTGCTGTTGTGTGAAGAAGAAGACCAAGGGGAAGCCCTATAATAAATGCCATAAAAGATGCACTAAGTGCCATCAATATTGTATCAATAACAGCTTGGGGAAGTTCATGCGTGAGAACATTAAACATAACCTAATACCTCACAATATCGTCCTTTTTTCGTTAACCATTGAACAGCTTTGTCTAAAGCTTCTTTATCTTCTCCAGGAAGAGCCAAGAAGAGTCGCCCGATGGTTTCATCTTGAACTGTATCAATGCCACCATGCAAAATACGTGCTTTTAAACCACTCTCATTTTCTAGCAGATGAAGAAAAGGTTGCTGGGCAATTTCACCGGCAATATTGATTTCAATGACAGCCTCTTGTCCGATGGGTTTGAGATTTTTCGCAAATTTTTCAGGAAGTTGTGGCGTGACAAGTTTGAGCATGGCGATAGTTGTATCGTCTTGCGGTGATGTAAAAATATCTTTCACATGTCCTTCTTCTACAATCTGCCCTTGATTAAGAACAACGACGCGATGCGCTATGGTGCGTACAACTTCCATTTCATGGGTAATGAGCACAATCGTGAGATTGAGGTGTTTGTTAATATTAGCAAGGAGCTCTAGAATAGATTGTGTTGTTTCAGGATCAAGAGCAGAAGTTGCTTCATCGGATAACAATATTTTAGGATTAGCGGCTAGAGCACGGGCAATGCCAACCCGTTGTTTTTGCCCTCCGGATAATTGTGCCGGATAACAATATTCTTTCCCATATAACCCAACCAATTCAATCAGTTCAAGGGCGCGTTTGTGGCGTTGTTTTTTACTGACACCACTTAATTTAAGGGGCAATGCAATGTTATCAAGAATATTTTGTGATGAGAGAAGATTGAAATGTTGAAAAATCATTCCAATCCGTTGTCGATAAGGCGCCCATTCTATCTCTGATAGATTTGAAATATCAACACCTTCAAAAAAAATGGACCCTGCATCAATTTTCTCTAACCCATTTAAACAGCGAATAAGTGTTGATTTTCCTGCTCCACTGCGCCCAATAATGCCAAGGATTTCACCAGCATGGATATTTAAAGAGAGATTATTGATTACCGGAACACCAGCCGTTTTGTTAAAACAACGGCTGATGTTTTTTAAGGAGATAAGAGTAGGTTTTTCCATTCACGATTACCGGGATATTTGGCACAATTACCAAGATGTTTGGGCTGTTGTACCAAAAACCTCTTTGATTTTTGCACGGATAAGTTCATTGTTGTAAGCGGCAACTAATTTTTTTACCCATGGTTCATCTTTTTCACTCGTGCGTACAACGATGATATTATCATAAGGATTATTTTTTGCGCTCTCCCATGCGACTACATCTTTTTCGAAGTTTAATCCAGAAACAATAGCCCAGTTTGTGTTTATAATTGCAATATCAAAATCGTCGATTGCACGCCCGAGCATACCGGCATCGAGTTCACGAATTTGTAGGTTTTTAGGATTTTCAATAATATCAAGTGGAGATGCAAGAATATTATGAGGATCTTTTAACTTAATGAGACCTAAAGAATTGAGAAGAAGTAAGGCTCTTCCACCATTCGATGGGTCATTAGGAATACCAACATGTGCACCATCACGCAGATCTTTTAAATCTTTTATTTTGTGCGAATAAACACCGATTGGAGCAATAAATGTATAGCCAACAATTGAAAGTTTATAGCCACGTTGTTTCATTTGTTCATTAAGATAAGGTGCGTGCTGAAAAGCATTCGCATCGATCTCTCCTGCGTTAACAGCGTCGTTGGGCAAAGCGTAATCAGAAAAATAAACGAGTTCAATATCTAAACCGTCTTTTTTAGCCTGTTCAGCAGCAATTTTCCAGATAATCGCATCCCGTCCCTCCATAATACCGAGTTTGATTTTTGTTTTGTCTGCAGCCATGGAAAAAGCAGTAGACAAAAAAAGTGCCAAGAGAGAGAGGAATAATCCTCTAAGACAACTACGAGAAAAAAATTTTAATGTCATGTGCTTTTAACTTTCTTTTATAAGAGATTTTTTGAGGAAATCTTCAATATACTCTGTATTTTTTTAGGAAGATCTGAGCCTATACAAGCTTTAGAGAATATTCAATCACTTTTATTTTAAAAAGAGTATTCTTTTTCTCTCCATTTTCGGCAGTTTTGGGGAAATATCATCATTTGTTCATAGAAAATCTCTGAAATTCAGGTCATCAATTCTTCTATTGTAATGATTTGTTGAGGGAACCAATGACACTTTAAAAACTTCTTTAAGAGAATGATTGGTTGAAGAGTCAAGCAATCAGATGATGTTTTAGTCGTCAATTCATGAGGAATAGACTGCGCAATCAAGATCAAAAGGCCCGTGTTTGTGGAGAGCGGTGGAGGGGACAAAGAGAGATTTTGTTGCCTGTGGTTGGGGGCTTTGGGGGGGAAAAGAAAGATTGATGATTACTGGATTTAAACGCAGCAAATTTTTGCAAAGGCGAATATTTTGCCCTTCACATGTTAGAGAGGAAGAAAAATAATGTTAAGAAAGAATTTTTTATCAACGACGATGACTTTATGGGCTTTGGGGAGTTTATGCGCTTTGGGAGCATCAGGGGGGGCTGTGACTACTTCTCACGCGCAAGCAGCTGGGACCATTGCTGGAACCGTTGCGCGTGTTGCATCAGGTCAGGTATCTTTACGCACAGGTCCTGCGACAGCTTATAAAGTGATCGCAATGGTTCCAATGGGAGCAAAAGTACAAATTTATGGCTGTCTATCCAATAAAACTTGGTGTTCTCTTGGTTATCATGGAAAAGTTGGTTGGGCATCTGCACGTTATGTCAATGTCAACAATGTTCCTACTATCGCTTTTAAAAAGGCGCCTGTAAAATCAACTTCCATGATAAAGTCGCCAAAAGTAAAAAAAGAAAAAGTAAAACAGGCTGTTTCTGACTTTAAAGCGCTTCCGGCGATGCAAAAAACACGCAAAAACATGCAAAAATTGTATAGAACCGATGTGATTATCGATGCCACAGGTGTCAAAAAAAGGGATGAACGGACAATTTTAAATCCTTCGCCAAAAGCACAAGGCGTTTCTGTAAAGCGTGTGAATGCTTATAATCCCTTCTTTCCTCGTGATGTCAATTACAAAAACTTTGAACGCAATGAAACGCGTTACCGTGTTGTGACCTATCCTGCTCAATAAGGATAAAGTCAATCTCACGAGAGAGATGACAAAAAAGATGGCAGCATAAAGAAGAAAATGCTTTATGCTGCTGATCCTATTGTACCATAAAATGGCATTAAGGCGACGAGGGGTAACTTAAGGTGGCGGGAGTTAAGAATATTCAGAGTAAAATTTATCAACGCCTCTAGATCTGCCCTTTTCGGGGGGCGTTCAGTGGAATTTGCTTGAGAAAAGTTGGATTTTTACAGACTGGCTAGGGCTTTTTTTCCTTGTTACTGTTGTGTCGTAAGGCGGCATGAGGACGGTGAACGGTGCAAACGCGTTAAAAAGTGCGATTGTGTACAAGAGCAGATAGAGATCTTCGTTTTTTAAGGCGGCGAGAGGTAACTTTAAGGTGGTGAGGTATTTAAGAGTAAAATTTATCAATGCCTCGAATTACTGTCCTTTAGGGTGGTGATATAAACCCTTAGTAGGGGAAGATCCTGCTGAAGAGAAGCCGGACTTTTTGACAGACCGGCTCTTTAGCTTTTCATTCTTTCGGATAGAGAAATGGTTAATTTACAGACTTAGGCTTTATCAAATTACGAGAAATAAGCAATTCAGCAATTTGAACGGCATTTAATGCGGCTCCTTTTCTTAAATTATCGGCGACAACCCAGAAAGCTAAACCATTTTCAACGGTGATATCTTCACGAACACGGCTAATAAAGGTGTCATCTTCTCCTGTACATTCATAAGGTGTGGTATAGCCACCATCTTCGTGTTTATCGATAAGCTGACAACCGGGGGCGTCGCGGAGAAGCTCTTGTGCTTCAGATACGCTGAGTGGTTTTTCAAATTCAACATGGACGGCTTCTGCATGACCGATAAAGACAGGAACCCGAACAGCAGTGGCTGTTAATTTAATTTTGGGATCAAGAATTTTTTTCGTTTCAGCCGTCATTTTCCATTCTTCTTTTGTATAACCATCTTCCATGAAAACATCGATATGGGGAATGACATTAAAGGCAATGCGTTTGGTGAATTTTTTTGATGTAATTGGATCTGCAACAAACACTGCGCGTGATTGTTCGAACAGTTCGTCCATTCCTTCTTTACCAGCTCCAGAAACCGATTGATATGTAGAGACAACAACCCGTTTAATGGTGGCAGCATCATGGAGAGGTTTTAAAGCTAAGACCAGTTGAATGGTTGAACAATTGGGATTGGCTATAATATTACGCTTAGAAAAGGCAGTTACAGCTTGTGCATTGACTTCAGGGACAATCAACGGAACATTAGCATCATAGCGCCACGTGGAGGAATTGTCGATAACGACACAGCCGGCTGCAGCAATTTTAGGAGCATATTCTTTGGAAATGCTTCCCCCCGCAGACATAAGACACAAATCTGTGTCAGAGAAATCATAAGTATCCAGTGCTTTTACTTTTAAAGTTTTGTCTCCATAAGAAACTTCTTGCCCTAATGAGCGTCGTGAAGCTAGAGGGACGATTTCGTGTGCAGGAAAACCACGCTCTTCTAAAATTGTAAGCATTTCACGACCGACATTTCCTGTTGCGCCGACAATTGCAACTTTAAAACTCATTTTCTATACTCCTTCGTGTCTCTCCACGTTTATTCCCCGCGCTATACTCAGGAGAGAGTGAGTTGGTCAAGGAACATCATTAAATTATATCTTCAACAATCCCATTTTGTGCACATCAATCATAATCGTTCGCACAATAAGTTAGTTTTATTTCAAATAATTCGGTCTTTTTTAATCTTTCAGAATTGAAAAAATTGAATATTTTATGCGAAGTCTTCATCTCTTTGAGAGTGCACTTAAGTGAATTTTTTATCTTCTGTCAATTGTTTCTCTTCACGTTCTTTAATTTTTAAAAGATGGTATGATGCATTGCGTTGGAAGTTTTTTTAAATCTTTTATTTGTTCAGTGTTCAATTATTTGATCTCTTCCCTCCCTCTCTAAAGACAAAGATTTCCACTCAAACTGTTTCCAGATCGGATAAAAATCTTCGTCCTTTGGGGGAGACAGTTGAAAATGCTTTTCAATGTTATTCAACACATTGATTTCTTTTCCGTAAATTCATGAAAATAAGAGGCTGTTTTTTTCATCAGAAATCAATTGCAAGATTGCCTTTTGTTTTTTACGAGTAAGGATTCTGAAGTTTTTCAAAAGTAAATACTCTTCTTTACTCGATATTTGGTCATCATAATAACAGAGGCTATCTTCTTTTTGTGCGCTATCAGCGTAAAAGAAGGAAATGGGAACATCGAGTCTATCAGCAATTTCCTGCAAACATTTTGCACTTACGCGATTTAAACCTTTTTCATATTTTTGTATTTGTTGGAATGTTACCCCCAAATGATTTCCCAATTGTTTTTGAGAAATCCCCATGATTTTTCTTTTGAAGCGAATTTTCTTGCCCAAAGAAATATCGTAAAAATGTGGATTTTTAGTTTGCACTTTTTGCACTTAAAGCCCCCTCCGGTTGCGAGCGCCCTCGCATTAGTATCCGGGATCTGGCAACACATTGATTTATAATAATAAATCATTCTTTTTCAACTTGAATCATAACTCCGAATATAGTAAGATTTTCTCATCACAAACCCTCTCAGATTGAATCAATTAATATCACTTGCTTGCACGTCAAAAGCGGGGCTGGTGTGTGGGTAAAAATGAGGAAAGAAAGGAGTAAAAATGCCTCTTATGAATCGTCTTAATGCAAGGGCTGTCGCAACATTGGGGGCTGGCAAATATAATGATGGTGCCGGCTTGCTTCTCCATAAGCGTAAAGATGGTGGTGCTCAATGGCTTTATCGTTATACCATTCATGGTCGGCGCCGCGAAATGGGCTTGGGTGCGTTGCGAAATGTTTCTTTAAAAAAAGCCCGTGAATTAGCAAATCAATGGCGTTCTGTTTTGCATGAGGGGCGTGATCCCATTAAAGAACGTGAGAAACAAAAGCGTGAGGCAATAAGTAATCTCCATTACCTAAAAGACATTGCCTTAGATGCTTTTGAAAGTCGTAAAGCTGAATTAAAAGGAGATGGCAAGGCTGGGAATTGGTTTCTACCTTTACAACTTTATATTCTCCCCAAATTAGGCTGTATTCCTATTTCAGAAATTACACAAACAGAGATACGTAATGTTCTTGCTCCCATATGGCATACAAAAGCTGCAACAGCAGAGAAAGCAATAAATCGTCTTAATCTTTGTCTTAAACATGCGGCTGCATTAGGATTGGATGTTGATTTACAAGCAACAATAAAAGCACGCGCTCTTTTAGGGAAGCAACGCCATAAAGCACAAAATTTACCTGCAATGGATTGGAAAGATGTGCCTTCCTTTTATCAGTCACTCTGCAAAACAACAACCATGACACAACTGGCTTTGCGTTTACTTATTTTGACAGGTGTTCGTACACGCCCTTTGCGTTATATGCGTGAAGATCAGATTGATGGGGATATATGGACTATCCCTGCTGAAAGTATGAAAGGACGACGCGATGCTACAGAAGAATTTCGCGTTCCTTTATCATCAGAAGCACTAAAAGTGATTAAACAAGCACGCCTTTTATCTCGCAATGGGTTTCTTTTTTCTGCAACCGGTCGCGGTCCTCTTGCACAAAACAGCATGCTACAATACATGAAAAAAACTGCTCTGGAAGCTTGCCCCCATGGTTTTCGCTCTAGTTTACGTGATTGGCTCGCAGAAACAACCAATGCCCCTTATGAGGTCGCTGAAACCATTCTAGGTTATACGGTAGGGAGAAAAGTGGAGCGTGCTTATCGTCGTACAGACTATTTAGAACAGCGTCGTATTTTTATGGATAGATGGGCTTCTTATATCACTGGTCAAAACAATAAAAGTTGTGGATAGCTCTATGTCTCCATTTTCCTTGTTTTATCCATAACGGATAATACAATCACAAATTATTGCTTATCTTGATAAAAAATCACAAGATATTGTTTTTTTGCTGGAAAAGTTTGCTACGAATTGCTATTTATATATAGTTAATAAACAGTGATTCTATCATTTAATATAGAGGGGATTTCATGATTCCAAATGAACCACTCCTCACAGTACGTGAGAGTGCAAAACTACTTAATATAAGCGTTTCAACACTTTGGCGGCGGGTCGCTGATGGCTCGGTACCAAAGCCTTTAAAGATTGGTTCCTTAGCGCGCTGGTTACAATCTGACCTTTGCGATGTAATCGAAAAAGCAAAAAACCAACGTGGCAACGACACCGCCTAAAGAAAACTTTGCCTTATAGGACAGACAAAGTATTTCGACTTTCGCAAATCCCGAAATAACAGAATCTGTCCTGTAATGCAAGTAGCAGGAAGGGATTTTATGCATTTTACAAATGCTACAACAAGCAATGCTTATGCATTGCATACAACAGCTCAAAAAATTACTTGTGCATTACGTGGAGTTTGGCATGGATATTATGGGATAGCCCGTTGTCCTGCTCATGATGATAGGCTGCCTAGCTTATCCCTTGCCAATGGATATGATGGGCGTCTTTTACTCACTTGTTATGCTGGCTGCTCTTTTAGAGAGATCATACAAGCGCTCAGAAGAATTGGCTTGCTTGGAAAACAAGCCTTTTTTGATAAAGCTTATGATCATACGCTCTCTTTATCAAAACAGTTTTGTGCTGATCTCAAACGAGCAAAACAGAAAACAGAGAGAGCAAAAGCAATTTGGCAACAAAGCCAACCAATCAAAAATACTTTAGCAGAAACCTATTTACGTATGCGGGGTATTACATGTGATTTGCCTACTGATTTACGCTTTCATAGCAAGTGTCCACACCCTTTAGGGATTACACTGCCCGCGTTGGTGGCTCTTGTTAAGGGCGCTGGCTCCTTTGCCATTCATAGAACCTTTTTACAAGCCAATGGCTGCAAAACAGATCAGAAACCAGCAAAAGCCATGTTGGGTTCTGTCATGGGCGGTGCTGTGCATTTAAGTCAAACCAATCCCAAACATCTGGTCATTTGTGAAGGCATTGAAACGGGTCTATCTCTTCTGTCTGGGTTGTTATCAGAGCCCGTGAATTTATGGGCGTCTCTTTCAACCAGTGGCATGATGCGTGTGAATTTACCCCATACAAAAGGACGTCTGACAATTGCAATGGACGGCGATGATGCGGGTCGTAAAGCAGGTCTTACCCTTGCAAAGCGTGCCTATAGACAAGGCTTTGAGGTCTTTATCATGCAAGCTCCAAAAGGAACTGATTTTAATAACGTATTACTTTCTTAAAAGAGGGAAACTATGAAAGATAGTAATTTACAAAACAAGAATGAAAATACTCCCGTCAATGATAACGATAATGTCTCTTTAAACGAAAATACTTGTTTAAAAGCCATTCCTTATGAAGTCGCCTTGCAACAAAACGGTTGGAAGGAATTACAACAGATTGAGAGTGCTCTTTTACCCGTTGAACCTTTTAATCCATTACAGCTCCCAATGCCATTCATGGACTATATTTATGACGTTTCAGAGCGTCAACAAGCTCCAATGGATTTTATTGCTGTCTCTGCTTTATGCGGTTTGGCGGCTGTCATTGGTAATGGCGTGCGGGTTGCTCCAAAACAACATGATGATTGGACGATTGTCCCTAATCTCTGGGGCGCTCTTATTGGACAGCCTTCAACCATGAAAACACCAGCCATGAAAGCCGCTTTAGCTCCTATCACTTGCCTTCAAAAGCAATGGTATAAAGACTGGTTAAAACAGAAAGAAAAACAAGAAATTGAAGAGATACTTGAAATTTTAGATAAATCAGAAAAGAAAAAACAAGCCCATAAAGCGATCAAAAAAGGAGATCTTGAAACAGCCCGTGCTCTTTTGTCTGAAGCCCCCTCTAAAGATAATACACATGATGATGATGTCTCTCGGTTTATTGTCAATGATGTCACGGTCGAAAAGCTTGGGGAATTGTTAAAAGAAAACCCCCGTGGTCTCTTAATGGTTCGTGATGAGTTATCTGGTTTTTTAACCAATCTAGAAAGAAAGGAATATCAAACAGACCGTGCTTTTTATCTCACATCTTTTAATGGAGATGATCAATTTACCTATGACCGTATCGAGCGGGGAACCATTTTTATCCCCCATGTAACGTTATCAATAATTGGAGGCATTCAACCTTCACGAATTCTTCCCATCATTCAAGCAATCCACCATGGAATAAACGATGACGGTTTATTGCAACGGTTTCAAATGATTGTGTGGCCCGATGAAAATCAAGAATGGAAATTGATTGATAGACCTCCCAATCAAGAGGGCTGGCAAAAGTATGAAGGTGTTTTTCGCTCTTTTCGTGATAAACGATTAGGTTCTCCAGAACACCCGCTGATCATGCGTTTTATGCCAAAAGCACAAGAGAAATTTTATGAATGGTTAGAAAACCTTCATAGAGAGGCAAAAGGAGGTACTCACTCAGAAAGCTTACAATCGCATCTTTTAAAAATGCCAAAGACCATAGCAAGCCTTGCGTTGATTTTTGAACTTCTTAATAGTGGTGGTTTTGAAATTGGTCTCTATGCCATTACAACAGCGTTGCGTTGGGAAAAATATCTGTTAAGTCATGTCAAAAGACTTTATGCGGCGGGGGATACATTAACAGCAGAGCGTGCAAAATTAATTGTTGAACGCTGTGATTGTTTACCCGATGGTTTTACAGCAAGGGATGTTTATAAACGTGATTGGAAATGTTTAACAGACAATCAAACCGTTAAGCAAGCTTTAGAGCTTTTATGTCGTTGTAACTATATTCGTAAAATCTCTGGAGACAAGTGCTCTCAAAGTGGTCGACCTACCATACGCTATGAATGGCACCCCTTAGTGAAAGATCATAAGACATCACACTGAGGCAATTTGGAAATCTTATAAAACATTAAACAATATAACAGTAAACCTTCAAAGCACTCCCCATCATTAGTTTTGGGGGGTTATGGGGGTTTTGGGTGTTCTTTTTACCCCCCCCTTTATATATATTTTTTAGTCAAAAATAAAAGTTATTATATTTCAATAAGTTAATCTTTCAAATAAACAACCTATACTAAACACAACACATAAATACAATTTTTAATATATATCTAAGAGGGTTTTGTAGGTGTTTTGGGGGTTTTAAAAACAGACAAAACCTCTCTATAAAATAATTCATAAAACTTATCAAAATACTCATTCTGATATTTTAAGCCCATAGTGAATTTGTCTTTTTTCCATAAAACAAACAGCAAATTTCACTACTTTGCTGATCTGATCTCTCTCATGGGCTGTGGATAAACAGCCTTTAAAAAACCTTTTGAAAAAAATTTATCCGCTTTTTAGCATTTTCCGAATTTTTCACACTATTCATTCAAAATGGATTTAATTAACTTCATTTCGATTCTTTTGAAGAGAATTAATCAATAGAATATATTGTTATGGAGTTTATTCTTTATGCTTCGCCCTCATCATTCCGATAATGAACATGTCTCTTTACGCTCTCTCTTAGAATATTATCGTCAACAAGCAAAATCACCCCGTGAATTGGGAACGCTGTTTGAAAACCTTGTCATGGCTTATCTTATGCATGACCCTCTCCATTTTGGACGATATGAAACGGTTGAGAGCTATTATGAATGGGCAACAGAGCGTGAAGGTTGGAATAAAAATGATATCGGCATTGATTTGGTTGCCAAGCTTCGTCATCAAGAAGGCTATGTGGCTATTCAATGTAAGTTTTATAAAGCTGACCATCAGATCAGTAAAAAAGATATTGATAGCTTTATCGCGGCATCTGGAAAAGACATCTTTAAATATCGTCTTCTCGTTGATACCACAGAAGTGGAATTAAGTG
>NZ_JAQITF010000013.1 GCF_028618665.1 Bartonella sp. AU16XJBT
ACATCATTGGTTACTGAATGGCGTTTGATATGTGCAAAATAGATTAGTCTGTTTTATCAATAAAAACAGTACTTTAAGCCCTCTTGAAAGCTTAATATTTTATCAAATTTTAGGGGATATTTTTGAACTTTAGATACAATACGACTAGTGCCGTACTGCCACTAAATACGATTTTTCACGTATTGTCAATAGAAAAATCACGATATTATATATTTTTAATTTTTTTGATCAAAACTTAGTATTTTAAAAGCCAATCTTTAATTTTATACAAATAACAACATTTATGTTGCATTTAAACATTTTAGATGTTATATTATATTTATGAACAGTCAAGAATTAAAAAGATATCTTACGAAACATGGTTGCAGTTTTACCTCAGGGAAAGGTGGCCATTTGCTTGTAAAACGTGGTTCTAAAAAATCCGTTTTACCTATGCATGGTACGCGGAAAGAATTAGGAACGGGATTAGTTCAAAAGATTCTTAAAGATCTTGACCTAAGGTAAGTCTGAATATGGAGATGTAAATGAAATATGCACTTAAATTTATCAAAGATGACAATGATACTCTTCTTGTCGTTTCCAAAGACTTTCAAGAATTTATTACCTATGGTAACGACGAAAAAGAGGCTTTGGAACACGCTAAAAATGCCCTTTTAACAGTTATTATGGGGCGTTTCCAAGATCGAGAAGTTGTCCCTTTTGGAGCTCGTGATGCTGCCTATCCTTTTGTTGAAGTATCTTCATTAGTTATTTTAAAAATTGCAATACACAACGCTATGGTTGAAAAGAATTTACGCAAAGCTGATCTTACGCGTCTTTTAAAACTCAATCCAATACAAATTGACCGATTATTGGATTTAAACCACGCAACAAAATTAGATGCTTTAGAATCCACTCTTATTACTCTTGGCAAAGAAGTTACCATTAGTATCCAAGATGCCGCTTGAAACTTATTGGTTTTGCGTAAAATGTTTATGGAGCGCATTAAGAGCAACATACAGCGAACCTACAAGATGAGATAGTGATTGATCTTCACTAACAAGATATTGTAATGCGGCATGAAGATTATATTGATGGTAAAAACATTGTGCTTCTTTGATAACCTCTTTCATTTCTTCATAACAATGAGTTGCTCTTTCAATCCATCGTTGTTGTGCCTCTTCATTTGATGAAGGAGTAAAATCATCATAAATTGCATTTGGTAAGGCTTTTGCACAGAGGTAATTATTTCTCACTTCAATATATTTTTGTGCAACATCGTATTGATCTTGATTAATCACACCTTTCAGATAAAGCCGTCCGATATAAGTACCGGAAAGTGGATTTTTTGCTTCTTCTATGGTCAAGCCAAAGCGTTTGGCACGCATTTCTATTGCCAATTTATTTATGGGTTCATGTGGTGTTTTGACTCGTGAGATACGACCATTGGGTTCTCTGGTACATCCCTTAATCCGTGGACGTCCACGTTTTGCATGTTTTTTTCTTTTTGTCATATTTTTTCAATCAGAATGGCATACTGTCATTAAGAGATACGCTATAATCGGAGGCACCAGAGGCGATAGCATAATTTTGAGAAGTAATGGGTGAGGGGGTAGATTGCTCTTTTTTTGCATCAAGCAAATGCAATTCACCTTTATATTGTGACAAGACAATCTCTGTTGTGTAACGGTCATGACCGTTTTTATCTTGCCATTTACGGGTTTGTAATTTGCCTTCTATGTAAACCTTTGAACCTTTACTGAGATACTGAAGAGCTATTTTTGCCAAATGTGGATTAAAAACTACCACGGAATGCCATTCAGTTTTCTCTACTTTTTGGTGCGTGTTTTTATCCGTATAGCTTTCAGAAGTAGCCAACCTAAAATTGACTATTTCAGCTCCAGAAGTCATCGTTTTGCTTTCGGGATCTGCCCCTAAATAGCCAATTAAGATCACTTTATTCAACATGTTTTTTGTTACCTTAAGTTTGTGTTTAAATATGTAAAAAAACTAGCATAATTTTATTATTTTTTCAATTATTTCAAAAGGATATTATTAATTATTAACATATAACATTATGTTTTACGGCATACCTATACGATAAGGAGATCAAGGTAATTTATTTTGCTGTTTCTTTTCTATTTTCTTCATGAATTCCTTGAACTCTGTTAGATTTTTTTGTGAAAGGCACTTAAAATTTCTAACAAACGGGTTAGGCATTTCATGGTTAAGTGGATCAGAAGAGTTTATTGTAAAATTCTTGCGATAAATATCAGCTTCTTTTTTTAAGAGAGAAGCCATATCTTGATCTAAATCGTATAATTCTATGACCTTTTCTTCCATACCAACGGGCACAGATTTTTTGCCAATCTCGACAGAAGATAAAAACGCTACAGATATACCTAATTTCTCAGCCATATCTAATAGACGCTCTGCATGATCTATACGAATTTTACGTAAGGTTTTGCCAAATGGTGCAAGCATTTGATTAAAGCTCCTATTCACGCAATCAAGCTGCTTTGAGAAGTGATATTGTGTTCTTTTCTAAGAATTGAGGCATTTTGATTTTAGGCGAAAAAATCATCAGTTCAGTAGCTTGCCTTTTCTCCTGTAGAGAATACTGTATGTTGAATTCTACTAAGGGATATTTTCTGTACAAAGATTTAATTTCTTCTACATTATCATAGGTGATCAACCAGGGCGCATTCACATGTTGGGAAAGGGTATTTTCTAATACCTGATGATCGTTAGCTTGATAAAATGAAGCATATAATCCTCGTCCTTTTTTAAAATAAGGAGGGTCCATATAAAAGAAAATATTTTCATCTTTATCTGTCCCATAACGTAGCAAAAACTCTCGTGCATCTAACCGTGTTAAATGTATCCTATCTTTGTGCGTACTTATGCGAAGAATGCGTTCAATGATGTTTTTTTTGTTAAATCGGCAATTTATTTTATAATTGCCATTTTGTCCTTTGCCTCCAATTGGACCAGAATTTTTAATAATTCCAGATCGATTTGTACGATTTAAAAAGAGTGCAGCAAATCCTAGGCTAAGTACATCTGCTTGTTCAGAAGAAATTTCTTTTTGTTTATACCATTCTTCTAAGCTAACGGCCGTTGTGTTAATTTTTTCTATTAATTCTTCTGTTTTGTGTAAGACACAATGCCAAAAGCTCCAAATGAATGGATCAATATCGTTAATATGAATATCTTTAACGTCATTATTCAAAAGAAGCTTGAGCGCAAGCCCACATCCACCAGCAAAAGGTTCCCTATAGGAACATCCATTTAATCCATTTTTTTCAAAAATTTCTTTGATTTTTCCATAAAGTATGGCTTTACCGCCTGGATATCTCAATGGTGAGCAGATATGAGTCATTGCTACACCCCTTTCAATATGTTTGTGATTTCTTTAGTTGATTTCATTAATAGAGTGTTAAGAAGATACAGCACCGATTAACCTAAAAAGTCTTATAAATTGGAAATTTTGCTATGGCTTTTTAGTACAAGACTGTAGTATGTAGATGGATATATTTATTAAACTGCGTGTACGAAACATAAGAAACAATACACAGCATAAAAAGTAGTACCAAAGCACAATGTCTAAATACCCAAATACGGTATCCAATGAAAAAGAAAACTGGTGTTCCACGTGCTTAGAAGTGACAGGCAAAGAAACAGCCTCTCCATAACTATTTGGAAAAATTAAAACGACAAGCGCTAAAATTATTATCTTTAAGAGTTTGTGCATATATTGTTGTAAATCATGTGTTAGGATCACCCAACCCGTTGTATCATCATGTTTATATTTTGGATTATTTTGCAATTCAAAAGGAATATGAGAATTGCATAAAATTACAAAAATATTTGTTATTATTATCAAACCAAAAGAGGCAAATATCAAAATACTTTGAATAAAATAGGGATTTTTTTTGATATCTAAAAAGCATAAAAATATAAAAACTATAATGCCAAACAAGGCTCTTAGTTGCTTATCTGTAAACATTTTCATTTCCTGCGGTTTTCGATAGTTTTTTGATCTCTCTGTTAATCTCGTCTATAAGAGGCTCGTAATTGAGAACGCTTTTTGGCAAATTTCCTCCATAAACCCATGCTTTCACTTGCGCCTTGGTACTGAAATCCGCATTCTTTGGTATGGTGTAATATTGAGCACCATCAAACTTTTCATACTCCCTTGTGCCATCTTCATATTCGTAGAGATTATAAAAATACTCTGCTGCTCCATCTCCCCATGGAACATAACCAACAGCCGTTGCAATAAATTTTTTGTGCATTACTTGCATAGGCTGTTTACGTTTTTTAAAGAATCGTCGTTTTAATATTTCCATGTTTTAATTCCTATTTTTACCAATAGGTTAATTTACCTCAAATTTGACCGTACAGAGCGTTTTATATTACAGATGTTGTTTTCATCATAAAATCTTTAAATCGCTTTGTACGGTATCTTTTTATCGATTTAAACGCATATCTAATTACAAAACCATCAGCACTTTTCACTATTTTGCTGTTTTTAGGCTGCTTTGGAATTACCACTGTCATACTCTTCACTAGGCTTGCCTATTCTCGCGAATGAAATGCGCTTGCCTCCTAATGCTTTGTTACGCGTATTTTCAACAGCGATAAAAACTTTCTCAGCAGTGCCATAAAGCCCGCTTTCTAAATCACGACAATACTGCGCAAGATCAGCACAAGAGGGAACAAAGGTTGTTGACATGCCTTTGGCTTCTCCACGGATAAGATTTTTAACAGCTTGCAACAAAGACCAGAGTGAGATGCCGTTAAGAGCAGCGATATAAGCCTTTGCACGTGCTTGTGCATTGGAAACTTTTTGCATTGTCAAACCGCCTTCAAGCACATCAAGAGCCTCTGCAATATCTTCAACAGACGCTTTCAAGGAAAGTAAGTTTTGGACTGTCTGATAAGCTTCTAAAGCTTGTTTCTCTAGAGCTGGCGTCAATTTCATGCCACTGATCAAGGTCCAAGGACATTCCAGTGTTACATATTTTGCCATCTGTTGCATGGCGTTTTGTAGAGGCATCACTAAGCTGTCCTGTACCGATAAGGTTACGGATTGCCTCTCCGGTACCACCACAAGTTCTTTGATCTTTTGAAAAGTTTCCATAATTTCCACCATTGTTGTTCGTGTTTTTTGTTTTTTCTAAATCCTCGATAGCCTTGCGCACCCAGTTACGCCACGTTGCTTGCCAATCTCGCTTGCTAGCGTCCTTACCTGCCTTGGCATTCCAAAAATCTCTAAACTTTGCGATTTCGACTTTGACACGCTTTGGAGGCAAGCCCTCTGCAATGGCAAAATCGTAATCGGGTTCGAAATCCGCAGGCAATCGACAACCTCGATTAGCTTTTGACTGCTTGGCTTTTTTGAGAACGTTTTCTTGCTCGTGAATGGGAGATTGGTTTTCTACACCCGTTTCGATTTGCTCTGATTGGCTCTCAACAGCATCAACCTCGATTGGCTCGTGAACCAAATCGTTCGTTTCTAAATTTTCAGAACCAATTTCTTTTTTTGCTAATACGATAGTATTAGTTTTTTTATTATATATGTTATTGTTATTGTTAATGGCATCATTAAGCATTGCATTAGCATTGCTTGTAGTATGCTTAAGCATATCGTTAGCATCATGCTTAGCATCATTAAGCATTGCTTTAGCATCATGCTTAGCATTTTGATCATCGCTAATTGTTTTTTCTTTATGACGTTTTGCCCATTTTGCTTGCGCTGCCTTCTGTGCTCTCTCTGAAAATTTATTTATATTTTCATTTGAGTTATTGAGTTCTTCCTCAACATCTGAACTCCACAAACGACCATCTTCTAAAGAAATGATGTGCCCAGATCTAAATAAATAATCTAACGCCTTTTCAAATCTTTTTACTGTACAACAAGTAAAATGAGATAATACTCGTGAATCATTCAAAAGAGGTTCACGCGTGTGTAACATTCTTATTCGCAACTTCACATAAACATTGACTTCCATAGGTGGTAAATCAGAAAGTTTAAATAGCCACTGATCTGTATTAAGTCTCGTCCAAGCCAATTTAGTTGACATATTTTACCTCCTTTTCTTCATTATTATTAGAGGTAAAATTATCTAGCTCTTCACTGAAGTTATTAAGCTCTTCTTCAACACGCGTATTCCACAACCCGCCATCTATCTCAATAAGTTTATCATTTCTCATGAGATATTCGACAATAGCTGCAAATTTTTTCTGCGAACAATGACAAACGCGTGCAAGCGTTTGAAAATCTGTTTTAAGTGGTTCTTTTTTTTCATACATGCAAATGAGAAGCGTCATATAAGCCCCCCTTTGCTCCAATGTCATTCCATCTGTACCACTTATCCAGTCATACAAATGGAATCTTATCCATGGCATACCATTAGACATGCATACCCCCTTCTTTCTTTAAATATAAAATTGCTAAAGCATCTGCTTCATTATCATCTTCAGGCGCGTGCCCTTTTGCATACATCGCCTTAATCATTTCTACTTTTGAGGCGTTGCCTTTTCCTGTTGTTGCTTTCTTAATTGTGCCAACAGGAATGCCTTCATATGGTATCTGATGATGTTCACACCACGCTGTTAAGGTTGCTAGAAAGCCCCCATAAATATGAGAAGCGTCTGTACCCACATGCCGGCGCACCTCTTCAAAATACACCGCGTCAATTTCATCAACAGATCTCTTTAGTTCAGTAAGCCACTTCTTAAAGCGCAGATAACGCATACCACCGCCTTCAAAACGGCGTGATTGAAAATGCTCTGTATCGCTTGTTATGTGACCATCCGCACCACGTATCGCCCAGCCTGTCTTAGTCCCTAGATCAAGACATAAAATGGTTTGTGCGTTAGTGATCATTATCCCCCCTTAAGGTTGCTGTGTGTTTATGCGTGCGTTATGACAGAGCGCGTTGCGATTGCCTGTCTTGCAAAAATGTTTGTGAAAAAGTAACCTCCCAATGATTCTAAAAAAGTGGGGAGGGGAAAGATGCAAGAATGGATAAAGATATTTCTTACAGGTTTTGTGTCATTTGCTGTGTCGCTTTCAGTAGCGCTTATTTTAAGAAATAAAGACCGTAAAGAAGCAGCCAAAATCCGGAAAGATGATTTAGAAAAAGCTGCAAAAAAACGAGAAGAAGATAGAGAATGGGTAAGCAAGCAATTTGCAGAAAGCCAAGAACAGACGATAGCCCTTAAAGAGCAAGCGATATCGACAAAAGATATTGCCAAATGGTCAGAAGAACATATTAAATTTTTGTTAGATAACAAAAGAGTAGAGGATTTAGGAACGCCACCTTCCATATATACAACTGGCCCACATTTTCCAACAAAAGGCAAGTGGACGCTTCTTTGTTTAAAAATAAAAAACAATGCACAAACTGTCATCCACGTTTTAAATATAAAGCTAAAAGATGGTTCTCGCTTTATTCTTGGATATGGCATTAGATACAAACCAGAAACAAGATTGTGGCAAATGCAAGCACCATATGTTAATCCTGATGCCAGACCAACGTTACACACAATATCATCCGGATACTGTGAGAAAGCAAAGGATTTTCGAACGGGACAAGAAATTGATGTTAATATTTCTATAGCTCCCTTAGAAGATAAGTACACAGGAATCCTTATTTTTGTAGCAGCGCGTGAAGAAGATATAAAAGCCCAAGTTACTTTAATCATTACTCATACATCCCCATTGAAACCAGAAACAACAATGACTGTAACGACACAAACCGACCTCATAGACTTTAAAAAATTGGATTAATTTACTTAGGAAAACGTTTTTATGCTATGATTTATTAATTTGATTTCTTTTTTTGATAACTTCATCCCTTAAGAGATCAAGCCTTAAGAGATCAAGCTTATCTTTGACTAAGATCATAAACAAGATCAGCTCATTTAAGCGATAAAAAGATAACAACTCTTGAGAAAAATAATTATCAAACCAAGTTGTAAAAGCTTGCGTAAACGCAGATGAAAACCATTGATTAAAATCATCGTACGGCAATAATGGAAAATAATTTCTATCATCACGCGCAAAGATACTATATAGCATATAGACAAAATAACCTGTTGATGAGGGATCTATTCTTGTTTCAAAAGATGCATCTTGAGGCGAACGGACACCATAATATATGGTTGCCTCTCCAATATTATTAACAAGATCAATCAACTGGACTTTGCTTATGGAGATTTGTGGGACATCTATCATCTCTGATCTTTCTTCTTTAAGAGTGTGAATGCTGCTGTTGATGTTCGTTATTATCTGTAGGGGCAGCAATAAAAGTAGATTGTGAAGATAATTTAGAATCACATGATTGCGTCCTATAAAAAAACGAGAAAAAGTCTTCTGCCTTAATCGGTGCTCCAATTCTGTTGGCTTCATTCAAAAGAATTGGGATATGTTTTGTTGGAATTCTCCCACCAGTTCCACCTTTTGATACAGGACGGAGCCAGACGTACACGCGTGTTCTATGAACCCCAAGCAACTGAGATACCCTACGAACCCCACCTAACAGATTTATTATTTCCGAAAATTGTTTCATAAGTCATATTGTAGCTTATTTAGGTACAATATCAATAGAAAATGTAACGAAAATCATAAAAGATTTTTTTTCTAACAAAGATATAATGGAAACCATGAATAACATTATGAAAATTTGGCTAAGTGAAGCCTTACAAGAATCTGGATTATCTCAATCATCGCTTGCCAGACAACTAAGTGAGAAGGTGCATCGCCCTATCTACCGCTCTGCAGTTAATAAAATGCTGACAGGTGAACGAGGAATAAGTGCACAAGAAGGTATAGCAATTGAGGAAATCACAAAATACCCACTTCCACGAAAAAAAACTATACCCTTAATGGGTTATGTAGGAGCAGGTTCAGAAATTATCCCCTATGAAGACGGTTGGCTTGAAGAAGTGGAAATGCCCCCATATATTACAAAGGATACATACGCAGTAAAAGTTGAAGGCGACTCAATGGAACCTTTCATTGAGGATAAATCTATTTTATTTTATTCAGAAAACATTTCTCCAAGTTTACTTCTTAATAAAAAAGCAATTGTCTATACGCAAGATGGACGTTGTTTTGTCAAAATAATAAAGCAAGGTAGTAAGCCTGGTTTATTTAATTTAGAGAGTTTAAATAGGTTGTATCCAGAAATAAAAGATATTGCATTAATTTGGGCTGCGCCTATAGACTGGATAAAACCACCGAGATTTTAAAATAGTTAAATCATATGAGCATAATTTTCTTCTTATCGTATATTTCTGTTAAGGAGAGAATTATGCAAATATTTGCAAAATAATCGATTAGAATATTAAAATTCAATGTAATTAGTATTATTAAATCTCTAGCTATTCTAAACATATATCCCTTTTTCAGTAATTACAGTTTTAATTTTCTAAGTGACTTTTTATATTTATGTAAAAATTTTCTAAAATCGGTACATATGTATTGACATATGTTACTAAATACGCTACATTGGTATCCATAAACCACGCACAAACAATTGCCAAGAGGCGTTAGGGAGGAGCAATTATGGAAAATCCAATTCTTATAAATTCTGATGAAATTTTATTAGTTGTCTATAATGATGATGATCAAAACATTGGTCGGTCTGGACCACTTGATGAAAGCCAAGTTCTAAAAATTATTGACGAGGCAGATGATGCAATCCAAATTCTTCGCATCAATCCTTCTGAGAATAATTGTGAAGATATCTCTGAAGAAATTGCAGAAGCATATGTAAAAGAAAATATCGAACATCTCCATGAGGAGAGTAAAGTTCATGACTTTGTACGCGAGAGTGTTGCTTACCATGACCTTTTATCTGATTTAGCAGACGAAAAATATAATGATGAGATGTTTGGTACTTATGAACAACAACACCGTTTGCGTCCTTGTGATGTGCTTTAAAATTCTTAAGGGCGTTTGAAAAAGCGCCCCCTTTTTCCCATCAATCCCACCCAATATGAGGTCCGTAATGGAAAAGCTAATTGCTATCCAGCAAAATACAAACAAACATGAAACAATTCCAACCATGTCTAGCATTGAAATTGCAGAGTTATGCGGTAAAAGACATGCTCATGTAATGCGAGATATTCGTAAACTATTTAGCGAACTTAAAATCGACCTGAGTAATTTTGCTGGATTATACAAAGATTCAACAGGTCGTACTCTTCCTTGTTACCATCTTCCTAAACGTGAATCTCTTATTGTCATTTTAGGTTACAACACTGTGTTACGCGCAAAAATCATAGATTATTGGAAAAAATTAGAAGAGCAAGCAGCTAATCCCCAAATCGATTTTTCGAGCCCTGAAATACGAGCAGCTATCATGATGCATCTTAAAAATAAAATTAAACAGACTGCATAGGAGTTCATCATGAACACTCTCATAGAGATTAAAGAACAAATCATTGATCAGGAAATAGTTCAGACAGTAAATGCACGTGATCTGCATGCATTCTTAGAGGCAAAACGTGACTTTTCAAATTGGATTAAGGACCGTATTACCAGATACAATTTTATAGAAGGACAAGACTTTGTAAAAACACAAGATTTGCGGTCGCCAAATTTGGCGAGCGCAAAATCTAGGGCTGTTATCGCGATTAACTACTATCTCACACTCGATAGAGCCAAAGAACTTTCTATGCTTGAGAACAATCAGAAAGGGAGAGAAGCCCGTTTATACTTTATCGAATGTGAAAAGCGTGTAAAGCAAGTGGTAGCACCACAAATCGACTATTCAAGTCCAAAAGCTATGATTGGCTTTTTGAATTACCTACAAGGTCAAATAGATCAAAAAGACACCATCATTGAAGATTTAACACCAAAAGCCATGGCTCTTGAAAGCTTACAGCGCCATGATGGGCTCTTTGGTCTTACAGAAGCTGCTAAAATACTCGAGATGCAACCAAAACAATTCATTCAATTCTTACAGCAAAAAGGGTGGATTTACAGACGTGCAGCGGGTGGAAATTTGCTACCGTATCAAGACAAAATCCAAAAGCAACTTATGGATTGTCCAACCATCACGCTTCAAACTGCATGTGGAATAGAAAAAGTCATTCCTTGCGCAAAAATCACAGCAAAAGGCATTGGTGTGTTGTCTCAAGAACTTAAACGACAAAGCATGCATTAAGAGGAGGTTATTATGATAAAAAAGAAATACGAACTGACCGATGAAACCACCGATATTGTAAGTTGCCATACATTGTACCGCATTCGTGCTTTAAGAGATTTTGATGATGTTAAGGCTGGCGACCTTGGGGGCTTTATAGAAAATGAAAGCAATCTCTCTCATGATGGCAATTGCTGGGTCTATGATAATGCTTGTGTTACTTGGGGTTCAAAAATTTATGACAATGCAAAAATTTATAATAACGCCCGAGTGTATGGTGGTGGTCGCATTTTTGAAAACGCACAGATTTACGGAAATGCAATTGTTTATCCCAATGCAAGAGTTTATGGCGACGCAAAAATTTACGGAGATTCAGAGATCTGCGGAGAAAGTCGTATCACAACAAACGAAAAAAAATAAATCATGTATAAATATGAAATTAAACCTACCTTGTGTGTGCAGTTAGTTGTGAAAAAATACGCACAATCTAAGTGAACTTTGTATCACTATCTCTGGGTATAAAGACGAGCCTTATGTAGATACCATAATTTCTGAAGACATCATACAGCCTATAAAATCCAAACTCTAACAACCAAACCAACTTTTAACACATGCGTGATTCACGCCACGGGTGAGTTGCGTCTTCAATGGAGGAAAGCAAAATGAATGAACTAAACACGAACTTAACAGAAGTAAACAAAACAAACGATTGTGAAGTCAAATCTACAGCTATGGAGCTTATTTTAGAAAGAGCTTTAGAAAATGATGTTGATCTGGACCGTCTCAAGAGCCTTCTCGAATTACGAGAAAAGGAGATAGAACGACAAGAGCGCCAAAACTTTGTTCGTGATCTTTCCGCTATACAAATGGAATATAAAGATATCGAACAAAACGCCCTTAATACACATACTAAAAGCCTCTATACAACGCTTGATAAATATATTGATGCTATCAAAGAACCTCTTTCAAAATATCACTTTGCCTTGTTCTCTCGTATCAAAGAGCAGAGTTCAAATAGCATAACCGTAGAAATGACTTTAAAGCATATATCGGGCAATGAAATATCAACACAAGGAACATTTCCTTTTGACACTACTGGAAGTAAAAACAACGTACAAGCGGTTGGTTCTACTATAAGCTACGCACGTCGATATCTCTTAGGCATGCTTCTTAATGTTGCAAGAAAAGAAGACGATACAGATGGAATAACGCTTATAGCAGGTGTCACACCGGAACAGATGAATGAAATCAAAGAATTAATGGAACAGACACAAGCAAAGGAAAGCGATATTCTTTCTTTTATAGGCGTAAAAAATCTCACACAGATGTCTTATAAACAAGCCCAAACTGTTTTGTTTGCTTTGAAAAAAAAGCAACGCTCACAAATGAATAAAGCACAACAAGAGCAACAAAAGGCGGTGTGAAATGGAACAAAGAACAGCAGAATGGTTTCAAGCCCGTTTAGGCAAAGTTACCGCTTCAAACGTTTACAACATACTCAGTAAAACAGCAAAGGGAACCCCTACAAGCAAATATGAAGACTATAAAATTAAACTCATTACAGAGCGTTTAACAGAAGAAGTAAGCCAATTTTATACAACGCCTGCTATGCAATGGGGCATTGAACATGAAGAAGATGCCCTAAAAGAATATGCATTCATTTATGATACTGAAGTCTCTCAATGCGGTTTTATCCAGCACCCCACAATCCAAATGGCGGGGGCTAGTCCTGATGGGTTTGTTAGTGATGACGGTTTAGTTGAAGTCAAATGCCCACAATCCCCAAATCATCTACGTTTTTTTATAGATGACCATATAAAGCCTGAATATCGCGCGCAAATGCAATTCCAAATGGCTTGTACGGGACGAAAATGGTGTGATTTTATCAGTTATGACCCACGTTTTACGAGGCAATCAACATACCTGCGCATGAAAATCAAACGCATTCACCGTGATGAAGAACACATTGAACAGATTAATCAAGCGGTCGAAGTCTTTTTAGCAGAAATAGAACAAGAGATGCAAAAGATTTTGACAAAAGCCGCTTGACGTTATGGGGGTGCTCTCTCCTCCCAGCACCCCCACCCACTTAAGTAATAAGTAATATAAAAATAGAAAGGTAATGAGATGATATTTGATGATGGCGATAGATATGTAACAACCCGTGAATGTGCACAGCTTTTTAGTGTATCAACCACAACGATTCGCAATTGGGTGCTTCAAGGGGAGTTTCCGCAACCCTATAAGCTAGGAAGAGCCGTAAGATGGAGAAAAAAGGAGATCTTAGCCTTTACTCCAAAGAAAAATAGGGAACAAATAACAACAAATTAAGTAAAATTGTATAAACCACAAGAGGTGGTCTGAAAGGTGGTCTGAAAAACAGCGAATCAAATAAAAAATTATATATTTCAATATGTTAAGCACGAGAGAGTGGTGCCCAGACGCGGATTCGAACCACGGACACGCGGATTTTCAGTCCGCTGCTCTACCTACTGAGCTATCTGGGCATGCTTCATAAAAAACATAGAGCGTGTGCGGTTATAACATTAAAATTTTCTCTGTCCAGTCATCAAAAGAAAAATAATTGATTTTTTAATAAGTTTATCTCCCTATTCTAGAGAGTTATCAATGAATCCTTATCATAAAATAAACTTGATAGGTATGTTGTGATACGTTAGTGTATCGTTATCAGAATGCTATCTTATCGTGGTGATGATACGAAAAAAAATAAAAGAATCAATTGAGAGGCATGATTTAGAAAGATTTTTTTACAAAGTTTCCGTGATTTTTAAGCCTACGAAATAATAGAAAACATTTTTGACTTTTTTCTAAAAAGACTCTTGATTAGTCTTTATAACAATTTGTTTTTCTTTATAAAGGAAGCAAAACATCTAAAAGGGGAGAAATAATGATAATGTTACAAAAACCAAGCAGTCGTCCCAAGAATACTAATTTTTCTTCAGGTCCTTGTAGCAAACGGCCTGGTTGGACTTTTGATGTTCTTAAAAATGCATTAGTTGGGCGTTCGCATAGATCGAGAGAAGCAGAATTAAAACTTGCTGAAGTTGTTAATTTAACCCGTGAGATTCTTGAGGTTCCTTCTGATCATCGTATAGGAATTATGCCAGGTTCAGATACCGGTGCTGTTGAAGCTTCTCTATGGTCTTTATTAGGTGAGCGTGGCATTGATATGGCGGCCTGGGAAAGTTTTGGATTTGGGTGGAATAAAGATGTTGTTGAGCAATTAAAACTTTCTGATGTGCGCCGTTTTGAAGCCCCATATGGTGAAATACCAGATTTAACCCAACTTAATTTTGATCGTGATGTTGTTTTTACATGGAATGGGACAACTTCTGGTGTGCGTATTCCTAATGCGGATTTCATTCCGGATAAGCGGGCAGGATTGACCATTTGTGATGCAACGTCTGCAGCTTTTGCGCAATATCTTGATTTTTCAAAATTAGATGTCGTTACTTTTTCGTGGCAAAAAGTTTTGGGAGGTGAAGCAGCACATGGTATGGTGATTTTAAGTCCTCGTGCTGTTGAGAGGCTTGAGAATCATGTTCCAGCTTGGCCTATGCCTCAACTTTTCTGTATGACAAAAAATGGAAAATTGAACGAAGATATTTTTAAAGGAAAGATAATCAATACGCCTTCTATGCTTTGTGTTGAGGATTTTCTTGATGGGTTGAAGTGGGCAAAGTCTCTAGGAGGTGCAGCAGCACTAAGAGCACGGGTTGAGAAAAATTTTTCTGTATTTGATACTTTTGTTCGTAAAACACCATGGTTAGAATATTTGGCAAAAGATCCTCAAGTGCGTTCTAATACTTCTATTTGTTTAGATATTGTGGATCCAGTAATTACTGCTTTAGATACTGAAAAGCGAGTATCTTTTATAAAAGCCGTCGTGAATCGTCTTGATGAGGAAGGTGTTGCTTATGATATCGGTTCGTATCGCGATGCTCCTCCTGGGCTTCGAATTTGGGCGGGTATAACAATTGAGGCTTCCGATCTTGAAATTTTAACACAATGGCTTGAATGGGCGTTCCAAGTTGAAAAAGCACAGCTTTAAATAATGACCGGTGATTTTCACGATGCGTTTTTAAACAGAAAAAGGATACGAGAGATTATGATGATCTTTCGTATTCTTGTATCAGATAAACAACTTCTAAATAATTTACATGAACTGTAAAAGCTTAAGAGGGGAAATGAATGCTTTGTCATGGGTTGGCAAAACACAAATTGAAATCTCTAATTTTTTACTTTTTGTAGTAAAAATAAGAGATTTAGAATATTGGGGTATTTGCTTATCTTTATTATCATAAATTTGAAAATTTAATTACTTGAAGATTGAGAAAAATCTGAAATGAGGAGTCGCACTTGCTCTAAGGTTTCGTTATAAAGAAGTATTTGTTTTTGAATGCTGGTTTTTTTGACCAAACACGCGACGGAGAAAATTATGGCCAATGTAGTTGTTGTCGGTACACAATGGGGTGATGAAGGCAAAGGTAAAATTGTAGATTGGTTGTCTGAGCGAGCAGATATCGTGGTGAGATATCAGGGGGGGCATAATGCTGGCCACACATTGGTTATTGATGGAGTTAGTTATAAATTATCACTTTTACCATCTGGTTTAGTGCGTGGGAAGTTATCAATCATTGGTAACGGTGTCGTTGTTGATCCTCATCATTTTGTTGCAGAATTAAAAAAACTATGTGATCAGGGTATAAAAATTACACCAGAAATTTTACGGATTGCTGAAAATGCTCCCTTAATTCTTTCTTTGCATCGTGATCTTGATGCAATTCGAGAAAGCGGTTTATCAGGTTTAAAAATTGGGACAACAAAGCGTGGTATTGGGCCTGCTTATGAAGATAAGGTGGGACGTCGTGCGATCCGTGTGATGGATTTAGCAGAAAAAGATACACTTATGGCTAAGATTGAGCGGCTTTTGAGGCATCATAATGCTTTGCGCCGTGGGATGGGTGTTGCAGAGATTGATTCTCAAGCGCTTTATGATGAATTGATGCAAGTTGCAGATAAAATTCTGCCCTTTATGGATTGTACGTGGCGTCTTTTAGATGAAGGTTATCGGGAGGGAAAGCACATTCTTTTTGAAGGGGCGCAGGGTGCTTTACTCGATAATGATTTTGGAACTTATCCTTATGTAACATCATCGAATACAGTTGCTGGGCAGGCATGTACAGGATCTGGGATGGGGCCTGGAGTCATTCATTATGTTTTGGGTATTGCAAAAGCTTATACCACACGTGTTGGAGAAGGGCCATTTCCGACAGAGCAGATAAATGATATTGGTGAATTTCTTGGGACACGTGGGCATGAATTTGGTGTTGTAACGGGTCGAAAGCGTCGGTGTGGTTGGTTTGATGCAGTTTTAGTTCGTCAGATGGTAGCAATTTGTGGTGTTCAAGGTATAGCATTGACAAAACTTGATGTTCTGGATGGTTTGGATGAAATAAAAATTTGTATTGGTTATGAGCTTGATGGTAGAAAGATTGATTATTTACCTTCCTCCATGGGAGCTCAAGCCCGTGTAAAGCCTATTTATGAAACATTAGAGGGTTGGAAGGAAAAAACAGCTCATGCATTGAGGTGGGAAGATTTACCAGTGCAGGCTGTTAAATATATACGCTATATCGAAGAACTGATTAATACAAAAGTGGCTTTATTATCCACGAGTCCAGAACGTGAAGATACTATTCTTATTACAGATCCCTTTGGAAATTGATTATTGTTTTTAGGCTTCCATATAGATTCTTTGTCCATTTCTATATCTTTGAACAAAGAGCGTTTTTTAAGAGCGCGTGAGGGAAAGGTGTAAAATAACGTTGTTTATTTTTCATATTCATTTTACACTATTACGATAGTTGCACCAATATAAATGACAATTAATTTATGAGGCTAAAAGGTTTTTTGGCTTTAGGGCTGGGGTTTCTTTTCTCAGTTTAAGAGAGATTATAGAGGAAATGGTAGATTTCATTGGAATCTTAAAAAAGGCAATTAATGCGCAAAATAATGTTACACCACAAGTGCGTCAGCGGATTTATAAACGGGCTACCGAAACATTAGAACATCAATTTTTAACAGCGAAAATACCGCAAGCAATAGCAAATGAACAAAGAAAGATTCTTCAAGGTGCTATTACAACTGTTGAAGAAGAATATTTAGCCGTCGAAAAGAAGTTGCTCTCTTCAGTTATGGGGTGGAATCCCACAAATATAAATGAAGATAAAAAATATACAAAAGGAGCTATATTACCAAAGAATAATGAATTTTCAGTGGTAAACATAAACAGCAAGCAGAATCTTGTTAAAACCTTAAAGGATAATAAGGAACTTGATGGGCCTTGTGTATCAGATATGCCAGAGGCAGAGCCTGTTAATATGGAGGCTTATTTGCCTTCTGAGCATGTTAATCGCTGTGCGTTAAAGGTATCTCCTTCACAAGAAGATAATCCGCATATTGTTTCGCATATTTTTTCTCAAGCTTTACGTCGTGCTAATAAATCATTGGTGCAAAGGCGTATTGTGATAAGTGCTATTTCTGTTGTGAGTTTTGTTGTTTTAACTGTTGGTATTTTTTTTATTGGGGGGCGTGTATTTGTATCAAATGATCATCAGTTGTTAGGAGAAACTCTTCAAGCTTCTCAGGGGGTACCAAAGGTACTTTCGGTTAAGAGAAAGTTAACACAACGCTTATTAGAGGATGGGAGTGAAGTTGATGTTGGTTTAAAACAAGCAGCAGATTCTTCTGATGAAGAAGGAATCTCAAAAGTTGTTGCCAGCAATTTGCAATCGCTTGAAAAATCAGGCGAAGCTGTTTTTTATCAAGCACGTACAAATTATGATGCAGAAAAGGTAGCAACGGGAAGCGCACGCTGGACGCTTATAAGGGAATCTCATGTAAAGGGGGCTCCAGAAGAAATGGCTATACAAGGTGATATAACAATTCCCGATGAAGGGTTATCATTACGGTTAATTTTACGTCGTAATACCGATCGGTCATTTCCTGCTGCATATATTATGGACCTTATTTTTATTCTTTCTGATAAATTTTCAGGTAAAGCTATAAGCAATGTTCAAGCATTAACCTTTAAAGCAAGTGAACAATCCATCGGGCAGGCTTTAACAAGAACTATATCTGCAAAGATTAACGATGATTTTTTTCTTGTTGCATTGAGTGGTAATCATCCGTTTCTAGACCGAAATTTACAATTGATGCGAGAATTAAATTGGATGCGTTTGGTATTAACGGATAAAAACGGACGTATAAATGAATTAACCTTTGCAAAAGGACCAACAGGTGAGTCTATTTTTAATGAAGTTATTGGAAAATGGCTTGCACAACAAGATAAGTTAACAGTTCTTGGTCAAAAAAATAGAACATAGCTGCAAATAAGATAAAAGATTATTTCTCACCATCTGTATTTATCCGTTATAGCTAAACGTACTCAATAAAGCTCACACATCAATAACTCATTTGAGAGGTCCATTTACAAGTATAAAGCCAATTGATGCTTTTCTCATTTCCAATTTAAGAATGTGCAAGCAATTGGCTTTATACCTAATTCTAGAGTCTTATACTTGGCTTTGAGATAAAGCAGAATCTCTGATAGAATTCTGCACTTTTTCAAATGCACGCATTTCAATCTGTCTTACTCGTTCTCGACTAATGTTAAATTCACCAGAAAGCTCTTCTAGAGTTAATGGTACATCATTTAAACGACGTGCTTTGAATATACGCTTTTCGCGGTCATTGAGATTGTCCATAGCATTGACAAGCATGGAACGACGATTTTCCAATTCACTTTTTTCAATTAAAATTTGTTCTTGATTGTTAGATTCATCCACCAACCAATCTTGCAACTCGCTGTTTTCTCCTTCTTTTGTACGAAGGGGTGCGTTGAGTGAAGTATCACCACCAAGTCGACGATTCATCGATACAACTTCATCTTCTGTGACATTCAACTGGGTTGCAATTTCTTTTATTTGTTCTCCATTGAGATCGCCACTATCAAGTGCTTGAAGTTTATTTTTCAACTTACGAAGGTTGAAAAACAAGCGCTTTTGATTGGCTGTTGTCCCCATTTTCACCAAACTCCAAGACCGCAATACATATTCTTGGATTGATGCTTTAATCCACCATATTGCATAGGTCGCAAGACGAAAACCACGCTCTGGTTCAAAGCGCTTAACAGCTTGCATGAGTCCAATATTACCTTCTGAAATGACTTCCCCAATGGGGAGACCATAACCACGGTATCCCATCGCAATTTTAGCGACAAGACGCAAATGACTGGTGACCAGCCTATGTGCAGCTTTTAAATCATTATGCTCACGGTAACGCTGAGCGAGCATATACTCTTCTTTTGGCTCAAGCATTGGAAAACGACGCACTTCTTCCAAGTAACGATTTAATCCGCCATCACCTGTTATGACTGATAACAAATTCATATGGGCCATATAGCACCCTCCTTTTGTCTGAATTCCCTAAATAAGGCAAATTCTATGTTTAAGATAGCCAACTATCCTTGCAACTTCACTTTAGCATATTTTTCAATTTTGTTCAAAAAAAGATATTTTATTGTGAAATCTTGAGATGGAAAAAAGTTTCAATTCATTTTTTTAAAATGCTTAATAAGTTTAGCCATATCTTGAGGCAGCGGTGCGGAAAACGACATAATTTTACCGGAAGAAGGATGTTCAAAAGTAAGACTTGCGGCATGGAGTGCTTGTCGATTGAATTGATCGATTGCATTTTTAAGAGTGGGATTAAGGTTGTTTGATTTTGTTTTAAAAGCATTTCCATAAACCGTATCACCGATGAGTGGATGTCCGATATGCGCCATATGAACACGGATTTGATGGGTGCGTCCGGTTTCCAGACGACATTCCAAAAGGCTAGCAAAAGAGTTCGAGTCTGCATGAGTACCATATTTTTCAAGAAGAGAAAAATGTGTAACAGCATGACGCGCGTGAGGGTTTTGGTTCTGGACAACAGCTTGCTTTGTTCTGTTATGGGGCGAACGACCAAGTGATGCATCAATTGTCCAGACATTGCGGTGAGGTGTCCCCCAAATCAAGGCATGATAGCGTCGATCTAATGCGCAGGTCCGTCCATGATCAGAAAATTGAGCACTGAGACTTTTGTGAGCCAGATCATTTTTTGCAACAACCATAACACCGCTTGTATTTTTATCAAGACGATGGACAATGCCAGGGCGTTTAACACCACCTATACCGGATAAACTATTCCCACAGTGGTAAATAAGGGCATTAACCAACGTACCAGTCCAATTGCCATTGCCAGGATGAACAACAAGACCCGCTGGTTTGTTAATAACAATGAGATGATCATCTTCATACAGGATGTCCAATGCAATAGCTTCAGCGCTAGGTTCTGCATCACGAAGGTCAGGCATTGCCAATTCAATTATTTGATTAGGTTTTAATTTTGTTTTTGGTTCCTTGATGAATTGACCATCAATTTTAAGACAGCCTTCACGGATGAGGGTTTGCAAACGTGAACGTGAGAGCACATCATGATATTGTTTTGAGAGCCACTGATCAAGACGTTGTCCCAGAGCACCTTCATCCGTTATTTTCTGTATGACCATACGATTCCTATTAAGTTTTTAATAAGATTTTTTACCAGTATGAAATTGCTTTACTATCGAGAAATTCTTTAATTCCCCACTGTCCCCCTTCACGGGCGCGCCCAGAGAATTTTACACCTCCAAAGTAGCTTCCATCAGGTAATCCATGTCCGTTAACTTCCACCATACCGGATCGTACTTGTGCCGCAATACGACGACATTTGTTACGATCTTGCGATTGAATATAGTTTGTAAGACCATACTCAGTGTCATTTGCTAAAGCGATGGCTTCTTCTTCTGTACTAAAAGAAAGAATCGAGAGAACTGGACCAAAGATTTCTTCTTTGAAAATACGCATATGAGGTTTTACATCAGCAAAGACTGTTGGACGGACATAATAACCGCGTTCCATTCCTATAGGTAAACCAGTTCCGCCTGCAACAAGAGTTGCCCCTTCATCAATTCCCGATTGGATAAGATCTTGAATTTTATCATATTGTTGTTTTGAAACAACAGGCCCAATATGATTACCTTCTTGACAGTTTGGCCCTACTTTTGTCGTTTCTGCAATATCTTTGGCTATTTTTACGGCTTTGTCATAGATGTTCTCTTCCACAAGCATACGAGTCGGTGCATTACAACTTTGTCCACTATTATAAAAGCAATGTCGTACACCACGCTGAATAGCATCTGAGTCGGCATCAGCAAAGATAATATTTGCGCCTTTTCCTCCAAGTTCCAGACAGACTCTTTTTAAAGTAGCGCTGGCATTTTTAGAAATATCTTTTCCTGCTCTGGTTGAACCAGTAAAGCTGATCATTTCTAGATCAGGATGAGCTGAAAGGTAAGAGCCGACAGTTGCACCATCACCATTGATTAAATTAAAAACACCGGACGGAAGTGCTGCTTCATCTAAAAATTCAGCAAAAAGCATAGCAGAAAGAGGCGCAATTTCAGAGGGTTTTAGCACCATGGTACAGCCAGCCAAGAGAGCGGGGATAACTTTAAGAGTCACTTGATTCATGGGCCAATTCCATGGCGTAATTAATCCTACGACGCCGATAGGGTCGTAGTGAAGGATTGCTTGCTCATTTCCCTTTATTAAAGTTTTTTGGAATGAAAACTCTTTATAAGCTTCGATAAAATCGCGAATGTGAGAACTGCCGGTTGCGGTTTGCGCATTAAGCGCCATATCAATTGGTGCTCCCATTTCCATTGAAATAGTTTTCGCCATGTCTTTGGAACGTTTTTCATAGATTTCTAAAATTTTTTCAACAAATCCAAGACGTTCGTTTGGTGATGTTGTTTTCCATTTTTGAAACGCTTCTTTCGCAGCATTAATTGCTTTATCGGCATCTTTTGTACTTCCAAGGCTAATGATAGCACAAGCTTCTTCTGTTGATGGATTAATGACGTCAAAATCGTGAGGCGTACTTGGATCATCCCATTGACCATTGATATAAAATTTCCGTTTATTAAACATAATTCACTCCCTTTTTTCTCTTTATGTTTATGTAATTATGGTTGTCTTAGTCTAAGCCTTTTTAGACGAGGATAACAAGGATAATCTTATGAAAACGCGAGAAATTAGATTATGTTATGATCATCAAACAGGAAGATTTAAATAGAGAAATGCTTCTATAACTGTTTGTATTATTGGGACTAATCGTTTTTATAAAATGGGAGAGAAAGAGAGCTATAAACAATTTTCTTGACGCTTTGTATCATGAAGTTTTCTTCAAAACAAATGGAAGACGAGCGATAGGACACCATAAATTGGGCAATTTACTTCATAAACCTTAAACAAAGAATATTATGCATTCTGGCCTTATTTTTTTCATTAAAAAATAACCATCAGCAAAAGGTTATTAACCTTCATATGGTAGCCTCTATGAATTCTTTTTGAAAAGGTCATTTTTCTCATTGCTATAAATTTGTTGGGTGCCATGCATAATTCGAAAACAAAATCTATTTCTACGTCTTCTTTTTCTGATGATGGTACGGAAGGTGCATCAAGAGAAGATTTGTCTATTAAGATTACTGAGATATTTCCTTATCCGGAAGTGTGGAAAAAGGCATTTACCCTCGGAAAAAATGTCCGTTTTACGCGAACGCCAGAAGTTGAGATTCTACGTCGTCGTATAGAAACAGATCCAATTTTTGCAAAACAATTTAAGATTTTTACAAAACAAGATCGAAAAAAAATTACGGACATTGTACATTGTAATAAGAAAACAACAAACGTTCCATCGACAAAAAAAGTCATTAATCCTCAATCGATAGGGAATAAAACGTCAGTTTGTCATTCAACGGTTTTAAAGCAGTTGTCACAACAAGCTATTAGTCTACCATCAGCCCATATTTCCCTTGAGGAAGATCAACAAGAGCATGAGTTACAAGTGAAAAATGTGCTCCAAAAAATAAAGCCTGCTTTGCACCTTTCCGATAATGCATTTTTTGAGTGTGGATCTTTGATATTTGAACATATGGATACTCAAACTTCAAAAGAGGATAGTACACCGATTGATACGACAAATGAAATTACACTTGATGTCCCTTCTGCTTTTGATGAGTCAATAACGGCTCTTTACCGTGTTCTTGAATACCGCTTTCCGCAACTCTATGATTCAATGACATCAGAATCTCCAGAAGAAAGGATGAGAGGCGTTGAGCAAATTTCTGATTTAATGAATACGAATAATGATACTATGAAGGAGTCTCAAGAGGGCGATTCTAAGCTTTCTGTTGAAGATTCCGCTCATGTGTTAAATGACACTGAGGCGTTAAAGGGTACTGGGGATACTATAGAGACTGAAGAAACCAATAATACTGTCGCCCATAACACTGTCAATTGTATAACAAAGGATGTTACAAAGAATTCAAAAGAGCTGTCTGTGATGCAAGCAAATGCTACAACGAAAACATTGCAATCTCCCCGCGCACCATCAAGCAATTATAATTCTTCTTTTATGAAAAATATTCAATCTATTGACTGTGATGTTTATGAATTCCCTCCGATTAATTTATTACAGAAACCTGTTTTTCATGAAGGGACGATGATTCCTCAGGAAACATTAGAACGTGGTGCTGGACTTTTGGAAAGTGTTTTGGAAGATTTTGGCATTAAGGGTGAAGTTATTCATGTTCATCCGGGCCCAGTGGTAACAATGTATGAATTTGAGCCCGCTGCGGGTGTAAAGTCATCACGCGTTATTAATCTTTCTGATGATATTGCACGTTCTATGTCTGCTATTTCCACACGCGTTGCTGTCATTCCTGGACGGAATGTTATCGGGATTGAGTTGCCCAATGCGGTTCGTGAAACTGTTTATTTACGGGAATTAATCCAAACACGTTCTTTTCGTGAAAGTGAATTTAAACTTGCTCTTGCTTTGGGGAAAGGGATTAATGGTGAACCTGTTATTGCAGAATTAGCAAAAATGCCTCATTTATTGGTTGCAGGAACAACAGGGTCAGGAAAATCTGTTGCAATTAATACAATGATTTTGTCGATTCTTTATCGTATGACGCCTCAGCAGTGTCGTTTGATTATGGTTGATCCTAAAATGTTAGAGCTTTCTGTTTATGATGGCATTCCACATCTTTTAACACCGGTTGTAACAGATCCCAAAAAAGCGGTAACCGCCTTAAAATGGGCGGTTCGAGAAATGGAAGAGCGTTATCGCAAAATGGCTAAGTTAGGTGTGCGTAATATTGATGGTTTTAATGCACGCGTTGCACTTGCGGCTCAAAAAGGCGAAACGATCATGTGTACTGTACAGTCGGGTTTTGATAAAGAAACAGGGGAGATGCTTTATCATGAAGAAGCCATGGATCTCACGCAGCTTCCTTATATCGTCGTGATTGTTGATGAGATGGCTGATCTTATGATGGTGGCAGGAAAAGAAATTGAGAATGCCATTCAGCGCTTAGCGCAAATGGCGCGTGCGGCAGGTATTCATCTTATTATGGCAACGCAGCGTCCTTCTGTTGATGTTATCACGGGGACAATTAAAGCAAACTTTCCTACGCGCATTTCTTTTCAGGTCACATCAAAAATTGATAGTCGTACGATCTTAGGTGAACAAGGTGCTGAAACGCTTTTAGGTCAAGGAGATATGCTTCATATGGCAGGTGGAGGGCGTATTGTACGCGTTCATGGACCTTTTGTCTCTGATGAAGAAGTTGAAGCCGTTGTTGCACATCTTAAAATGCAGGGAAAACCCGATTATTTAGCAACGGTCACGGATAATGAAGACGAAAACAATGAGGATGTTTCTGCTGATTCAACGGCAGAAGTTTCTGAGGAAGAAAATTTTGATGAAGAGAGTGAGAGACTTTATAACCAAGCTGTAAAGATTGTTATGCGTGATAAAAAATGTTCAACATCTTATATACAGCGCCGACTTTCAATCGGCTATAATAAAGCAGCTTCTCTTGTTGAGCGCATGGAAGAAAAAGGCATTGTAGGAGCCGCTAATCATGTTGGAAAACGTGAAATTTTACTCAATGAAGGAAAATAAGCGAGCATATTTAAAAATATGTGATTTTTAAAATGTCTGACAGTCATTATTTAAAGAGCGAATATGTGTTTTATTTTTTTTGAGAGTAATATTAAAAAATTGAGGAGAGAGTAATAAAGAAATCTTTTGACGGTCCATGAGGAAAACAAGATGATACAAAAGGGCGGAGATGTTTTTAACATGTCTCGATAATTTGAGATGTAAAGAAATAAAATAGATCTTTATATGAAAACAGATGATTTTTGTTCTCTTTGTCTTATTGCAAAAAGATTCTTTGCTCAAATATTACAGTGGTATATTTTTTGTTTTTTCTTCTATAGCAGTTTTGATGAAAAAAAATAAATTAATGCAAAACCTGCTGTCAAATTATGCAAAACCCAATGACAAGCTACAGGGGCATTCTGAAAAGTATCATAAGGAGAGTATCCAAAGTTCTGGGGTGCTTTAAAGCGCTACGCTGAATATATTATCATTTGATATTCTCGGTGCAAGAAAGGTGTTTTTACGAGAATCTTTATTTGAAAAAGAAATTTTTAATTTCTAGTTTTTATAATACAATATATTGAATTGTAATGATAATTTATCGTTGTTCATATTGAATAAAAGTCTCAAGTATCGTAAGATTTTTTCATCTAAAATCTATTTATATTAAAACAATCAAAACAGTTTTTTTGTACATCATAAGGAGAAACGGTGGAGGATAAAAAAACATTGAAAAGGAATAAAAATGCCTCTTATGAACGTTTTCAAAAACCAGAACAACTGGCAACATTCGGAGCTGGACGAATATCATCATAGTGCGAGAGAGCTCTTTCAAAAGTATAAAAAGTAAAGTATCATGCCTTGATATCCTTTATGAGGATCTTTATATTACCACATTTACTGATATCGTCATAAAATAAGTTTGGAGACGTTGGGAGATATCTCTTAAAAATGAACATATGAATGCGCAAAAACATGAATATACAAAATAAGAGTGTTCTTTTCTTTTGGGTACTATTTTTGTGAGAGACGTCTTCCCATTAATGTAATAAATCTTTTTACATTAATAGGTGAATAAGCAACAATGTCGGAGAGTTCTTTTTACTCTTGCTTTGTTGGTGAAACAGTCAAAATTTTGCTATAGATAATTGATAATGAGATATCAAGTTATTTTAACGAGAGCAGCTATTTTAAAATAAATTAACATTATTCGTTTGAGAGTCAATGCAACACTTTTTTAGTTTTAGTTATGTCATTAAAAGCAGATGAGTTAAGTAACAATGAATTAAAATGTGAGAAAAAAGCTTTTTGTTTTATACCAGAGCTTTTGCCACGACCTTTTACGTGGGAAATCGATCACAATGGTTTATTTTGTGAAGTCTCAAAAGAGCTAGCTGAAGTTGTTGGACCTCTCTCTTCCTCTATTTTAGGATGTAGTTTTCATGAACTTGCTCATCAATTTAATGATGATCGATATCGGGTTCTCAGTCGTTTTATTGAAGCCGCCATGCCGTGGAGTAAAGAAATTGTTCAATGGCCAGTTGATGGTTGCTCACAATGGCTTGATGTTGAATTATCGGCTTTGCCAATTTTTGATGTTAAAAAGCAGCTTAAGGGGTTTCGTGGCTTTGGCGTTTTAAAAATACAAGAAAAAGTTCAAGAACAAAGAGATGAAAAGCTGGAGACGGAAATGCCGCATCTTACGGAGATAGAACGTTCAGCTTTTCGTGAGATTGCAGAGCAATTACGTGATGAATTGAATTCATCGGTAAAAGAAGAGAATTTTGTTGAAAAAACAGCTATTCAATTACCATATCCACAAACATTGCCGGTAAATGCTATAGAACAAGCTCTTATAAAGGAACCCGCTGTAGTTTTATCACTGTTGGAGACAGCAACAGATGGTGTTTTATGGTTAGATAAACAGGGCTTTATTCAATCGGCAAGTAAGGCAGCTTTAGCATTAATGGGTTATGAAATAAATGAACTACGAGGGCAGCCACTCTCTTCATTATTTACTTTGCAAAGCCGATTTTTGGTTGAAAAATATTTTAAATTAATCCGTATGAATGGGAAAAATCAGGCTTTAAATCGCAGCGAAACGGTTGATTTAATGACGAAAAGTCATAAAAATAGAACCATTCTTATTACGATTGTATTTTTGGCACAGCAAGGCAATTATGCTGTTATGTTGCGTGATAGGACAAAAAAAGTTTCATCAGAAGAAACAAAAGCAGAAGAAAATAAAATCGTTGGCGTTGTTCATGAAATACGAACACCTTTAAATGCTCTTATTGGCTTTGCGGAAATTATGAGTGAGGGCCGTTTTGGTTCGATAGAAAATGAGCGTTATCATGGATATTTACGCGATATTATCTCCTCTGGAAAACATATATTATCGCTGATTAATCAATTACTAGAATGTTCGAAGATAAATTATTCTGGTTCCAATAACCAGATTGATTCCTCCCTTATTTCTGAAAAATTTGATGTGATATCTTGTTTACGTGCGACGATAGCTTTTCTTGAAACTCAAGCCAATCATAACGGCATTATCATGCGCATTGTTGCTCCACCGCATGTTCCATTTATTCCTGTATCACAACAAATGTTTCGCCAAATTATATGGAATCTTCTTTCTAATGCTATTCGTTTTACACCTTTGGGTGGACAGATTATTGTTCATGTGTCTTATAGAAAAGAACGCGTAAAAATTTCAGTGAGTGATAATGGCGTAGGGATGAGCGAGGAAGAGATTGTACATGCCCTGCAACCTTATGGTCAAGTAGAGCGCAAAGATGGACGATCTGGTGACAGTGCTTTTATGGGAACAGGATTAGGGCTCCCAATGTGCAAGGCAATGGTGGAAGAAAGTGGGGGAGAATTTTTATTATTCTCAAAACCCAATCATGGAACAACTGTGGAAATGTTTTTTCCTCGTGTTCCATGATGTAAATCATGCATAAATTTATTTTTTCTTAGCCAAAAGATCTCTAATTTCTGTTAAAAGTTGTTCTTCTGAAGAAGTTTTTTGGGGGCTTTCTCCTTCTTTTCTACGCATTTTATTCATAGCTTTAACGAAGAAAAAAAGAACCCAAGCAATAATGAGAAAATTGATAAGTAAAGTGATAAAGTGCCCATAGCTAATGGTTGCTCCAGCTGCTTTGGCAGCACTCAATGTCGCTTGTTTTTCGCCAGCAAGTTGAATAAACATATTAGAAAAATCAATTCCACCTGTAATAAGTCCAATGATTGGCATAAAAATATCATTGACAATTGAGTTGACTAAGCCACCAAAAGCGCCTCCGATAATCACACCAATAGCAAGATCAATCATATTACCTTTTAGGGCAAATTCTTTGAATTCTTTAAGCATTGCGGTTTCCCCTTTATGTAAGCGATATACGGTAATTTACTTACCGCTTTTGATGAAAAAGGAAAGGGCAGATTTTATTTTTAGGATTATACTACAACATTAATATTATTTTCCAAGAATTTTATGAGGCTTAATAAAGAGCTCTATGGACTCTCTTTGAATGTATATATATTTTGTAGAGAAAAGCTTTTTTGATAAAAACTGTATCTGCTTTTTTCAACGAAAAGTCGGAAATTATTCTTAAGTTATAAATTGCCTTAACATTTTAAAAAGGGGGTTTTTACACAGTATCACAAAGTTAACAATGTTAATAAGAGCTTAGCTATCAAGAAACTTCGCGAATAAAGTATTATAGTATTATATATTGGCATAAAAAGAGAATTAAGAATAAAAAAATTATATTTCATTATTGATGGATTGATGGGAGAAATGGATAGATAAGGTAGGAGTAAAAATTTATAGTGCCAGATAGTTCCTCTTAATTCAACAAGCGATAGAGCCATTAAAGGTGAGAGCTTATTTAAAAGCTATTTGTACCGTGTTGCATAGGTTGAAAGTGGTCATTATTTTGATGAAAGCAACCGCATTTTCATCGGCTGGAAGATTGTATCAGTTTATAGATAGAAGAATTATAGAGTTTGCAAGAGCATGTTGGTTTAGAAGTTTCTGGTATGATAGGTTTATTCTATGATCAATTCTCATCACTAAACTGTATGTTAGATAGAACACCTATAGATGCAAAATTGTATTTGATGCATCTGCAACGGCAAAGGAAACAATAGCAATTTCATCAATACAGTATAAACCATGCTGCTAATTTAATGGTGTAGCAATGGCATGAATGTAGATGATTTTACGAACTGTGTATTCTATAAATTTATGAGGAAAACAGCTTTATAAAGAAAGCTTTGTTTTTGTTGGACACAACATTACACAAAGAAACTTTAATGACATAAAAGAACCTTGGGAATAGAGATAATTTTCTTGCCTTTTTAAAGACATTATGAACTTGCTTGCAAGAGATAAGATCATGTTTGGTGAAGAACCATTGATGCCTTAATTCATACGGGCATTTTATAAGATTTAGGATTTACAGACATATTTAGCTAACTGAACAAGTGTGAAAGAGAGAAATGTTTTTTCCAGAATAATTTTTTTTATTCAGGGTTCATAAATATCCACGCGAATGATGATGACGTGATGAACTATTCTTAATAGAAGGGGGATATTATTTGAATAATATACTCTTTTGGCGATCTTTTGTGTTAAAAGGTATATGTGAGGTGTGATGGATCATTTTTGTGTTGTGGAGAAGGATTGATGAGTTTTTTTCGTTGTATTGGCCGTTCTGCTTTATTTATGTTAGATCCAGAGCATGCGCACCGCTTAGCGATTGTTGGATTGAAAAGTGGATTAAGCGGTTGTCAAAAGATTGTTGATAAGCGATTGAGTGTAACTATTGCAGGGCTTGAGTTTCAAAATTTTATTGGTCTTGCAGCGGGGTTTGATAAAAATGCAGAGGTTGTTGATGAAATTTTTCGTTTAGGATTTGGTTTTACTGAAATTGGAACAGTGACACCAAAGCCTCAGATTGGAAATCCTAAACCACGGCTTTTTCGTTTAAAAGAAGATGAAGCGATTATTAATAGAATGGGTTTTAATAATGACGGGCATCAAGTTGTTTGCGACAGATTGCGCGCGTGTAAAAAAACGGGTGTTGTAGGGGTCAATATTGGAGCCAATAAGGATACGGTTAATAAGATTGACGATTATACTGTTGGCATTGCTCATTTTTATGATGTTGCTGATTATTTTACGGTTAATATTTCTTCTCCTAATACGCCAGGTTTGCGCGATTTACAGGCTCGTGATAGTTTGCATCTTTTGTTGAATGCCATCTCAAAAGCGCGAAAGGAGCAAGAGAAAAAACATGGATTTTCCATTCCCATTTTTTTAAAAATTGCTCCAGATTTATCAGAGAAAGAATTGGATGATATTGCAGAAGAAATAAAACTTTCTGATTTTGATGGACTGATTGTTTCCAATACGACTCTTTCACGTCAAGGTCTTAACAATAGTCATTTCAGCAATGAAGAGGGGGGGCTTTCTGGACGTCCACTTTTTGAGCGTTCTACGATTGTGCTTGCAAAAATGCGTCAAAAGTTAGGGAAGGAGATTGCAATTATTGGCGTTGGCGGTGTAAAGGATGCTGAGACCGCTTTGGAAAAAGTAAAAGCAGGTGCAGATTTAATTCAATTATATAGTGGGATGGTTTATGAAGGTCCAAATCTTGTCATAACTATTTTAAAAGAGATTTTGCAGATGATACAACAAGATGGTGTCGATAACATAAAAGACTATCGTGATCATAATCTTGAGCATTGGGCAAAATTTCCCTTGTAAAAATTTTCTTTGTAAAAAACATTTTTCTTCACAAAAAATTGCGAGATTTTTTTTAAGGGGCTTGCAAACTTTGTTGATCTTGCTTATGTCACATAAGCGAAGAATAAATGTTTACAAAATCGTGAACAGTTATGATACATTTACTTTTTATGCGGTTGTAGCTCAGTTGGTTAGAGCGCTGGTTTGTGGCACCAGAGGTCGTAGGTTCAAATCCCACCAACCGTACCATTTCTTCTTCCCTAACTTTTCTAATTCTTATGTTTGGCGTTTTGTGAGGCGGTTAAAAGCCACGCTTGGCGGTCTTTTTGCGTGTGAGCTGTCACAGAGCAGAGACCTTGCGCGGATGATTTTTCTCAAATTTTGCCAAAAACAGAATGATACGATCAATAATCGCTAAATATAAATGGGTTAATTAAATCTATGATTCTGATTGCAATTACAACAATAAATATCTCTATCAGTATATTTATATATTTTTAGTATATTTTGTAAACCAAGAGAATCTTATTTGCCTTTCATTATTATTGCTCATAATATAAATCATTAAGTTTAAATACATAAAATAAGTAAGCATAAATTTGCTAATATATGCCATATTTTTGACACAATTTCCTTGATTTTATCAACTATATATTATAAATATGAACTTGCATGAGAGTGCATTCATATCTCCAGGGGGTGTTTCGGTGGTTGATTATGGGTAAGCCATTCTGGCGCGGGGACATAAGTAACCTTGGGGGAATTTATTTATACACTAAATTGTAGAAAATAAATGAGATTTTCAAGTAGTTCGTACGATTATTGCAGTGCCGATAATTTTAGTAGCAAATATAACTCTGGTAGTGCGTTTGGTAGCAAGTATGGTAGTAAGGTTGGCCTTGGGGTTGGTGTTGGCGTAGGATGGCTAGCGGAGCGTAATCCTTATGCTGCAATGGCCACAGGAAGCTTTGGGCAAATTGTAGGCCATGAATTCGGAGACATCATAGGCGGTTATGGTGGTTATGGTGTGGCTGCTTTCCAGTGTGGCGCACAGGTGTTGGGTCAATCTATGGCTAATTCAGGTCGTGGGTTGATGCACTTTTATTGATGTAGTTCTTTGGGTTATCCTAAAGCCTAGAACGGTGGTACTGTAAAAGGTGCCACCTTTATATTTGGAATATTACACAGGAGGAGCTATGGGCGAGTTTAGTATAGTGCTCGTTTATTTTTGTCTGTGGTTTGGCATGTTGTATCTATTCTGCAAAAGTATTGCTATTAATGGAAAAAGCATGTTAGGCAGGGAGAACATGGTTGCATTCATAGTGGTGGCATTGGTTATCCTTCCCCTCATATATGCCTTTGAGTATATAGTCGGTGTGCCGATAACATCTCCTCCTGTTACTATAATTATGTTCTTTCTTTCCTTTTGCATTGAATTTATACCCAATATAGTAAACAACATAAAGTGCTTTAGTTCGGCCATTATCGCAAGTTGCCCCATTTTTTTCATCGCAGCTGGTTTTATTGTTATGAGTGATGACCTTCTGTTAGATTTTTTTGATTTGCAGCTTTCGAGCTATATTTATCTGCTTTTCATTATTCCGTTGATGATAGGGGGGGCTCGCTATGTCCTAATTGCTAAAGCTTTGAAGGAAAAATCTATATCAGTGCTAGATTTAAGCATTTGCATTGGCTGTGGGTTTGCCATAGGCGTCTTTTTTGTGTCATCACTGCTTTTATCAGACCTTCGAGAAATCTATCAACAGATAGGTTTTGCAAACAGGGAGACAGTGAAAAAAATGTTTGATTATGCGGCGCTTGGTTTTGCTATTCTAACGGGCCAAGTTTTTTTGACATTTTTGATGGTTCTCTTTGTTACTACAAAGAAATATTATTGGTTGGTCCTTGATGTTCTTGCAGAGCTGTTTTTTAGCCTCTTTGTTTCTTATTCTGTAGCGTTTGTTCATACAGATGATAAGTATAGAATGGTTATAAGGTGGATTTGTTTGATGTATGTTGTTTATGTGTACGCGCGTTACATTAAATCAAAGAATGTAAAGCTTAGCGTGATTAACCCGTTTAAAAAGAAAACTGAGTGAGAAGACAGGAGACTATAGTTCTTTGGGTTATCCTAAAGCCTAGAACGGTGGTACTGTAAAAGGTGCCACCTTTATGTTTGAAATATTGCACAGGAGGAGCTATGGGCGAGTTTGGTTTAGTGCTCGTTTGTTTTTATCTGTGGTTTGGCATGTTGTATCTATTCTGCAAAAGTATTGCTATTAATGGAAAAAGCATGTTAGGCAGGGAGAACACGGTTACATTCATAGTGGTGGCATTGGTTGCTCCTCTTCTCATTTATGCCTTTGAGTATTTTGAGTATATAGTCGGTGTGCCGATAACATCTCCTCCTGTTATTATGATTATGTTCTTTCTTTCTTTTTGCATTGAATTTATACCCAATATAGTAAACAATATAAAATGCTTTAGTTTGGCCATTATCGCAAGTTGCCCCATTTTTTTCATCGCAGCTGGTTTTATTGTTATGAGTGATGACCTTCTGTTAGATTTTTTTGATCTGCAGCTTTCGAGCTATATTTATCTGCTTTTCATTATTCCGTTGATGATAGCGGGGGCTCGCTATGTCCTAATTGCTAAAGCTTTGAAGGAAAAATCTATGTCAGTGCTAGATTTAAGCATTTGCATTGGCTGTGGGTTTGCCATAGGCGTCTTTTTTGTGTCATCACTGCTTTTATCAGACCTTCGAGAAATCTACCAACAGATAGGTTTTGCAAACAGGGAGGCAGTGAAAAAAATGTTTGATTATGCGGTGTTTGGTTTCGCTATTCTAACGGGCCAGGTTTTTTTGACATTTTTGATGGTTCTCTTTGTTACTACAAAGAAATATTATTGGTTGGTCCTTGATGTTCTTGCAGAGCTGTTTTTTAGCCTCTTTGTTTCTTATTATGTAGCGTTTGTTCATACAGATGATAGCTATGGAATGGTTAGAGATTGGATTTGTTTGCTGTATGTTGTTTATGTGTACGCGCGTTACATTAAATCAAAGAATGTGAAGCTTAGCGTGATTAACCCGTTTAAAAGGAAAACTGAGTGAGAAGACAGGAGGCTGTAGTTCTTTGGGTTACCCTAAAGCTTAGAGCAACCCTCCCAAGAGGGGCCGTTTCTGGAGCAATGGTAGGCGGGGTCCGTGGCGCAGCCGCGGGTATTGCTAAAGCTGGTTGGGATTGTTTTCGCTCTAAGTGGTAAAATTGTTGTTTGACCTAGCTTTGTTAACAAGGTAAAGGCCTTGCTAAGGGGTACGCTATCAGCCCCTTAGCAGGGAGTTTCTCTCCCGCAATAATATCTTGGTATACTTTGGAGGGCAAGGCGCCTTAGGGAAATTATATGTCTGACTTAATTTTTGGAATGCAGCGTGGTTTTGGGATAAGTTCCAGCCCTCGTGTCCTTAAAAACAATGGCTTGTTGGACGAGCGCGTCATTTTTGGGGGGCTAGCTGGCCTTTCCTGCGCTATCATCTTCGCTTATCCACATAGTGAAAGTGGGCTTCCAGACTTATCTTTGCTTTTAGTATGTTATCTTGGCATGCTTTTAATTCTGCACGAGCACTACTTATATAAATATTTAGTTCTTGGATTCTGTGGTGCAGTTGCTGCCTTGTGTATTGGGGCAGGTTTTGTATATTTGAGCTCTTTGTTGCCATTGCCTGCTTTGTCTGCTGCTCATAATAGCCAGCAGCAGTTGGTGCATTACATGAGTGGGGTTGCTGCAAACTATCTCTTTTTTATCCTTTTGATATCAGTTTTAACTGCGGAGCTTTTGCGTTTGTGGTTGCTTCGCGTATATAAGCCAGAATTAGCTGCGCGTGAGGTCCTTTATTTCGGGCTGGGCTGGGGTGTTCTAGACTTATGCTATAAGACCCTCCCAGCTCTTTTTCTTTACTTGAATTACCGTGTTGATAGGGAGCCACAAATGGCGGGCTATGTCGCATTTGAATCCTGTCCACAAGCGATCAGCTATCTTATTGCCGCGGGCATGATTGTATTGATGCATGTTGTAAATACGCGCTTTATGTATCTTGGTTTCGAAGATAAGCGAAAGGCCTATTTCTATCTGCCTTTTGTAATTCATTTTGCTGTTGGTCTTTTGTCTATGTTTGGCATTTCTTCAGACTACGCAATATTAATAAATTCTATTTCTGAGGCTTACTATAATGCTTGACAAATTGACATTATCTGTTATCGGCGCCGTTTTTTGTCTGGTGCTGATTATTTTTCCTTTGATGAAGAAAAAAACATTGGTTGAACATTTGGTTTTCTTGCTCGTTGTTTTGTGTCTTGTTTTTCTTTATGTTTATGGCGCTGTGAGTTATTTTCCTTATTGTGTTTTGGCGCTTTCGCTTATATTGGGGTACCGCTGGTTACTCTCTTTGGTTAAAGCGTTTAAAGGCACGAAGGCGATTATTGGGTCAAGCGCTGGTTGTTATGTGCTTTTGATTTTTTTTCTATACGGCTTTATGCGTATGATAGGCAGTTTGATTTTTGATTTTGCTGCTTATAGTACGCCTAATATTGTTTTTGCTGTTGGTCTATTCCCTATAAGCATGGCGATTATGCAGTTTTTTTTGCTCTCTCATTGGGTGGCAGAAGATAATGGCAATGGTGTAGAGGCAGCACTGGGCGTGGGAATAGGAATTTGGGGGGCTGCTATAGGGCTTGCACTGCTTACATCTCTACCAGAAGCTGTGAAGATCCTAAAAGGGGCCTTTAGTCTTGATAGGGACGCCTTACTTTTTTTACTTGAGACGGTAATATATTATGCGTTTATTATAGGTCTGAGTCTTTTATCAACTTTCTTAATGCTTTTGGTTTGCCTTGACAAGAAATGGCGTTTTTTTGTTCTTATCCTGCTTTTACAATGCTTGGCGGCTTGGGCGCGCTTTTCATGGCGGGCCGCTGAGCCAGAACTTCTTGCAATTGGGCATTATACAATCGCTACTATTCTTATGTTTGCTCTTATGCGGCAAATTTATGATTTTGTGCAAGACAGATTATCCATGAAGAAAAATAGCAGTTACGCTGTAGTAAATGAGGGGGCATAATAATGTTGGTTTTATTTATTACCTCGCTTCTCGCAGGCCTTATTTATGGCGCTGTCATTTATAATTTTTTTCGCTCTACATTTAGTTGGATAAATGTGCTGTTGAGCGGCATAGTTTTTGGGGTGATTGTGCTGTTAGTATGGCGTTACTGGGAAACAGAACATAAACTTGATGCCTTACGTTTGCTGCAAGTGCTTGGCGTTGTTTTTCTTCTATGTGTGTTTCATCATTTTCTGAAGTTCAAATTGGTTGTCGCCGGTGCTGTGGGATGGTTTGTTGCTAGCTGCATTGGTGGCGGGCTTCTTGCTTTTTGGGAGCAATCTGTAATAAAAACGCTTTATATGATGAATATTGTTGAAACCAAGAGTCGTGCAGAGCAGGGGCTGGCGCTTGTTTTTTTATTTTTAACATTTACGGTTTTTTTTGTTGTAGCAGAAGAAGCCATGCGTCGTTTGTTAGTTACTAAGTTTTATCGGTGCTCGCCTAGTTTTTTGTGGCGTTTGCCGCTGAATATTGGCATAGGCTGGGGTTTATGCGAATTAGTTTACAAGGCGCTCGGGCCTTTCCTTGTTTATAATGGCTGGCCTATTCGATCTAGCTTATTAGCCAGTGAATATGTAATTTTTTATTCCTGGACGCAAGCGAGTATTTTTTTGTGTGCTTTAATGAGCGTCATACTCATGCATATTTTAAACACATGCTTGGCGTATCGTAGTGTTGTTACGCGCTCTAAATTTTATGCGTGTGCGCCTTTTTTTGTCCACGCTATTGTTAACTGTTTCGGTGCAACAGTGCTGGTTACAGACAAGGTTTGGTTTAATGTTGGGGGCATCTTGTTTATTCTACTTTGTGTGATGTTGTTCGTATATTTTGAAAGCAAAAATCCTTTAATACAAAACATAAAATTGCGCGCTTAAGGTGTTGTAGAGTGATGAATAACTTTGCGTACTCTAAGTATGGCTAGAGAGCCTGATACGCGCTTTCTGTTCTGCAAAAAAAATAGAGAAGGTCAGCACCGAGGTAATGCGTCCAGTACCAAGAGCGACGTCATTTTTGCACTAATTGGGGGGAGGGTGTGCCACTGGCCACGCGCATATGGGAGTTTGCAAATATGCTATCATGTAACTTTCTAGTGTCCTCCTTTCTATTATCCTCCATGAGATTGAAGATGGGAATCTTGAGGCGGCGATGACGCATTATTGCAAGGAGGATGCACCATGTTTAACATAATAGTCTCTTTATTCCGTGGAGTATTTACTCCTGGGTTATCAATGGAAACGTTTTAACTCTGGTCGAATACTCTCTCATCTTGACTGTGATTTTATTGTCTATTATTGCTGTGAATATTAAAATTGTCCGACGGGGGGAGCTCATGATGATTACTAACATTCTGACAGTTATTGTCCTGTTTGTTAATTATTTCGCTGGATGGTCTACACTTTTACTGAACTACCCCATAGTTTTTTGCTATCTGTCACTTGCTCTGGTTTCATTGATGAGCTCGCTGGTAAAGAAATCCTTTACCATTTTTTATGCCAGTGCTGGTGTTTCTGAAGAGAAACGCAAACATATCCTATTTTATCTCATCAATAAATATATTACATGGATTTGGGTAGTCATCTTTTTTGCCAATGGTCTTCTAGTGGCTTTTTTTTCATGCTCCCCCCAGCTTTGGTGTGTCACTATGGGTTTAATTTGTGCTGGTATTCTTTTTTCTAAATATCTTCCTAACATCATGCAATATTTTTATCGCATCAAACATCATGGAGCATAATATGTCATTGTTTAACATTCTGACCGGCCCCCCTTTATGGGTCTGGATTTTACTTATTTTTCTCATCGCGAGGGGAATAATCGCATTGAAAGATAGGGAAATGAAGGTTTATCGCCTTTTTCTCTTGCCGTTAGTCTTTCTTTTTTTGGGCGCAAGCGATGTGATTAACCAGCTGGCCTTCCCGCGTTGGGGAGCAATCGCAATGTTGGGAGGACTGATGATCGGCGTTGGCGTTGGCTGGTTGCTCTGGCGTGCTACTGCGCGTTTAAAAATCAAAGAGGGAACGGATTTCATTATTCGGCCTGGTACGCCGTTGACGCTGATATTTATTCTTATCACTTTTGTCATCAAATTCACATTGATTGTTTTTCTCAATGTTAAACCTGATTTGAAATATACATTTGATTTTAACCTTCTTTTTGGTCTTTTAAGTGGGTTCACTGATGGTGTGTTTTGGGGCGGCACATTAAATTTATATATAGCATTTCGAAAGAATCCAAATTAATCCCTATACCATTAGCTGTGGGTGCTTCCCATTAGAACTATCTCAATAGAAGCTTATTCTTAACAACAACGCTGCATACAAATGCAGCGTTGCCTCATAGTTTCAGATTTTTTTGTCCCAACGCGTGAATGGGTGAGGGAAGTGATATATCTGACTATGCCCCCCTTGGGGGAAGAGCGAGCCTAAAGGTTTAGAATGCTATGAGTTTGAGCTAGTTGGACTTTGAGCAGATGGTTTATCGCTGATAGTAAATCATTTTGTTTTACGATTCAAAAAGAGGAGAGTGATGGTCTCATTGGCGTAGGTGGGCAAGAAAACTCTTAGCTTGGCAATGCGTCAACAATTTGTAGAACATGTTGTGGACCCCATACGCAAAGCGGTTGCTATGATGGCATGATGCTTTTGTCAAGCATTATGATATGGTAGGAACCGGTGTTTAAGGGTGCAACTGCGGTCACACTGTACGACCCAGTAGCATTACGTCTGAGTGTTTAGGAGCGGCAGGCTCCGTACAGGAAATACGCGTACAATATGTGAAGCACGCTTGCGGGAATCAGTGTGCCATTATTGCGTTGTGCACGCAACCCTCTAGCAGTACTTCATTGGTAAGGCTGTTTTTTGAAGCTGGTTGTAATTATCTGTGTGTTTTTAAAGAGAACGTTAGCACCGATGTGTCGCGTGAGTACCATTTTCCTTTGTACAACTATTTTCATTTTTCTTGCTTTTTTCCTTAAAAAACTGCGATTATTGGTTTTTGGGGGGCACACGAACGATAACAGAGTAAAGACTTTTCTCTTGTGTTTTTCCTTTTTTTGTTCAAAAAAGCCAAAGCGTCTTAATGAGCAGAGATCTTGTCTAAAAAGGTATTTTTTAGATTTATTACTTTATTTTCAATGGAATAGAGAATTTCTGCTTTTGAGTGTGCAAGTGCACCTTATGATGAGACATAAGATGCGAACCCGTAAACTTGGGCGCGCAGTAGGCTTATAGTAACAACAAGCTTAGGCATATAGCTGGCAGACACCGTCATTATTGAGTTTTTTTTCTAGATTGTGTTTGGTTATGCCACATGTGAAGCAATTTTAAATTTACCCGTGGTGATACGTCGTCAAATTGGAGATTCAGCTCTTCGATTTGTCAGAAATATGTCAATGCCAAAAGATAGACATTTTGGGATGGACTTGTGCCAATTGATCAGCTTGCTGATAATATTTGTAAGTGCCATAATAGCACACAAAAATAAATAGAAAATCGCCGTCTTTAATTATGCGAAACAGCACGCCAACTTAGAGGGGGAAAATTATTGCTCTTGCAATTCACGAGCTTGTTTTAAAGAGACATTTCTCAAAGAGCACCCAAACTCATTTCACAGCGCCGACCATGAAGGGTATAACGATAAAGCCCCCATGAAATAATGTAGCACCACCATCTTTACGCTTATGAAGTAGCAAGCCAGCACCATCATTATATTTGCCAGCTCGTGGGTGTTGCGACAGCTCTTGGCACTTGAGAGCGTTCATAAGAGCCATTTTTAGTCCTTTCTTGTATAAATTTTACCCACACACCAGCCCCGCTTATGACGTGCAAGCAAGTGATGTTGATTGATTCAAGATAAGTAGATTTGAAATGAAGAAAATCTTACGATATTCGGGGTTCTAATTCAATATGAATAACGATAGATTGTCATTATAAATCAATATGTTACCCTTAAAAAAGTAAGGCAAAAAAAGCAAAATGTCAAAATGTGGCAATGCGAATTGATTGAGCTGACTTGCATAAGCGAAAAGAAATCAAATAAGCACAAGAAACTCTAAAAAATAAAGAGAACAGCTTATCCGACACTTTGCATGAAAGTAAATTGGCAGAGGACACAGAAATAAATAGGATAAAAGGAATTGTGATGTACAAAAGAAATATTCATAGACATATTTTATACTAAGCGTAACGGAGAAGCGTAAAGATGAGTATAAGAGTGGACGACGAATTAACTGGAGTATAAGGGGGTATTGCTAGGGCGGCGTTTTTGGTTAAGAATTAGGTTTCGTATGCTATAAGCTCTCTGCATCCTTCATATTATAGGCGTTGAGATTATCGTCCAATGCAGCGTGAAGGAGCTGTTTTGTCTTTAGCGCTTGTTTAGCTGCTTCTATAGTGCTCCTTAGCTCTATCAGCCATTATGGTGATAATTTCCTCGTCCAAAGAACAGATCAATCGATTGCGTAATAGGGTATGTGTGCCTTTTTTGACCGTGTCTTTTTGAAAAAGCAGCTGTCATCTCGTGGCAGGGTTGGGGGTGTCTATATGATCAGCCTGCCAAAGAAATGGAAGCGTTATCGCGATAGCCACCAATAGTAGTCCAGCGATAAAGGCGGCAGCAAACTGCAATGATATAAAAGAACCAAGGACGCCGACCAAAAAGCTTCCGACCGGCATTCCAGCATAGCCGATCACCCGAAAAGCAGAATTAGCTCGCCCGAGAAGTTGCTTTGGTGTGAGGCGCTGCCTGAAGGCAGTAACACCAATAAACCATAAGCTTGCTCCAACACCAGCGATAAAGGTGACGCCCCATACGACGACAGCACTTTTTGAAAAGGCTGGAATCAGCAGCAAGACAACCGTTCCTAAACCGTCAATGAGAACAGCTAGGCGCACCGGTGCATAGCGTATACGCGGCACAAATAGGGCACCTGCCATTGTACCAAGCGCGTAGGCTGCAAACATCACGCCATATTGGCTGCTATGTAGGCCCAGATACCGACCGTCGGTAACGAAGAAGATGAACGAGGTTAGGAATGCTCCAAATACTACCGATAGAAAGAATGTGAGTAATGTAAGGGAGGTAAGATGCCGATTTGAAAAAATGAAACGAAAGCCGGCAATGATATAACGGAAAGTGATGTTTTCTTTATCAAGTGTTGGCGATGTTGGAACAGCATGGCGAGCGGTAAAAATCAATGTGATAAAAAGCACGATTAACAGGCCGAGAAATAGCAGTGTGCTATGCGCTAAAATGCTGCTTGTTATGACAGGGGCAAGAAAATAGGAGACACCGAAATCTAAAAACAAGACAATTGAGTAGAAGGTCATCAATCGCTCTCCCTCCATGATAAGTGGTGGAATCGTCATTATATAAGCTTCGGCAGAAACGACGATGAATCCAGCAATGGTTGCATAGAAGAAAATTTGTTCGGCTGGAGCAATCTGTATCATAAGCAGTACGAACAGTACAATATGCAGTAGCATGAAGATGAGGAAAGCCGAGGTGGCAAGTTTTATTTTGTCGCAGCGATCAAGTAAAGCGCCTGCAAGGATACCGAAAATTGGCCACGCTAATGAGAAGAGACCTTGCGCCCAACTTACTCCGACTACGCCATATCCAGATTGTCTTGCTAATAGCGGGATGGCAGTGCGCAAAGCACCGCTGAGTAAGGCGAGCAGACTAACGGTTAGGCAAAAATAGCGTATGTTCTTGTTGGCAAAAAGCGTGAACATTCTTTTCTCCTTAAGATGCCACACAGGTTTCCGCTGGTCCATCAAGTACGGCGGTTGTATTCAGCATGTTTGCGACATAGCCGTCCAAGATATTCCTATCTGCCTGAGGTAGAAGAAAATACATAAGGTTGGAATACCATTGCCAACCACGCTGAGTCAGCTGGAGATCGTTATCACTTTCTGCGATGAGACCTGCACCTATGAGCTGTTGTAGGTTATTGTATACGAAAGAGGGGAGTGCGGTCCAGTCAATTCTTTCTTTTTTGGCATAACCGTTATAAGGTAGCCGCATACACAAAGCCTTGGAGGCTTGTTGCTCCGCTGATACCCAATTGTAGTATACTTTGGATTTGCCTTTAAGTTGTATGTCGGTAATGTATTCGCTTCGACTAGGATTGGCTCGTGTGACGAGTGAGCCGAGAATCGACTGTGCTGACGCCCCAAAGCCAACCACATAATCATCATGATAACCATGCAAATATTTGTGATAGCGGAAATAATTAGCTGAACTCGTTTTAGCGAGCGTTAGAGGAGTGTTATTGGCAATTTTGATATAGGAATGCCCATTACACGGCGCATAGCCGCAGCTGCGCATAACGATGTCGCTAAATAAGCGAAGCATCTGTCGATGCTGTAGACTGGATGGCTTTAGCCCTTTTTGTGCGTAAGATTTATGCAGTTGCGACGTGATAGCCAGATTGTTGATTGCATAGAGGTTGATGGTTTCAGGATGAAGCTGGCTTGCTTGCTTCAAATCGTATAATAGTTCTTCGGCTTGCTGGCTGTGCATGCCATATAGTAGGTCGAAACCGACATGTCCAATTATCTCTTGTGACCAGTTCACGGTATTTTTGATTTGTTCACGTGTTGAGGTGAGGTTAAACAATGATCGGAAACGCTCAATGAAACTCTGTACACCGAAGCTTATCCGGTTAACGCCGATCTCACGGGCAGCATAAAGTTTATCACGTGTGACGCTCTTCGGTTCGCTTTCCAGTGTAAACTCGGCTAAGGAAGAGAGCTCAAATTCGGCATGCAATACTTTTCCGATGTGGCGGATATTGTCTGCAGACAAGAGCGACGGTGTGCCACCCCCTATATAGATGCTGCGGATGGGACCTTTAAGCGAGCGAATGAAGTTTCCTTTGTTTCTGATTTCTGTGGTAAGCGCTGACATATAAGATTCGATTTGCTTAATGTACTTGTAGGCCCCTTTCTGAAAGGGACAGAAGGAACAGATGGTTTCACAAAAGGGAATATGCAAATAAAGAGAAACTGTATGCGCTTGTGGAATCTGCTGACTCTGCGTTAGCTTATTAAAGTCTAGGTAAATTGTAAAATTCATTTGAAATAGTGCGAAATAGCGGATACGTGAAGTTGTAAATCGGCTTGAGTTGATCGAACTTCACAAAAGGATGATTTACGAGTTGCATAGCTTACCTTCCCCAATTTCTTAACGCGCAATATATTATCGACGGGCGACTAGTGATCCAATTGCCCGGCTGTATTACCAAAGATTTTCACGGAACATAATAAATCCTCCTTTTGTAGAAGTTATATGTATTATACATATAACTTGTTATATAAACGGGCTAGTTTGTTTAAGAGGCAATGTAAAGATAAAAAAATGTCTATTTATAAAAGAACTTTCTCTTGCAGTCTTATGGCCTGATATTTTAATTGGTATCTTGTTTTACGTGGTCGGGCTATGAATGCCTAGAGCGAGAAAAAGCAGGGTATTTTAATGGACGTGCGGGGCATCATTGTTATGTTGCTGGGACTTGGAATTTGCATCTGATTATGAAATATCATTAGCGCAAAAAGATGGTTTTAAAGGTAGAGATACATTTTTTAATATCCCTGTAAAACTTCGAGAAGAGATAGAATTATCTACTAGAAAACATATAAGTGTCCAATGTGATAATATTATCGAATTACATGACATCATCGCTCTTGCCCGCCATTTTGACATATTACCTAAAATCTCATTGAGATTGTGTACTGGCAAACGGGGATAGATCGCGTTTTAGTATGACTGCGGCGAAGTTACGTGCCGCATTATCTTCGCTAGAATCCAATAGGATTAAGCTTAATGGGGTGCATTTGCATGTGGGCTCTAATTTGAATTCGACTGAGTTAATCGTATCCACCTTAACTAAGACTGGAAAGGATATTTACGCATTGAAGGATCAGATAAGTTTTTATCAGTCTAGGTGGGGGATATCTGATTTCCACAGCGTTCTGCGATGCCGTGACGGTCAATGACGAATACTCTCGTAAAATTTATGAGGCATTGTCACAATTGGGTTGTGATTTACATAAGCTTACGGTAATTATTGAATCTAGGCATATTGTATCTGAAGATTATGGTTATTTATTTTCAAATATTAGCTCTATAAAAGAGCGGAATGGTACGAACTTAATTATAATCTAGGCTCTGGGGACGTGTGCTCAGTCTGCACAGTATCACGAGAATAGAGTGCTACAAATTTTGTCTTTTCGAGATATGAGCGGTGAATTTAGTTTAGCGGATGTCGTTGGTTCAAATTGTTATGAGTATGATATTCTTGTAAGAGATATATCTATCCCATTGGATTTATCCTTAGATGACAAATTTATACTGGCGGCATGTGGGAGCTATGATATCATAAACGCGCCAGGTTGGATTCGAATGCGGCCTCAAATTATTATTTTTTGAAGAAAATGGCTATTCGTATGGAGTTTATCGCTTTGCTTATTCGGTATTGTACTTTGTTGGAGCGCATCTAGTCATAAAGTGCTTTCTGGTTTATGGTGAATCTTTAGTTGCGAGTGGGTAGCTTGGTAGGAGGTTATTCCAAAGTGTGGTCGTTTTAGGAGCGCTGCGATAGTTGCTGTCGAATAAAGGAGGTATTCTGCAGTTGTATAAAACCTAGTGCGGTGCAAAATGTTCGTACTTATTTGTAAAACATATTTAATTTGATTCGTCGATCTTTTATACTAGTCAAAAGTTAGCACCGATGTATCATCTGCAGTACAATTTCTTCTTCCCTAACTTTTCTTATTCTTATGTTTGGCGGATTTTGCATGGTTGAAACTCCGCGCCTCTGCGGCTTTTCGTGGTTGAGCAAAAACACAGCCGAGACTTTGCGCACGTGATTTTTTGCGTCTTTTGCTAAAATAGGACAGAGTGTCTCTTTGAGCCGAGACTTTGTCGCAAAAGGTCTCGGTTCATTTTATGCTTTATTTTCAATCCGTTATGAAGTTCGCGATTTTGGGGTTAGCAAGCGCATCATGCGTGAAGCATCTGTGATATAAACGGGCACGCTTAGTTTAAGCTTTATGCAAATATAAAATAAACTGACACAAGAGAAAGAAATAAATAAACTAAGAAATATTGATTCTGACAAAATATATTATTCATGGACATTTTATTCTAAACGTCACGGGGAAGTGCGTAAATGACTATAATAGCGGGTGAAGATAAAATAGAGGGCATGAGTCAAAGCCCACAAGAGCAAGATATTGCAAAACTAAAGGCAGCCTTTCCGCAATGTTTTGCCGAGGG
>NZ_JAQITF010000014.1:0-33852 GCF_028618665.1 Bartonella sp. AU16XJBT
AATAAAAATAATATTTTGTATATTGTATTTTTATAATTTGTAATTTTATTTTTACATTCTCAAAAAAAATAAATAAATTTTATCTTATATTTTTTATATTTGTGATATATCACATATTATGTATGATATGTGATAGAATAAAATCATATTTTAACATGTGAGAATTTCGTTTTTCTTATTGTATATTATGACAAAAAAGAGGTGTTTATTTGATTTTTTTGTGTTTTGGCAATTTTATAGAATAATTGAATTGACAAAAAAGATTTTTGTACAATATGAAACCCATGTGCATGAGATCTTTATATTATGAGTATATGCACTATATCTCGATTTTGAATTACTCGATTTTGAATTAAAGGAAACAAGAATGGAACATCGTGCAGTCTTAGAGACTGAAAGCAATTTAGTTATTACATTGGTTGCTGATATTGTTGCTGCCTACGTGAGTAATAATTCTATTCGACCGACTGAAGTGCCAAGTTTGATTGCTGATGTCCATGCTGCTTTTCGTAAAGCAGGGAATTTAGAGTTAACAGAAGCCGAAGTCGAAAAACAAAGGCCTGCCGTTAATCCAAAGCGTTCAGTATTTCCTGATTATCTAATTTGTCTTGAAGATGGAAAAAAATTCAAATCTCTCAAACGTCATCTCATGACACATTATGGGATGTTGCCAGAGGAATATCGTGAAAAATGGCAGTTAGATAGTTCGTACCCTATGGTGGCGCCTAATTATGCAAAAACACGATCAGCTTTAGCCAAAGAAATGGGCCTTGGACGCAAAAGCAAACGGAAAAAAGCTAAATAGTCATATTTTATGGTTTCTGTATAAATTTATATATAAAATTGCTTTTTAGAATGCACATTTTCTGTGGTGTTTTTTTGTGTGTGTCGCAATTTTTAGAAGGGGAGTTATATATAGCTTTCGTTACGAATTCGTTTGATCATTGATTTCAGACCATTGGATCGTTGAGGTGTAAGATTTTCATTCAAACCAAGTTTTTCAAAGAGGCCTTGAGCATCAGAGTTGCGAATTTCAGAGGCTTTTTTACCTGAATAAAAAGCAAGAAGAATATAAATGAGTCCACGTACAATATGGGCATCAGAATCACCTTGAAATGTTAAGATTGGGTCTTCTGAATTATTACGTGACGATAAAAGCCACACTTGGCTGACACAACCAGGAACTTTGTGGGCATCGTTTCGAGCACTTTCCGGAAAAGGCGGCAATTCATGGCCAAGCTCAATGACATAACGATAACGATCTTCCCAATTATCCAAAAGCGAAAAGTTCTCTATAATATTATTGATTGTTTCCGCCATTATCTTAGTCCTGTTTCCTTTTAATAATCATGTTGAATATATTTATTGATAGATAAGTATTTATTTTTCCTAACATAACAAATATGAAGAACGTTAAAAATTCTTATTTTAGGATAACATTGTATGATTTTGTAAGAATTCTTGTATTTCCATTTTTTGAGAAGCATTAGGGAGAATATCTATATATTTTTGTTCCCTAATATGTGCCCTAAATATTCATAAGCAGCTCTTGCACCGTAATATGCGCGTTCGCCAAGTAAACTTAAAAAGGACTTCCCTACTTTACAGGTTTCTATATTACGATCACAAAATGTTCCTAAGTCATTTAAAGCTTCCTTAAAAGCAATAATCACATCGCTTGTTATTATCTCATTATTTTTTGAGTTAGAAGAATGGTTACTGCTTGGATTTGCTACAAAAAATGAAATAATGATAAAAATAAAAAACAAAAAAAATGATAATTTGATTAAAAAACGTATCATGGGCAATCAATGTAGTGCAGTGGTAAATGCAATAAAAGGAGTATTTTACACACTGCTTCTTTATAAAAAATTTATAAAATGATTTTTTTATAAAATGGAGTACTCATTTATTGGTCCTATATCATTGGCTTTTTTATAAATATGATTACAATGTCGCTGTATAAAAATGGGATACATTGTCTATTCGGTAAAAAAAATAACACCAAAATTATGATGAAATATCATATAGTTAAAAGCTTATTATATATAATGAACGATGATAAAAAATAAGAGAGATAATCATAATCGTGCATAAGGAGTAGGAAGTTTACACCCCGCATTTTTAGCCTTTTATTCCACAAGAAAGTGTAGCGATAAGATAAGAATTACACACATATCCAATTTATTTTCTCTATTGTGTACATACTTATTTTAAATAATAATCCATCATTTTAAGCTTCGTTGAAAGGGCTAAAGGAGAGTCAAAATTTGTTATTTGGACTCTCTGTCGTTATAATATTTTATATTGTCTATAAAATTTTTACTGGCATGTTATGAAAATGATCAACATGTCGATAAAAATATTCAAAAAATAGATGCATCTCTTATAATTTCATCTCAAGCCAAGATTTTTCTATAACATTGTAAACATCAATTTAATTAATACTTATGAAAATTATTGAATATGAATAGAAGGAATTTATGCAAAAATATAATACCATTAAGAGATAATCGTTCTTACCAAACCGTTTACGAATAAGTAACCCTCTATATGTAAATTATAAAGAATAATGATGATTATCATTAGTTTAGCGTGATAGGAAAATATTCTCAACTTGATTTTAAACAATAGGCAAGCATATGCTCCAAAAATGGAGAATGTATTATTGTTTAGATGATTAGATGTGATAATGCTCGTTTGAAAACATCAACATGATCTTGAGTATTAATCATTTGGTGTTTTCTTTGACATATTAAAGATTTGTAAAATATGAAATTGATAAAAGTTGATAAGAGCTCTTATTGATTTATCGACTTATAAATGGATATAATGAAACTGCTTATTTGAGAAGTTTGAAAGGAAAAAGCAATAATATCAATGCACTTCTTTCTAGCTTGAAATAAGAAATAATTTACATTCGTTTCTTTGTGAAAAATAAACGCAACTGAAAATCAAAACTAATGGCAAAAAAGCGAAAGACGTCCCGAAAAAAAACTGTAAAACAGCGTAAATACCATAGTAGTATTTTTATCACTCTTCTCCTGATAATTTTTCATTTTATTTTTTGGATCGCAAAAACTCTTTATTTCTATACACGAAAAAATACTTTATTTTTTGTTGGCTCTCTTCTTTTTATCATCAGTTTTTTCTTTGTTTCATTTAATGCTTTATTTTCACAAATGACAACACATCAAAATATTTTAACTCAAATGACGTTTTCTTCTGCTCAAAGTATAGGAAAAAACTCTAATTTATCCGAAAAAGAAGCAAAATCACCAGAATTCTCTCGTGTAACTTCACTCCATTCTCCAAATCATCACCACACAAATTCACCTTTTCCCCCTCAATCAGCAAGCATGCTGGAAAAGCAAAAAGAACTCGCAGAATTAGGACTTTATGATGGACCTTTAGATGGACTGGATGGACCTAAAACGCGTCGTGCCATCGCTTTATCGGAACAACAAGCTACTCAAAAAAGGCAAAATAATGTTTTATCCAATCCCACAACAGATGAAATTGCGATATTAATTAAACAGAGCGAAATAGAAATGGCAAATAATACAACAACAAGAAATATAACAAATTCGAAAGAAGCTATTTTAGATCTTTCTGTTGAAGATATTTTACAGGTGCAAAAAGCTTTACGTAATTTTGGTCATGAAGAAGTTCTTGTCACAGGAATAGAAGATCAAAAGACGATAGAAGCCTTAAAACAGTTTCAAAAAATGTTTGATCTTCCTATCACGGGAAAAATTAACCACACAATTTTGATGAAAATGCGTGAAATTGGTTTATTAAATTAAAGCGTATTCATCTATTATTATAAAAACAATCTCTTGATTAATAATGATCATTTATCATCTGCTTATTTAATGTCCCCCAATATAAAAATATTCCTCCACCGCAACCCCTTTTATATTAAATAATCAGAATGGTTTTCTTACACATTCCATATTCAATCATATAATTTGCTCGCAAGGAGGGCACGACCAGTTACAGAAAAAAGAAATCATTGTAAGAGAGCAAAGCACTTGTTTTAAAATTTTTATTGCTTCTGATGATAAATGAATACGAAATTCTGTTGTTGCATCACGCCTTCCTTTCATATTCTCGAGCCAGAAATTATCCATATTACTGTCAATTTGATTTTGTGAATATGACGCAAAGAATATGTATGAACACCTGTAAGAATAAGTGGGCGAAAAATCAATGGCGTTATGGTTTTTATTTTGCAAAGTGTTTTAAAAAAGCCGGCACATTTCTCCAATTCATTACTGAAAAGTTTTGTATTTTATGGCATTGTTTTCTAAAAAAACCGTGCTTTTGTTATTGCTTGTAAAGAAATATTCAATCCTCATTCAATCGCATGTTTGTGATAAAGACTAGAGCGTACTTTCTCTGCTCTTGTAGCTTTTAATGCCAAATGGGTGCAAACGTATTGTATATCTCTGTTTGTGTAATCTCTTAAAACAGGGAGGAAGCTTAATTTGGATAGAATATAAAGTTTTAAGGATAGAAACCACTTCTCATCTTGACCATTTTCTTTTCATTCAGCTTTACGACTTTCCAAGATATCTAAAGCAGTGCTTTCTTTTATAAATGATGGAGCTTATTTCTCACACTTTTATTTATCACGTGTCTTTTTAGGTTCACCCTCTCACGTAAAACAAAACGTGTCCCAAACGGAATATACTTTGCCATTCACGAGGCTTTCTTTAGAGAAGCATCTCTCAAAGTACCTAAGCCCATTTTGCAATAACGCCTATGAATAATATAATAGCAGCTCCACTAGGCGCTATCATCTTGACGCTTGTGAAGCAATTACCACACTGTACCTACCTTCAATGTTGCGATAGCTCTTGGCACTTGAAACGATTCATAAGAGGCATATCCTTGCTTTATTTTTTATCTACGTGGTTCTCCCGGCCTGTAAAGAGCAAAAAATATGGTTTTGATTGATTCAATTATAAAAGAAATTGAAATAAGAAAATCTTATGATAGTTGGGACTCTCATTCAATATGAAAAATTAAAATTATTATTATTATAATCAATATCTTATATAAATTTTAGATTCCTTCACAAGCGTAAAGATGATAGCGTACAGTGGGTTTTATAAACACTGGGGGGGATTTTATAATTTCAGGGAATTTTAAATAATCCCATTTCACGAGTGATGACGTGAAATGGGTTAAAAGACGTTTCTTCAAAACAGTCCATAAATGCACAAAATAAATGCATTTGTTTGGAACATTCTGTTTTGGGTGAGAAGACCATCCCCCTATTAAAAAGCAAATGTGTGAATCAACTACACAATAGTGGGTCACTCTCTATCAAAAGTCCCGTCAATATTGAAAGTATATTAATAATACATCTTTGTTCTATCCTGCTTTATATTTTCTCTCATAAATCTCTCAAAAATATACTTTCTTCACGTGATATAACTTATAGTGCATTCTAGAAGTGCTTTTATTTTCCTTAAGGAAGGAAATAAAAAGAATGTATATAAAAATTTATTTCAAGAGTAACGATACAATAAAAAATATTAACCCATTATATCCTTTTTGCTATTGCGGCCTGTGCTGCTGCTAAGCGAGCAATGGGAACTCTAAAAGGAGAACATGACACATAATCTAGGTTATTTTCTTCACATAAGGCAATAGAAGCAGGATCGCCTCCATGTTCACCACAAATTCCCAATTTTATTTTTGCACGCTTTGAGCGTCCACGCTGTGCAGCAATGCTAATCAGTTCTCCGACACCATCACGGTCAATAGATATGAAAGGATCTAGCTCTAAAAGACCTTTTTGAAAATAGGTTGCCAAAAAAGGAGCAGCATCATCACGGGAAATTCCAAAAGTAGTTTGTGTCAAATCGTTTGTTCCAAATGAAAAAAATTCCGCCGTTTCAGCGATATCATCGGCTCGAAGCGCTGCTCTTGGAAGCTCAATCATGGTCCCAACCATATACTGAATAGTGCTTCCCTTTTCTTTCATCACTTCCTCAGCAACCGCATCAATACGCGCTTTTACAAAATCGAGTTCAGATTTAAGTGCAATAAGTGGTACCATAATTTCAAGCATGACAGAAGATCCGGACTTTTGGGCAGCTTCTGTTGCTGCTTCAAAAATCGCCCGCGCTTGCATTTCGGCAATTTCAGGATAAGTAATAGCTAAACGGCATCCTCGTAACCCAAGCATAGGGTTAAATTCGTGCAACTGCTGTGCACGTTCAGAAAGCACTTCAGCAGAAACGCCCATAGCTTTTGCAACATCAAGAATTTCTGCATCGGTTTTTGGTAAGAATTCATGGAGTGGTGGATCGAGCAAGCGAATGGTCACAGGTAAACCAGACATAATTTCAAATAATTCACTAAAATCTGAACGCTGCATTGGCAAAAGCTTGGCTAATGCTTTGCGACGTCCACTTTCATCATGGCTTAAAATCATTTCACGCATGGCAACGATACGTTCACCAGAAAAAAACATATGCTCCGTACGGCAAAGACCAATACCTTCAGCCCCAAAAGAACGCCCCATACGGGCATCAGATGGTGTCTCAGCATTGGCGCGAACTCTTATACGTCGCATCCCATCAGCCCATTCCATTAATTTTGCAAAGTCTCCGCAAAGCTCAGGCTGCAACATCGCGACCTTCCCTTTGAAAATTTCCCCACTTCCACCATCAATCGTGATAATATCACCCTTTTTAAAACTTTCTCCTGAGGCAAGCAGTGTATTTGTGTTATAATCAATTCGCACACTGCCAGCACCAGAAATACATGGCTTTCCCATCCCCCGCGCTACAACAGCAGCGTGGCTTGTCATGCCGCCACGCGTTGTTAAGATTCCTTCAGCAGCATGCATACCATGAATATCTTCTGGGCTTGTTTCTACACGAACCAAAATAACTTTGCGCCCTTCTGCCAATGCTGTTTCTGCCTCTTCTGAAGTAAAAACAATTTCACCCGTTGCGGCTCCAGGAGAAGCCGGTAAACCACGTCCGATAATCAAACGTTCTGCTTTGGGATCCAATGTTGGGTGTAAAAGTTGGTCAAGTGATTTTGCATCAATACGCATCACAGCCTCTTCACGACTGATTAACCCTTCTTCAACCATTTCAATTGCCATCTTGAGAGCCGCACGCGCTGTGCGCTTTCCTGAACGAGTCTGCAGCATCCATAATTTACCTTTTTCAATGGTAAATTCGAGATCTTGCATATCCCGATAATGCTGCTCAAGTTTTTGTGCGATCTGACATAACTTCAAAAAAGCTTCGGGCATGATTTTTTCTAAAGACGGCTTATTTGAACCAGCAACAATACGTGCATTTTCTGTAATATTTTGAGGCGTTCGAATACCCGCCACAACATCTTCTCCTTGCGCATTTACTAAAAATTCACCGTAAAGTTCTTTTTGCCCTGTCGACGGATTGCGTGTAAAAGCAACACCTGTTGCCGAATCTTCTCCCATGTTACCAAAAACCATCGCTTGCACATTAACTGCCGTTCCCCAACTTTCAGGAATGCTATGTAAACGACGATAAGTAACTGCGCGTGCTGTCATCCAACTTGAAAAAACGGCTCCAATCGCCCCCCATAACTGTTGTTCCGGATCTTGTGGAAAAGGGCTTCCTAATTTTTCTTCAACATAGGTTTTATAAGAAATAATAACATTCTTCCAATCATCTGCTGTCATTTCTGTATCAATAGTATAACCATTGCGTGCTTTTGCTTCATCAAGAATCTCTTCAAAATACGAATGGTCTAACCCCAAAACAACGTTAGAATACATCTGGATAAAACGCCGATAACTATCATAAGCAAAACGTTCATTATTGGCTTGTAAAGCAATCGCTTTTACAGTTTCATCATTCATGCCAAGGTTCAGCACTGTATCCATCATCCCTGGCATAGAAGCCCGTGCCCCTGAACGAACAGAAAGCAAAAGTGGTCTTTGTTCATTGCCAAATTCACGTCCTGTTTGTTCAGCAACGCGTCTTAGTGCTTTGTTCACAGATTCTTGTAGCTCTTCTGGATATGATTTGTCATGGGCATAATAAAAATTACAAACTTCTGTTGTCAGAGTAAAACCGGGCGGTACAGGCAAACCAAGATTACTCATTTCTGCCAAATTAGCGCCTTTACCTCCGAGAAGATTACGCTCGCTTGCCCTTCCTTCTGAGCTGCCATCTCCAAAACTATAAACCCATTTTTTCATTGTACAAATCCTCCCATGTTAGTCAAAACATCATTCAACCTAGGCTCATTTAAAAGCAATGTTTTGATTTTAAAATCGGTAAAACAAAAAATATCGCTTCATAAATGCATAATACCAATCCTTCCAAAAGAAAAAGGACCACAAGTCTCACTTATCCACCTTCTGGAAGATTAAAATTTAGTTTTTAAGATGATTATCAATCACCGAAAAAAACTCTTCTACTTTCATAGCACCTTCATATTTATCACCATTGATAAAGAAAGTAGGTGTTGCTGTGACACCAAGTTCTTTACCACGCTCAAAAGATGCATTCACTTCATCTAAAATGGACTGATTTTTCAGACACGCAGTAAAACTTTCATCTGTAAAACCCGCCATTAAGCTAATTTTTTTTAACGGTGTCAGAGCATCTTTTCCCCAAACCCACTCATTTTGTTTTTGAAATAAAACTTCTATCAAAGGAAAATAGCGATCTTCTGGTGCGCATCGTGCTAACATAAAACCTGCTGTTGCCCGAGGATCAAAAGCATAATCGCGGAAAATCATTTTCACTTTTCCTGTTTTGATATATTTTTTACGAATTTGAGGAAGGATATCATTATAAAAATGCGCACAATGCGTACATGTCAACGAAGCATACTCAACAATGATGACTGGTGCATCCACCTCTCCCTCAAAGCGATCCTTTACTTTACCCGATTGAAGAAGCTCAGCCATATCCACTGTTGCAACGGGTTTGACCCCGTGAGCTAAAGCAACTGTTACACTGTTTTGTACAATCGTTATGAAGAGAAAAATTATTCCGAAAGATAAAAAAGAGCGATATTTTACCATAAATAATACTTTTCTGTTGTTATTAAACGAATAGGAATCCAATGCTTTCTCATATATTAAAGAAAAATATATAAAATATCTTGCTATTTATTATTTTTTTCCGAGAAAATGCAACAGCCAAGTTCATAAAGTGATTGGCGTAAGCTTTTATCTTCAATTCCTTCAAGCATTTTTTCCAAGCATTTTTTGTCTTTTTCACTCAAAGCTGTCTTTAGAGGCATATGATTCATAAAAACCGGCATACTCCTTTGCTCAATCTTGATGCGATCAATAGCAATATAGCCAAAAAATCCATTAATTCTATGAAGCAATTCCTCTGTTTCATGCATCAATTTTAATGCAGCAAATCCTTCACATGCGACAACAAGTGTTCCTGGCTTAAAAATGTCATCTTGATCTGCGCGACGTTTCCAAATAATTTTAAGGGGCATTGTATGCTCACTGATATCATAGCCCGCAATCTGTGACCAATGCTCTATAAGCGCGACATTAAGCCCTGTCCGTTTGCGTAAAACTGGATCAAGTATTTTCAATACCGTCTCAGAAAGAGAATAAAAAGCATATTTTTTGTGTTGTTTTCTCATTTTTAGATCATTGTTCAACTATTTACTCAATTACAATCATTTGTTTCATCTAAAAATTATCGCTTTCCCAATTTATAAAATATCAACACAATAGAAATTCTCTCCTCACCAGAATCTCGACAATAAAAATATAAAGAGCAAAAAATATGAATTACCAAATAAATGCTTTTTTCTTTTGCATTTTACATCTCCCTATGCTTGAAAACAATCATGTATGAAATTTCTTCGCACCTCCTTTCTTGGTACGATCAAAATCACCGACATCTCCCATGGCGGATTACCCCCAAAGAGCAAAAACAAGGTATCCGTCCTGATCCTTATCAAGTTTGGCTTTCTGAAATCATGCTTCAACAAACAACCGTTGAAACGGTTAAGCCCTATTTTAAAAAATTTCTGAAACTTTGGCCTGATCTTTCTTCTTTAGCAAAAGCCTCACAAGAAGACATCATGAAAGCATGGGCTGGACTTGGTTATTATTCACGCGCACGTAATCTTAAAAAATGTGCAAGACAGCTTGTTGAAAACTACGCGGGACAATTTCCACAATCTGTAAAAGCATTGCGAACTCTCGCGGGTATTGGAGATTATACGGCCGCGGCCATTGCCGCAATTGCTTTTAACCACCCTGTAGCAGTGGTTGATGGTAATGTTGAACGTGTGGTCGCTCGCCTTTTTGCTATCACTTCAATATTACCAAAAGCAAAAGCTGAAATTAAAGAACAAACACAAAAAATTACTGCTTTAAATCGTCCTGGCGACTTTGCTCAAGCAATGATGGATTTGGGAGCAACAATTTGTACTCCACGCAAACCATCTTGTTATATCTGCCCTCTTCAAAGTTTATGTAAAGCCGCAAAGATGCAACAAACAGAAGCTTTTCCAGTCAAAGCTCCTAAAAAAGAACGCCCTTCAAAAACAGGTACTGCTTTTGTGGTCCTTAATAAAAAGAGACAAATTTATTTGGAAAAACGACAGACGCAAAAACTCCTTGGCGGAATGACCCAAATTCCTAATAATATTGGCATGAACAATGAAAATGGGCTCCAAAACGCACCCTTTACTGCCAATTGGCAATTCAAAGGACAAATTACCCATGTTTTTACGCACTTCTCTCTAAAACTCGATGTTTACTATACTGAGGATATTCATGAAATGAATTGTGATAATGGTTGGTGGTGCAACATTCAGCATCTTGCCAAAGAAGCGCTCCCTACTGTTATGAAAAAAGCAATCTCCATAGCACTTCCCAATTCTTTCAGATTTTAATAACCTTCCCTATAAAATTTTTGCTCACAGAAACTTGTGCTATCTCTAGTGACTATTTCTTCCTCTGTAAAAGAAAAATTTAAGGAAGTGAAATGATCAATTTTTTCTACAGATAAAAATTAAGAAGGGATAGAAAAGCTTAGAAATCTTAGATTTAAATTTCAGGATTTATCCTCTTTTCACTTAATATAAGGAGCAAACCGGCACCATCACACACTTTGCCCAATCTCCAATGTTGTCGACAACCCTTGGGCACTTGAGATAGTTCATAAGAGGTATTTTTAATCCTTTCTTTAGCAATTTTTACTCACCCGCCCCCGCTTATGATACGCAAGAAAGTGATTTTGATTGCTTCAATATAAAATAGGTTTGAAATGAGAAAATCTCACGATATTCGGTGGGTTATAATTCAAGTTGAACAATTCCAACTTATCTTTATAAGTCACATATATTGCAATATTGCACGCACATCCATAGATATACATTCTCCCTCCCCCAAAACACTTAATTTTGAACTTCTGAACGAATTTTTTAATCCTATTATTTCATTTTCACAAAAGTATCTCGATTGATAATTTGACTATTTTGGAACTTGAATGAGAACATAGAGTGAAACTTCTTCATTTTAAGTTCTTCGACAAGACACATAAAAACACTCGCTTGCCGCTTGCAAGTAAAACTAGCATATAGATAACGCTTAAAAAGGCATAAATTGCCCGCATGTCTCTCTCAATTAAGAGCGGCTACACATGTCAATAAAATGAAGCGATCATCTTAGTTCATAAGACACCCGTTTTTAACATTTGTGAACGTATGATCATCCTTAAATGATCTATGGACTTCAACCGTCCATTTTCCTCATAATACCAAAAAGTCCAACCGTTACAACTCTGTGAATCTTGAGCCTTTCTTCCCATTGCATGAATGGAACCTGCTTCACCACCATGCATGATCGTACCATCAGCTCTTACAATAGCAGATACTTGCTTCTTGCGATCATAAAGAACTTCTCCAGGATAGAGTAAACCTGCTTCAAGCAAACTATTGAATGCTACACGTGGTTCTGCTTTTTTTCTATCCAAAATCGCCAGTTCTGGTTGCGCTAAAGGTTTAACCGCCGCAATTCTCTCACATGCTGCATCAATGTAATCTTGCTCACGTTCAATCCCAACAAAATCACGCCCTAAGAGCTTGGCAACAGCACCCGTTGTTCCCGAACCAAAAAACGGATCAAGAATAACATCACCCGGTTTACTAGAAGCCATAATAATACGCGCTAATAACGCTTGTGGTTTTTGTGTTGGATGTAATTTACGCCCTGCATCATCCTTTAAACGTTCAGCTCCAGTGCAGAGAGGGAAAAGCCAATCTGAACGCATTTGTAAATCTTCATTTGCTGCTTTTAGGGCATCATAATTAAAGGTATACTTTTTATCTTTTTGATCTCGCACAGCCCAAATAAGCGTCTCATGGGCATTTTGAAAGCGGCGCCCTCGGAAATTAGGCATCGGATTATTTTTGCGCCAAATAATATCATTAAGCATCCAAAAACCCAAATCTTGTAAGGCTGTCCCAACTCGAAAAATATTATGATAAGATCCGATAACCCAAAGCGTTCCATTGGGTTTTAACACACGACGGCACGCAAGCAACCATGCGCGGGTAAAAGCATCATAAGCAGCAAAACTCTCAAACTGATCCCATGCATCATCAACCGCATCAACAAGCGAATGATCTGGACGGTATAGCGCCCCATCCAATTGCAAATTATAGGGGGGATCCGCAAAGATCATATCAACGGAATGTTTTGGCAATTTTTCTAAAACGGCAACACAATCTCCTTTAAAAATTTTATTGCGCCATGGCATCTGTGAGGGAGTACGAATGAAATCTTTTTGAAGCTGAATAACTGTCATGAAAAACCCAACAAAATGAACTGAATTTGCCCTATAATCAATCAAAATAGTTTATAGGCCCGCATTACCAATCCATATTTACAAAATAGAGTAAACGTATCGTTAAAGTTCTGCAAAATTGATATTCGTTTCTATTTTTTTTTAAGTAAAAAAAATTTCATATGAATGAATCTTTATTTTTCTTTTTTTAATGTACTGTTCCCATATCTTTTATTTCGTAAAAGAATTAAAAATCATTTTCAAAGCGTATTTTTATGAAATAAGGTCCTCTTAATATTGTGTTCATGATATTGTTTTCATGAAAATTGTCCATCTCGTAACATGTAAAGGAATATCTTATGCCTCAGATAGATCTTGTTATTTTTGATTGTGACGGAGTTCTCGTCGACTCTGAATATCTTGCAGCAAAAATTGGATCTCAATTGCTTAAACAAACAGGATATGAAATATCAGCGGAAGAATTGAGTGAGCGTTTTGCAGGGCTTATCTTTCGCGATATTCTTAAACACGTTGAACTGGAAACAGAAAAACCAATTTCTGCTCATCTCATAGATCAGATGACCAATATTTTTCGTACACAAATAAAAACTGAATTACGGGCTATTGATGATGTAAGAGAAGCCATAGAAATTATTCAAACACGCTATCCCTATTGTATCTGCTCTAATGCAAAAAGCGTAGATATAAAAGAGATGCTCACCACTGTTGGTCTCTATGACCTTTTTGAAGGTAAAATATTTTCAGCACCTGAAGTTGGAACAAAAAAAACGAAACCCGCCCCTGATATTTTCCTTTTTGCCGCACAACAATTACAGGTAGAGCCTCAAAACACGATCGTTATAGAAGACTCACTTCACGGTGTCCATGCCGCCATAGCAGCAGGCATGCGTGTCATCGGCTTTACGGGAGGATCACATAGCTATCTTGGCCACTCTAATGCACTTGCAGAAGCTGGTGCCGAAACAGTTATCGCAAAACATGCTCATTTAGGAGAAGTCTTAGAAGCAATGGCAGTATGGCGTGATTTATTATAAAAAACTCTTGAATATATCAATTTGTAAACTCTTGTAAGGGGGAATTTTTACCCAAATGTCCTCCCCTTCTCACTTCTCTCCTTTTATAATAACTTCAATAAATGCGTGCTTCACAACACGGAGCGATTGCATCTCAATGTGAAGAAGAAAAAACATGGTCCCTCATCTAGAAACCATAAGTCTAACCATTGCACATGCTTTAAAAGAAGCAAAAAAGCTGAGAGACGAACGCATAAAAATCTCATTTTCTGGGAAATCTAACTTTTTGGGAAATCAAATCTACCGGTAAACTGCTTATCTCTCTCAAATCCAATATCCTAGTCCCAACATCAGGTGCCCATCCTGATAAATAGACTAGATTTGTCAAAAAAAAGAATATTACGATGCCTTGCTCAATAAGATGTGAAAATTGCTATGCTAAAACCACGCACCACTCAGCTTATTAAATACATTACACAATAGGAAAAATTGTATGCTATGTTCGTATTCACCATAGGAAAACACATTAAAATTCGCGAAATCTATAGAACATAAGAGTTTATTGAAAACAACAAAAGCACTCTTGCTGAGTTACAAAGGTTTATACTTCCTCAATCCAAATCTCGTAAATTTGTCGAAGATTTATTGACATTGCTGCCTAAACAGTATTTTGACAGCATCAATTGGTATAGCCTCTCTAAAGTCATAAAAGACTAAAAGCATATATCTTTATAAAGATATGCGCTTTTATAGGAAATATTTCTTACCAAGGAACTGATAATCACTATATTGTTTCATAATGATAATTTATCGTTATTCAAATTCAACAAAAAACACCAAATATTGTAAGATTATCTCATTTCAAATCTGGATATGTTAAATCAAATAAAAAAGGAATAAAAACGGACTCTTCATGAATCATCTCAAAAGCCAAGGATTGTAGCAATATTAGAAGTAAGCAAAGTGTATGACTGTGCCATCTTTCTGTCTTTATAAACGTTAAAGATGCTGATGCCCTAAGAATTTTATATTATGGGGCTTTATCATTATACCATTCATGCTGGACTGATAAAAAGCTCGCTCGCCTAACCTATACAACCTATCGCGATGCAAATATTGAACTCTCCCCTGAAGATATCGCGGAACTCGCAGCAGAACTTTATAAAAAGTTGCAAAAGCTTGTTCAAAACATCAACGACACGGAAAAAGTTGGAAGCAACTTTTCCTCTTCTAAAACTGCATTTAAAACATCAAATCGAGGCTGAAAGAGCATATCTAGAAGCTACATAAGATACGGCGCCCCTCTAAAAGGAAAAATGAAAGTGGAAATCTTTTTACATTAAATAACTAATAAATATATTAATAAGCAGTGTTTTTTATTCAATTTTTAGAGATTTCCACGCATATAGAAATCCTTTTTGCTTTTTTGGTCATTTTTAGGTGATTTTGCAGTAGTAAGATTCACTTTTTACTTCATTTTTTCAAAGGGTCTTCAAAGCCGATTTTCTTGACTTTTACAGACTTTTTAAAATCTTCAAAGACCTTTCAAAGCCTTTTCTCATTTTTACCGTCAAATTCCGATTTTTGCCATTTTTGGCTTTTTTTACAATTTTAACTGTCAAAATCCATTTTGACAAAACGTGCATTTAATGGTAAAAATTGTATATAAAAACAATAAACTATCACGTCTTCCTATCGTAATCCCATTGAGTATAAAACCTACTGTCAAATTACAATCGTAACGCCGCAAAAATTGGCAATAAAGGCCATGAAACCTTTGTGTTGCATCAATTTTGCGTTTTTTTGCTTTTTAAACTTTAGTAATACAATCTTGAAATTCGTGATAATGAGCAATTAAAATGCTAAGATCAATACCACAAGCGGTTATTATATTTGCATCAGAGTCAAGAGCATACCGTTTACAATTACCAGAACCGCGCATAACAATAATGAGACCTTTATCAAAAAGATGCGGAAGTCATCTACTTACATGAACAGTAGTACAACCGATTTCCAGACCAATCTTATAATTTCTTTTAAAAGCTATTAGAATTTTACCTTTTTCAAAAGACGTAACGGGTACAGTATTTAAAAGTTTAGTCAATAAAAGAACTTCCGTTCCTTTTATAAACCCAATTGAAAGTAATTCCTGTACGAGAAAAATAAGTTGGCTTCTACTAATATGACCAATATTGGCATGATCAGCAATTTTTATATATTCCCAGTGCTTTGAAGTTAGTTTTCTACCAGACGTTTTTTTCCTCCTAACAGAGGCAAAAAATATCCCTTTTCACAAAATTCCTCTTACAAAATATGTTATGATAAATTAAACTGGAAAATGTGTTTTAACTTTAATTTACTGTACAGTGTATTTGTATAGATATTTTAGAAGCCCTTTACACAGTTGGATTTTTATTTTTCTGCCATTGTGTTTCCCTTCTATTTGAAATGACTTACATTTTTACCAAATGAGTCAAAATATAACTCACTTGAAAAGAATAAATAAAAAATTCAACATAGTTAAAATTAGGTCTCCGTATTTCTATTCTTCAATCCGGTATCGTTGTGAGAACAGCATGCTTTCCATTAAAACAAGGTTTGAATTGATAAAATACCAAGCTCTATGATTTTGTTTAGCAATAATACCAACTTTTTCTAACTCAGCTGCACCACGAAAAAAGGTTGTTGGTGATAATGCTCGTTTTTTGTCTTGAGACACAAGCAACATTTTTCAAACAGCTTTCTCCAAAACCACTGTATTCGTGCGGATTAATCTGTTTTGGAGTATCAAAGTCAAAACTAAAAAACTTTTATTCCTGCTTCTTTGGATTAAAAATGCACGCAACATTGACAATAATCTGCTCTTCTAAGTCCTTAGTAGAATGCACACTATCATTCATGAAAGAACACTGATCGTACCTAACGGTTTGCTTTCTTTGTTTAGCTGAGTATACCAACAGTTATTTGTGGTAATAGAATTTCCATACGTAGCAATAAATTCACCTTACATTAAGAATGGAATCTTCAGTTATTGCCAAATTTATTTCATGTTTTTCTGAAAAAAATATTTCTGCCAACATATGAACATTCAAATGAAAGAAATTAAATTGTGACAAGAACATATTCTTCATACAAAAATCCCTCCCTCCATGAAAATGAAATTTGTACTGATAACTAGATTATTAAGACACGTATCATACAACAGAAATGGCACTCAAAAAGTAATTGATATACCTACAATTCACGTGATTTAAAAAGAAAACGAAAAAAAATCATAAAGGTATTCGTTGTTGGGATTTAAGCAATCTTTGATCTATCTTGTCGCTTTTATCTTATCCTTGCAAACATATTATGCTCATCAAGTCAATCATGACGAAAGCATCTCTCTTATGTGTTATGATGGAAGAATTAATAAGTAAAAACTCAATATAACCGATAGAGCATTTTACAGTGGTTTAAACAAACTCACAAACAAAGAAGTTTTGAAACCAAAATCACCTAATCAACATTGGGTGGGGCCTATTCCATTCTCCAAAGAAGATAAAATTACTTTTAGGAAAGAATATCAAATAGAACCATCCTCTACCAAACCGGATATTTCATCCGATGAATATCAAACAGATATCGAAGATTTTACAAAAAAATAACTTGTATCATTTATCGCATTGTATATACTATGAAGCATCTTGATTTAAGTGCGTGAGGGGGAAATAATGCCAAAATTACAGATAGGCAAAAAGGGATTGCCCTTTTTTCTTTTATGGCTTTGTGGGCCGTTAAAATTTAATACTAAGCATTATAATGGTTATATGTTTTGCGGCATTAGCCAGAATTTCTATTGCAATACAACTTTTAACGATAAGTTGGTCAATATCATTAATATACATTATGATTTTGTTGTTTATTTCAAGTTTTGGCTCTTTCCTTCTCATGTTTTATGATGATAAGCTTATAAGGTATTTACAGTAATTGTTTACACATTCTCCCATTAACAACGCTAATTAAAAAACAAAATTATAATCACTAAACCTGTCTTCCGATACAGTAAAGAGATTACTTTGCATCTTGAATAATACTATTAATACATATGATATTTAAAGATGGATAAAATGAAAAAAATTATTTTAATATGCATGGCTATATTGACTATAGGATTAAGTATTGCTGGTTGTGGTAAAAGTGAAGAGGAAAAACGTAAAGCCCAACAAGAAGAACAAGCTAAAAAGTTTTTTGATGAAGAATTAACCTCTACAGATCGTAGTCATGCATTTTAAATAAATACCCTACGAACATAAAATGTGAGTTATCAATCTCGAAATAAAGAAGCTACCATCTATTTCTGAAAATAAACCATAGCTTTGAAAAAAGCATGTCAAGGTAAAACCTATATTAAAAAGATTTTTAATATGGTAAAATTAGGGGTTGCAATCTTCTTTTTAGTTTCTTCGATTTACAACTATAACCGCTCTATAAACTTTTGCCTATAACCATGCTTTTAAAACCGCGTGAGAAGGAGAAGGCAAGCCATTTGGTTCTAGGTTAAGGTCCTCCCCCATTAGGCGTGCCTTTAAAGGCTTTGCCTAACCTTAATTAAAATCTAAGGCTTGTTAATTTTCTTAACAAACGCTGGTTTGATGTCATGATTTTGGGGTACATTTCGGAGAGTTTGAGAAGCGGATAGCCTCTCATTAAAAAAAGCGAAATAACATATAGGAAAAGGGAGCGCGCTCCCATATAGCGCTGTAGTGAACAATCTATACAAATACGCAAACTTTAAACACAGCATTTTTCCAAACACATTAATTTTTCATGATGAGAGTTGTCCACTAAGACCTATGGGGCTTGTAGTCAACTTTTGTGTGTTAAGACTCGTTGTGGAATATTGTCTTCATTTTTAAACAGCACCGAAGAAGGCGCTTTATCCGTTATGGTCAATATCAATTATGGTCAATGGGATTATAACTCCCGTGATCTCTTCGCCAATCTTCTGGATGTTGAAATTGGCTTGACCACAAGCCATTTTTTTCTTTTTGAGCTGTCAATTGTAAATTTTTATAGTCTGCAGGAGATGGAAAATTATGCTGATCTTTTGTCAACACCATCAACCCTTCTGCAAGCCCCAAACGTGCCAGATCAACCCCATCCACAAAACATTGTGCATAATGAACCTGTTGAATGACACGGGATTGCCGACAGGTAACATTTTTGTCGATTGTTTTTGAAACAAGCCAAGCCGTTACAAAAGCACCGCACGGCCACTTAACGCCATTGCGTGAGGCAAATTGCCTCATTTCACAGCTTTCCACACCATATAAGCGGATATCACGGACAATCTTTTTTCTCCATCCATCATCCACGGGTGTGATCATTTTAAAGGTCACACCACTTGTGACCTGAATAGCACCGGAATAAACCGGCACATTTTCTTCATAAAATTGTGATGCGATTGGTTCTGAATGTAATACCACATTTTGTTGGTTTGCATCTTGTTGATTTGCATAATCTATCAATTGTGACTTTGGATTTTGAATGGGATTTTCTATTGTTTTTTCTGATCCTTTTAAAAAAGAAGTTTGCATAAGTTGTTCATTATTTTTACTTAAATAAAAGTACCCCAAAATAATAATACAAATTAAGACAATATATTTAGGCGCTGCTCTAAGATGTTTTAAAAGTATCATTTTGAATATTACTTTATTTTATTGTTGATTAACTGAGAAAATATTAAATATTATTAATTTATCGATAGAAAAAATTATTTTTTTCATTTATATGATTCCTGATTAATATTTCGAATATTAATTTTACGATCAACTTAAAACATAAAGCGGGGAAATTTTCATGAAAAACATGAATAATTTGTTCAGTTGTGAACATACCTTACAAAAAACTACTCTATCCAACACACAAAAGAAATGGCTAACCACAGCATTGATGCTTTTTATTGCTTTCCTTGCACTGAGTGAACCAGCATTTGCAGAAGGCTTCGGAAAAATTGACGATGCACTTCAAAAAATAGTAAAAGCTTTAACAGGACCTATTGCAACATCAATTGCCACCATTGCGGTTGCTGGTGTTGGGCTCGCATGGATAGCTGGTTATGTTGAAATGCGTAAAGCATTTTTTGTTTGTGTTGGCATTGGTATTGTTATGGGTGCATCACAAATCGTATCAATGCTTAAAGCTTAATTAACGTGCTCTAGCATTTTCAAAAATCATGAAAGAGCATGAGAAGCTAACGGAGGATACGTTGTTTCTTGCTTGCACGCGCCCTGCAATGATTGCAGGCGTGACGGTGGAAGCTATGGGATTAAATGGGATAGGATCGATGATATTGTTTATTATGGCAGGCAATATTTTTCTTCTAACCTTTGGCGTGATGATACATTTCATATTCAAGGAAATCCTGAAACATGACCATAACAAATTTCGTATTCTTCTAACATGGCAAAAGACAACTATTTTTTCCAGAAATTCTAGTCTATGGGGTGGAGGAAGTATTTCTCCATTACGATTAATTCGTAATTATGAGGAATTAAAATGAAAACAGCAGAGCGCAAGCGTGAAAAGCAGCCAGAGGCGATCATCCCTTACGTGCGCCATGTAAACAAGCATGTCATTGCACTGGATTCACGCGCGCTCATGATGGTTGTTAAACTTGAAGGCATTAACTTTGAGACAGCGGATATTATTGATCTGAATGTGCTTCACGAACAGCTGAATAATCTGTTTAAAAACATTGCTGATGAACGGATAGCGCTTTATAGCCATATTATCAGGAAGCGTGAAACGGTTTATCCGGATGGTACTTTCAGATCAACATTTGCGAAGCAATTGGATGATAAATATCGCGAACGGATGATCTCTCAAGAGCTTTATCGCAATGAACTCTATCTTTCAATTTTGTGGAATCCTCACGTTGATAAAACGGATAAATTAGCGGAATTTTTCAAACGTTTAGGCAAAGCCAAGCAAGAAAAAACGGAAGTTGATGAAGAATCCATTCGCAAGCTTGAAGATATTACGACAGATGTCATTCAAAATTTAGAGCGTTATGGCGCAAGAAGATTGAGTCTTTATGAACATGAAGGCAATATTTATTCGCAGCAAAGTGAGTTTATTCACCAATTGGTGGGGGGGCGTCGTGAACGCATACCGTTGACATGGGGGACGATAGCTTCGACGGTTTACTCAGATCGTCTTATTTTTGGAAAAGAAGTCATAGAAATACGCACTGAAGCGGGACAGCGATTTGCGGGCATGTTTGGTTGGAAAGAATATCCAGCAAAAACGAGAGTCGGCATGGCGGATGGTCTTTTAACGCTTCCTTTTGAGTTTATTTTTACGCAATCTTTTGTTTTCAAGAGCAAAAATGTTGCCAAGCAGATTATGGGTCGCAAACAGAATCAAATGGTCAATACGGGCGACCGTGCGGGCTCACAAATCATGGAGCTAGATGATGCGCTTGATGATCTTGAATCGAATCGTTTTGTTTTAGGGGAGCATCATTTATCGTTAGCGGTTTTTGCCGACGAGCCACAAGAGTTAGCGGATAATCTTGCCAAAGCGCGTTCTCGTCTTACCGATGGTGGTGCTGTGATAGCGCGGGAGGATTTAGGGTTAGCAGCGGCTTGGTGGGCACAATTGCCTGGCAATTATGCCTATCGCACGCGTTCTGGGGCGATAACAAGCCGCAATTATGCAGCGCTTTCTCCATTTCATTCTTTTCCGGTTGGCAAAATAGATGGCAATGTGTGGGGACCAGCGGTAGCCTTGATGAAGACTTCAGCTGGTTCACCATTTTATTTTAACTTTCACTTTGGTGATTTAGGCAATACGTTTGTTTGTGGTCCCTCTGGTTCTGGGAAAACGGTTATTGTCAATTTTCTTTTAGCACAACTTCAAAAGCATGATCCCAATATGGTCTTTTTTGATAAGGATCGTGGTGCGGAACTTTTTGTCAGAGCGGGTGGCGGCACCTATATGCCTTTGAAAAATGGGAAACCCACAGGCATAGCACCGCTAAAAGGCTTAGACTATAACAATCCAGCAGATAGAGTCTTTTTGCGGCAATGGATTATCAAGCTTGTTTCTGCTGAGGGTCAAAAGATCAGTGAAGCGGAAAGACAAGACATCACGGCAGCTGTTGACCAGCTTGCTCTATTGCCAAAAGAACAACGGACGATCTCCGCCTTACAAATGTTTTTTGACACCACACACAGGGAGGGGATAGCGGGACGATTAGAGAGATGGTGTAAAGGCAATGCCTTAGGGTGGGTTTTTGACAATCCTGATGACGACATTGGCATTGATGCAAAATTTATTGGTTATGACATGACGGATTTTTTAGACAATAATGAAATTCGTCCACCGCTCATGATGTATCTTTTTCATAGAATTCTGTCTCTGATTGATGGGCGTCGTATTATCATTGTCATTGATGAGTTTTGGAAAGCCTTAGAAGACGATTCCTTTAAAGCCTTTGCGCAAGACAGGCTGAAGACCATTCGGAAACAAAATGGTTTGATGTTGTTTGCGACACAATCCCCCAAAGATGCGATTAATTCGACCATTGCCCACACCATTATAGAGCAATGTCCAACACAGATTTATTTTCCCAATCAAAAGGGCAATCATGGGGATTATGTAGAAGGTTTTAAATTATCGGACAGAGAATTTAACCTGATACAATCAGAATTAAGCCGTGAGTCACGGCGTTTTCTCATCAAACAAGGGCAAAGTTCAGTTGTAGCAGAGCTGAATTTACGCGGCTTTGATGATGAAATAGCCATTTTAAGTGGCACCACCAAGAACATTGAACTCCTAGAGACCATTATGGATGAAGTTGGTGAATCTCCAGAAAAATGGCTTCCTCTTTTTCAAGAAAGGTCAAAACAATGAAAAAACTTTTATTGGCAACAGCCGTCTGTGCAATTTCTTTGGGTTTAACAACCAATTCATTTGGTTTTGGCGGTATTGTATTTGATCCCAAGGCTTTTGGACAAATGATTAAACAAGTTCAACAAGGCCAACAACAGCTTGGCAAATTGCAAGAACAAATTCAACAAGGTGCAAAACAGCTTGAGCAATTAAAGAGCCAACTCGATCAAGCCAAACAATTATATAACTCTTTAAATGTCAAGCCTGACATCTCGGGATTGAAAGAAATGTTTAACAAGCAAGGGAGCAGTGGCGCCCTTCCTTCTGACTTTAATCACTTTCAACAATCGATGGGCAGCGGCGGCGGTAGTGGCGGTGGCGGCGGCGGCGGCGGGAGCAGCAGCAAAAACGCGCAAAAATGGCAAGAAGAACTTAAATACAAAGAGCCCTCAGGCGGAGCAGGATCAAAAGAAGCGGTGGATGCTTTTTACGCAGAGGAAGTAAAAAGAGCCGAACAGCGCGTAGTCGGACAAGCGGCAAAAGGCCAAGACGTCTACGAAGAAGCCAGTGAAACACAAAAAAACATTAACAAGCTGCTTGACGAACTTGGAAGTACTGAAGATGCGGGTAAAATTCAAGGCATTCAAGCACAACTAGAAGCGATACAAGCAAAACTCCAAACACAAGTCCTTCAAATGCAAGCCGCCGCCATGATTCAACAAGCAGAAGAAAAAGCAGCCGAAAAACGTGAAATGGAAGAATTTAAAGCACGATATAAAGCTTTAGCTCAAAAACTGCGTGGTCAATAAAGGGTAAAAAAGAAGGGTCTCATCATGAATAAAATCACCATCACAACATTACTACTTTGCACAGGGCTTATGGCTGCTGGATGTGAAAAAACCTACAGCGTAGAAGAATTTAAAAAAGATCACAAATTATACGAAAAATGGAAAATGAAATGTATGACATCAGGGGATCTCGATTCGCAAAATTGTAAAAACGCAGAGCAAGCTTATCGTGAGAGTCTTCCAACATGGGGATGGGGGAGAACTGGCTCTACAAATGACGATAAACAAGAATCTGAAAAGAAACAGGACAATCATTAATCATGAATAAAGTTCTCATACCAGCATTACTGCTTTGCACAGGGCTCATCACAGCTGGATGTGAAAAAACCTACAGCGTCGCAGAATTTAAAAAAGATGAAAAATTACGCTTCGAGTGGGATGCGAAATGTGGATTTGCAGGAACTTCAAAAAATTGTGAAAACATGCGGTTAGCATTTTTAGAACTTCAGAAAGAATATGAAGCAAAAGCAGCAGAAAGAAGTCGTAAAATTGACGAAGAAAATCGCAAAATAGATGAAAAGTTTCAAGCTGAACAAAAAGCTTGGATTGAAAAAATGAGAGCTAATACTCAAAAAATACTCGAAAAACAAAGAGCGGAAACACGCGCGGAAGAAGAACGAAGAGCAAAAGAACGGGCGGCAGAAGAACAACAAAATAACCATTAAGACATAATGAAGAGCGGAGCATCTCAATGGCAGTAGAAAGCAAAGGCGTATTTTCTTATATCGACAATATGTTAACGGATCCCATTACAAAAACAATGGATAGCGCCATTACACATCACTATTGCACTTTAGCTGCTCAACTTAAAGAACCTTATAAGCTATACAATAGATTTATGGCAAGATTATGTCGCTGCCCTAGATTTATCATCACTGGTTATAAAAAACCGATAACCTAGCATAATTTACAAATTGTGCTCAAACCTTGTAAAACTGAAAGAAAGAAGGGGAAATACTATGAATAAAGTTCTCATAACAACATTGCTACTTGGCACTGGAATTATCGCTGCTGGTTGTGAAAAAACCTACAGCGTCGCAGAATTTAAAAAAGATAAAAACTTACGCCTAGAGTGGGATGCTAAATGTGGATTTGCAGGGACTTCAAAGAATTGTGAAAACATGCGGTTAGCATTTTTAGAACTTGAAAAAGAATATAAAGCACAAGCTGAAGAAAGAATTCGTAAAGCAGCAGAGGAACGGAAAAAAAGTATGGATAAACTTAGGGCTGAACATGAAAAATGGAAAGCTGAACAAAAAGCAAAAGAACAAGCCGAACAAGAAGCGAAAGAAAAAGCTGAACAAAAACAAGATAGTAATTAAATCAGAAATAATCATATTTGTAAAAATTTGATGAAATGGACATGCAATGGCATTTGAAACTATAACCATATTTACTGATATGAATAGCGCTGTAACGAAGACTCTTGAAGATATAATGGATAACACTATCAAGCATCTTTCGTCGGGGCTAAGTGGTCCGCTTAAACTATCTTGTACAATCTACGTTATATTTATGGGATACAATATCATCTATGGGCGTTCTTCCACGCCCTTATGGGAGTTTATAGTGACAACTTTCAAACTCGGCATCATTGTTGCTCTCGCTACAAACGCTGCTCTTTATAATGAGTGGGTTAGGGATATATTTTTTAATGATCTGCCGAATGCCATTGCAAATGTCACACAAGGTGCAGCACACTCGGATCAAAATGTATGGGACAATATGTTAAGACAAGCAGGTGCACACGTTTTTGACGAATCAGAGAAGTACACAGGATGGACTGAAGCGGGGAAGTTTCTTGTCACATGGCTTGCTGGTTGTATCTGTTTAGTAGATGCCTTGTTACTGGCTACAATTGGTTTTATCGTCTCAATGTTTGCTAAACTAGGTTTGTTTCTTGTCCTATCAATAGGACCACTCTTTATAAGCCTCTCTATGTTTTCAGCAACCAGAAAATTTACAGAAGCATGGTTAGGACAAGTTGTAAATTTCATCCTTTTGCAGGTATTAGTCGTGCTGCTTGGTGGTCTGTATATCCAATTTGTAATAAATATTTTCTCAGAAACACTTGAAGATATAATGCTTTCCGTAATTAACTTCTCGAGTGTTAGCATTGCTGGTATTTTTATTTTCCTCAAACTCCCTGATATCGCATCAACTTTAGCCTCTGGGGGCGCTTCTCTCACAAGTGCAATAACAGGAACGCAACGCGCTGGGAAAGAAGCTTTTCGCGCCGCTAAAGCAACAGCCAACACGATAGCGAAGGGCGTTAAAAAATTAGCATCACTATTAGCAAAGGTCTAAGTTCAAATGCGGGAATTTAAAAAAATTGGGATTATCTTACCATTTCTCCTTCTCAGTGGCTGTGTGTCTTCACCAAACACACTGAAGTCACTCCCAAAGTGTGATGGATATTCTAAACGTCCACTCAACAGATCAATGTGGAATTGGGAAGGGAAAAAACCCACGCCCACACCCATTATCATCAGTAACAACACCCCTTCAACCCTAAAAGAAGGGAAGCTGGAAATGCTTCTGGCACAAAAATTAACGGATGAAGAAATCAAATCTTACAAAAATTGCGGGCAAAAAGCATGAAAGAAAAAGACATAGAACAATACATTGCTGAAGCACGCTCGTTCGATCAAGATCGCATGCTCGCCTCACGCCGCACCACCCGCGTCTCGCTTGCCATTGCCGGCATAGCCGTTGCGGTTGCAATAATGTCTTCTCTCGCGGTCATCACCCTCACGCCCCTTAAAACCGTGGAACCTTTTGTCATCCGTGTGGACAATTCAACCGGCATCACTGAAGTTGTGGAAGCCTTAAAAGAAGGTCCCACCAATGTCGACGAAGCAATCACACGCTATTTTGCTGCAAAATATGTCCGCTCCCGTGAAGGCTTCACCACAGAAGAAACACAACACAACTTCGAAACCGTCTCTCTCCTCTCCTCTTCTGAAGAACAGGAAAGATTTGCCAGCTGGTATGGAGCAAGAAATCCCCAAAGTCCTCAAATTCTTTATAAACACGCCAGTGTCACCGTCACGATAAAATCAATCTCCTTTATCAATGACGATGTTGCCCAAGTGCGTTACTACAGAACAATCCATGACAATGAAAACAACAAAGAATTCATCACCCACTGGGTTGCAACTCTCACCTTTGAATACATCAACGCCCCTATCTCTGTCCAAAATCGTCTGATAAATCCTCTAGGGTTTATTGTTAGTGAATATAGAACTGATCCGGAAGTGGTCAACTGATCATGACAAAAAAAATTCTTTTTCTTATTCTCAGCCTCCTCGCCCTTTCTCCTACACCTTGGAGCAACGCCAGTATTTTTCCCACCCGTGCGCCAAGTGATAGCCGCATTCGCTTTATCAACTATGATGCCTATAATGTCACAAAAATTATTGGCTCCATCCGCTCATCGGTACAAATAGAATTTTCTGCCAATGAAGAAATTGCCCATGTCGCCATTGGCAACAGCGTTGCATGGGAAGTCGCCCCCGCTGGCAATATTCTTTTCCTCAAAGCGCGAGAAGTCCAACCCATTACCAATCTCCAAGTCGTCACCACAAAGCTTGATGGCTCAAAGCGCTCCTATCAATTTGAACTCATGGTCAAAGATGGGGAAATTTCCTCTGGACAAGAAACATATTTCCTTGTGAAATTTCGCTACCCACAAGAAGAAGCAGAACAAAGAAGACTCGCCGCCCTTATGCGACAAGAAAAACAACAAGCCCAGCGTATTGATAATGTCTTCAACGCATATGAAACCTACGGACCACGCAATTGGGCTTACACCGCTCAAGGCTCTATTACGCTCGAACCCTCCTCCGTTTACGACAATGGCAAAACCACAACATTTACATTTCCAGACAACCAAGAAATCCCTGCCATTTACATCGTCAACAATGACGGTACAGAATCGCTGGTTCCCAAAACCACAAGAGGCAACATGGTTATTGTCCATGCCATTAGCGCGCACTTCACCTTAAGAAAGGGAAAAAATGTCCTCTGCGTCTTTAACGAAGCCTATCAACCAAAAGGCACAAATCCAAATACCGGAACAACCTCACCATCTGTTGAACGTAAAGTTGCATCAGATCTTTAAACATCTTTAAATTTTAAATAAGCGGGAATTGAAGGGGACAACTTATGAGTGATAAAACCACCATAGAAGATCGAGGATCAATAGGGGATAAACGCAACAATATCTCACAAAGCCTTGGCAAAAAAATAGTTGTCGCAATTGCCTGTATAGGAATCTGCGGCTATGTGCTCTGGAACATCTTATCCACCCCCACAGAACAAAAAAACACCGCAAAAGCTCATAAAAAACAAGAACAAAGCTTTCACAACACCCTCGCGCCTTTAGAGCTCGCCCCCTCTGACCCGCGTGCCAACATAGCGCCAATAACCTTACCACCCCCACAACCACTCGCACCAGAACCCAAAAAAGATGACCCACTACTTGATGCCGCAAGACGTGCCCCTGTTCTCGCTTTTGCCAAAGGCTCTAAATCTGAATTAAAAGACATCGTCAACACTGCTCTAAACCCCCTTGACAAATTCCATACCCTTGAAAATCTCGCGAATGCGCAAAATTCTCCTGCCCTTCAAAACACACAAAATTTTGCAACCCTTTTAAAACCCACCACAACAGAAGAAACAAAAGCAAAACTCATCGGCAATAGAAACTTTATCATCGCCATGGGAACCTCTATCCCCTGTATCTTAGAAACGGCATTAAACAGCGACCAACCAGGCTTTGCAAGCTGCATAATCAACCGTGATATCCTCTCTGACAATGGGCGCGTTGTTTTGCTTGATAAAGGAACCCAAGTCATTGGAGAATACCGCGGTGGGATAAAACAAGGTCAATCTCGCCTCTTTGTGCTCTGGACAAGAGCCAAAACCCCAACCGGTGTCATCATTCCCCTTGCCTCACCAGCAACCGACACTTTAGGCAGAGCTGGTTTTGATGGCAACATCAACACCCATTGGTGGGAACGCTTTGGCTCTTCCCTTTTACTCACCGTTATTGATGGTGTCACAACAAACCTCACCAATAGAATGCAAAAAAAATCCAATAAAGCAGGTGCAAACAACTCTGCGGGTGGTGGTTTTGAAGGCGCAAACAACATTGGAAAAGATACTGCCACCATTGCCCTTGAAAATCAAATCAACATCCCTCCTACTCTAGAAAAATTTCAAGGCGAACTCGTCAACATCTTTGTAGCAAGAGATCTCGATTTTTCATCTGTCTATAAACTCGTCGTAAAAAGCAAAAGAAACCGCTCTACTCCTAGCTATTCCTTTTTTCATTAAGCCAATAAAGTCACATTATGCCATCAGCAAAAAATGCAGAACGAGCCTCTATCGTTTTAACAAAATTAAAAATCTTAGATGACTTCCTCAATAATGAGAATTTATTTGAAATTGTCATCAATCGCCCCGGCGAAGTAATCGTTGAGGGTCCCAATGGTTGGCAAACCCACATCTTAAAAGAACTAACCTACAGCGAACTAGAAGGCATTGCGAAAGTTGTTGCTGCCTACACAACACAAAAAATCAGTGTAGAAAACCCGGTTCTCTCCGCAACACTGCCAAACAACGAACGCATACAAATTGTTATGCCTCCAGCTGTTGCAGCCAACACCATCAGCATGACAATTCGTAAACCTTCATCGCGCACCTTCTCCCTTGAAAGTTTACATGAAAACAATCTGTTTTCTGTCGCCCAAAACACCAGTTTCACACCCACGCAACAAATGACTGAACGGTTATCCGAACTCTCTGATACAGAAAAAGAGCTAACAGATCTCTTTATCGCTAAAGATTTTTGCAACTTTTTAGAAAGAGCCGTTATTACACAACAAAATATCTTAATATCGGGCAAAACCGGTTCAGGGAAAACAACCCTCTCCAAAGCTTTAATTGCAAAAATCCCTGACTATGAACGAATTCTCACCATTGAAGACACACCAGAACTTGTCGTTCCGCACGCCAACAAAGTCCAACTCTTTTATTCAAAAGATAACCAAGGCTTAGCAAAAGCAGGCGCAAAAGAACTGCTTGAATCAGGCTTACGCATGCGCCCCGACAGAATCCTTCTACAAGAGCTGCGTGATGGTACAGCCTTTTACTATATCCGTAATGTCAACTCTGGTCACCCAGGCTCCATTACCACCGTCCACGCCTCAACAGCCCTTGCAGCCTTTGAACAAATGACCCTTTTAGTCAAAGAAAGTGACGGTGGTGGGAATTTAGCACGCGATGACATCCGCGGCTTATTAATCTCGATGATAGATGTCATCATCCAATGCAAACGTTTGGAAGGAAAATTTCGTGTAACAGAAATCTATTACGACCCCTTCAAACGCCGCGATGCTTTTTAAAAAAACAATACCCTCCCTCCTCTTATGCCAATAGAGACTTTTTAAGAGCACGATTAATCGCTTCAGGTTCATTTTCAATGATTGAAAGTAACAAACGAGAAGAAGTATCTATAGAATATCGTCCCTGTTCCCAATCACGAATGCGCCCCACAGAAAAACCAAAACGCGCCGCAAATTGAATCTGTGTCAGCCCAATATTTTTTCTGATCTTTTTTACATCAACATTTGCAGGAATATGGATACCAAATTTTGTAACATCCGCTTCACCTTTGGCATAGGCAAGAGCTTCACGAGCACCTTGTAATATACGAGATCTTGCTTTACTTGTCTTATCCATTATTTTCCCTTTCGATATTCATCGATAAGTGCAGTTAAAATTTTCTTCAACTCATTCTTCTCTGATTTTGTCAAATTTTCTTGAGATAATTTACTGTAAATATCTTCGATCAACACCGGAATATTTTAACCACCGAAAAAGAGTATAACCCTATATCCCCCACTTTTACCCTTATGCTTTGTTGGAAATCTGACTTTCCTTGCTCCACCGGTTCCTTGCATCAGATCACCAGCATCTGGATTCGCAGTAATAAAAGAAACAATATTAAATAATTCTTCGGTTGATACACCCTCTTCTTTCGCAGAAGTTAAATAAGCTGGCGTTTCGATCACTGTTTGCATACATTATTTAATATACGGAATACCCGCAAATTGTCAATAAAAATCCGTGATACCCGTAACTATAATGATATAAATTAAAAGCTAATTTGCTTTAAGTGAATGATCAAAAATATCAAATATCCAAATCACGAAACAAATCTTCCATGTCTTTAGCTATATATATATCTTCTCCTCTTTCACTTTTCTCAAAAGTCTCAAGTGTTTTTGCATTAGGAACATACATATCAAACGGCAATCCCTTTTCATTGACAACTTTTGTCAAAGCAATCCGCATAAAATCAGACACTGTAAGTCCTAGACTTGCTAATATTTCATGCGCTTCTTTTTTTAACATCTTATCTATACGTGCACGTACAACATCTTTTTTTACACTCATATTAAACCTCCTTTGATTACCTCTCTTTTGTCATATGGCTTAATAGGGCTACAAACATAAGGCTTTATCCTTGCTTTCACCGTGTCACATCTTTTGATTTTTCACGCGCTATCGCATTGTTTTGCTCTTGTATGTGCTTCTGTTGCAGAAATTTAACAGCCGTTTGAAACTCTTTTATGTGTTCTTTATCTGGAGACTGTTGTTGAGGGAGCACTTTTGATAAATCAAAATCTTGTTTATGAATGACATTCTGTCCAAAACGTTTGTCCAAAGCACTTTGAAGCTTTGAAAACTCTTGATGAACCTGCTCTGGTATTTTAGAATAAGTAGTCTGACCAACCTCTATACTTTTCATATAAGTCACTGCTTCTTGTGAAAGTGACGGAACCTCAACTTTCAACCTCTCACGATCACGTGTAACCCTATCCATATGGATCTCGTAGGAGTTTTTATAAAAGGATTGAAGCTCTCTCATAGTAGAAACAGCAAGAGGAACATTGTAAAGCGCTGCTTCACGCTCTTTTCCTGCTGTTTTAAACCGATCTATCAAACGATCTGACCCACGTAGTTCACCGGCTTTCTCTGGAGACTTAGCTAAAATATCAGGGAGTTTATCGCCTTTCCCTGCTAAAATTGTTCTTTCAATTTTGAGTGCAGCTTCTTGGGGGTCTTTATAGATAGATGCTAAACGATTGTTCAATTCTTTAAACGTATCAACATAAGATTTTTCATTTCTAAGGGCGTCTATTGCCTTCTGTTCTAAATTAGAGTTATCCATATAAGCCGCAAGGTATGGGGCTTTTTCCGTTGCTCTTGAAGCAACATTCAAATCTTTTTGCGATTGTTGAAGTTTAAGTTCTTCTTTTTGAAGTTTAGCAAAACTTGTTTTTGCTCTATCCCAAAGGGATTCAATCTTCTCTTTTTGTTTTTTAAACCATTCTTTATTACGATCAACGTAAGAGGAAATCTTTTCCCCTAAACCTTGCGAAACATCAATCCCTCTATTTTCTGTAAATTTGGCAATATAATCCCGATAATCAGGGGATTCAGAAAATTCGAGAGTGGTTGTTTTTACACCAGGTCTAGAAAAAGCTGCTACCAATTTCTCTTAGGTATTGGCATGATCAGACTGCTTGATAGCACCAACAAAAGAAGGATCACCGCGTTCTATTAAATCAACATTTAAAATGTTTCTTTTAATTTTTTTATTACCAACAATAATAGTCTCTTTATCTTGACGAAGTGATATTTTGTCACCAAGCTCAATACGAGCACCATCTATCGCAGAGGGGAGATTTACACCATAAACACGTTCAATTCCACGGAAAGTTGCTATACCCGCATAAGGTGTTTTGGTTTTGGCGGTTTCACTAAAAGAAGCATACCCTGCTTCTACAAGTTCACCAGTTATTGTACCTTTAACTTGTTTGTGTTCGTGTAATCGAACGTTTTTAAAATCCTCTTCAGCTACATAAAGATGTGACTGATATCTATGCCGAGACATAGAAACATATGCAAGATGTTGATCCATGGATGAAGAGGCTAGAACAAAGACATTATCCACTGTCACCCCCTGACTCTTATGGACAGTAGCGGCATATCCATGATCAACGTTTTGATAAGTCTGATTAGAAAAAACAACATCTTGACCAGAATCAAGACGCACTTTTAAAAGTGGCCTTCCTCTTCCATTTTGTGTCAACAAAACAGTTCCCAACATACCATTTTTAACTTTTTGTTTTCCTAATTCTGGAGCAGATCTTTCCTCAAACTGAGCATTTTCAAGAAAGATAATTCGATCACCAACGATAAATTCCCGATTTCCCCTCAGAGTATCAAAATTTGTAATGCTTGCACTATCTTCAGATTTAAGTAAACGAGCCTTTTTAAGAGCAGTGCGTATTTCTTCATTTAATTTTTTTACAGACGCATTCGTATGTGCAAGAATAAGAAACTCGTCACCCCGTAAAGCCCTTCCCTCTTCCGCATATTTTGTTTCTAATTTCCTTCGCGCATTTATCCAATCTTTAACAAGAGTATTTATGGCTTGATTACGCGTTTTGGTCTCGCGAATGAATCCTCTTTCTTTATATTGTTCTAAAGCTTCTTTCACTTGTCCACGTGCAAATTGACGCGAAGCTACTTGCCCCCATTCTTCTTTTTGTCTTCTGATACCGGATAATTCTACGTAACCAATATTATCAACGGCAGCGCGAAATGCCGCTCCAGCCTCAATGGGTTGCAATTGCATATGATCACCAACAAGAACAATTTTAGCCTCTGCTTTTTCAATTTTTTGAACGAAATAAGAAAGTTGTTTTTAGGTTCTTAAGGTCAAGGAAACCCTTCCAGGGCGCCTAACGGCGTCCTTGACCAATAACCATAGTGGCTTGTTTTGTCCTTCTCACGCGGCTCCGAAATCATGATTAGAAGGAGAGCTTATAGGGAGGGGGCACACACCTTAAGGAAATATTAGATGCCAGAAGTGCTAATATGAACGCACAGAAAGCAGATCTATTTTGGGTTGTTTACGTTTTAAAGCTTTCGATAAATCATAATTTGTTTGCATAGCAAGCCAAGCTCGTGCTGTGCTCACACCAGCCATTTCAAGTCTAATAGCAAGATTAGCACTAACCGCAGCTTTTCCATTTAAAACTCTAGAAAGTGCTACACGAGACATACCAAGCCGCTCTGCTACTTCACCAACAGATAATGTGAGATATAATATCAAAAAACACAATAAAGTCAATAGTTTGTTTGTAATTATTTTATATGAATCCACTCAAGAATCCATCTTTTTATACGTGTTTAAATTGATCATTTTTT
>NZ_JAQITF010000014.1:33862-45006 GCF_028618665.1 Bartonella sp. AU16XJBT
GTGGAACCCGTTGCGAGATAATGCACCGGTTGAAAGGCGGTTTCGGTTTTCAGACAATGAAGCCATTAAGCGTGTAGAGATCAATTGGTCAGATAATGTGAGATATAATATCAAAAAACACAATAAAGTCAATAGTTTGTTTGTAATTATTTTATATGAATCCACTCAAGAATCCATCTTTTTATACGTGTTTAAATTGATCATTTTTTATATAAGATTGGCATGTATGAATAGACCATAAAAAGCAAATCATGGTGCAAATATTATAACGCATGTAAACGTTCATATGAAATGAAAAGCAGCTATCATTCATAACAGTTCATAAATTTTATGATACGTTTTTATCACAGCAGAAATCGCATTGTTTAAAAATTTAGTCGTTTGGAATTATCGATAACATAAATCGCATACGTTTAAAGATCACAGCTTGTTTTAAAGATTGGATTGTTTAATCGTATAAAACCAAAATTATTGCTTCCCAAAATTGGGGAGCAAAAATCTATATCTCTTATAGCAATATTTTATTACCTATTAGAGGTAATCGTTTGAAACTGTTATAAGGTAAATTGTATTAAAAGATACGCATTTATAGAAAATAGAGATCATATAGTTTTCCCCAAAATTGGGAAAAACCTTTAAAATGGCATTAAAGCAATTAACGGTTTGAAGCATTCATAAGCTTATAGGTTTAATTCATAAAGATTGCACAAAGGATTTAAAGACAAGATTGATTTTATAACCACGGTATTTTTTTACCGAGGTAGGAAATCAAGGTAATGAAATTCAAAACGTCATATCTTATGAAATTGAAAGCCTTTATGATATAGGCAAGCAAGCGAATAGCAAAATCGTTATAACATCATAAGGTACGGAATTTTTCTAAATTTTTAGACAAAACGCCATTGTTTAAAGAATGCTCTATTCTAAAGATAACAAGCTCGAATTTGAGCTGGTTGATTTTTCCAACTCAAAATTGAGCCAGCTTATTTGTAAAAAGTTACATTTAATGAAAAGTGAAAAGACACTTATGAGAGCCTCTCTAAATGAATGTTTAAACGTTTAAAACATAAAATGAGATTTTTATAAAAACGTTTGAAACAGATGTTTATAACAGTTTTTAAAGCCTTACATTTGATAAAAGCGGTTTTTTGGTTGTTTATTATCTTTATGAGAGCTTGTTTTAAAAGAAGCATTGTGATCATGGGCTTTGTTTTAAAAGCCCCCCTCACAAAGGAGGGTGTTATGATTGATACGTTTGAGATTAACAAAAAGCGTTTATAGGCTTTCTCATTCAAAAGAGTGATTAAAGATCATATGCATCATTTACGGTTCTTTTGATAAGTTTTCATATCTTGAATAGAGCGCTCGTAATATAATACGTTTTGTATATATGTGTCATTATCTTGATTAGGGTTGATTCATAAGGATAGACATTTGAAAGCCGCGTCATATCATTTGGCACGGCTTTTTTTGCATTCTCTCTTTTATGATGGGTTTATAGCCATAAAGAAGGCACCCCCATACCTATTTTTATTCTGTTTTATCAATAATCTTAACGACATTATTGTTTTCATAAACCTCATAATTTTTAGGAACTAACTTTGCTTTGCTTTTTGTGTTGATTGTTGCATTGCCATAAGCACGCCCCCAGATTGTTGCACAATGTGAGATTTTTGCATTGCCATAGACAGATCCATAAACCTCACAAGAGCCCCCCACGCGCGCATTGCCATAGACCTTGCCATAAATCTTTGCACGACCATTAATCACAGCATAATTATAAATTTTCGCATGGCTATAAATACAAGCAGAGCCACAAACCTTGGCATGACCATAGACGCGGGCATAACTAAAAACCGTAGCATCATAAGAAACATGGGCATGGTCATAAATATGAGCATCAGCAAGAACGCGGGCAGCACCACTCACATGAGCATTGCCATAAACATTGCCATACACATGAGCACTCCCATAAACACAAGCCTGATCATAAATCTTTGCATATTGAGAGATAAAAGCCTTGCCATAGACCTCAGCATTGCCATAAACGAGACCACAGACTTGAGAATAATGCCGTATTTTTGCATCATCATAAACACGGGCATGACCATAGACACAAGCATCATCATAGACCCAGCAATTGCCATCATGGGATAGGTTGACTTCCTTTTCGATAAAACCGCCTAAATCGCCCGCCTTGACATCATCAAAATCCCTTAAAGCCCGAATGCGATAAAGGTTTATAATATTTCGCGTAAGAGCATGTTTGATTTTTTTGATTTCACTGGTTAATTCGTATTTTTTACACATAGGGATACCCTCACAATCTAATGTGATAAACAGTTGATAAAATTTGAAATGGAAAATTGGATTGAAAGCAGGCGCCCCCGCCGCGCCCGTGTCTTATTTACGCAGCATCTTTTCTAGACTGATTATCATCACAGATATCATTCGTAATTTTTTCACGGCTATTAACCACGGCATTGCCATAAATTTTTACATCATGATCAATATTGGATTTACCATAGACCTTTGCATTTTCATAAATTCTTGCAAAGGACCCCACACGAACCGAGCCAGAAACATTGGCATCATCATAAATACTTGCATAACTCTTAATCCATGCATTGCAAAAGACATGCGCATTGCCATAAATACACGCCCCCCCATAAATGCCTGATTTACCATAAACATGGGAATTCCCATAAACAAAGCCACTCACATGAGCATTTTCGTATACACGGGCATTATCATAAATATGTGCACTAGGAGAAACATTAGCATTATCACAAACCATGGCATTGCCATAAACATAGCCACAGACCCTAGCATTGTTACTAATTTTTGCATTGTCATAAATGCTAGCATCTTTACCAAAAACCCATGCCTTATCACAAACCACGGCATTCCCATAAACTTTAGCTTCCCTAGCAATAATGGCATCATTACGTATTTTTGCATTATCAGAAACGACAGCATTGCAAAAAACACCAGCATTATCATAAACCCAGCAATTGCCATCATGGGAGAGGTTGTTTTCATTTTCAATAAAGCCGCCCAATTGACCAGCTTTAACATCATCAAAATCTTTTAAAGCACGAATGCGGTGTACAGTAATCCCTTCAAAAGTATGATTTTCATTAGTTAATTCGTATTTTTTAGATACAGTTATAGCGTTCATAGGTAACACCCTAAGTTCATATTTGATAAATTTTAAAATGAGATGTTTAAAGAGGGGCGCCCCCGCCGCGCCCGCGCGTTATTTACGCAGCATCATTTTCATATTCGCTGTCATTATCATCGTCATAATACCACTCACAATCAGCATAATATTCATGACGATAATAATCATCTTCACTCCCAAATTCAGGATATGCCTCATCCCAAATATGATCATCAGCAGTTAAAGAGGCGGCGCTATGAACATAAGAATCGCCAGAGATAAGAGCCCCACAAACCACGGCATCATCAAAAACACGCGAGCCATCACAAATATGAGCAGCGCCGCTTATTTTAGCATTGCCCCCGACATGAGCATCATCACAAATAACGGCATCATCACAAATATGAGCATGATTAGTGACGCGGGCGTTATCATAAATTTTAGCATTACCTTCAATTACAACGGCATTGCTCACATGAGCATTTCCATAAAGCTTTGCATTGTCCTTTAATAACATGCCTTCAAAAATGGCATTACCATAAATTCTTGCATTACCACAAACGTCAACAAAAAAGCTTTTTACTTTAGCATTGCCTGAAACCCTTGCATTTTGAAAGACGCGCGCTTTGTCATAAACCCAGCAATTGCCTTTGTGAGATAAGTTACTTTCGTTTTCAATAAAGCCGCCTAGATCGCCAGCTTTAACATCCCCAAAATCTCTTAAAGCACGTATACGGTATAATATGAGACCAGTCACAAAATCCATTTCGCCAGTAAACTCATATTTTTTAGATGTTTTTTTCTTATTAACGGGGGTAATTTTTGATATATTTGTCATATTTAAAGCCTAACTGTTCAATTGTTTTGAAATTGACACCCTATAAGGGCGCCGGGCGTTCAAAACACGGCAGTTAGTCCGTTGCTACGCTTTTCCTATAAGGTATTGTATAGCGTAACTACACCCGACAAAATCATCATATATGCTAATCACAGCATAAAAGATAGTCAGTTTTTTAAAGACTTTGGAAAGGTTGTTTCGTAACCTTTTCGCTAACTGTAAGTGTTTTGATCACTTGAGTATTTATATACCAAAATACGTATTTATTGTCAATTAATATTTTATCTTTTTTGATATTTTTTGTATTTTTTTAAATGCATTGTGTATTGATAATATCTTATGCTTATGAATTGCGTCTTTTATATTTATGCACTTTTAAAGCTATATTATAGGCTTTCTGAAACAATGGCGTTCTTTTTTGAATCTATACATTTATAATATTTAGAAACGCTCTCATAATGCGTTTTTTTAACTTTATAACCTATCAGTTTTTTCACTAAATGAATTTAAATTTTTTTGTGAATTTTGTTTATAACACATTTGCAACTTAACAGCTTTTTATAGGAACTGTTTTTATAACCAACGCATTCATTTGTATTATGATTATAAAACCTTGCTGTTTTTATGCATTCTCTATAGCTGTTATATGCTTTATATAGCCATGGCATCATTTTTCATATTCATAAGAGAAACGATAAATAGGATATAGGATAATTACGATTTATAGACTGTTATGAAAATATCTAAAGAGAGATTGATAATTATAGAGATTAGCAAAGTCCCTTTTAATAGGCTTTTGTTATTTTGGTTAGTTCTTTTTAAAAGTTAAAATTATATTTTTTAGTGAGTGATTAACACGTGTCTTATGAAAAGCGTATGAAAGTAAAAACTGATTACGTTATTAAAATCCTTTTTATGAACTTTATCAGTTTTTTTGAATGATAACCTTATGATTTAGAGAATTGATTACAACGTATTTTATGAAAAGCATATGACTCTTTAAAGCTTTTAAAAAGATAGCTTGTAACTCATAAGAGATGCTATCAAGATCATTATAGTTATGAGTTTCGAGGGTTTTGAAGGTTTTGAGGGTTCCTTTTATTATTAATTATTTTATTTTTAAATCGAAAATAAAAGTCATTATATTTCAATATGTTAATGTTTTAAGCAAACAACCTATATTAAATATAACATGTAAATACAATCTATAATATATATTTAAGAGGGTTTTGAAGGGGTTTTGAGGGTGTTAGGAACCTTCAAAACCTATAAGCAAAATGAATACATATAACCCTCTTTAAACAAAGCTTTTGAAAAGGATAAAGCACTCATTTTAGATTACGGTATAACCTCTTAAAGGCAATGTAAAAAAATCTAATTCACTTTAAGATGGGATTTCTTAAAAGTCTTAAAGCAATCCAAATAAGAGTATCTAAAAGTGCAAGTTTTTTCTTTTTAGAATAACGCATATTAGGATTGTATCTAATCAACTTAACAAAAGAAGTATAGATTATGGTTATAAGCTCTATACCCCTTATGCGTTTATCATACCCATTATGTGAGCATGCTTTATTAAATCATTCAGTTTCTCTTATTTCTAATTTTGGTAGTTTTTTTACGATTTTCATTGTCTCTAAACTTACGGTAATAACCCTTTGAAACAATTCGAGGGGGTAAGCAGGGTTGCCAACGGTTTCAACAGCGTAGCGATTGGCATCATTGACAATACTACTCTTTTTATCAATCTTAACACATTGACGCCCCATAACCCATTCAAGAGCAGGCTTGCCATTTACAATATACTCATAAGCCTCAAGAGGGATATCTGTTATTGTGATATTGCTATTGTAAAAAACAGTCGATTTATCCTTTTCCTTACTATTCCCAGCAAATTTCATTTCAGTCACATAATAGAATTTTTCGGGATTAGAGATCTCAGTCTGTTTTGGGTTACCCTTTTTAAAGGTCACTGGATAAGGCTCTACATCTTCATAATTTACGTGTAAATGACCCAGTTCACGCCCTGCTGTTACAAACTTCCAAAAATCATCAGCACTCTTTACGCAAGGAATACGAGGCAGTTCTTTGCATAAATTATGTGCATAACGAGTACGGTAATCTTCCGAATGAAGTAAACCGTAAACATAATAGAACAAATCATCTTTTGTTATGGTTTCATTAGGATAAGAGGCTTTAAAATAGTCTAGACCTTCATCAGTAATGGCATCATACCTCTGTAAACCAGCTGTTGTGTTTGCTTCTGTAAATAAATGGGATTGTTTCTTGTTTTTATCTTTTAAAACTTCAGTATCTTCGTAAATATAGCGTGGAAAGCATTGGCTATTATCTATCACACCCACATCAGGCACATTTTTAGTCATCAAGACAGAAAATCCACCTCTTGCTCCTACAGCAGCAATTTTCATAACTCTATTTTCAACTATTTTTCCCATAGGAAATATCTGTGGCATTTGATAAACTGATTCATTAAAAATGCGACTATAATAGAGCCATTGTTGTATAAAAGGACGATACAAGCTCTGAGTGAGGCATGTTTCTTCAAATTTAAAAGTTTTTCCTCTAATTAACTGTTGCTTAACACTATAGCTCCAGCTAATTTTACTGTCATCGGAATTGACAAAACTATCTACATACTTTGCACGTGCTTTACTGGCGGCATGTGTATAAGCACCATTAAAACGTTCCACTTCACTATTGTAGAAAGCAATCATATTACTCATGTTCTTCGCTAAAGCTTCACGACTTGAATTGTAAGCCCAAGCGTCACGATTGGTTTTTAGACCACATGAAAACGTTTCAAAGAGTTTTTTATTATGATCTTTTTTATAACCTTTATCACCTATAGCTAAAAAAGCGTTGAAATTGTCATCACGTTGACCAAGCCAATCACCATGTCTGTCTGGTGTAATTATTTGCCAACCTTGTTTACTTCGTGTAATACCATTAATGCTACCAAATTCTTTAATTGTCTTAAGCTTTTTTTCTCTTGTGAGGTAATCTCCAATATCACGGAAATATATCTTACTATGCTGTTGTGCATTTGGATTTTTTACGAGAATAGAAATCGCTATAGGGGCACGAGATCCTTCACCAAAAATTCCACCACTTTCTTTCTTACGTTGTTCTCCAGAGGTCCGGGCATTCCCCCGTAAATGGAAAATATAAAGGCTGCTAAATTCCTCAACGAGACATTTGCGTAAACCATCCATAGAACTTCCATCAATAAAACCCGCGTTTGTGACAAAACCAATAACACCGCGTTTTTTTATTCGGTCACTAGCCCAACGAATAGCACGAATATAACTGTCATATAACTTGTGCGTACTAGTTGCTTTAGATTGAGCAGCGTAAGTTTCACCGATACGTTTATTTAATATGGGATAGGGAGTATTCTTTGCATTATCATTTTCGCTTTTTTGTCCTACCGAATAAGGAGGGTTGCCAAAGATAACTTCAATATTTAGTTTCTTTTGATGCTCTAAATATTCACTATTTTCTTTGAGTATACCGTCTATCAAGTTTTTTTCTTTAAGTGTTTGAAACGTATCAGCCAAACCAATATGCTTAAAGGGAATATACTCACCTTTCATGATACTATGATAAGTCGATTCAATGTTAATCGCTGCTATGTAATAAGCAAGCAAAACAATCTCATTGGCATGGATATCATGACGGAATTTATATTCCATATCCTCTGGTTTGATGAGATCTGATTGTAAAAGCCTTGTGATAAAGGTTCCAGTTCCCGTGAAAGGGTCAAGAATAGAAACACCACGTGAACCAAGGCTCTTTCCAAATTCATTACGCAAGACATCATCAACAGAATGAATGATAAAATCCACTACCTCAACGGGGGTATAAACAATCCCAAGTCTATCCGTGGTTTTCTTAAATGCCTTGGCAAAAAAGCTTTCATAAAGCGTGATAATAAGATTTTGCCTTGCTAAAGGCGAGGTAATCCCAGAAGCACGAAGCCTTACACTGTTATAAAACTCTTGTAATTCCTTGGATTCTTCCTCGATATTGGTTTTATCAAGTTCTGTTAAGATCCTTTCCATGGCTTGCGAAATGGCATTGTTTTGCACAAATTCATTGCCCTCAAACAAGGCTTCAAACACGGGACGCGTGACAAGATGTTGTGCTAACATCTCAATCGCTTCCTCTTTCTTTATTTCACTGTTTAAGTTGTTCTTTAATTCTTTATGAAACGCATCAAAAGCATGAAAGGCTTCACTGTTTTCATCAGCAAGCAGGTTTTGAAGATGGGTGATATGGTTTTGTGCAATCTCAGCAACATTGCCCGCCCAATTTTCCCAATAATCCGCAATAGCAAATTTTTTCGCAAGAAGGGTTTTAAGGGCATTGGGAAACTCTTTATAAAAGGGCAATCTCATTTGCCCTTTATAACTATGCTGCGGTTCAGGAGCGGCTTTTCCAATCTCAAGCCCCATATGTTCTGATTTTTCATGGATATGGAGTTTATCCTCAACCGAGGTCATGCTCTTTAAGGCGCTAATCTCCAAAACATCACTAACGTCTTGCCCTAAAATCATCTGGTTAAGGGTGATTTCGAAATTCTCATCATGAGCAAGCAAAGCATTGATCACTTGCCAGACAACACTGTATCTTTTGTTATATTTTAAAGCCTGTTCAGCAGAAACCCCAGCAGGGATTCCAACGGGTAAAATGATATAGCCTCTTTTTTTGCCCCGAGCACGACGCATGATACGCCCCACCGCCTGTATGACATCCACATAACTTTTCCGCGGGTGTAAAAACATGATCGCATCAAGAGCAGGAACATCCACTCCTTCAGACAGACAGCGTACATTGGTTAACACACGGCAGACATGCTCTCCCGCATCTTCCTTTAACCAATCAAGGGCTTTATGACGCGTTTTTGCACTTTGTGTTCCATCAATATGATCAAAGGTACAGTCAAGAGGCGGGGTATCTTTATAGACCTTATGAAGATCATACAGTTCTTTCTGTATTTCTTGAGAATTGAAGGTATCACGGATACGTTCAGAGGTCTTGATATCTTTACAAAATGCTAAAGCCCGCCGCATGGGATTAGGGTCATCACTCAAATCAACTTTTAGATCTATTTTAGCAAGGGCTTGATAACAGCCTATGATTTTGGTTTTATCATCAAGGATAAGTTCATAATTCTCATCGGTCATCAGATGTTGAATGGATTGACTGACTTCCTCTTCATTAACACCCAAAACAATAATCTTATAAGGTGCTAAAAGTTCATTCTGAACGGCTTTTGAGAAGGTATAGGTATAAAGTTCTTTTCCATAGAGCTCTTCATCATCCATAGAGGCGAGAACAGCATTGATCTCATCAGCTTTCTTTTTGGCATCATCGGTAAAGATCTTAGGGGTTGCTGTCATATACAGACGTTTTTTGCCTTGAATGATGCTGTTATCGTGAACCTTGATAAAATCAGATTCATTATCCTCTGTTCCCAATGAAGCCCCAGTGGTACGGTGTGCTTCATCACAGATGATCAGATCAAATTCGGGTAAATCATACTTTTTTTGTGCATCGGAAATCACTTGGATTGAATGGTAAGTGGAAAACACCACGGTCATCAGATCATGGGAAACCTTACCCGCTTTGCTAGCCAGTTCTTTGGCATCCGTTGTTGCAGGCAAGGCAAGATCAGAGCTATCAAATTCAAGAGCATCATTTTTATTATTCTTCCGACGCTTACCCACTTGTGTATCTGAACACACAGCAAAGGAACGCAAAGGTACTTCTGTATCTTCTGTCCATTCACGAATTGTTTGAGAGATAAGAGCAAGAGAGGGCACTAGAAATAATACACGCTTGCCAGTTCCTGCTATGGTTTCTGCTATCTTCAAACTGGTGAAAGTCTTCCCCGTTCCACATGCCATAATCAGCTTGCCACGGTCTGCTTCTTGTAAACCTTCACAGACTTTCTCAAGGGCTTCTTTCTGATGATCTAAAAGCTTTTTTTTCGGTTTCTCTTTAAGAACAGCTTGTCCTTGTTCTTTATAAGCCCCCCAATCGATTTGACTGCTTTCCAAATCAAATAGATTAATCCGTTGAATACGAACCTCTTGTCCTTCACAAGTCAGTTCAACATTGTCACTCCAATCTGTTTCGGTGCTATCAACCAGTATACGGCGGGTGAAGATCTTTTTGCCCGAGGCAGCAATAAAGCTATCAATATCTTCTTTTTTAATTATGTGAGAAGCATCATAGCATTTACATTGAATAGCCGCATAACCCCCTTCATCACGGATTGTCGCCACCAGATCAATCCCAATATCCGTTCCATTTTCATCATGTTCCTTAGCCCATTCCAAATAAGTCTGAACCTTTTCGTATTCTTGCTTTTGAAGCGGGTCTTCACTCAAATAAACCATGACAAGATTTTCAAACATGGTTCCTAATTCACGGGGTGATTTAGCTTTTTGCCGATAATATTCCAACAGAGAGCGTAAAGAGAGGTGTTCATTATCAGAGTTAACAGATTGCAGCATATTGTAATAAAAATCCCTTGCCTTAAGAGATGATCAATAATCATCAAAAGAATCAAAACGAATTCAATCAAATGCACTTAAAGCAAATATCGATAAAAATGGAAAAAAACTGCTAAAAAAGCCGATATTTTTTCAAAAGGGGTTTTAAAAGATTGCTTATCAACAGGCCATGACATAGGATAAGATCAGCAAAATAGTGAAATTTGCTATTTGTTTTATGATAAAAAAGACAAATGCACTATGTGCTTTTAAGATATCAGAATAAGTATTTCGATGCATTTTATAGATAGATTTTGAAGGTTTCTAACACCCTAAAAAAACTCCAAAACTCATAGATGAGGTGTTCTTTGAAGGTTTACTCTATGAATAAGGGGACATGGTTTAGCAAATTTATCCTTTATATTGATGGGGATATTGAGGCTTACACATTGACTTTCCAAATAATTTTGGTTATCTCTCTGAGAGTATAAGTATGGGGGGAAATGTCTTCACACGGTTACAATCAAGGTGTTTTGCCACTTGGTCTTTAGTTACAAAGATATGTGCTTTTATTAAAAGCGTCATAGGGTAGTGGCTGTTTTAATTTCTATTATCAATAAGGGTT
>NZ_JAQITF010000015.1 GCF_028618665.1 Bartonella sp. AU16XJBT
GGAAAGATTTGTGAGTTCACTTTTTTCTCTCATGGCTGTTGGAACGATTGTGGGTGGTTTGTCCTATCGTAAAATTATAGTCAAGGTTACATCATTAAAGCTTATGGTCTTTTGGCTTCTTTATGGGGGAATTCTATTTCTTATGCCTTTAGCGGCAATATTTTATTTACCACTGCTTCTCATGTTTGCCTTCGTTTTAGGATTTACGGGGGCATTTGTGGATATTAGTTTAGTCTCTGCGCTTCAATTATACTCTCGTCGTGAAGATTTTGGTAAGAGTTTTGGAACCTTTTCAACTTTAGCAAACTCTGCTGAAGCTGTGTCTGGCCTTATTGCTGGGCTTTTTGCACTGGTAGGATTGGTGAGCTCTTTTTTAACGATGTCTTCTTTCATTATTTTCACTGGAATGATTGGTGTTATAAAAATTAAGAAAAATAAAGCATTAACACCCCCTCATACAACATTAGAAGACGATCATTGATCTCTTTGATCTCTCCATGCCGTTTTTTCTAAGACGGTTCGTTTCCTATCATGCCGTAAATACTGCTCTTTGAGGGGATGGTGATTTCGAGATGGTGGGATGGGTTGAGCAAGAGGTTAAAGTGTAGAGAATTGTTTACAGAGCAGTGTGTGGGGGAAGTTTTGTCTTGTGGGAAAATCTGCTTTTTGAAATGGGATTGTCAATCGGTGCTTAGAAAATTTCGTTCTTTGAGGGGCAGATGGTTAAAAAACGCTTCATGTGAGTCAAAAGATGGGCAACATTGGTAATATGCCGGTGTGTTCCTTTTATTTAAGCATAAAGAGACGGTGAAGAGAGTGACGGGATGCGTGAAGAATGAAGGCAAGTTTGTAGGTGGATAAGCTTGTTGTGAAGTACGTTGTTATGTGTTGCGTTCTCGTAAAACAGTTGTGTGGTGGTTTGGACGTTTTGTTTGGCTGCTTTTTAGTAAAGATGGTAAAGCGTAAAAACGTGGAGCCGTAAAAAAGGAAGAGGAAGTTAGGGGCGTGGAGGATTTCTGCGTTGTGCGTGCTTTGGGGCATGTGGGGTTTTATCATGGCGAGGAATGTGTTGAGGGGGGAGAGGAATGGAAGATGGAGAGATGGGGCGATGGCTGGAGCCAAGAGAGGAGAGTGGGTTGAAATGGGAGAGAATGGGATGGAGGGGCGCGGTTGCTACCAGAGATGGTGACAAGAGCAAGCGATGTGAAGAGGGAGAGGTTGGTTTTTATGATCACAAGGTATGGAGCATTATTTTGCAGCGCACTGTCGTGAAATGGCGAAAGCTGTAAGGTATGTTTTTCAAAAACGCGTGAATGAGCAACATAATGATATTGTATTTTGTGCTTTATGTTTTGGGCATTGTGTTTGTATGAGAGAGATGATTATGAGAAAGAATGACACGAAATATTAAAAGAACAATATAAAAACTTGACAAGGTCAATGTAAAAAGGTATCATAATGGCACAATCGGAATTGTATCTTTAAACCAGATCAGATTAAGAGCTCCGCATAAGAGCCAGCAGGAAGATGGGGAAGATGATGGGTGAGAAGATAATGGGGTGAGGGTGCTCAAGGTTTTTTTCCAAAATTTTGTTGCTTTTTTGCTTGTTGCTCTCTGATGCTGTCAAAGGGGGGATGAACAAGGGGATGTTGTTTGAAGTGGGGGTGGGCCTCCTACCTTGAGGGGCTGCTGTAAATACCATTATTGGAGGCGGGTGATAGCCGATATCGAAAGCTTTAGGTGCACGCGGTGTTGACGGGTAATGGCGGGGGGTGTCGGCGGATAATGTTTGAATGCTGCTTTTTTGCCTAATCAGAAATTAACCACCAAATTGCTTTTTGTTTTTTAGGGTGGAGCTCTCTAAAATTTTTTACAAGGGTCTGTTCTTTTTCGCTATAGATTTCTTGATCATAGTATGAATGATTTTCTTTTGTAGCAATATCCGTATAAAAGAAGGTAATAGGAACCGCCAGTATGTTGGCAATTTCTTGTAGCCGCCCTGCGCTTACACGATTGAAGCCTTTTTCGTATTTTTGGATTTGTTGGAAACTGACACCTAAAGAGTTTCCTAATTCCTTTTGAGAAAGCCGCATTGAAATTCTTCTATGACGAATTCTTTTGCCAATCGAAATATCATTGAAATGTGAATTTTTGGTTTGCACTTCAAGCTCCCCTCCGGTTGCGAGCGCCCTCGCATGAGTATTCCGGGAGGTTGAAAGTACTGAGCCTAATCAGCCTTTTGCTTTTAGTGCGAAGATGCACTTGGACATAGCAAAAGCTCCCGGAATTCCGGGATACCCGCAAAGCGGGACAAATTCATGTATTAGGCTTTTCAGGCTTCAACTCCCTATTGATCGCTGCGTGGACGATCAAAGCACCTTTTGAGTGATAAAGTAATTTCAAAAGATTGGCAAGAAAAATTAAAATATTTGGCTGTGCGGTTCTATTGTAAAAGAATATTTTTTGAGGAGTGGTGATTTGATCTCAGTGGGGGATAGTCGCTAGGTGAGAAGCTGGATTATAGTTTACAAATCGGTGTGAGGTGGAAAGTTTTATCCTGTAGAGGGGTAATTTGCTACATAAGAAGCCGGATTGTTAATAGACCAGTGTTGACTAAAGTGGTGTGGAGATGGCGGGTTGAACGTTTCATTTTCTATTTTTCTGTAAAAACGCAAAAGCATAAAAACGTGGATCTGTAAAATGATGCGAAGAATTTATGCGTTGTGGGGGCTTTCGTCGTGGTAGGGAATGCGGTGAGAAAATAGGGGGGCAGAGAGTGTGAAAAGGCAAAAAGTGGCAAGAATAGCTCTTGCTCTTAAGTTTTTATGAAATATCGTCCTTTAAGACGTGGTGATAACCATATGAAGTGGTTAGAAGAGAATTCTGCTAGAAAAGTCATGTGGTTTAAAGATTTGTGTTGATAGTGCAGCGCGTGCTGACTGTTTGAGCCTTTCGTCTCACTGTTCTCTGTAAAGACGTAAAAGCCTAAAAACGTGGATCTGTAAAATGATGTGAAGGAATTGGGCTTTGTGGGGGCGTTTGTTGTGGCATAGCATGTAGGGAGAGAAGTGGGGACGAAGAGTGAAGAAGAGGATTGGGCTTGTTCTTAAGATTCCTTGAAATATTGTCTCTTGAGATGTACATAAGTTTTATTGAGGTATGTTGCGGAATATGCTGATGAGGGGGCTTTTGTCTAATCGGAAATTAACCACCAAATTGCTTTCTGTTTTTTAGGGTGGAGTTCTCTAAAATTTTTTACAAGAGCGTGTTCTTTTTCGCTATAGATTTCTTGATCATCGTGTGAGGGATATTCTTTTGTGGGGATATCTTCTTTTGTAGCAATATCCGCATAAAAAAAGGTAATGGGAACCTTCAGTAGCTTGGCAATTTCTTGTAACCGCCCTGCGCTTACACGATTGAAGCCTTTTTCGTATTTTTGGATTTGTTGAAAACTGACACCTAAATGGTTTCCTAATTCCTTTTGAGAAAGCCGCATTGACATTCTTCTATGACGAATTCTTTTGCCAATCGAAATATCATTAAAACGTGGATTTTTGGTTTGCATTTCAAGCCCCCCGCCGGTTGCGAGCGCCCTCGCGTTGGTATCCGGGAGTTTGAAAGCACTGAGCTCAGTCAGCCTTTTGCTTTTAGTGCTTATCGCACCTGGACATAGCAAAAGCTCCCGGAATCCGGGAGATGCCGCAAAGTGGCATCGATTTTTTGTACTGAGCTTTCGGACTTTCAAATCCCTTATTGATCGCTGCGTAGACGACCAAAGCATCTTTTGAGTGATAAAGTAATTTCAGAAGATTGGCAAGAAAAATTAAAATATTTGGCTGTGCGGTTCTATTGTAAAGGAGTGTGGTTCTGAGGTGTGGTGAAGAGAGCAGAAATATTTGGGATAAGGCAAGGCATACTATCCGTTTGAAGGGTGATGATCTGAAGTTCGTAGGGGATATTTTGCTACACAAGAAGTTTGATGGTTAATAGATCAGTGTTGACTAAAGTGGTGTGGGGTGATGGTTTGGAGGATTTTTCTGTAAAGATAGAAAAGCGTAAAGGCGTGGATCTGTAAAATAAGAAAAGGGACGTTCAAGGAGCTGGAGGATTGACCCGTTGTGTGGGCTTTTAGGGCGTGTTGTCCTTTTGTGAGGGCATGGAATGGGAACAGAGGTTTGGAGTTGAGGGGTCCAGTATTATGGCAGCTTTTGGCTTGTTGAGGGTGGTTTTGCTTTTTTCATTGTGGAGTGCTTTTGAAGATTCGTTGCTGATTTTCATGGCATTCTTTTATGTCATGGAATTGGTTTTTCTTGATTGAAAGGAACATGATGATGGCTGAGAAAAATTGTCTTCCCTTACGTCGAAAAGGGCGGAAAAAAGGGGCTTTGAATAAAACAACCAAGCGGTTTAATGAAGCCTTACTGACAGCCGCTGAACAAGCTGGATCTCACTATGGAGAAGATGGATTGGTGTCTTATCTGCAATATCATGCGCTAAATAATCCTGTGCCTTTTTTTTCACTGCTGGCAAAAGTTTTGCCTCTTCAGGTGACGGGAGAAGCAGGGGGAGAGGTCAAAACAATTTCGCGGATCGAGATCGTACCCGTGAAGCCTAAAAATACCGAACCGGAGAAGCGGGATTTTGAAGCGTGAGCCTGCGGAAAACTGAGGTTTGTGATATCGGAAAATGTTGCGTGGAAGTGGATGATCGGAGATGTCATCGTGGAAGGGCGCTGCTTTGGGGGATGATGTGTGAGGGCGTGTATCGAAGTAGATGAAGCTTTCAAGAGATTGTGGCAAGAGATCTGGGCGTGGTACGTAAGGGGACATGGCTGTGATGCTTGAAAGGCGCGGGGGAGAGCGCTTGATGCACTCTGCCGTTTTGGATTTCTTGTGAAGGTTTGTCTTTTCTCGTTATTGAAGGGGTGGAGATGTCAAAACAGTTTCGCGGATCGAGATTGTATCCGTGAAGTCAAAGGGGATCCAATCGGAGAAGCGGGATTTTGAAGCGTGAGCCTGCGGAAAACTGAGGTTTGTGATATCGGAAAATGTTGCGTGGAAGTGGATGATCGGAGATGTCTTCGTGGAAGGGCGCTGCTTTGGGGGATGATGTGTGAGCGCGTTTGAAGCAGAGGATATCGTGCTTGTAGGTGTTTGTGATACTTAACTGCTGGGGGCCTGGGGTGTTTGGGTATCTGGGCGGGGTGGTATGAGATACTGTTTTGATGGATGAGGAGCGTGAAATTTAAGATGGTGTGCTTTGGTGGGGATCTTTGAGGCATAGATCAAGTGTAAGGCTTGGGGATGTTGCGGGGCATGAAATTGGAAGATGGCGTGCTTTTAAGGGATTTTGTGTGAGCCTGGTGAAATGGGGGCAGATACCGTGCTTTTGTGGGGGACAGGGGCGCGGTGTTTGAGGGGGCAGGGCTTTGTGCCTTGGGGGGCTTGAGGGCTTGGGGTGTATGGCGGGGGCAAGGGGATTGCTCAGGTGGGATCTCATGCAAAAATGTGAAGTTCAATTGCTGCTAAAGTATAAAAATTGATCATGACAATTGTTCAGAAAATTTCTCAAAAAATCGGGCAGAAAACGGCTCAAGTGGCTCTTATCCCAAAGCTTATTCCTGTCTTTACGGGAAAAGCCGATGTGCGGGCGGCTTGGGGAGGACGGGGCTCTGGAAAAACACGCTCTTTTGCTTTGATGTCAGCTGTGGTGGGATATCGCCATGGAATGGCGGGGGAACGCGGTATTATTCTTTGTGCGCGACAGTTTCAAAATTCTCTCAATGAGAGTTCTTTGGAAGAAATTAAACGCGCCATCGAATCTTATCCGTTTCTACAAGACTATTATGAAATCGGCGATAAATATATTAAATCAAAAGATGGACGGATCGTCTATGTTTTTGCTGGTCTTGATCGAAATATTGCTAGTATTAAATCAATGGGGCGTGTTTTCCTCTGTTGGGTTGATGAGGCGGAACCGGTAACCGAGACTGCTTGGCAAACGCTTATTCCAACTTTGCGCGAAGAGGGAAAAGATTGGAATGCAGAATTATGGGTCACTTGGAACCCATGCCATGAAAATGCCCCCGTGGAAAAACGTTTTCGAAATGTTGATAACCCCAATATCAAAGGGGCGGAAATTAATTGGCGCGATAATCCGCAATTTCCCGAAAAGCTTAATCGGGATCGATTGAGCGATTTGCAACAAAGACCAGAGCAGTATAACCATATTTGGGAAGGGGAATATCTCCAAGCTGTGCAAGGCGCTTATTATCAAAAATGTCTTCTCGAAGCTGAAATGGAAGGGCGGATTACCACTGTTCCACGTGATCCTTTGATGCAAATTAAAATCTTTTGGGATATCGGGGGAACGGGAGCAAAGGCCGATGCAACCGCCTTGTGGGTCGCGCAATTTGTTGGGCGGGAAATTCGCGTGCTCGATTATTATGAAGCCCAAGGGCAACCGCTTTCTGAGCATGTGGGGTGGGTCTTTCAAAGGGGATATGAAAAGGCTCTCATGGTCTTGCCCCATGATGGTGCAACAAAAGATCGTGTTTATAATGTCAGTTTTGAAAGTGCACTGCAACAAGCTGGTTTTCAAACCAAAATCATTCCTAATCAGGGAACGGGCGCTGTGAAAATGCGTATCGAAGCCGTAAGGCGTTTGTTTCCTGCTCTATGGTTTAATCGTGACACAACAGGTGCGGGGAGAAAAGCACTCGCTTGGTATCATGAAAAGCGTGATGAACAGCGCAATATTGGTCTTGGCGCTGAACATGATTGGGCAAGCCATGGGGCCGATGCCTTTGGACTGATGTGTGTGGCTTATGAACAGCCCCATGTCCGTCCTAAAAAAAATACCTATCGCTCTTCTCACCATTCTCAAACTTCATGGATGGCTTTTTAATGAATATACTTACAGATTCTTCTTTCTCTTCTTTTGATCAAATCGAAACGCTTGAACATCAAGCACTCTTTAAAAAACTCGTAGGCTGGTATCAGGATGATATTGCGCATGTGGAAAAATGGCGAAAAAATGCCCAAGAAGACTACGATTTTTATAATGGGCGGCAATGGAATAAGCAAGACTTGGCCGTCTTGAACGAACAAAACAGACCGGTGATGACTTTTAACCGTATTGCACCTTTGATTAATGCCGTTATTGGGGCTGAGCGCAATAATAAAAGACAAGTCCAATTTATTCCACGACAAGAAGGGGCTGCTTTTGCAAACCAGATTCTAACAGGGGCAGCCGAATGGTTTCGCGATGAAGCTGATGGGGAATATGAAGATTCCGATGCTTTTCAAGATGCGGTCATTTGCGGTATGGGCTGGACGGATACCCGCCTTGATTATGAAGAAGATCCGCAAGGAAAACCCATTATTGCGCGGCTTGATCCTATGAAAATGGTCTGGGATGCGAGTGCTGTTAAGTCTAATCTCATTGATGCACAACGCTTATGGTACATTGATGAAAAGCCTTTAGAAGTGGCTCAGCAAATGTTTCCCCATGTTCATTGGAGTGATCTTAATGCCGACTGGGTGAAACATCAGAGTTTTTTACACCCAACCAACAATGGGACACAACCTTATCAACAAGAAGAGGGAACAAGCTATCAACGGCCTAAAATGGTGACATTGGCTGAATGTCGCTGGTTTGAACGTGAGGTGGTTTATAAAGTTCTCGAACCGCAAAGTGGAAAGTTTATTGATTATTCAGAGCAGGATTTCCAAAATTTAAGTAAAGCCTTTCCGGATATTCAAGCAACACGGTTGATGAGAAAAATTGTCAAACGAGCGTTTTTAGGCAGAAAGTTGCTTGAAGCACCCGATAAGCCTTTGGTTCCCGCAGGTCAATTGGGATGGGAATGTATTACCGGTACTTTTGATAAGTTAAGCCGGCAATTTTACGGGCTTGTGCGCCCTACAAAAGATCCACAACGGTGGGCAAACAAATATTTTAGTCAAGTGATGCATTTGCTCAATAGCCAATCAAAAGGCGGTATTATGGCAGAACGTGATGCTTTTGATGATGATCGACAAGCTGTTGAGAGTTGGGCTAGAGCCGATAGCATTACTTGGTTGAAAAGTGGGGCTGTGTCTGGTGGGAGAATCCAGCCTAAACCGGTGGCGCAATTTCCGCAAGGGTTTTTCCAATTGTTTAATGAAGCAAAGAGCGCTCTCGAGCAAGTGACGGGATTGTCTTCTGAATTTGTTGGGACGCGCGCTGTTAATCAGCCCGGTATTCTTGAACAACAACGGCGCCAATCATCTCTTAATCTGTTGGCTTCCTTTTTTGATGGTTTGCGTCGATATCGGCAGCGACAGGGGAAAATTATTCTCTATCTGATTCAAAATTATCTGTCCGATGGGCGGTTGGTTCGTATTGCTGGGGATGAAAATGCGCAGTATGTTCCTTTGACACGCGAAATGGTAACAAGTTTGGAATATGATATTGTCGTGGATGATGCACCAACGAGTCTGAATGAAAAAGAGCGTACTTTTGCATTGATCATGCAATTGCTTCCTTTGATGCAAAATTTTGCAACACCAGAGATTATGCTCGATCTCTTACGTTATTCGCCTTTACCCGCCTCTCTTATTCATAAAATTGCGCTAAAGGCGCAAAACACTCTTCAAGAAGAGCAAAATGCTGCAGCACCAATGGGGACTCATGGAGGAGTAGAGCAGATCATGCAGATGTTGCAGACAGTAAATGCCCAACAATAAGTGGCTTTGTGAATAGGGGGCTTTGTGATGGGCGATCTTGGATGATCTTTATCAATGGGCAGATGGATACAAATTTCCATGACACAATGTTGCTTATGCTTATAGAGAGCAATGCCCTTTCTCTTTAGCTCAGAAGGGCTATGCTGTTGGATAGTCCATTTTGGGGGCAGAAGCAGAGAAGAGATGGCGTTTTGCTGTCATGTGAGGGGGAGCATGGTGTCGATATGCTGGAGCCCAAGTGATGGAAGGGCATTGGGGATCAATGCGCATAAACTGTTTTATCTGAAAAATTTAATTTGATTGTTTAAAAAAGAAAAGGCTAACGTCATGGATCAAGAACATTTAACGCCGGCAGAACAAAACCATTTGAAACAAGACTTTCTTGCCTCAACACAAGAGGGAGAAGAGGGTGAAATTGGAAGAGAAGCAAAAACTTTGGAAGAAAATTTTCAAGGGCAAAGGCATCAACAACAGACACCTTCCCAAGAAGGGGGAAACGAGTTTCAAGGAAAAGAGGTTGGGCCGCCAGATCCGCAAAAGGACTTTATGGGCTATATGCAATGGTTGGGAAAAACTCTCCAAAAACAAGGGATTGTTAATGAACAACAACAACCTTCCCCTGTTCGCGAAGCAGAACAGTTGCAGGCGTTTTATCAGCAGTCTGTTGCAAGTGTTAAACAAAAGTACCATGATTTTGATCAAGCGGCTGATTTTATTTATGAAATGCGCGCTAAACAGTTGGCAGCTTATGCTTCGCTCTATCCTGAGCTGGCTGATCCCCAAAATATTGATGCAAGGATTGGTGATGAGTTGAAGCAGATCTTGCGCGATTGTGCGCAAAAAAATCAAAATCCGGCTGAAGTGATTTACACGATTGCACAAAAAATTGGCTATACAAATGTTCAGAATACCATGGGTGAAAATTTACAAGAAAGACACAATTCTGCCCGTACACTTGCTGCTTATAACGGTTTGACGCCAAGTGGGCTAATTTCTTTGGATATGCTGGATAAAATGTCAGAAGCAGAATTTAGCACTTGGGTTGCTGATCCTAAAAATAAAGCGGCTTTTAATCGTTTAATGGGTGGTAGAGAATTTTAAAAACAAGAATGTGGCAGGTGTCTTTTGCGGGATACGTGAGGGGCTTTTGGTGCATGAAATGCGCGGGGTGTCTTTTGTGGAAACATAAGAGAGTGTGGGTGGAGGAGGCAGAGAGGGGATTTCTCAAAGCACGGACGCGGTCAGGAGAGCTCTTATCAGTGGGAGGCGAGAGGCTAACAGAAACAAAACACACGAGAACAACCTATTCACCATCTGAAATGAAATGTGGTGTTTTGAGCGCCCGGCGCTTTGCCGGGTTTTTTTTATGTCAATAAACTTTTCGAGGATAAAATGACTGTAACTTATATCGGACTCAATGACCCAATGGCAGTGCGCACATGGTCTAAACTCTTAAACCAAGAAGTCTCAAAAGCAATCCCAATTGCACCGTTGATTGGAAATGATTCAAACAGTATCGTACAATTAAAGGATGAAACCACGAAAGCAAGTGGGGATTCCATTAGCTTTAATTTGCGTGTCCAGTTGCTCGGTGATGGGGTGAGTGAAGGGCAGACATTGGAAGGCAATGAAGAAGCTTTACAGTTTCTCAATGATCGCTTGGCAATTAATGAACTCGTTCATGCGGTGCGTGTCAAAAATGAGGGCACCATTGATCAACAACGGATTCTCCACGATTTGCGCACAGAAGCAAAAAATGGTTTGGTTGATTGGTATGCGGATCGTCTCAGTATGATGTTCTTCATTCAAGTTTGCGGATATACTGCAAAAACCATTAACTTTGAGGGACGCACAATTACTCTTAAACCCGTTCATTATGGGTTTAATGCCCCAACGGCTCCAACCAATAAACGCGTGGTGCGTCCTCACGATAAAACAAAAGATGAGGACTTAAAAGAAAATGATGTTTTTGATCTTAAACTAATCGATAAAGCTGTTGAACGGGCTAAATTGGCAAATCCAAAAATTAGACCCGTGCGGATCGATGGGGAAAATGTCTATGTGCTTTATCTTCATCCAACCCAAGTGACGCAATTGCGAACCAATACAGATGCGGGACAATGGCTCGACATTACTAAGGCAATCTATAGTGGAAGCCGTATCAAAAATCCGCTCTATGATGGATCTTTGGGAATGTATAATGGTGTCGTTTTACGCGAAGCTGAACATATTACCGAAGGGGTTGAGTCTGGAACGACAAATAAAGCTGTCCCCAATGTGCGTCGTGCGGTGCTTCTTGGGGCACAAAGTGCTGTGATCGCTTTTGGGAAAGATCGAGGCGCAACACGCTATAAATTGGTCGAAGAACTCTTCGATTATGAAAGAGAATTCGGGGTTGCGGCAAAAACCATTATTGGTATGAAAAAAACCTGCTTTACCTTGCCAGGAAGTTCGCAAGGGGCTCAAGATTTTGGCACAATCGTTATCCCAACTTATGGAGCACCTGCTTAAAGCGAATGCTTGCTCACTTCCCCCAACAGATTCTTCTTGTTGGGGGAAAATTTAAAATACTTCCAGAAAAAGGAAAGGCTTATGACCGCTTTATCCAGTAATCCTAACAAGCGCGATCTTACACATTCAGATCGATCGCAAACTTTTGCCTCTATGGTCGCGCTGATTCAAGATGAAATTGACGATACAACAGCTGAATATTCTCTGCAAATTCAAGATTCCATTGTTACGGCTTTGCGCTTGTGTGAACGTGAACCCTTTTTCTTTAATGAAAGGAGAAAAAGCACGTTCAAAACACAAAGTGAAAAAACATGGTATGGACGAGAAGAAGGCGTTTTTATTGAATCAGAAAAGGGTTTGGAGGACGTCTTTTTAGTAACAAAGAATGCAACACCAACAAAGTTGTTCTTTAAGCCCTTGGAAGTGTTGCATCAACAATATGGTAGGCATCCTGAGTTAGGAACGCCATTCTTTTATACCACCCTTGATCAAAAAATGGGACTCTTTCCAACACCAGAAAGTGTCGAAGACGTACAACTTTCGTATACTCCTGTTTATGTTAGCGATGAACAGCTCAAAGAAGACAATAATCCTTGGTTGATTTATGCTTTTGATCTCATTAAAGCACGGGCAAAATATGAACTTTATAAAAATATCCTTAAAGATCCTGAATATGCTGCCGTTTCTTTTAGAGATTTTCAAGAACAGCTTCAAGCTTTGCGTATTGAAACATCCCGTCGAAAAGGTTCCTCAAAAATTCGCCCAATGAATTTTTAAAAGGCTTTTTTCAATTGTTTATGCTCAGATTGGCGTTAAAGACGAGAGTCGTGCTTATGCCTCGATGAGCTTTAGGAACTGAATTCATGTTGGAGACTGAATTGGTGCTGAGAACCAGATTGGCATTGAGGAGCGGGTTTTGAGGGGGAAGCGCTGGGGACATTGATATTTTTTTTGAATGTATCAACTTTGGGTTGTGACTTGATGGGATTTTATGCCTTTAAAGTTTTGTTCTAGGCGTGTGGTTCTCATCAATCAGCTTTGATGTTTTGAATAACACTGCGTTTTTCAGATATTTTATGGGGGCATCTTCTGGGGGGCTTTATGGCTTTTTTTCAATACTTGGGGTTGAAGCTGGCATTGAAGAGTGTGGGTGGTGGCGAGGCTGACATTTAAAGAGGTTAGCGGTGGATTTTGCTTGGGCGCTGGTGGAAGGTGGTGGCCTTGCCATGATGTGTGATCTTATTTTTCTCAAGGTGTGTATCAACCTTGGGTTGTATATTTATAGAATTTTGTGCTCTTATAATTTTAAGGGCTTTTGTGGTTTTAATGAGCAAGCCTTGGTGTTTTAGCACTGGGCTCTTCAAATATTTTATGGGGGTCTTGATGGCTTTTTTCCCAATCGCTGATTATCGACCTGATGTGGCGGATATCAATGGAATTTTTACCGATGAACTTGTCAATGTGCTCCCGGCTGATGGCTCTTATATCCCTATGCCAAGTTTTGAACCTTTGTCAGAGTCATGTCCGGAGCCCATTTTAGGCGCTCTTGCGGTTAAAACAAAAAATGGGGTTTCTATTATTGTTGGGACAAGAGAAAAAATCTTCTTGCTGGATAACACAACAATGAAGTGGAAAGATATTAGCCAAAAAGGAAAGGCTTATTTGGCGAATATCGATGCCCCGTGGTCTTTTGCTTTGTTTGGTGATTTTATTATTGCGGTCAATGCCAATGATAAACCACAAGTGATCGATATTATTCATGATAAAACATTTAGAAATTTAGGAGGAAATCCACCACAAGCGGGGATCGTTCGCGTCTGGGGAGATTTCGTTTGTTTGATGAAATTAACCGAACATCCAAGACGGGTGCATTGGTCTGGACTTAATGATGCAGAATTTTGGACCGTGGGGAAAAAAAGCTGTGATTATCAAGATTTTCCTGATGGCGGTTTCGTGCAAGGGGCAACGGAGACAACAAATCCCATTATCTTTATGCGTTCTGCAATCTATGCTGGTTCTTTTATTCCTGGCTCTAAGATTATTTTTAGTTTCCAAAAAATCCACGATAAACGAGGGGCAAAAAATGCTGAATCGATTGTTTGTCGCGGAGATTTAGCGTTCTTTGCTGATGAGGGCGGTTTTTATCAAATAACCAATGACGGACAGATTATACCCATTGGCTTTGAAAAAGTGGATCGAACCATGACTGCAAAATCAAGACAGAGTAATCTGTATACCATGTCTGCGGCGATCGATGGCGTGTATAATCGTGTTTATTGGATGGTGGATAGCGATGAGAGCCTCCATAAACGTATCTTGCTCATTTATGATTGGGGATTGCAAAAATGGACAAAAGCTCTCGTGGATATCAAAGTGATCTTACCCATTTTCTTATCTGGAACAACTCTAGAAGGTCTCGATTTTGTAGCTCAAAATATTGATGATTTGTCCTTTTCTCTCGATAGTAAAGCTTGGAAAAATGAATCGCCTATTCTGGGAGCCTTTGATCAACAGGGCAGACTGGGATCATTTTCTGGTTCTCCTATGGCTTGTGTGGTGACATCACAAGAAATGGGGCAGACAAATGGCGTGATAACACGGGTGAAAAATATTATGCCTCAAGTCAATAGTGGAAACTTTTATTTGTCTGTGGGAATGCGCTTTCGACAATCTCTTGAAGAAGAAACCGTGTGGTTACCAGAAAAACAGCCTTCTCATAATACCGGACAAATTCATTGTCGCGCAAGGGCACGGTTTTATCGCTTTAAATTGCGCATTCCTGAGGGGATGAATTGGTCTCATGTCACGGGATTTGATGTGGAGTTGATGCCCGCCGGCATGCGATAAGCATGCCATAATAATCAAAAGAACTATGCAATAGTTATGCCATAAATCAAAAGACATATGTGGTAATATGCTCTTTATAATTAAAAGAGCAATGCGATAAGCTATGTCCTTATCCTCAAAGGAATAAGGCGGGGCTGATGCTTTCTTATGATATGGAAAAATAGTTTGCATCATGGTTTTTCTCTATAAAAAGTTTCTTCTTATCTTGTGACAAAGGGACGATGGGGGAAATGATGGGGGCTTCTTGCCTTTTGCTGTATTCTTTTTTTGAAAGGTGGGCGGTAAGCATGGAATGGGTGAAGTCTGCCAAGGGGTAGGGTGTGCGTGAAAAAGTGAAGAGAACTAAAACCATGATGCAAGATCGTCAAGATTTGTATTCTGCTCATTTAACAGAGCAATGGCCATGGGAAAAAATAGCGCCTTATCAAGAGACACTTAATGGGGCATTTAAAAAATATGCTCAGCGCTTTCCTGATGATGTTTGTCTGGAAAAAATTGCTGAAGAAATCGCAACAGGACAAGCCCAATTGTGGCTGGTCTTAAAAAATAAAATCCAATTTAGTGCTTTTGCAATAACCAAAGTTGAAAGTGCCCATACGGGTAAAAAATGCGTCGTTCTCTCAGATCTTGCTGGAGAGGGAGGACTGAAATTGGTCAAATTGATTGATGAGGTCGAAAAATGGGCGCGAACAATCAACGCTGAAGAAATACACATGTTTGGAAGAATTGGATGGGCGAAAAGGCTCGCTCATCACGGATATTCTCGTAATCTTATTCAATATAGAAAGGTTCTGGGGCCATGAGTAGAAAAAAAACACCTCAAGTGCAGACGACAACACAAACAAATGCACCCCCCGCTTGGGCGGCGGATATTCTTAAACAAGCCAGTGCGGATGCACAGGGGCTTTATAAGAAAGGAATTGGCGGAAACGTTTATCAGGGAGAGCGCGTTGCTGGTCTTAGCGATATGACAAAAAATGCGCTGTCCGGTTTACAACAAGCCGCAGGGCTTTATAACAATCCTGGAGTAACCCAGTGGTTAAATGCACCAACCAACAGTGCTGCAAATCTTTCCAGTATGGCGAAGGGAAATTGGATTGGAAGCAATAGTAAATTTAATGCTGCATTGCAAAATGCTCTGAATAAAACTTCCGATGCGATTAATCAGTCGATGTCTGGAGCCGGACGTTATGGTTCTGGGGCTCATACCGGTGTGCTTGCCGATGAGCTTGGCGCCTTGGCAACAAATGCTACAGCTCAGCAATATAATCAAGATATTAATAATATGATGAACGCAAATCAGATGATTGATCGCTCTCAGTATGATCAGGTTAATGCGGCAAATGCATATTATCAAGGACAGAGTAATGTGCAAGGAAATGCTCTGAAAGGGGGGATGATTCAAGATATCAACCGTCAAAATGTCTTAGATGCTGAACGCCAAAAATGGTCAGAACAAGATAATCAAGATTGGAACCGATTGGGACGTTTGTTACAGGTAGGAACCCAGGCTGCGGGAAATTACGGGACAACTTCAGGAAAATCTACAATAATACCTTCTGTGACAAAAGATCCATTGCGGGATGCGCAGCAAGTGCTGGGATTGGTCGGAGGAATTCTAGGGCTTTGTGATGTGAGAGCAAAAGAAAATATTATCCTTGTGGGAAAGAAAAAAGGATATCCTCTTTATACCTTTAATTATAAGGGAAATCCACAACGTTATCAAGGCGTTCTGGCGCAAGACGTGTTGCGTGTGAAGCCTGAAGCTGTTTTTATCAATGCAAAAACAAAATTACTGCATGTGGATTATGATAAAATAGGTTTGAGAATGAAGAAAATTCCGGCTTCTAAAAATAAAATTGCGGCTTTCTTTTCTTCCCTCTTTGCTCGTCTTTCCTTTTTGCAAAAAGAGTGTCTTCTATGAGTTCGATTTATGATTGGTCAATCATCGCATCAGAAAATGCTTATGTCGATGAGAGTATAAACTGGGCTGAAGGGCAACCGCCAAGTTCAGTCAACGATAGTGCGCGCGCTATGATGCAACGCATCAAAGAATATTTGTTGGATAATGGGGGCGGGATTGAAACACAGTTTACGGTTGATAGGGAGAACAAGAAAACATCCCTTCGTTTGGCGACAAAGTCTTTTTTTGAGACTTATATAGATGGCATTGTTGTGCGCTTTAAAGCACAAGGCGTCAATAGCGGAATAACAAATGTTTCTTTAAATCAGTTGCCCCCAAAACCAACTTATATGGCAACGCCCGAGGGGATTGTGCCTTTAAAAGGGGGAGAAATACAAAAGGGAGGGCTTTATGAACTCGTCTATACGCATGATATTGCTGGGAAAAATGCTGATGGATGGTTTTTAACCAATCCTACTATAAAACTTCCTGAAATTCCGCCCTTTCCTCCTTTACCGGAATCTTTTTCATCCGGATTTATTGGAACTTTTGCGAGTGAAAAAATACCCTCTGGGTGGTTGCTGTGTGATGGGAAAGAATATTCACGAAAGAGCTATGCCAATCTCTTTGCTGTTTTGGGGGAAACATGGGGAAAAGGAGATGGGAAAACAACATTTAATGTTCCCGATTTGCGGGGAATGTTTTTACGGGGACTCGATAGTGGAAAAGACATTGATAAAGGACGCCTCTTGGGAAGTCGACAAGAAGAATCTTTTAAAGCTCATACCCATGAAGGAAAAACAGATTCGACAGGCAAACACCAGCATAGTTTGTCAGAGATTGATAACTTGGTTATGCAGCTAGATAGCGGTGATTATAAAAGGACTATAGCTGTGGTCTTCCGTCAAAATATGTTGACAGAGGCTGCGGGAGAGCATGAACATAAGATCTTGTTGCAAAAAACAGGAGGGGATGAGACACGTCCTGTCAATATGGCGGTGGTTTATGCGATCAAAGCCTGAGAATGAAAGCTTTAAGAGAAATAGAAAGAGAGAGCAAAATGGTTGTTATGAAAAAAAGTCTTATTGAATATATTGTGTAGAAAGCCTAGCGGCGCTCTTGAAAAAAATGAATCCTTAACCCTCTTTATGATGTTACTTTTTATGCCGCTGTAAAGGTAAGTTTGTCTATTTTTCTTTAGAGGATCAAGACAATAATTGTTGAAGGAGGGGGAAAAGAGAGAAGAAAATCTTCCTTTATTCATAGAATTTGTTGCTGAGAAGTCAAAGATTTTATCCAATCTCTCCTTTCTCTTGTTCGTGTTGTGATACATTGTTTAGAGCGATGGGTTTAGGCGGCTCGGTTTAGAGCTCTGATGGGCGATGATAAAAAGCTTAAGGATAATTTTCTTCTCTTATGCCGTAAAAGAAGATCATTAAAACACTGTCATTGAGGGTGATGATATCTCGTCAGATAGCTTGTTGATCCATTGCGTATTAAAGATATGAGCAAATCTTCAGGGCAGAATTTTCTCGTAGAGCTTAGAGTTCATAGAGTTTTATGGCAAGTACAACACATCAATGATCAGCAGATAAAATCCTTGTCAGAGCCGTTGGATTGTTTAAAAATTGTTGAGGGGGTAAAATCTTCGTTCTTTGAGATGTTGGGAGGCGGTCAACGAATATGTTTACTTAAAGCGGAGAAAGGTGAAATGGAGCGGCTTCCTCGGCAGTGTATGAAGAAAGCGCTCTTTGCTTTCAAAATGGGTGATCTGTTTGTTAGAGCAGGTTGGCGATTTATTGTAACGCGTGGTGAGCCTTTGTGAGCTATTCTTTGGTAAATGGCATTTTGTATTTGTTAAGAAATTTCTTGAAACCGGATGAGCATGAGATGAGAAAATCTATAAGATAATCATTTATCCCGTTGTGTCATAAAATATCATTGTTTGAGGGGCGGTTAAAACTTTATGCATGGGATGTTTTTTAATGGGTGGGGTGAATAGGTTTGCTTGTAGAGCCTCATGCAATCCCTTCCTTTGAGCTGTGGTGATAGAGAGCATTTGAAGGGGGAATGCCCAAGTGGAATTCGCTAGATCAAGAAGCCGGATTGTTTACAGACTATTGTTTATCGATGGGCATTGTTTAAAAGTCGGTGGGCGGGTAAAGATCGGTCATGTTTCCTTTATCTTGTTGGGAGAAGTCGACAAAGCATGCAATGTTGTTATGCATTTTTGGGGGCAGGGGGTAAAATCACCATTTTAGGTGGAAAACAGAATATAATCTGAAAAAATATCTTGTAAAAATTTTCGATGAGGAAATTTTTTTCAAAAGCCTCTCACGCGGTCTCACGCGGTCTCACGCGGTCTCACGCGGTCTCACGCGGTCTCACGCGGTCTCACGCGGTCTCACGCGGTCTCACGCGGTCTCACGCGGTCTCACGCGGTCTCACGCGGTCTCACGCGGTCTCCTAAGGAATACAAGAGCCGTGCAAAGGGAAACGATACTCAAATGCTCAATGGGGCTGTCCAAAAAGGGGGATATAATGGCACTTTTTCCATTTTCTATTGCTGATATTGATGATCCTGAATGTATTCGTGTGGTTCTTTATGCCAGCGGAAGAATGGGACATGCTCCTTTAAATGCATTGTTGAAAAAAGTATATGAAGATATGACAAAAATTTCAAAGCGCATGGAAGCTTTAGAAAAAAATTTAAACACTCCCGATCTTGCCAATGTCAAACAGAAACAAAATGCGAAAAAAGATGATCAAAGCAATATGAACACTATTGTGAGTAGTGGAATAACAGTATCAGACACTAAGATGAATGCATCAGAAATTAAAATAGAAGCATCTGCGGATAAGAGCAGAATGAACACTATTGTGGGTAGTGGAATAACAGTATCGGACACTAAGATGAATGCATCAGGAATTAAAATGGAATCACCAGTGGATACGAGCAGTTTTTTGTCTCAATTTACAATGTCGGATATTCCAAAAAGAGACTACAGCTCTTTTATTTCTCAATTTACATCAATGAAGACGCCAGAAATATACAGTAATGCTGATCATAACATTAAGATTGGGCCTTCTAGAAATCCTTATGCTTTTTTGAAGAAGAAAAAATAGAAAAAAGTGAGCATAACAATATGCATGCTTTGAAGCTATAGATGAGATAAACCTTATTTATATTTTCGGTGGGGCATGGAATTGTTCTGCGTTTGAGATATTTTTAAAAAAGTCAAAAATTGATAGAGAGTGCATCTTCAAAAAGAGAAGCCGTGTTGCAGGAAAGTTTATCATGATGCTTTTGAAAAGATGAGGACGCATAGGTGTAGACAAGGTTTTGAAGTCCACAGAGAAAGAAATCTTATTCAAGCAGAAACCAATGGCAAAAGAAATTTGCAAAAGAAAAAAGCTTTTGCAGTAATTTGAAAAATCTTGTGAAGAGAATATTCTATGGTTTTAAATCTATAAAAAAAATTTGCCGTTTTTATCTCTTTTTCAAAGAGAAAAATATCAATTTGTCACAAATTTAATTGGTGAAAAGTCCTATAAAAAGAATTTTTTAATTTCCAAAAGGATCAAAGGAGAAAAATACCGATAAGAAAAAATGCGTATCGTTGTGTTTTTTCTTATAAGGAAAAGAAAGGGGGTGTGGTTGGAGCAGGCTTGCGTTACCCTTGTTTTCCTATCAGACAATGGTGTACAAGGTTGCAACAGCCCTTGCATTAAGAGGTTCATAAGAGCCATTTTTAGTCCTTTCTTGTACAAATTTTATTCACATGGCTCTCCCTGCTTATGACGTGCAAACGAATTTTTGGTTGATTCAAAATAAACAGGTTTGAAAATGAGAGAATCTTATGATTCCGAGTTTCTCATTGAATATAAAAAAAACGAACCATCCTTATAAATAAATTCCTTGTGCTTAAATAGGATGTTTACGCGGGGAGCTTCTTCAGAGAAATCAACAAAGTGTTTGATTTATTAAATACATTTTGTTTTTAAAGTATACTTTATTGTAAACGAACCCCTTTAATAAAAAGGCATTATTTTCATATGGTTAAAGCTATAAGAGAGACAGAAAGTTTTTTCATTCAAATGAATGATCTTATAAAAAGTGTTTTCATCACTCATTTTTTATACTTATATTTGGATAATTGTTATAAATATAATTAAAAATCTTGCGATACTATACATTTTGTGTATAAGTATTTGTTATTGATTTCTTTTGTATGTTATTTAAATTATATCTCTATTCATAAGCCGCGCCGTCAAATGGCGCGGCTTTTTTTTATTGTCTCACATGGGGAGCACTCTATATCTGTTATTGAGATGGCTTTGGATACTTTTCCCATTATTCTCATCAGAGTATTTTGGAATGTCCTTTTGTAATGAAACCTCTAAATTCTTGCGTATTTTTATCTCAATAGGGGGATTTAAAGTAAAAATGCAGGTGTTTGTTTCTTTGTGTTGGTTGTCGTCAGCGGCGTTGAAAAGTAAGGGATCTTTGTTCCTTTTTGATCGAGAGTGATATAGGGGAGCGACACGGGGAAAGTGTAAAATGGGGGGGCGTGCTCAAGGGAGCATTCTTGTAAATACCAGCATGACCAACAATGCCCATGGTTTTTTAATAAAGTTCTGTTTTTTATAGTGTTTGTTGATTTCAATCGGAAAATCTATTCTTTTCCTTTATATGGCAATCTCTTGCATGGAAATCTTTTTTGAGGGATTTTATATCAATGTTATCTCGTTGTCGGGGCGCTTCTTGAGGGGGAGGCGTGTAAGATTACACGTGAGTGTTCGTGTGTGTTGAATATGAGGGGAAATTTTTTCTGTAGAGCCTCATGTAAATGAGGTTTTTTTACATCATATCATGAACTTTTCGGGGAGATTTGATCCATAACGCTTTATAAAATAACGCTTCTTGATCGATGGTGATAGAGATCTCATGAAGGGGGGAAAGACAAAGGGGGAAAACCAAAAGAATTCTGTGAGCTCATCACGCAAACTGGAGCTAACCCCATGCGAACCATATATTAAGCTCTGTTTGTGGCATAGTGTCCTTTTGTTTTATAACTTGTGATAAGCAATTCGGGGAGCTTAAGGGGATTTTTACCGGCAGTAGAAAAAAACATGATGAGACAGCAGGTATCCTTATTTCAGAATGTCTCATGCTTTTGATGATAAAGGCACGCGAAACTCTGTCACGCCTTCCTTTCATATTTGCGCGCTCAGAATTGTTATTTTTTTGATCTTTATGGAGAGGAGACAAGGGGATTGGATATAAAAGATCGGATACAAGCAAGGGACACAAGGGGGAGGGACACAAGGGGGAGTGCGACACAAAGAAAAGGCATAAAGGAGAGGCATAAGGGAAGAGATTGATATAAATATTTGGATCGGCAAAGCCAATGATGTTATTATGTGTTATTCCTTGTGTTATGGTCGTTGTTTTACAGCGTTTTTGATAAAAATTCGCAACGTCCTTTCAATCTATTATGCCCTTCGATCCATTCATGTTTGTGGGCCTTATTGTTTTTTTAAGAGAGCGCATGGCTTTTTCTGTTGCTTGTCAATCAATATCAAATCCAAATGCTGCAGCATATTTGAGAGAGATTAAGACGAATAAGAGCCCTACGATTAAGACGGGAGTAACTGTACCCGTGATACCAGCTTTTGTATGCTAGATGGAGCTTTCTGTTTGAGGTTATTTCTAAAATCGGGAGATGATTTGATTGAGAATGTAAAGGCGTACAATTATCTGTTTTGCCAACACCTTTTTGCTTTACGACTTTTAGAACGATCCATATTATTTTTTAATAATGAAGGTCATGTCCTATACTTTTGTTTTTCGTGTCTCTTTTGGGGGATCATGTCTTTCTCGCAAAACCGAACGCCCTCAATATATTTGTCCTGCTTTCAATGTTTGCGACAAGCTCTAAAAGAGCCATCCTCCTCTCAAGCTCATTGCGCGATGGTGATCGTGAATGGTATAAGATCCTCATGAACTATATAAAATGGATAGGGTACTTTTTCTTCTTTACGTTTTATAAAAGAGCGTTCTGGCGCTTTCATCCACTTTTCCAGCCCACAATGTTTGCGACAAGCGCTTAGAACTTGAGACGATCAGAGGCATGATTTTCTTGTACAATTTTAATACACATGGCTCATCCGCTTGTAACGTGCAAACAAGTGGTTTTGATCGATGTACCAGGGAAATAGGTTTGGACATGAGAGAATCTTACGCTATTCGGGTTTCTCATTCAATATGCAAAATAATAAAATATTCTTTATAAATCAATGGAATAGCTTTTGATAAAGACGAATTTTTTATAGATTGGGATGGAGGAAGAATCTTTGTCTTTTAAGGTAGTGGAAAAAATTATAATCTCTGTTTTTTCATAAAGGGGGAAGCTTTTTCACAAGAATTTTATACGATAAAAAAGCAGTAAAAATATTAACAGTACAGAGAAAAAAGAGTCTTTAAGAGTATTGATCGTTTGCTGTTATACCCTGTATTGTGTAAAAAGATACTTTTATCATTTTTTGCTGTAAAAAGCTTCTCTTGGGATGTTTAAAGGGTTATAGTCTTTATGGAAAAAAGAATCCGCGCAAGACAAAAGGCTTATTTCAAAAGATTATATCGCAAAATTGCTTTTGTTTGCGTGATACTTTTTTGTATCGTGATTTTGTGTTTTGTTTTTGCAAAGGCGGTCGGTTATTTTTCTTCTGATAAAAAAATAACACAACAAGCGCCTGTTGAATTGGCGATTCCTGTCTTTGATCTGCGCGTGTATTGCAAGGAAATTTCTGCTACCGTGATGCCCGATATGAAAAGAGAAGTTTATCAGCATTGCCTTAATTTGGAAAGTGAGGCCTATTTTGCTATTCGTGAAATGTGGGATAAGCTTTCTGATACTGCAAAAAAACAATGTTTGACGATGGTACGACCGGGGGATGGAAATTATTTTCTCTTACGGGATTGTTTTCTCAATAAAAAGGAAAGTGAAAAAGGCAAAAAACGCAATTACTTTTAAGGTGTTATACGGAAATTTAAAAGAATGCGAATTTCGATGAAAAGATAAAAAACGCCTCATAGCTCTCTGACTCTATACCAATAGAATGTCTTTATTTTGTATGAAGCTTGTCATTTAAGGTATGTCGTATAAGGGCATGGATGTTTCTTTGAAGTGTTTGAGGGGGCATGGGGAGAGGTTTCCAGGAGAACTTGTTGAGCTTTTCGTGTAAGGGAAATCACATGCGTGGGAAGCCGATTTTGCGAAGATGCTTTGTGAATGGGGAAAGCGCCCATGAAGTAGATAAAATTTATAGAGCACTCTCATCTTTTATGTTTCATAAAAGTGCAAGCTGGCATTCTCATACAGTGAGGCTGTTACGGACAGCCTTTGCTTGGCCTTTGAAACGACCCATAAGAGGCATTTTTAGTCTTTTCTTTATCCGTTTTTACTCTGCGCAGGTTTTCTTTGTGTGCAACGTGCAAGTCAATGATTTGATTGATCCAACAAGAAACAGATTGAAGATGAAAAAATCCTACGGTATGAAGATTTTTTACTCAACACAAAAAAGATGAACGCTCTTTATAAATTAATTTGTTGTACGAATTTGAAAAAAGTTTGATTGTTGACAGACCAATGTGGATAAAAAATCCTCGTCCTTTGAGAGTCGTAATTCAATAGATATGACAAAACTGAGTAAAAAAATATTTCTTTATTTGAGAGGGTATAAACTGCAAGGCATGCTTCATGCATAAAACGCCCTATTGGGTTCTCAAATGAGCTTGTTTTATATCCTTCAGTTTTCTTTATAAGACAAGGATAAGAGAGGAAATACATTATGCCATTCTTATTGATAAACTTTGATGGGGTAATTTTTTAAGAAGAATCTGATTTTTAAGAAAGTGTAACATGTTGGTCGTTTTTGTTTAATAATTTTGATATTTTTTGTATTTAACCATTTGGCTTTTAGGTTTAATTTGTTATCAATGAAGGGGGAGTGGATTCACTTAAAAATCCATGGGGTTAAAATAGAAATTGATAGGATCGTTGGCATGTTAGAGAAAGAAGAGTGGTCTCTTGGTGTTTATAGGGCTTGAATAATACTTCGTATTCATCTATCTATAAGGGCTAAGAGATTTTGTGAAGCGATTGTGAATTATCGCTCGCAAGGGGTTGCTTTAGCGGTGAAGAGAGGCTATATTCATAAAATAAAGAGGTACGCGCAGTGACTCGTTAGGGCGGAAGTACTTATGGGTTTGGGGCACGAGGGGGAAGAATATCGGCGTTTTTAGGAGCGGTGGTTTTAGAGCAAAAGGTGATTTTAAGACAGGAAAAGAGAAGATTCTCATGTTTTTGGCGGGAGTTTTTTCTTTATCAAGTATGTTTTATATGTGTTCCCTTTTTGTTTTCCACAAGGTAATTATTTTTTTAGTGAAATATGGTTTATTTTAAAAAAAACACTTGGCATTTTATGTGAACATCACTAGGTTTCTGCTTGTTGACAGAAAAATGGGGAATTTTTGATTTGCAATTTCCCTGCTGTTTTGTGATTTTCAAGAAAATATATGATTTTATCAATATCAGTAGGGTTCGTTTGAGTGAAATAAAACGCGGATAGCTTGATAACCGTATGTTAAACATGATCAGCATTATCAAAAAAATAATGCAATGAAAATGAAGAAGAGTCAATTAAGACACACACTCCAAAAAGGGATAAAGATGAGGCCACAACAAAATAGACGGGTACGCGGTCGCAATAATAACAATAATGGTAATAACAATAATAATCGTCGCGGTCCTAACCCGTTGTCTCGCAATTATGAAAGTAGCGGTCCGGATGTTAAAATTCGCGGAAATGCTCAGCAAATTGCCGATAAATACATCAGTCTTGCGCGTGATGCACAAGGTGCTGGTGATCGCGTGATGTCGGAGAATTATTTACAACATGCCGAGCACTATTTGCGTATTATTTTAGCAGCAGCTGGGCAAATGGCTCAATCGGCGCGACGTGATGAAAATCGTGATGACGAAAATCGTGATGAAAACAACGGGCAAGAATGCGGTGAAATAAATTCTGAAGGTCAAAAAAGAGATGCTATCGAGTGTGATACAGATGTATTACAGACACAGTCGCAAAAAAATGGTCATGCTCCATATGCCAAAGCACAAAATGGGGATGCGCGTGAAAATGCTGTCGAGGCTCTAGCGGATGAAAAAACGGATCAGGAGAACTGTCGCTCTGAGGAAAATGTTGAACCGGTTAAGAAAACGCGTCGTTCTCCGCGTCGGCGTACTGTACGGGCTAAAGACGAGTCAGCCCCTGAGCTTTCACTGACAACAGCAGAAAGCTCTCAAAATGGGGATGCGTCAACATCAAAAGAGGAGGTTTCTTCTTTGCCTGGATTAAGTGAGGGAATACAGAGAAAAACGCGTCGCCGCCGTGTGGTCAATCTTGAAGCAGAGGAAAATGTTTAAACGCCTCAAGAATGCTGTATAAGTGCTTGTGGAGTTGTTGGTGTAATGATGAATTTATAGGTACGGGGCTTCTTGCGCTTTCCTTGAATTTTCATTCTTCGCGCTGTCATGGCAACATTGCAAATAGGGGGCGACAGAGAAGCTTATCTCTTGGTGTGCAAGTAGATTGAAGGGATATAGAGAAAATCCACGTTCGTGTATTTTAAGAGGTCGTTCTTTTATAAAGAAACGATTGCTTTGTTTATTCGCACTTGTGTTTAATATCTCTCAATGGACTCCACCCCATTTTGCTACGGCAGTGCTGTAGTGTGAAATCCATCGGCCATCTCTGCTTAATAAACTGTCTTTGCTTAATAAAAGGTGCAGGCTGGGCATTATTGCTCTCATTATCAATGTTGCAACAGCTTTTCCTTTGGCTCTTGAAATCAGTTCGTAAGAGGTATTTTATTCATACGCTTCTTTGCTGGGATTGTTTGAGGAAATGATTTTGATGAATTTCATCATGAATAGAGTTGAAATGAGAAAATCTTACGGTATTTGAAGCACTCGTTTGGCATGCAAATGAATAATCATTATAAATTAATAGGCTTAATTTTTGTACTCAAGAAGGTGTATTTCTCATCCTTTCATTTGAGTTTTTATAGGTAATATCCGTTTTTTTAAGAATGGGAATGCCTTGACTGAAAGATTGCCTCTTTATCTCGAAGAGGTGAGGGGAGAGGGAGAAAAATACTGTCGCACAAGTGGTCTCATCTTTAAGCTGAGAAAAATGTTTAAATACCTCAAGAGTGCTGTATAAGTGTTTGTGGTGCTGTTGGTGTAATGGTGAATTTATAGGTACGGTTTCTTGCGTTTTCCTTGAATTTTCATTCTTCGCGTTGTCATGGCAACATTGCAAATAGGAGGCGACAGAGAAGCTTATCTCTTGGCGTGCAAGTAGATTGAGGAGATATAGAGAAAAAATCCACTGTCGTAAAAGTGGTCCCATCTTTAAGCTGAGGAAAATTTTTAAGATTCAAAAATGTTGTGTAAACCGGTGATGTTGGTTTGCTTAATGAGGCATTGTTGTTGATATTTCTTCTGTTGTCTCAATAGAAAGAACGGCAATCAGTTCACCGGTATGATAGTTGTAAATCATAAGTTTTGTTTGGCCATCAGGGGTTAAAATCTTGAGGCTAATATTGTGTTCTGAGAGGCTTTGCGACAAAACTTGTGTTTTTTTCGGTAGGGAGAGCGTGTGGTGAATAACGTGTGTATTTTTGCTATGGGAGGAAGAGAGCTCTGTTTGTTTTGGCGCAGATCCCGTTGTAACTTTATAAACGATTAAAAACAGGACGATCAGAATAAGGAAGAGCGTTATTAAAACGGAAATAATCATTAAACCCATCAGTTTTTTTCTCACCCGTTCTACAGCAGGATCTAGGGGGGGGAGATCTTGGGGCAGAGGATTTTGCTCTGTGTGATGGTCTTTTGAAGGTTGCATTGGTTTATTATCCATCAGGTCTTCTGTTGATTATTTTTTCAGATCTGATGGGTTTATGCTTTTAGAGTTTTTTGTGCAAGAGGTTTGTGGAAGAAGAACGCAGAAGAGGCAGTGAAGTTGGTAAAATGTCTTCTTTGTGGACTGTCGATATCTTGTCATTAACATTTTGGCTTTTAAGCAGGAAATTTCCGTGGTTTGTTACAGACCAGATCAATTTTACTTTTTGTTGATGTAAATTGGGGTGGACACTTATGCATTGGGCAAAAATTTGTTGTCCATAAAATGCAGATTTTTTTATGGATGGCACCATGGCTTGTTCACATGCTTGAGCCGTTGAGTAGATTTTAGCCATTCTATTGTTTGAATAGCAACTGTTAAAATCATCTGTACATGAAACCAATAAGAGAATAAAAATAAGGGGATTCATAAAATATTTTCCAAATGAACAGTTGACAGCGTGGACTCCAATTTATCAGCTTATAGCTTCTTCATTGTTAAACGTTTTTAAAGTTTTTTTGTTCCAAGGGGTTCCAAGGGGTTCCAAGGGGTTCCAAGGGGTTCCAAGGGGTTCCAAGGGGTTCCAAGGGGTTCCAAGGGGTTCCAAGGGGTTCCAAGGGGTTCCAAGGGGTTCCAAGGGGTTCCAAGGGGTTCCAAGGGGTTCCAAGGGGTTCCAAGGGGTTCCAAGGGGTTCCAAGCCCAAAGCAAGGATCTTCTATATTGAATCAATCAAAATCATTGGCGCGCACGTCATAAAAGCCAAGTTTGGGAGGAAAACTGGTGGGCGGAAAATATTAAAAAAACACTAAAAATATCTCTTGTAAATGCTCTTTGATGTCAAAGGTTTCTTGTATCGCGGGATAATGATGCGCATCTGATACTTTTATGGAGTAAACAAGGGACATGAAGGTCAAGAGGGGCGTGCTTAATGGCTTATTGGGGGGAAGTACTCTATTTACAGGCGTTGCTTTGAAATGAGCTTGGAGGCTATTGAGAAATATTAAAAAGTGCGTGAAGAAAAAAGTATCTTCTGTTTTGGATGTTCTCTTTTGTGTGAAGAGGATGATCCAGAACGCGATAAATAAACGTGTAATTTCCATGAGTTCATTGTCATTGTCGTGGATGCTTTAAGCTCCGTAAAGTTGAAGAGTGACGATAGATGTTGGCTATAACTCTTGAAATTTCATCTTCTTCCAAAATGAAAATATATGCGCATTGCGAAAATTACACAAAAAGAGTGGGGGAATAGGCACGCTTTGATTTGGTCTATAAAAGCTTAAGGCGGCTTGCTCTTCATCGTTTGGTTTTTTGTCTTATAAATAGGCCGTTATAGGAGGGATAGAAGTTGATTGACAGCGGGAAGGGGGTCTTTGACTGGAGCAAAGTTTTCATTGTTAAGGTTTTTGCGAGGTTGGAAAATATCTTCTCTGTGCTTAACAAAAACAGTGCTGAATAGGTTGGAAATTTTTCTGAAGAGAGGAAGTTTATGGTTTGAAAGGTTTTTTCAAGAAAAAATATCAAAATAAGTATCAGGAACAGAAAGGCAATAAACAATTCCTTCTTTTGTCAATTTGAAGGAAGCTGAACCATTGACAGAAATGGGAACAATTTTTTCGAGAACAGCACTGCCAAAACAGGCTTTTTTATTGTTTGTGGGAGGAACGCCTGATTCAAAGTGTTCATTCCAAGTGATGAGAAGTTGTGTTTTGCCATTCAGTTTTGTTTCGATTTCACAGCGTACACAAACACTACCCTTTTCTTGGGAAAGGGCTCCAAAAGAAAGAGAATTGATAATCAGTTCATGAAAAGCCAAACCAATATGCAAAGCGGCATTGGGAAAAAGATAAGGATCAACGCCCTCAAGTGAAAAACGTTCTGTTTCTTTCATTAAATAGCCTAAAGCTTGCGTTTGGACCAATTCACGAAATTGGGCGCCACGCCAATCGGAATCGGTGATCAGATCTTGAGAATGAGAAAGAGAATGAAGACGACCTTGAAATTTGCGTAAGAAAACCTGAAGTGTTTCCGTATAGCGGGCCGTCTGGCTGGCAATACTTTGTATGATGGCTAGAAGATTTTTAGAACGGTGGCTTACTTCTCGTAGGAGGATTTTAAGCACTTGTTCACGGCGGCGTAAGCCGGAAATATTAACACCGGTGGTGATAATACCGATAATGTCTCCATTGTCATTGCGGTGGCAATCAATAGAAAATTTGTACCAAATCTCTTGTTTGCTTGTATCTTCAAAACGTGCCTCAACAGTTTGCATTTTGCCACTGGCTAAAACCTGCAATTTAATGGTTTCCATATTGTCTGCAAGGTCAAACGAAAAAAAATCGCTGTCACGACACCCAACCCGCCATTTATGGTGCAAATGGTGCGGTAAGTTTTCAGCCCATAAATAAACAAGATTTGTTGCCTGATAGAGAACACAAATATCAGCACCACGAATCGCTTGCATGAGCGCACTCATATGAGATCTGTCCATAGGAGGCTTTGAAAGAGGCGTAACAATCATAATTGAAGAGGTTTACTTTGTTTCAAGCCGCTTTAGAAGCATTCTCTTGAAAAAATAAAGCTTGAGAAATAAGCGCTTTCACCATATCAGGGTTAAAAGGTTTGGTCACTAAAAAAGTCGGTTCTGGACGCTCGCCGGTGAGTAACCTTTCGGGAAAAGCCGTGATGAAAATCACCGGTATACGATCATTTTTCAAAATCTCATTGACCGCATCAATACCTGAACTATTATCGGCTAACTGAATATCCGCTAAAATCAACCGTGGCTTTTTCTTATGATACATGATGACAGCTTCATCACGCGTGCGCGCTATGCCGACAACATGATGACCTAGGCTTTCGACCATTTGCTCAATATCAAGCGCAATAAGAGGCTCATCTTCAATAATCATCACTTCTGTTGCAATTTGCTGAGAAATATCAACGGATGCTTGGTTGAGAAGCTTGCGAAATTCCTTCGTCTCTAGATCCATGATTTCGCTGGCTTCTTGTTCATTAAATCCTTCAACGGCAATGAGCAAAAATGCTTGGCGTGCACGAGGCGTGAGATAGGATAATTTGGCACTGGTTTTTTGTTCAAGTCCAAATTGTGGCAGGGGTTCAGGGATATTCGGGGTGGTTTGGTCAAAAAGATGGCAAAAAAGCCAATAGGTACCAATTCGGTCACTGGATGCTTCGGGAAAAATGGAAATGTCGGCAATGAGCGCTTCCAACATCGCTGATACATAAGCATCGCCAGAGGATTGGCTCCCCGTGACAGAGCGGGCAAAACGCCGAAGATAGGGAAGATGCGGGGCAATGCGCGTTGATAATGACATAATTTATAACTCCTTTGACCTTTCAAGCATTTTGTTGGTTGAAATTCTCAACAGATAAAAAAGTTCCTTGATTTGTATGGAACTTTTCCCCGAGAGTTATATTTACAACCATAAGGCGAAAATTCTTCGCGGTGCTATTTGTATTATATGGATTAGGGGGATGAAAAATGAACGACCGTGATGAAAAAAATCTCACCACACAATTTAAAGTTGGAGATGATCTTCTCGGGGCTAACAGTGAAATAGCACGGAAATTACGCCAATTTTACATGGAAATTCAAGAAGAAGCGCTGCCACGGCGTTTGCTCGAGCTTTTAGAGAAGTTGGAGCGTGTAGAGCAATTTGGCTTAAACAATGTGGAAAAGGTTTGAATCCTTTATGTCAAATTGTGCGAAAAACTTTAAACAAGAACTCCTTTTGGTGTTGCCGGCTTTACGCGCTTTTGCTGTTTCTTTAAGTGGCAAGCATGATAAAGCCGAAGATTTGGTCCAAGATACGGTTATGAAAGCATGGGCTAAGCAAGACAGTTTTGAAATGGGAACCAATCTCAAAGCTTGGCTTTTTACGATTTTGCGCAATGAATTTTATAGTCAAATGCGCAAAAAGGGTAGGGAAGTTCAAGATACCGACGGCGTATTTACCCAAAATGTTGCGGTTCATCCTGCTCAATATGGAACGCTTGATTTGCAAGATTTTAAAAAAGCCTTAAATCTGCTTTCAGCCGATCAAAGAGAAGCCATTATTCTCATTGGAGCATCGGGGTTTTCTTATGAAGATGCTGCGGCTATTTGTGGCTGTGCTGTTGGAACCATTAAAAGCCGTGTGAGCAGGGCGCGTCATCGATTACAGAAACTTCTTAATGTCGATGGTGAATCCGATTATGGTCCTGATTCTTATTCAGCTGGAAGTACATTGTGTTCATTTAACGGCTAAAAAAGCATAATAATTATGATGGATAGCCTTGTTTTTTTTATTCCCGTTATAGCTATTACAGTAAAGTCAGTATCTGAGGAAATTCAGAATGTTTGGCGTGTATCTCTTCGGAACACAAGCAAAGTCTATATGAAACGCGCTCATGGGCTTTTGGTGTTTGTTCCATAAGGTTGCCTTCCTTTGTACTGAAAAATGACGACTTTCAAGTTCGCCAATGGAAATTCTATGACAACAAAGACAAATTTGCTGCCTCAAATGCCTTCTTCTGATGTAACAATATCACGCTGGAGATGGGCTGCGATTGTTGTTTCTCTTGTTATGGCTCTTTTAGCTTCGATTTTTATTATGTTGCTTTCAAATGCCGTTGATCGAGAAGTTGCTCAGTTAAATACGAGTTCAGAATTACGTGAACAGGCTGATTTAGTCCTTATTAGCCTGATTGATATGGCTGTTGCTGATCGCAGCTATGCAAAAACCAGAAAGCCAGAAGATAAAGCACATTTTGAAAATGCGGCACGAGAACTCGAGGATATTCTCGATTATACGGAGCTTATTGTTTATGCTCATCCGCAATGGGATGAGTGGTTTACGGCTTTTAAAAAGGAAGTCGAAGCACGAAAAGCATTTATGAATGCTCATATGCAAGCTCTTGATACACTTCCTGATCAATCTTCTCAACCTTTCGCGTCTCTGGAAGTCTCAAGGATTCCCGTAGCACGTTTAGCCCAATTAATGACAAGTTTTATTAATGGCGATGATGTGGTGCGACAAAAACAGCGTGAGGGCATCGCATTGATGCGGGCTGCTTTAACATTGGCGGCTATTGTTTCTGTTGTGAGTACTTTTATTTCTGCCTATTTTGTTATTAATCGTTTTCATCGTGATGTGCGCTCTTTAAAATTGTATCAATTGCTGCTTCATAGCGAAAATATCGCTCTAGAAGCCCGTGTGAAAGAACGAACTCAAGAATTAGAAAGGGCACGCAATCACGCCGAAAAAGAGCGCCAACGGGTTGAAATATTGTTGCAGGATGCAAGTCATCGCATTGGCAACTCCCTTGGGACAGTGTCTTCTTTGCTGGGGCTTCAATTAAGTCGGAGTAAAAATGAAGAGGTGCGTTCTGTGCTTGGGGCCGCACGGGATCGTATTCAGACAATTTCCACAGCACACCGTCGTTTGCGCTTGAGTGATGATATGGAAACGACTTTCTTGGCAGATTTTCTCAGTTCTGTTGTGCATGATGTCGAATTAGCGGTCCCTTTTGAATTGCGTGAAAACATTACCATTCATACGAACTTTAAAGATTGTCGCCTGTCTTCAAGAGATGCCACAACCCTTGGAATTATCCTTGGTGAATTGTTGACCAATTCCTTAAAACATGCCTTTCCTGATCAACGAGAGGGGCATATTTATATCTCCTTTGGTCCTGAGCCAAATGGACAATTGATGCTCATTGTCGAAGATGATGGTGTGGGCATGAAAAGCCAAACTTCAGAACAAAAGACGGGACTTGGTCGTGTGGTTGTGGAACAGCTTTGTATGCAATTTGGTGAAAAACCTCTTTTTGAAACATCTTCTTTAGGAGGGACAAAGATCGTCATTCCTTTACCAAAACTCAACACGAAGAATTCAAAAAAAATCTCTGACTGATTTTTAAAAGCATAAATTTTTTCTGTTTATTTGTTTTCAAGAGAAGAAAATAAAATAATATGACTCCGCGAAACCATCACCATTCATATAAAAGTTGCTTGTCTTCAAGAGATGCCACAACCCTTGGAATTATCCTTGGTAAATTTCTGACCAATTCCTTAAAACATGCTTTTCCTGATCATCGTGTCCCTCAAATTTATATTTCCTTTGGTCTTAAGCCAAATGGATAATTGATGCTCATTGTTGAAGATGATGGCGTGGGGATGAAGAGCCAAACTTCAGCACAAAAGACGGGACTTGGTCCGCGTGGGGGTAGAACAGCTTTCATATGCAATTGGGTGGAAAATCTCTTTTTGAAACGCCTTCTTTAGGAGGAAAAAAAATTGTCATTCCTTTGCCAAAACTCAACATAGGCAGTGAAAAGAATACACCGCTCTCATAAAGCTCTCTTTGAGAGTTCCTTTTGGTTTGTTGAGGTTAAAAAGAAAAAATGCCTTTATAAATCACTATAACTCTCAAAGAATTCTTTATCACTCCCTATGAGACCAAGATCTCTGAACAAAGTTGGTTCTCCGTCATTTTCACACTAAGCTTCAACATGGATATTTTTCCCCTCTACTTTGATGGGGTAATAGTCTCCTCTAAAGAGTGCTCCTGCTGTATAGACTGGAATGTTTCCAAAGACTTTATTATCTTGTGCGTGGCGATAGGATCGATGATGCACGTGTCCAACAAAGATTGCTTTGACATTATGGGAGGGAATGATGGATTTAAATACCGACAAGATCTTTGGAGTTTTTTGAGTCTAGGAAATGTGAATTTTCTTCAGTGAAAGCTGGGCGAGTATCGTAACTTTCCATCTTGTATCAGCAGCAGCTAAATCTTTTTTTAGCCAATCCAAAGATTTCTTAATGTTCACTGAAGTTGTGCGTTCTTTTAAACGCACTTCATAAGTTGGATAATTGTGAAGTTATACGTAGTGAATATCTCCATGATCTCGTGAATAACTCAAACTTCTTATCTATCAGATAAAGACCGTTAAAAAAGGATTTCTCAGTGAGATCTTGAGAAAAATTCGAGAGGATTTTCTTGTATTTCTGCTATCAATCTTTCAACAGCGCTTATTACACAGGCAGTGCGGGGAAAATTGAACGCTTTAGGAATCCTACAATTACCAACATTATTAGCATAATCATGATTGTCGCGTCCTTCATAAACAGGAGCACCTAGGTTTTTATAGATGTTGGCATCGTTGTCATATGTTTCTCTTCGACCGTATTCTGTTAAGTCACCATTCCCCATGAAAAAGTCTGCTTTGTGTGATTTGAGTGCCTATGCAATTTTTTTATTTTCTCTGATCCACTTATCTCTGTTTTTTGTCGCGTTAGGATCCCCATAGTTCAAGCGCCATGGTTGTGGATAGGCTATAATGATAACAGTATAGCCTTTGCTAGACTGAGATTGCTTTTGAGATTGCTTATTGCTTTTGAATCATTACTTTCTTGAGGTGGCTGTATTTTGGAAGCGTTATCATTGTTACTTGAAAGAAGTTTTAAGAGCTGAAAAAAAATCGAGTCAATTGAAGGAAGATAAGTTTTATATCAATGATATCTAATAAATTATCTCTTCATTCAATATTTTGTAATTTGTAGCTTTATTTTATCTAACTATTATTTATTTGTTTTTTATAGAAAAATTTAAACTTTGTTATTAATCGTGAGCTTTTAAAATATAGAGAATAATGCAGTTTTTAGTTTCTTGATAGAATATATTATAAGAGAAGAGTCACCTTTATATTTCACCTGTACGTCTTGATAAGGGGATAGAGGCTATGATTATTTTTGAGCATTGTTTTATTTTTTGCGTATTCTTAGACGATAAAATATTCTTAAGTGTGGAAATGCCTTTGAGGTCGTTTAAACTCTAGGATATTTTTTAGAAACATTAAGCGCTGATAAGCTTTTGTGAGGAATACAATTGTGCAGGGTGTTTTCATGCTTTAAGTTTCTTCAGAGGGTGTTATCGGACTTTTGATTAAGGAATCAATATTGTTTTTTTCTTGTAGGAATATTTGCAGGTCTTGATTGGTTAAGGCTTTGCTGTCGGGTATACGGATGCGCATGGGATCAACTTTGATGCCATTAACAATGATTTCAAAATGACAATGGGGACCGGTTGCCATTCCTGTTGAGCCAATATAGCCGATGACTTGTCCCTGACGTACTTTCACGCCTGGTTTGATGTCTGGTGCATAACGGCTTTGATGCGAATAACTGCTGACATATCCATTGGCATGTTGAATTTCTGTATGATTTCCGTAGCCGCCTGTTACGCCTACTTTTGTCACAATACCATCTCCTATAGCAATAATGGGAGATCCTTTAGGCGCTACCCAATCAACCCCTGTATGCATGCGCACATAGCCTAAAATAGGATGTTTGCGTGGACCAAAGGGTGAGCCAAAAATGCCATTTGGTGTAGGTTTGCGTAGCAAGAAAGGCTTTGAACTCTTCCCTTCAGAATCATAATAATCAACGCTTCCGTCTTTTAATTGATAACGGTAATATTTGTAAGTTGTATTGCCAAAAGTTGCACTAATATAACGAATTTCTGGATCAGTGCTTTGAGACGATTCTTTTGCTTTTAGGTTCTTTTTGCCATTTTGGGTTTCTTTATCGCTTTGCGGTACGGCATAAAATATTTCGATCTGATCATTGGGGGTTATTCGGCTTTTCATATCAATATTGGTGGACAGCAGACGAATAAGACGATGAGAAAGCGATTGCGATATATTATGACTCAGCAAAGCACTATAGAGTGCATCATAAGCTGTTGGTAATTGCGCGCTATTAATATAAGAATGTGGAATACCATTTTGAAAAGCCGTTTTAAGTGCTCTAGACATTTTAGGCTCTGTGCTTTCAATGAATTGGCCTTTATCATTTAGGGCAATGGTGAGAACATGATACATCCCTTGATAAATACTTGCGCGTACGAGATGGTCTTCTTCTCCAGCTTGTGTCACGATACCAATGCGTAAAAGACTTCCCTCTTTAAGGGTATCGGAAAGGTTAAACTTTTCTAGAGTGCTTACAACTTGTTCAACTTGATTCTTTGTGTAACTGGTTTTTTTTAAAGCATCAGCGATCTTTTGTCTTTTACGAATAGGAATAATATCTTCAACATAATTTTTTGCCAGATCGATACGGTGATTTTGAGGGGAAACGGTTACATTTTCTTGAACGATTCGGACTTCGGGGGATTCTGTTCCTTGGGAATCAGAAGATACATCTTCTAATTTTAAAGGATCAATGAGTGTGAGAACTGAAAGGAATTCGGTACTTTTTTCTAAAGTAAATCCAGCTTTTTGTACCTCTTGTTGTGCTTCTTCATCGGTTAGTGTATCGGTGTCCTCAAAATCGAATTGACTGACTTTAAAATCATAGCTGCGTAAGGTGAGTTTTGTTTCGATTTTTGCACCGTAAATCTGCCCAGAATCATGTAGTTTGATGCTTTGATTTTTCGAATCACTGGCAAGAATGCTTAAAGAATCAAATTTTGGATAATTATATTGCTGGGGACGCTTTTCGGCTAACGCCATGCGAATCCATTCAAAATGTTGTGTTTGAATGACTTTTTCATCCCCCTTTTTTTGCAGAATTGATAGTTCAAATTGGCGTTTACTATCGAAGCTTTGCCGTGCATGCGTGGGTGCAATACGATCCCCTTTATACCCATTGGCTTCAGGGTCTTGTGCTTGTGAGAGATTTTCTTGTGTAAACCATTGTGGCGGTGTTACCAATCGCTGTTGTTCATCAAGAGCTGTAAAAAGTGCAATCCCCATAAGAATGCAGGAAGTGATTCCTGTCAGCACCGTTCCTGTAAGCCAACGCGCCGAGACTTGTCGGCGCTCAGGTCGCAAGCGTTTAACGACAAGAGCAGGATCCTGTCCGGGATCGTTTTTTTGTTGTTCATTATCCCACATAGATTTTAAGCATACTTTTCAATATTAAATGAGGAAAGCTAACATAGCTTAGCACGTTTCTACAAGAATTTGATTTACAGATTACAGATCATGCAAATTCTTTTTATACCGCAATGCCCCATAATTCCTATATCGAGAAATTCCTTTAAACCAATATTTAAAATAGCGTAAAACAAAGACTATAATGATTAACCCCTTCAAAGGTATTTGCTGTTTTTATGCATTGTAATGGAGCGTTATACTTTCTTTAAAGTTGTCTTGTTTCTTTATAATGTTTTGAGCTTTCAAGTTTAAAATTTGTTTATTTTTAGTGTAATAGATTAGAATACAACCTGTTGTATTGCTATTTTATTTTTGAAAAAAAGTCAAAAATGATATTGACTCTTTTGTTGAAA
>NZ_JAQITF010000016.1 GCF_028618665.1 Bartonella sp. AU16XJBT
ACAGTGAAATAAAAAAAGAAGAAGCGATTGAGATGTTAGCCCAACATCTTGTCACGCGTCCCGTGTTTGAAGCTTTGTTTGAGGGCAATGAATTTGTCCACAACAATGCCATTTCGCAAGCCATGGACAAGATCTTAAGAGAACTGGATAAAACCAATATCGAAGAAAAAACCAAAGATCTTGATAAATTTTACAAAAGTGTCACGTTCTGTACAGCAGGGATTACCGAAACTCATGCAAAACAGAATCTTATTATCAAACTTTATGAAAGTTTTTTTGCCAAGGCATTTAAGAAAACCACGGATAGACTTGGGATTGTTTATACGCCCATTGAGGTAGTGGATTTTATCATTCATTCTGTTGATGATATTTTACGCAATGAATTTGGAAAAAGCTTGGGGTCACGTGGTGTCTCTATTCTTGACCCTTTCACGGGAACTGGAACCTTTATCACAAGGATTTTACAATCCAATCTCATCAAACCAGAGGATATGGAATATAAATTCCGTCATGATATCCATGCCAATGAGATTGTCTTACTTGCCTATTACATAGCAGCGATTAACATTGAATCAACTTATCATAGTCTTATGAAAGGGAATTATATTCCCTTTAAGCATATTGGTTTAACCGATACGTTTCGGATGCTTGAAGAAAAGAACCTGCTACAGGAATTATTCAAAGAAAACAGTGAATATTTGGAACTTCAGAAAAATCTAAATATTAAAGTTATCTTTGGTAACCCCCCTTATTCAGTAGGACAAAAGAATGAAAACGATAATGCAAAGAATACACCTTATCCGATATTAGATGACCGCATTCGTGAAACTTATGCTGCTCAATCTAAAGTAACGAATATACGAGCGCTTTATGATAGTTATATCCGTGCCATTCGCTGGGCAAGCGACCGTATTAATAATGCTGGGATAATCGGCTTTGTTTCTGGTTCAAGCTATATAGAAAAGCCAACAATGGATAGTTTACGAAAATCTTTAGCCAAAGAATTTACGAGTATTTATGTACTTAATTTACGAGGTGATCTTCGTAAAAATATGTTAAGCAATGGAAATGCTCATGAAGGTGAGAATATTTTTGGCAATGGGAGTATGACTGGTATTGCCGTAACCTTATTTATCAAAAATCCCAATGCTTTTGGACCTTGTAAAATTTACTATCATGATATTGGAAATAATCACACAAGAGAAAAAAAGCTTAAGACAATTAAGGATTTTGGAAGCATTGATGGCATTACACGGAGTAAACAAGGTTGGAAAATAATTACACCAGACAAGCATGGCGATTGGCTTGGTCAACGTGATGACAGTTTCGAAACATTCCTAGCTATAGGTGATAAGAAACCTAATGGGAAAAAACTCTTTGAAACGTTTTCTCGTGGTATTATGACGAGTCGTGATTTTTGGGTTTATGACTCAAGCTATAAAGCTTTAGCTACCAACATGAGTAATATGATCACATTCTATAACAGCGAAGTGGAACGTTTTAATAATGCTTATGGACATATTGATCGCAAGATACGTAAAAATGCTGTAAATAATTTTGTCAATTCGGATGAAAGCAAAATTAGTTGGAGTCATAATCTCAAACGAGACTTGGACAAAGGCAAGACTTTTAACTTTGAAGGTGATTGCCTTACTCAAAGCCTTTATCGTCCTTTTACTAAGCAGTGGCTTTATTATAATCGGGATCTCAACGACGGTGTTTACAGAATGCCGCGTATATTCCCTATAGTGCAAGCAGTAAAGAATAAAGCAATACAAGTTTCTTCTATGGGAGCACGAAGTGGCTTTTCTGTTCTTATGACTAAAAATTTGCCTGACGTATGTGTAATTGATAATAGTCAATGCTTTCCAAGATATATTTATGAAGACACTCCGGTTTCAAAAAGTAAAAGTGAAAAACAATCACATTTATTTACAAACTCTACAGAAGAAAACAAAACCTCTGCTTTACAACGCCGTGATGCCATTACAGATGCGGGATTAGAACATTTTAAAGCAGCTTATCCGAATGAAACTATTACGAAAGATGATCTATTTTATTATGTTTACGGTCTACTTCATTCAGAAGATTACCGTACCCGTTATGCTCATAATTTATGTAAAGAGTTGCCTCGCATTCCTTGTGTAAAAACTGCTGAAGACTTTTGGAAGTTTGTGACAGCAGGGCGTGAACTGGGGCATTTACACGTGAATTATGAAACTATAGAGCCCTATCCAGTGACCTTTAAAAAGGGTAATCCAAAACAGATAGAGATCTCTAATCCAGGAAAGTTTTATTACGTGACTGAAATGAAATTCGCAAAAGCAGGTAAAGAGAAAGATAAATCAACTGTCATTTATAACAGCAATATCACAATGACAGATATCCCTCTTGACGCTTATAAGTATATCGTTAATGGTAAACCCGCTCTTGAATGGGTTATGGGGCGTCAATGTGTAAAGACTGATAAAAAGAGTGGCATTGTTAATGATGCCAATCGTTATGCTGTTGAAACCGTTGGCAATCCTGCTTATCCATTAGAGTTATTTCAAAGGGTTATTACTGTAAGTTTAGAGACAATGAAAATTGTTAAAAACCTACCAAAATTAGAAATTAGAGAAACTGAATAGACTTATAAAGCATGCTCACATAATGGGCATGCTAATCTTATTAAAGCCGCTTATGTATTAGTTTAAATAAAAGTTTATTTTATCATCTGTTATGAGATAACTAAGATAGGAAAGAATTACGTTATCAGAAATCCTTTAATGGACTTTTGTAAATTTTGTAAACGTATCATCTTGTGAATTGATTACCTATAATCTTAAAAGAGATAATTTATCATGCATTATTCTAAAAAGAAATCATTTGCACTTTTAGATACTTTTATTTGGATTGCTTTAAGACTTTTAAGAAATCCACTCTTAAAGTGAATACGCTTCTTTTGGATTGCCTTTAAAAGATTATATCGCAATCTCAAATGATAGCTTTATTGTTATCAGACGCTTTGTTTAAAAAGAGTTATGTATATTCATTTTCTTATATTACTTATAGGTTTTGTCTGTTTTTAAAACCCCCAAAACACCGACAAAACCCTCTTAGATATATATTAAAAATTGTATTTATGTGTTGTGTTTAATATAGGTTGTTTATTTGAAAGGTTAATTTATTGAAATATAATAACTTTTATTTTTGACTAAAAAATATATATAAAGGGGGGGGTAAAAAGACCCCCCAAAACCCCCATACCCCCCTAAACTCATAACCATAATAGTCTTAATAGGATTTCTTATCATTATAAACTGTCTTTTGAAAATTCACTTAATATGTTTTAAAATAACTTTTTACTCTTATTATTTTTTTAAGTACCAATCTTTAAATCTATAAATACGTCTTGATAGCATTTTTATGATTATAAACCGTTTCTTTTGAAAGGCTTTAAAGGATCACATGTTTTTTTTAAGACGTGGTTTAATCACTCACTAAAATCATAAGGTTATCTATTTAAATAAACTGATAAAATTCATACAAGGGATTTTAATAACGTAATCAGTTTTTACTTTCATACGCTTTTCATAAAGCACGTTTTAATCACTCACTAAAATCATCATTTTGTCAGTTCAATTTACTGACACATACCTGACAAGTTTTAATCAATTCACATCATTGGTTATCTTTAAAGATTGTACTATTGATATGAATTATGTCTTAAAAGTATTAAGATATTGAAATATAATGTTTTTAATTTTTACTCATTTAAAAAAAATAATATAGGCTTTAAAAGAACTGACAAGACTGACACGGTCTATTAAAAGCTATTTTGCTCATCTCTATAATTATTATTCTCTCTTTAGATATTTTCATAACGGTTTATAAATCACAATTATCCTATTTATCGTTTCTCTTATGAAAATAAAAAATGATGCCATGGCTATAAAGCAAATAACAGCTATAAAGCACGCGTGAAAAAAGCAGGCTTTCATAATCACATGCAAATGAAGGCATTGGTTATAAAAACAGTTCCTATAAAAAGCTGTTAAGTTGCAAATGTGTTATTAAAAGAAATTAACAGAAATCTTTAAAAACCATTTAGCAAAAAACAGATAAGTTATAAAGATAAAAATACGCATGATGAGAGCGTTTCTAAATATTATAAATGTATAGATTCAGAAAATAACGCAATCGTTTAAGAAAGCAAATAATATAGCGTTAAAAGCACATAAATATAAAAAAAGAAATTAATAAGCATATGATATTATCAACACGCAACGTATTTAAAAAATACAAAAAAATATCAAAAAAGATAAAATAATATTTGACAATAAATACGTATTTTGTTATACAAATATTCAAGTGATTCAAAACACTAAACATACAGTGGATAAACAACCAAAATTGTTTACTTCCTCTACAAAATTCGATTATTACAACGCTTTATATTATAAGTGTATGTATTTATGTCGGGTGTGCTTATGCCATACAATACCCTTATGGGAAAAGCATAGCAACGGACTGTATGCCGTGTTTTGAACGCCCGGCGCCCTTATAGGCTGTCAATTCAAAACTTTTTAAAACATACAGGTTTAACTATGACAAATATCTCAAACAACACCCCCGTTAATCAACAAGAGCCTGCAAAAAAATATGAATTTATTGATGATTGTGAATATATCGATGGTCATTTCTTAAAGCGAATTAGAGCCTTAAGAGATTTTGATGATGTCAAAAAAGGTGATTTAGGGGGGTATATTGAAAATGAAGATAACCTCTCTCATGATGGTAATTGCTGGGTCTATGATAAGGCTTGTGTTTATAATAATGCCCATGTTTCTGATAATGCTAAAGTCTTAAATGAAGCTTATGTTTTCGATAATGCAAAAATTGAAGGCAATGCTAAAGTTTTTGATGGTGCAAGAATTTATGACAATGCAAGGGTTGCTGATCATGCCTTGGTTTTTGGAATAACTTATGTTTACGATCATGCCTGCGTTTTGAATCATGCTGAAGTATCTGACAGGGCTGTTATAAAAGGTCATGCTAAAATCTATGATAATGCTTTATTAACTGGATATGCACAAGCTTATGGCAATGCAAGAATTTATGACAATGCTCAAGTTTGGTTTTTTGCTATGGTTTGTGATGATGCTTCTATTTATGAAAATGCAAAAATTACAGGCTATACATACATTTGCGATAAAGTGAGTGTTTTTGGTAATTCATATATAGATACCAAAAAATTGAATGGTCATATCAAAATTTGTGATCACACCATAAAAGACGCTGCGTAAATAAGACGCGGGCGGTGCGGGGGGCGCCCCTCTTTCAAATTTCCCATTCCAAATTTTATCAAACGTTTATCACATTAGATTGTGAGGGTATCTTTATGTGCAAAAAATATGAATTAACTAGTGAAATTAAACAAATTAAAGATAGGATTACTAAACAGATTACAACTCTTTATCGCATTCGTGCTTTAAAAGATTTTGATGATATCAAAGCTGGCGATCTAGGCGGCTTTATTGAAAAGGAAAGCAACCTCTCTCATGATGGCAATTGCTGGGTGTATGATAATGCATGGGTTTATGGCTATGCCCGTATTTATGAAAATGCAAAAATACGCCATTTTTCTCAGGTCTGTGGTCATGTCTATGGCAATGCGGAGGTCTATGGAAAGGCTTTTATCTCTCAATATGCTAAAGTTTATGACAATGCTTGTGTCTATAGTAATGCACGTATATCTGGCTATGTTTATGGCAATGCCCATGTGAGTGGAAGCGCTCGTATTTATACAGAAGCCCATGTTTATGATAATGCGCATATTTCTTATAATGCTTGGGTTTATAATTATGCAAGGGTTTATGGGCATGCTCAGGTTTCTGGCTCTGTCTGTGTTTACAGCCATGCCAAGATTTATAACCATGCTATTGTCAAAGGTCATGCTAAAATTTATGGCAAGGTTTATGGCAATGTTATTGTAAGTGGCTATGCTGAGGTTTATGGCTCTGTTTATGGCAATGCCAAGGTTTCCTATCATGCCAAGGTCTGGGGTAAAGCCTATGGCAATGCAAAATTAAACAGTCAAAGTAAAGTAAGTGTCGTTCCTAAAAAATGTGAAGTTTATGAAAATGATAATATTATCAAAATTACGGATACAGACAAATAAATGACAAGCATGGGGGGGCGTGCATTCTTTAATGGCTATAAACGCATATAAAATGCATTGCTAATAAACATATCATAAAAGAGAGAGTAAAATAAAAGAAAGCCGTGCCAATTGATATGACGCGGCTTTCAAATGTCGATTCTAATGATTAAAATTAATCACCTACATGGAGTAATGAATGCATATATACAAAACGTATCATATTGCAAGCGCTCTATGAGAGATATGAAAACTTATCAAAAGAAACGTAAACGATGCGTATGATCTTTAATCACTCATTTGAATAAGAGAGTGAATTTAGAACCTATAAACTCTCATATGGCTTCAAACGTATTAAGAATAACGCCCTTTTTTTTAAAGAGATTCATTTAAAACAAAGCACATGATCATGACGCTTCTTTTAAAAACGTTTCAAAATATTAAGCTCAAAATTGAGCTTGAGTGAATTGAAAGAACTGACATTCTAAAATCAAACAAATCCAAACGCTTGGTAACTTTATCAATCCAATCAAAAGCAAATGTGTATTAAGTGAATATCTATAACAAAACCCATTTTTTACATTTACGCGCGTTGATTTTTAAAACAATCTCTCATAAGACAAATAAACAAACGCTTTTATAAAATGTAAGGTTTTCAAGATTTTGCTTCTGCTGTGAAAGCTATAGCCTAGGTTTACTCAAAAGAGAAAATGTTCTTAAGCAAATAAAAGAATAATAAGCTTATAAAGCATCAGTTTCAAACGTTTAAACGTGCATTTAGAAAGCTTCTCATAAATGCCTTTTCTCTTTGCACTCAAACGTAACTTCTTTATAAATTAGCCGGTCCATTTTTGGGCTGGCAAAATCAACCACCCCAATTTTGGGGCATTATCCTTTAAATAGAGGCATTCTTTAAACAATATCGCTTTTGACTCCAAAATTGAGTAAAATTCCATGCCTTATGATGTTACAATGGTTTTGAATTTTTCTTACCTATCGTGTCTCAATAAGTACCCCCAAATTTGGGGTGACTAAAATCTCTCAATCCAAATTTGGATTGACCCTATTTGGCTTCGTATTTTTAAACGATAACTTTTAAAACGTTTTTTTCTTTCTTGCATTATGTCATTAAAAGGCTTTTGATTTCATAAGATATAACTTTTTGAATTTCATATCTGTTTATTTCCTTACTCCGGTAAAAAAATACCGTGTTTTAAAAGCGATCTTGTCTTTAAATCCTTTTATGCAATCTTTATAAATTAAACCTATAAGCTTATGACAATTTCAAACGATTATCCTCTAATAGATGATAAGATATTGCTATAATAAATATAGATTTTTTGCTTCCCAATTTTGGGAAACAATAATATTTTGTCTTTATACGATTAAACAAACCAATCATTAAAACAAGCTGTGATCTTTAAACGTATGTTCTTGAAAATTCCAAACAACTAAATTTTAAACAATGCGATTTTTAAGTGATAAAAACGTATCATAAAATTTATGAACTGTTATAAATGATATCGGCTTTTCATTTCATTTGAATACACACATGCGTTATAATATTTGCATCATGATTTGCTTTTTATGGTCTATTCATACATGGCAATCTTATCTAAAAAATGGTCAAATGAATCATGCATAAAAGTGTGGATTCCTAAGTGGATTCATATAAAATAATTTCATATAACACACTGAATTTATTATATTTTTATGGAATAAGCGTTTCCGGGATCTGGAAGTGCTGACTCAAAACAGCCTCTTTCTTTTAGTGCTGAGAGCACTTGGACATAACAAGAATTCCCGGAACTCAGAATTTGTCCGCAAAGCGGGTTCATTTTATACTCAGTTTTAGGGCTTCCAAGCCCTATTGATCGTCGCGTATATGACCAAAAACACAAGCTTTATTCATAAGGCAATTGCTTTTAATCGTCAACCAGAGCTATAGAAGTTGTTTTGGTTGCTTTTTGCAAAATTTACATGCAACTGTTGCAATGCCTCTTTTTATTTTGATGGGATTTTGGACAATTTCTTGGTGATCATTATGGGGGATATTTTAAATTGTAACTCTATGACTTTTATCCATTATCCATCTCTTTTGTATAGAAACGGAAGCTTGTTTTCGGCTTGCAAAAGCAAAAAGACTTTTTAGAGTAACGATAATATTGGGTGTTGGTAAAGAGAATGCTGGCGTGTCATGGGTCAGTTTTTAAAAAGATGGTATGAGCAAAAGAAAGTTTTTCATAGAGCAGTGATTGCTAATAGCTTGTTCCAGAAAAAATGAATAAAGATTTCTTATTTCTTATGCGTTATTTTTTCATCGTTTTGCAAAGGGCGCGCTTCTGAAGCAAGCATAATAGGAACGCCATCACGAATAGGATAGGCAAGTTTGGCTTTGAGAGAAATGAGCTCTTGTGTTTCTCGGTTGTAAGAGAGTGTGCCTTTCGTTATTGGGCAGACGAGCAATTCGAGCATTTTGGGATCTGTGGTCATTTTTTTCATGTTGGGACCGTTCATTAGTTTAAGCGGTAATCTGTGCCTGTTTGTTTCATGAGTGAGCGTTCTGTTAATGCAAGAAGAGTTTGGGCACGGCTTTCGATATCTGGTGCTTCAAGGAGAGCTTGTTTTTCTACTGGTGTAAAGGGGATAAGAGCTGAAAAAGCATTAACCAATATAGGTGTGGGGGCTTCTATAATACTGCTCCAATTATATTCCATTTCATGTATGGTCAGATATTTCTCAACAACGTCGAGTAAGTTTTCTCGGTTAATGCTTTCTTCAATATCAAATTCTTGTAAATCTTTTATGTTTGATTGGATGAGAGCCGTTCGATAGGACTTTGTATTTGTTGTCAATTCTTGTTCTAAGGTGAAACGGCAAACACCTTGTAATATAATGAACAGTTGTCCATTGCCTGTTTCACTGTAGTTTGTAATGCGTCCTATACAGCCTGTTTTATAAAGTTGTTTAGAAAAGCGGCCTGTTTCCGATGAAAGGGGTTGAATAATGCCCAATAGACGATCAGTTACCATTACGTTTTCAATCATTTCAAGTGATTCTGGTTCAAAAATGTTGAGTGATAAAAAACCACCGGGTAGTAAGAGTGCACCTTCTAAAGGAAAAAGGGCAATTTGCTTTGGAAGATCATTTTCGCAATTGTAAGAAATATTACCAGCTTTCATGAGTATGTTGTGACCTTTATTCGGTAATTTTAGTCTGTCAATCATTGCATTTTATGATACTATTGAGAAAGCAGAAAATCCACTTCTTGTGCATTAAATCATACCTATAAAATACCTGAAGTCCTTATTCTTAAAAGAATATAAATCCCTATCGTTAAGGTTGAATTGCACAAAAAAGAATATTGCTTTGCGATCTTTTTAGTGTGTGACGTTTTGCATGATTTTCAAGGGGCATTTTTGTCTATAGCTTTTGATTTTTGTCTTAAATTTTTTAAAATGTGTACCTTACAATTTCCGTAAGCTTCAAAAGGAAGCTATTATAAATCTTTTGAAGCAGCTTATGCAAGTTTTAAAATGAGAACATTTTCATCACTTTACTAATGACAGTGTGATAAAGATAGGTTATAGGTTCAAATATGCTGGAAAGAGCGTTATCGTTTCTTTCATTCTTTTGCGGGAGAGTGCAGATTGCGAATTTTCGCATTGCCGCCGAAGGGGAAATAGCCCATAATCTCTCAGGCTTTAGGGACCGTAAAAGGAAGAAGGCAGATCTGGAAAGTCGGGAGAGCCCGCGCCGAAGGTGTAAGCGAAAGGTCTTTTCGCGAGTCTCTCAGGTTGATGACAGAGGGGTGCAGAGACGGCCATATTCTGTGGGCGTTAGCGCAGCTTTGGAGTTATTATGGGCACAGCACAAGAAACATCTTTTTTAAAAACACTTCCTTTATACGATTTGCATGAAAAAGCAGGAGCAAAATTTGGTGCTTTTGCGGGGTGGAACATGCCTTTAACTTATCCTCTTGGCGTTTTGAAAGAGCATCTTCATACGCGTGCACAAGCAGGACTTTTTGATATTTCTCATATGAAATTGATTGCTGTTGAAGGGGCACAAGCCGTGGAATTTTTATCCTATGCTTTTCCCATTGATGCAGCAGCTTTAAAAATTGGGCACTCACGGTATAATTACTTGCTTAATGAGCAGGCTGGTATTCTTGATGATCTTATCATTACCCGTTTGGAAGAGGGCCGTTTTATGTTGGTCGCCAATGCCGGTAATGCACAGGCTGATTTTGTAGAATTGGAAAAGCGTGCTGTTGATTTTGAATGTCAAGTGATTGCTCTTGAAAGGGTATTGCTTGCTCTTCAAGGTCCTGAAGCGGCTGCTGTTCTTGCTGATGCGGATTTACCAGGAAATGAATTGTTCTTTATGCAGGGATTCGAACCACAACAAGATTGGTTTATAACGCGTTCTGGGTATACGGGAGAAGATGGTTTTGAAATTGCTTTGCCTATAGGGCATGCGCATATGTTGGCTGAAAAATTGCTGAGTGATTCTCGTGTTGAGTGGATTGGACTTGCCGCACGCGATAGCTTACGGTTGGAAGCAGGATTGTGTTTGCATGGAAATGATATTACCCCTGATACGACGCCTATTGATGCGGCTCTAACATGGGCTGTTCCTAAAAGTGTTCGAGAAAAAGCACAGTTTTACGGTGCAAAGGCTTTTCTTGAAGCCCTGCAAAAAGGACCTGCGCGTTGTCGTGTTGGATTAAAACCGCAAACGCGCCAACCTATTCGTGCCGGTGCGGTGCTTCTCGATGATCAGGGCAAGGAGATTGGTGTGGTAACATCGGGCGGTTTTGGTCCTTCTTTTGATGGTCCTGTTGCGATGGGGTACGTCCCTGTTGCTTGTAAAGTTGAAGGAACAGAAGTCTTTACAGAACTGCGAGGCAAAAAAATTGCACTCTCAGTTCATTCACTTCCCTTTGTTGAACAACGTTATTTTAAAGGATGATTTTTTATGTCTAAAACTTATTTTACACAAGACCACGAATGGCTTAGCGTTGAAGGGCAAGTGGTGACTGTTGGGGTTACACATTATGCGCAAGAGCAATTAGGGGATTTGGTTTTTGTTGATTTACCACAAAGTGGTACAAAACTTTCCAAAGGGGAGGCGGCGGCTGTTGTGGAATCCGTTAAAGCAGCTTCAGATGTTTATTCTCCTCTTGATGGTGAAGTGGTCGAAATCAATGAGGCACTCACTGATAATCCTGAACTGGTAAACCAAAAAGCCGAAACAGAAGGCTGGTTATGGAAAATGACATTGCAGGATGAAACACAACTGGAAGAGTTGTTGGATGAAGATGCTTATAAAGCTTTGATTGGATGAGTGTGATGATCGAGCGTTCTTTTTCTTCTCGACATATTGGGCCTCGTCCTGATGAAACACAAAAAATGCTTGATGTTTTAGAGCTTGATTGTGTTGACACTCTCATTTCTCAAGCGGTTCCAAGCTCTATTCATTTGGGACGTTCACTAAACCTTCCCAAGGCTGCAAGTGAGAACCAAGCCTTAGAAGAACTCTCCAAAATGATGGAGCGTAATTGTGTGCATAAAAGTTTTATTGGGCAAGGATATCATGGAACTTATATGCCTCCGGTTATTTTACGAAATCTGTTTGAAAATCCAGCTTGGTATACCGCTTATACGCCTTATCAAGCAGAAATTAGTCAAGGTCGTTTAGAGCTTCTGTTTTATTTTCAGACTTTGATTAGTGAATTGACAGGTTTGCCTGTTGCTGCTGCTTCCCTTCTTGATGAAGCAACCGCTTTAGCGGAAGCCAATGCTCTTGCTTTTCGTTTTTTCCGTGAGAAAAAAACAAAAATTTCTCTTCAGAGTCTTTTGCACCCTCAGACTTTGAGTGTTGTGCAAACGCGTGCTGAAACACAAGGTATTCGAATTAGCCGTGAGAGGGAAATTTGTTCTGATACAGCGGCAATTGTTCTCTCTTGGCCCGATACAAAAGGTTCTTTTCATGATTACAGTGAGATCATAAAAGAAGCAAAGACAAACGGAGCGCTGGTTATCGTTGTAGCTGATCCTTTAGCGCTTACTCTTATGGAAGCACCAGCAAAATGGGGGGCAGATATTGTTGTTGGTTCTATGCAGCGTTATGGCGTCCCAATGGGGTTTGGTGGTCCGCATGCTGGTTACCTTGCGGTTAGTGATGCACTCACGCGTCTTATTCCAGGGCGTATTGTTGGTCAATCCGTGGATACGAGAGGGCGTGTGGGTTTTCGTTTAGCTTTGCAAACACGTGAACAACATATTCGGCGTGATAAAGCGACGTCAAATATTTGTACAGCTCAGGCTTTGTTGGCTAATATGGCAACGGCTTATGCTGTTTGGCATGGGCCAAAAGGTTTACAAGAAATTGCGCAGCGAATTCATCATTTAACATGTCGTTTTGTTGCTGGTTTAGAGGCTGCTGGTGTTTCTTGTGAAGGTGAGTCCTTTTTTGATTGCGTTAGCATTGTTGTGAAAGGAAAAGCCCGAGAAATTGCGCATCAAGCCAAGATGAGTGGACGCCTTGTTCGTGTTCTCGATGATGATACCATTGCAATCAATTTTGATGAATTGTCGACAGAAGAAGATGCTTGTGCTTTAGCAAAGCTTTTGGGGGCACAACTTGTTGATCAAGTTTCTCCACGACTGTTTGGCAAAGAACGGGATGCTGCTTTTCTTTCTCAGCCTTTTTTTCATGCGGTTCATTCAGAGACAGATATGATGCGTTTTTTGCGTCGTTTGGCGGATAAAGATTTGGCGCTGGATCGGGCGATGATCCCTCTTGGTTCTTGTACAATGAAGCTTAATGCGGCGGCTGAATTGATGCCTGTGAGTTGGGCAAGCATGGCCAATATACACCCGTTTGTTTCACAAGAGGATGCGGCGGGTTATTTGGAGATGATCAATCAATTAAATGCGTGGTTGTGTGAAATTACAGGATTTGCGCAAGTCTCTTTTCAACCAAATTCTGGTGCTCAAGGTGAATATGCGGGGCTTTTGGCTATCCGACGCTATTACCACTCACGGGGAGAACATCAAAGGACAGTTTGTCTTATTCCAGCGTCTGCACACGGTACCAATCCAGCTTCGGCGCATATGGCAGGAATGGAAGTCATTGTCGTAAAATGTTTAAGCGATGGCGATGTTGATGTGGATGATCTCAAAATGAAAGCGCAATTGCATAAGGATAAATTGGCTGCTCTCATGATTACTTATCCTTCAACCCATGGTGTTTATGAGGAAAGCATTAAGGAGATTTGTTCTATTATTCATGAAAATGGCGGACAAGTTTATTTTGATGGTGCTAATCTCAATGCGCTTGTGGGGCTTGCGCGTCCGGCCGATATTGGTGCTGATGTTTGTCATATGAATCTGCATAAAACATTTGCTATTCCTCATGGAGGGGGGGGGCCTGGTATGGGGCCAATAGGGGTTGCAGCGCATCTTATGTCCTTTTTACCAGGGCATGAACAAGATGGCACAACCCATGCGGTTTCGGCGGCTCCTTATGGAAGTGCCTCTATTCTCGCAATTACGTGGATGTATATTCGAATGATGGGCGCTGATGGCTTAAAGTATGCAACACAAATAGCCATTTTAAATGCTAATTATATTGCTGCACGTCTTTCATCTGCTTATTCCATTCTTTATCGAGGCAAACATGGACGTGTTGCTCACGAATGTATTGTGGATACACGTGTGTTGAAAGATCAGTATGGGGTCAGTGTTGATGATATTGCAAAACGTCTCATTGATTATGGATTTCATGCGCCCACGATGTCGTTTCCTGTTCCGGGAACTTTGATGATTGAGCCAACGGAATCAGAACCAAAAGCAGAGATTGATCGACTTTGTGATGCATTACTCTCTATTGCTGAAGAAGCCAAAAAGGTTGGGAACGGGGTTTGGCCAAAAGACAATAATCCATTGGTGAATGCCCCTCATACAGTAGCAGATACTTTAGATGATGCTTGGAAGCGACCCTATTCGCGACAAGAAGCTGCTTTTCCCAATAGCTCCCTTGATCCAGCCAATAAATATTGGCCTCCTGTATCGCGTATTGATAATGTTGCAGGAGACAGAATGCTTATTTGTTCGTGTCCACCATTGGGGAATAGCTATTAAATAAAAATATATATTCAATTTGTTTATTTGCGTAAAAAAAGCCCACACAAAAGGTGTGGGCTTTGTACTTATTGATCATGTTACTCTAGCGCTATTTATCTGTTTTCTAGAATTTCCCCTTGTTTTTATAACATGAACGAAATCGAAAAAGTTGACAAAAAAGCTGTGGCTTATAGGCGATAGGTATGCTCTCCTTTGTCTTCTATCGTATGATTTAGTTTTAGTGATTAGGCGCATCGGTTGTTTCTAGTCAGCCAATCCACATAAACGAAAGCGAAACTTATGGGGACAGGGGCCAGTTTATTGCATGGGGTGTAACATCATCCTACTCTTGCCAAGGTGATTACGACCTATTGCAGAAAAAATAAAAACAATTTTAGTGCTTCTGATAATAAAGGCAGGCGAAATTCTGTTGTCGCATCTCGTCAGTCTTTCATATTTTCGAGCTAAGATTTCGAGCCAAGAATTGTCTCAATATTTCTCTTTAATCTGCTCTTTATGAATATGACGCAAAAATATGTACGAAGCCCTGTAAGAATAAGTAAACGCAAAGTCAAATTGTGTCATGGTTGCTTTTTACAGAGCCTCTTGTAAAACAACGGTACATCTTTCCAGTTCATTGCAGGTCATTCTTGACTTTATGGCATTATTTTCCTGAGAGTGGGTATGCTTTAGCTGTTGCCTATCAATCCACATCCAAACTTAACACAGCAGCATATTTGCGGCAGAGATTGAAGAAAAAAAGAGCTTTAGGAGCAAGTTCCAGCTTTTGTATGCCAGATGATGGCGAGGGGATTGCGTATCTCTGTTGGCGTAATCTTTAAAACTAGAAGACAATCTCATTTTGGAAAAATGTAAAAGCTGTAAAGATGAAAATCAATCCCCAGTTTGTCATTTCTTTTTAATTCAGCGTTACGGCTTTCAAAAGCATCTAAAACAATGTTTTTTAATAATGGAGCTTCCACATTGCCTCATGCTTTTGTTTATTGTGTTCTTTAATGAGGTCACGACCCTCATGTAAAATAGAATGCTCCAAACAGAATATACTTGGGTTATTGATTCACGTGTTTTTTTTAAAGAGACCTTTCGCTTCCAATCTTATTTTGCGATGGCGGCTTGTGAAGGGTATATCGTACAAATCTATTGGGTATCCCATCTTTACGCTTGTGAAGGCGTAATCCGGCATATCACACACTTTAAATCACAGACTGCGCAAGAGCGCCTAATGGTATAACCTTTGGCACTTGAGATGGTTTATAAGGGTCTTATTCCTTATCTTAAATCATTTTTATCTATACGCAATCCAGCTTGTGGTATGCAAAAGAATAAATTTGTTGCTTCACGATGAACGAGGGAAAAAGGTTAGAAATAAGAGAAACTTATGAGATTGGCTTTTTCGTTTGATATGGAGAGAATGAAAATTTTGATTTAATTGGGCTTTCATTTTTAAAACTTGGCAATGGATACTTTTTCGTTAATTTATGCGAGAAAGAGGTTCAATTTGTGTGTTTTTGGTGAAGCCCATGTTTATAAAACAATCTATCAGCTTGTCTATTTGGGGATCTTTGTGAATGTGCAGTGTCTCATGACCATTTTATGCGATTGTTTGTTGTAAAATCTTTCGGTGAAGCTTTTTGATTTTCTAAGATAATGATTTTTATCAGTTTATTTTTTTAAAGAGTCTTTCATGTGTAAATGTATTTATAGCGTGATCCAAGAGACGTTAGAATTTCATTGGGAAGGGTGTTGGCATCTATAGATACTTTTTCAAGTGTTTGATGGGGTCCAATGAGTTCGATCCAGTCACCGGTTTGAGGTTTTTGATCAAGATCGGTTGTATCTACAATAATGGAATCCATAGAAACGCGTCCAACCATGGGAAGTTTGTTCCCATTGAAATAAACGGTTCCTTTATTCGAAAGAGCACGCAGCCAACCATCTGCATAGCCAATAGAAATGGTGGCAAGAGTACTTGGTCTATTGGTTATAAAGCTTTCTCCATAACCAACAGGTGTGCCTACACCAACAACACGGTTTTGAAGGACTTGGGCTTCAAGTTTTAAAACAGGTTTTAGAAGGGATGGGTGTTTTTCTGAGGGGGCGATTCCGTAAAGTGCAATACCGGGACGAACAAGATCAAAATAAAAATCTGATCCTAAAAAAATACCTCCAGAATTGGCAAAAGAAACTCTGCAGGGCGGCAATTGTGAAAGGGCAGTTTTGAAAGAAGTTAATTGGGCATAATTTGATGGGTGGGTATCATCTTCTCCGTTAGAAAGGTGACTGAGAATATATTTTATTTCCGCTTTTTCGAAAATTTTAGGGTGTTTGATGAGTTTTTGTAATTCTTTTTGATCAAGTCCCAATCGATTCATATGGGTATCGATTTGAACAATTGCGGGAAATTTTTTATCTTTTTTTTGACAAATTTTTTGCCAATTTTCAATGGCATTCCAAGAGTTCAGAACAGGCACAATACCAGACTGTGCAACAAACTCTTCTGCTAAGTGTGGAAGCCCATTCAGAAGAGCAATCGTGACATTTGATGGTAAAATGCTTTTTAAGTGCAATGCTTCTCTAATTTGGGCGACAAAAAAAGTACGACAACCAGCTTGATAAAGGGCAGGAGCAATTTTGTGAGCGCCTAGACCATAGGCATTTGCTTTGACAACTGCTGAACATTCTGTTGGCGCTACACGTTTGGCTAAAGTGATATAATTGGCAACAATGGCACTGACATCAATGGTTGCTACAGCTGTATAGAGTGATGTGTTTATTTCATCATTAACGGATTTGTTCATTTTAAAATCTTATCTTTGTTCATGAGTACGGAGTTTTTGAGGTTTATCTCATAGAGATTCCTTATGATATAGAGAAATATACTGTTTTCTATGATCAAAATCATAAGTTTCCCATACTGAATGATGCACCATGAAAGTCGTTTTTTATGTAAAATGGTACTCTGGATATAAAAGATATTTTAGTTTTATTTGTGTTGTTATCAACACAGTGTCTTTTAATAATTGATAAAACATAGACTTTTGTTTTTTACTTATTTTCTCTTGTTGAGGCATATTAAAAAAATAAAGCATCATTTATTGTATTGTATCATTTTGAAGAGTGCAATGTTATGCTTTTGTTGCAGGTGGGAGTGTTTCTCTTAAAACAAGCATGGCTTGATATTAAGAGAATATGAAATGATAAATTTTCACCCTCAATCAATGAATTACAAGCAATGACTTACAGTTTTTTACTACGATGAGGAGGGTAATCACTCATCTAGGCAATTTTGGACGTCGTCTTATGCACTTACAGTTATTTTTGTCAAATGGGTAAAGAGTGTGTAAACTAATTGCTGATATATTAAAAGCCTTAGATTTGGATATTATTTGTTTTCAAGATGGATTGGGTATTCAATATTGGCTCTCTATCTTTTGGTTGGTTCTCATTGAAATCAATTTTAGTGATTATAGAGCGCGTTAGATTCATTTATTTATGGAAAGAGCTGTATAAAAAGGTCAGAAAACAATGGATGTAATGTTGGAATTTTGTTGGGGGGGCGGTTATCGTTCAGTCAACAAAATTTTATCTCTCTTATTTAAATTTTTGGTCATAAATTTTGTACAGCGAAAGAGTATTATAGCGTTATGATGCATATATGCATTATGTGTGAATAAAGTGGAAAAAAGTGCAGTGATTGTTTAATTCTCAATTTTTTCTTTGAATATGATTTATATTTGTATTTTCTTCATCCAATTAATTTTGACATAAAAGTGTTAATCTTGAGACTTTTGTTTTAAGAAAATTGTTGGCAGATGGTTATGCAAGTACTATATCACGTCAAGGATTCGAAATTTAACGTTCAATAAAGATATGGGGAAGAGTATGAATACGTCTGCTACCAATGTTCCGTTAAATAGCAGCAGCGTTGCTTCAAATTTTCCGATTCCTGAGAATGTATTTGCTCTTACCGTCCAAGAGGTTTGTCACTATACGGATCGATTATTTAAATTCCGCTTGAATCGTCCGGAAAGTTTTCGTTTTCGTTCGGGTGAATTTGTTATGATCGGTTTGCCAAATGCAGAAAAGCCGGTTTATCGCGCTTATTCGATTGCAAGTCCCTTTTGGGATGAACAGCTTGAGTTTTTTTCAATAAAAGTTCCAGGAGGGCCATTAACCGAGCATCTGCAAAAAATTAAAATTGGTGATATAGTTCTCATGCGTAAAAAACCTACAGGAACGCTGGTTCTTGATGCTCTTATTCCTGGAAAACGCCTTTATCTTCTTTCAACGGGTACGGGGGTTGCTCCTTTTGCAAGCCTTATTCGTGATCCTGATACTTATGAAAAATTTTCAGAAGTTATTCTTATTCAAACAACGCGTGAAAAGAATGAGTTGACTTATGCAAAAGACATTGTTTGCTCTTTGCAACAAGATCCACTCATTGGGGCATATGCACAACAATTGAAATTTTATCCTATGACCACTCGTGAACCTTCCAAGCATATGGGCCGTATTACCACTGTTATGGAGAATGGGTGCTTTTTTGAAACCACGGGACTTCCCAAAATTCATCCTGATGAAGATCGGGTGATGATTTGTGGTTCGATGGCGATGTTAAAAGATTGCGCAAGGATGTGTGAAGGTTTTGGTCTTGTTGAAGGGGCCAATAATGCTCCCGCGACTTATGTTGTAGAGCGTGCTTTTGTAGAGTGATGGTGGGGGCTGGTGTTTTTTAACAACAACCGGTCTGCCCAAAATTCATCCTGATGAAGATCGGGTGATGATTTGTGGTTTCATGGCAGGTGTTAAAAGATTGCGCAAGGATGTGTGAAAGCTTTGGTCTTGTTGAAGGGGCCAATAATGCTCCCGCATCTTCATGTTGTAGAGCGTGCTTTTATAGGGTAATGGTGGGGGCTGGTGTTTTTTAACAACAACCGGTCTGCCCAAAATTCATCCTGATGAAGATCGGGTGATGATTTGTGGTTTCATGGCAGGTGTTAAAAGATTGCGCAAGGATGTGTGAAAGCTTTGGTCTTGTTGAAGGGGCCAATAATACTCTCGCATCTTCATGTTGTAGAGCGCGCTTTTTTCGAGAGAGAGGAGAGTTGTGATGCAGTATGTGCTAATGCACTAATCGCATCCCAATCCTTTATTGCGATGAGCTGTTGGGGTGTTATCCAAGAACCGCCAACACAAAAAACGTTAGGAAGTTGGAGCCATTGTGTTGCACTTTTTTGTGTTATACCACCCGTAGGGCAAAAGAAGATTTCAGAGAAAGGAGATGCTAATGCTTGGATGAAGGAAAGGCTTCCAGCGGCTTCAGCTGGGAAAAATTTAAGATATGAATAGCCTTTGTCTAATGCTTGCATGAGTTCACTTGGGGTCATTGCACCAGGAAGAAGGGGAATTTCACTATTTTTTGCACAATTGATTAATTCATTTGATAATCCAGGGCTTACAATAAACTTTGCTCCAGCTTGTTCTGCTTGTTCGTAGTGTGTTGTGTTGAGAATTGTTCCGGCTCCAACAATTGCTTCAGGGATTTCTTGTGTAATTGTCTGAATTGCTTTTAGGGCATTTGGTGTTCGCAAGGTGATCTCAATTGTTTTTAATCCGCCTTTGACAAGAGCGCGTGCTAAGGGTACAGCACTTTGTATATTGTCAATAAGCAAAACAGGTATAACGGTTTGTCCTTGGAGATATAATAAAAGCTTTTCTCTTTTTTGACACATGATATTCTTTCTTTTTGGAAATGATATTGTTTATATCGTTTGATTAAGCACAATATGTTAAAGAGTACGTGAATAGATCTTGAAATTGAATGAAACGCGCGTTATGGCAAAATACATGGAAAAGAATTTTAAAGTTGCTGCACTTTATTGCTTTGCAGATTTGAAGCATTATCGTCAATTACAAAAGCCTTTGCAGGATTTATGTCAAGCAAAGGATATCAAAGGGACCCTGCTTTTAGCACAAGAGGGAATTAATGGAACTGTTGCTGGTTCTTGTGAAGCGATTGAGGCGTTGGTCGATTTTATTACGGCTGAGCCTGCGTTTCAAACACCGGAGATTAAATATTCATGGGCATCAAAAATGCCTTTTCATCGCATGAAAGTACGGTTGAAAAAAGAAATTGTGACAATGGGGGTTGAAGGGGTTGATCCGCTAAAAGTTGTTGGTACTTATGTGGATCCTGAAGATTGGAATGCTCTTATTCAAGATGAAGAGACAATTTTGATCGATACACGGAATGATTATGAATATGCCATTGGGAGCTTTCAAGGAGCGATTGATCCGCAGATTAAAACATTTCGCGAATTTCCTGAATGGGTGCGTCAACATGAAGCTGATTTAAAGGGAAAAAAGAAAATTGCTATGTTTTGTACAGGCGGTATTCGGTGTGAAAAATCAACAGCTTATGTTCGTGAACTTGGTTATGAGCAAGTGTACCATTTAAAAGGAGGAATTTTAAAATATTTAGAAAAAATTCCAAAAGAAGAAAGTTTATGGTGGGGAGAATGCTTTGTTTTTGATGAACGTGTTTCTGTTCAACATGGTCTTGAAGAATGTGGGCGCGAACTTTGTCGTGCGTGTCGTTCTCCTCTGAATGCTGAAAGTAAATTATCGCCTCATTATGAGGAAGGTGTTTCTTGTGAGGCTTGTTATAACACACGTAGTGAAGCTGATAGAGAGCGCTTTCGCGAGCGCCATAGGCAGTTCCAATTGTTGAAGTTACGTGCAATTGATGCTCATCAAGGGACGTAAGGATATCGTCGTCTAGGGCTTTAAATTTTAGCGTTTTTCTCTTAAATTGAAGAGAAAAGAGTTTTTAATATTGGTAGGAAAATATTTTATAAGACCGGATGTTATTCGGTCTTTTTGTTTACGTTAAATTATTTGATTTATAAATAATCATTATAGATCGTTTGCTCTCCTTTATTTTATAGGATTGAGTTTTCAAATACTTTTCATTTTAAAATAGAAAAGCTGTTCATTAAAAGCGTCGGGGAAGGAGATCTGTAGCTTAAGAGAAAAGCGTGTGAATGAATAAATGACTCGCTTAAGAGAAGATGAAAAAGCAGCTGTAAGGTTTAAGAGAAATAGAATGTTAATAGGAGCTTATGTTTTAATAATTTAAATATAGCACATTGATTTATAAAGATAATTTATTTTTCTTTGAATCAAAGAGTTGAATACCTTAAACGTTATTGCTTTCAGATTGTGATGACGAATCACATGAATTCCATTCACTTGTATGTTACATAGGGGGCAATGTGTGGGAAAAAAACATTTAATATAATATGGTGCATCTCAATGTGGGCGTTTCTGTAATATTGGGAGTTGGCAGATAGAATGGGGTGTTGGTTTGTAACTTCATAAGCATAAATGATGATCATGTGCAGTTGAGTTATACCATACCAGCTCTATTATACGGGGGATTTTGCATGGTATCTTGCTTAAGGATGCGGTGAAATGGACGTTGGAAACACGGATTTTTAGGATATCAATGAGCAAGATAATAGTATTTTGTTGGGGGCAAGGATATCATTATCTTTAAAGATGATGCAGCTTCAGTCGGGATATCCTTAGATTCTAATGTTAGTATTCCTTGCTTTTGAAAGGATTTATAAGAGGTATTCTACTCTTTTTTCAACCGTTATACTGTTTTATACTTGTGAAATGCAAGAGACATGATTTTGATTGATTCATTATAAGAAAGGGGGAAATAAAAGCATTTTACGATGGGATTCCTGTTTAAGGCCAAAATTATAAATTAATGTGCAGAGTACTATATTTTGCGTTGTTTTCTATAGATGATGTTGGAAAACTGAATAGGAGAGCTGAAAAAAGAGGTACTTTTAAAGCAAGATTGTGATTTCCGTTGTACGGATGTGTAGGGGGGTATCCCATGAAAGCGGATGGGTGGCTTTGTATGGTGGAGGAGAGTGTTGTTTTTTCGCATCATATTCTCTTTAAAAATTAAAAAATGTTTAAAATTAAAAAAATGATTGAAATGAGAAAGGATTCGTTTTATAGGATGCCTTGCCCAAAGTCGCACGTGCCTGTGGGTGTCCGCTGGTTCTCAAATGGTGAGATTAACCGGTACGGTACCTGGAACTAACCGCTCCAGTCACTCTTACAGCCAATTGTAAGAATGAGGACATCTTGAAGCAACGACGGTGCGGGCCTTTCTGGTGTCTTCCAGCTGTCCAAATGCTGGGATAACTATAGAGGCACACCTCATTGCCTTCAGTGCGGAAGTGGTTTTCTCAACTCCAATCAAAAAGGCAGATAAAATAGAATGACGCGGCCTTCGCGCTGTTCTTTCGCTGCATGCAATGCTAATTTCTGGTTTTTGGTGATCAGAATGGGGATGGTTGTTGTGTGTTTTTTGTCCTTTGGCTTTTGGCAGTTTTGGCTGTCCAAGCATAGAGTGGGGGAACTTTCCCTCAAGGAGAATTGCAGATGGCAACGCAACGTATTCGCGATTTTCTTGCAACACATCGTTCTGAAGGTCCATGCTTAATTGTTGACCTTGATGTGGTTCGTGACAACTATTTAAATTTTGAGAAAGCTCTGCCACAGTCTCGTATTTTTTACGCAATAAAGGCGAATCCAGCCCCTGAAATCTTGTGCTTGCTAAGTTCTTTAGGATCTTCTTTTGATGCGGCTTCTGTTGCAGAAATTGAAATGGCTTTAAAAGCAGGGGCAACCCCAGAGCGTATTTCTTTTGGGAATACGATTAAAAAAGAGCGTGATATCGCGCAAGCCTATGCATTGGGCGTTTCACTTTATGCGGTTGATTGTATTGAAGAAGTGGAAAAAATTGCGCGGGCGGCTCCAGGAGTGCGTGTTTTTTGCCGAGTTCTTACCGATGGAAAAGGTGCAGAGTGGCCATTGTCACGCAAATTTGGTTGTGTTCCTGCTATGGCGGTTGATGTGCTAAAGCGCGCGCACCAATTAGGTTTGCAAGCCTATGGTGTTTCTTTTCATGTTGGCTCTCAGCAGGTTGATCTGAGTGCGTGGGATCGTGCTTTATCGGATGCTGCTACCGTTTTTAAAAATTTGGAACAAGAAGGTATTTCATTGAAGTTGGTGAATATGGGGGGTGGTTTTCCAACGCGTTATTTGAAAGATGTTCCTACAGAACAAGTTTATGGTACGGCAGTTTTTGATTCATTAAAAAAGCATTTTGGTAACCGTATCCCTGAGACGATTATTGAGCCAGGGCGTGCAATGGTTGGCAATGCTGGTGTTATTCGCACAGAAGTTGTTCTGATCTCTAAAAAAGCTGACAATGATAATGTCCGATGGGTTTATCTTGATATTGGGAAATTTAATGGTCTTGCTGAAACTATGGATGAAGCCATTCGTTATCCTATTGAGACCCCGCATGATGATAAGGTTATGGAGCCTTGTATTTTGGCTGGACCAACATGCGATTCGGCAGATGTTCTCTATGAAAAAACACCTTATCCGCTTCCTTTATCTCTAACGATTGGAGATAAGATATTGATCCATGGAACGGGAGCTTACACAACAACTTACGCATCTGTCGCCTTTAATGGTTTTGAACCTTTACGATCGTATGTGATCTGAGATTTGCTTTTAACTGTAAGTTTTTTTAGATTTTTTGCTATGCTCATCATTGCGCTATAAGAGGGTGGATCATTAAGATGAACATGATTAATTTTCAAACAAAAAATGGGGCATGTTTTACACTTTCATTGGAGCAAGAAGCAGACAAGCCTTATCGAGAAATTTTGCTTGATGCAACGATGGGGCATGGACGTAAACGTAAATCATCAGAGGCTTTACGTCGTGGTCGGTTAGCGGCTCAAGAGCTTTCTTTTGTGGTGAAAAATGCGCTTGGTGAGCTTGTGGGGAGTGTCCGTCTTTGGCATGTTTCTTTTTTTAAAGAAAAAAATGAAACACAACATGCTTTGCTTTTGGGACCTTTGGCTGTTGCAGCTGAATGTGCTGGTATGGGAATAGGATCAATTTTAGTCCGTCATGCAATTGAAACAGCCAAAAAATTAGGATATGGCGCTATTTTATTGGTAGGAGATTTTGAATTTTATCAACGTTTTGGTTTTTCAAATCGCTTAACAGAAAATTTGGCAATGCCTGGTCCTTATGAAAAACATCGTTTTCAAGCCTTGGAACTGATACCACACTATCTTTCTGGATGTTATGGCACTTTGGTTGCTCGTGGAGAACGAGAAGTTTCTAAACGTTTTCAGCATCATAAAGTGGCTTGAAGATTGTATTTATTTCGTTTTTCAACAGTGCGAGAATTGAGAGAAGTGCATTCGCTGGTGCCAAAGTATTTGTACAAAGTTTTGGGGCGTTGTTTTGCAGTTATGTTATATGGCTTTTTTATGGAGCTGGTTTCTTATTTTTGATCGTTGCAGTTAGGTCGTAGGAATATATTTAAAGCTCATTTTTTGAAATAGTGTCCTATTTCATCATATTGAAAGAAACCGAATTCTTGAGTGATTTGGGATGCTTTCGCTCTGGTATCATCATAAAATTTCAGCTCTCCATAGCATTGGTCAATCTTGTATTGAGGCGGTTTTACTCTTTTTAAAACAGTTTTTATTTCCCTGCTTGTGAGGGGCCAAGGGAATGGTTTTGAGTGATTCATCATAAATAGTTTTCAAAGAGGAAATTGCGATATTCGGATTGCTCATTATAATATGTAAAATGATAAATTATATTTGTAAATCAACGTATTATGACAACGAGAGCTTCTTTAAATTTTTCATATCAGAAATGATTACTTGCCTATCGGTAAAAAGATATTGGAAGCATTTCTATAAGTGTTTGGGGAGATTCAACACAAAAGAATGCGTGTCTTTGAGAGGTTAAACAAGTGTGTAGACGTTTATATTAAAGATGAGACTGCTGTCGTTAACAGCGCCCATGCTTTAAGGGTATAGAAGGTGGTCATTCATTGATCAATTTTATTCAAAAAGAGCAATATTTTGAGAAATTTTATGCGATTTTAGCACGAGTTGAGTGATCGGGCAGAAAGATATGCCACGGTAGAATCAAAATTGTAGGGATGAGATTATTTAGAAGAGCATAAAAAAATAAAATTACATGTTTGAAAGCTTCTAAAAAAACATATTCTTACTTCTTTTACTATAAAGATAATGTTTCTCAATGGGTATGAGAGTGTCGAATACCGGATTCTCATTTCAAGTTTCGCATGCAGAATCAAAAAATCGTCATTCTATACATCATATTGTAAAGAAAATGGGGACTTAAATAAAAATCAAAAAGATCATCAATCTTTTATGAAATACTTTAAAGAAGAGGGGACCATGGAGGGTAGGAAAAGAGAATAGTGATCCCTTCTCGTAAATTTAAAAAGAGTGAAGTGCACAGAATCTTACAGGATCGTTTTATAAGAACAGTAGCATAAAATAGATTGCCAGAAAGATGAGAGATTTCACATGACATGGGCAAATATTCTTTTAATGATTGTTCTGCCCTATGGTGAGAAATCAAAGATCTTATAAAAAGAGCTGCTTTATTTCTATGGTGTAGAGCACTTTAGATAAGATCTTAGTTGATTATATCATTCTCCTCTAAAACAATTTTTCATGTGAGAAGTTATTTTTTAATGCTCAAATAGCATGCATTGAAAAAAAATTTTTATCAGAAGAATCATTTAGAATCACGTGTTGATTCATATTGTCTATTGAGAAGAGATAAAGTGAAAAGAAATCGAAGAAAGTGATAAAGATAAAAAGCATTCTTCAATTTTAATTAAGTTTAGTGATTTGGTGGAGAATCAGTGAGGGGCGGTATCTTTTTGAGAAAAATGGTCATAAATGTCAAAAGACCAAAGATAATGGTTATAATAAAGAAAATATCACTAAAAGCCATAATCATTGCTTGTATGCGTGCCATACCAGACAATTGAGAAAGAGCAAGCGTATACGAATCAAAGGTTTCTGTCTTGAAAAATAAAGTAAACTTTGAAAGCATTTCAGTTGCTTGTCTGTTTGCGTAGTTCAGCGTTTCGGCGATTCGTTCGTAATGGAAGTCTGTGCGTTTTGTCATGAGAGTGCTGATAATGGCAAGCCCTACAGCTCCACCCAGATTCCGTGTGAGATTAAAAAGTCCAGAAGCATTTTGCATGCGTTCTGGCGGCAGTGTTCCTAAGGCAATGTTATTAACAGGAACCATACATAACATTACAGAAGCACCACGGAAAACTTGTGGCCAAAAGAGTTGCCAAAAATCCCAGTTGTCTGTGATAGAACTCGCCATCCAAGTTCCTATTGCAAAGCCTAAAAGTCCTATCGCCATCATCAAACGTGCATCCATTCGTGCGGAAAGATATCCGGCAAGAGGTGCCGTTAATAACATGACAAATCCTGAAAGAAACAATGTTTCTCCAATCATCAGCGCATCATAATGACGAATTTGGCCCAAATAGACAGGATAAAGATATGTGAGCCCATAAAGGCCTATTCCCAAAGAAAAGGAAAAAATTGATGCAGCAGAAAAATTAAAATTAGAAAAGGTCGTAAGATCAACAATAGGCTCTTTTGCGGTAAATGCGCGCCAGAAGAAGAGGGCGGCAGACAAGATCATGATAATGAATAAGTCCCGAATCAGCCGATCATTTAGCCAATCATGACGTGCGCCTTCTTCTAGGACATACTCTAAAGTTCCTAGAAAAACAGCCATAGAAATGAGTCCCAACCAGTCAAATTTAGCCATGAGAGATGGATTTGCTTTATCAAAATCAATCAATTTCCACGCGAGAATTGAAATAATAATCCCAAAAGGCACATTGATGAGAAAAAGCCAATGCCATGATAAGAGATGGCAGAGATAACCGCCGACCGTTGGACCAATAGTGGGGGCTAACGTTGCGACTAGTCCAACAATAGGGGTAACAATTGGGCGTTTGGAAGGAGGAAAAAGAACATAAGAGGCGACAAAAACGCTTGGAATAATTCCTCCACCAATAAAACCTTGCAATGCACGATAGATAATCATCTCTCCAATAGATGTTGCTGTTGCACAAAGAACAGAAGTAATCGTAAACCCGATCGCTGATATGGTGAAGAAAACGCGTGTTGAAAGCAATCTTCCTAAGAACCCAGAAAGGGGTAACATGATGACTTCAGCAATGAGATAGGAGGTTTGAACCCATGAAATCTCTTCAGAGCTTGCAGCAAGACCAGCTTGAACTTCAGCTAAAGAGGAGGCAACGATTTGTATATCCAAAATCGCCATGAACATACCAAAGGCCATAACGATGAAAATCACAATGTTACGGATTTCTATGCGCTCTTGAGACTGTATGGGCTTTGGCATTGAAGATGTCATAATAATGAGGTCATTTACTTGTTATTATAAGAGGTTTTTATCTTGTGGTTTTGTCCGTGTATCAACTTCTACTGAAACACTCATTCCTGCCCGGATATGTCCGGTCTTTAAGATTTCCTCTGGAATAGAAATACGTACCGGAATGCGTTGGACAATCTTTGTAAAGTTACCAGTCGCGTTTTGTGGAGGAAGAAGAGAAAAAACAGCACCTGTTGCGGGCGAAATAGAAAGCACTGTTCCTGTAAAGACATCCTTTTCGAAGGCATCAACAGAAATATAAGCCTTTTGTCCCGCATGAATATTTTGCAACTGTGTTTCTTTATAGTTTGCTTCAATATAAAGCGCATGGATGGGGACTAACGCTGCAAGACGTTGGCCATTGACAACAAAATCTCCCGTTTTTGCTGTTAAATTTCCTATAATTCCATCAAATGGTGCGCGTATAATGGTTGAATCAAGATCACGTTGTGCTTTTTCACGCGAAAGTTCTAAACTCTTTGTTTGGCTTTCTGTTTCATTTCGTTGTGCTTCGAGCACTTGGATATTGGCGTGTGCTGCGGCGATTTGTGCATCCGCTCTATTAACATTTGCGATAGCTTGTTCATAAGCTGATTTGGCATCATCAACACCAGATTGAGGAGCATAACGGTTCGCTTTCAATTCTGTAATGCGTTTTAAGGTGAGTTGTGCATTGGTTGCTATGGCGGAAGCGGCTGCTTTTTGCGCTTTTGCATCATCTAAGCTACTGTGAGCAGCTGTAATTTGTGCATCAATGCGTAAAAGTGTTTTTTTCTGTGTATTAAGACGCGCTTTTGTTTGATCCAAGGCTATTTGATAATCACCATTGTCTAAGTAAAATAAAACATCGTCCTTTTTTACGACTTGGTTGGCTTTAATCGCAATTTTTTCAATATATCCGTTTAATTTGGGCGCAATAGCTGCGATATCTCCTTGCACATAGGCATCTTCAGTGGCTAGCATATAACGCCAATGTGTTATCCACTTATAGCCAAACCAAAGTACAAAAAGTGCAAAGACGATAAAAAGAGCCTTGATTATTTTTTTTTGTTTCGTTTTATCGAGGTTTTTTGTTGAAAAAATTGTCTCAGATACGGACATGATTTATACTTCCAATATTTATGTTCCAACGCGTATAATAAGCCTATCACGACAGGGTAGGGTGATATACATGCAAGGGCGATAAGAGCTTTTCAAACAATAAGTCAATCTTTGACACATAATGCTAAACATATAAACTTGCAAGTTAGAGGTCTTACTTTGTTGCGCATTTTTTGCAAAGACCTCGTACTTCTAGAGTGCTTTTGTGTGCTTGGAAGTCAACAGCTTGAACCATTTGTTTTAAACTCGATACAATCATTTGATTTTGTATTTCATTGACTGTGCCACAGTTTTCGCAAATGATGAAAGTTGTAAGTTCGTGTTGACACTTTTCAGGATGTAAACAGACCATAAAGGCGTTTACACTTTCAAGACGATGAATACACTTTAATTGTACGAGCTTTTCTAACGCACGATAAACCTGGAGAGGCGCACGAAAACCTTCTTCGCGTAATTGGTCAAGAATCGCATAAGCACTTAAAGGCCCTTTTGCATTCTTTAAAGTGTTCAAAACCAATGTTTGGTTACGCGTTAGTTTAGATGACATTGACATCTTCCTTTTGCTCTCATGGAAAAGCATAAAGCGTGTAAGATGTTTATGCAATGGTGATGATAGAATATGTAGTCTGTCTTTTAGTCTTTTACATGATATGCGTCGTGATATTTAAGGACAGTTATAACCGTTGTGAGAGGAGGGGGGACTTATGGTCTAAGAGCAGCCGTTATTTTGCAAGAAACTTTCATGCAATTCGTCTTTATTATTGATAGGCCTGGTCTGTTTATGTTTTTTTAGAAGCGTGCTGTTTCTTTGATAATGTTTTGAGCTTTCAAGTTTAAAATTTGTTTATTTTTAGTGTAATAGATTAGAATACAACCTGTTGTATTGCTATTTTATTTTTGAAAAAAAGTCAAAAATGATATTGACTCTTTTGTTGAAA
>NZ_JAQITF010000017.1 GCF_028618665.1 Bartonella sp. AU16XJBT
TTGAAACGCGCCCGGTTAATGTGAGTGTGGTTTATGGGATCAAGACATGAGGAGTTGAAATGTCATTAAAACCGTTTGCAATATCAGAACTTAGCGACCCGTCTCAAGTACGGGTTGTTTTGTATTCGGGGGGAGGCTTGGTGCATGCGCCGCTTCAGAGCGTTTTTGATTTACTGAAAACAGCTTTGAAAGCCGATTTTGATGGTTCGTTAAAAGATTTAGAGAAGCGCTTAGAAGCCTTAAGCGAAGAGTTTGAAGATTTGAAAGAGTGTTAGTTTTAGGTTTAATGGAGGAATAAAGCAAATGAAAATACCCGATCATAGTCATGAGTATCTGATACCAATAGCAACGAAAGAGGAAATCAGAGAAGGTACTTCGCAAGATAGTGTTGTTGTTCCGAAGATTTTAGGGACGGCATCTTTGTATTCGTATGAAGAGTTTGCACCGTTAGAACAGGTTGTTAATACAAGGCAAGAATCGGAAAAAGCCATGGCGCGTGCAAATGGTGCGCAACAGGTTGCAGAAGAATCGAAGAGGGTGTCGGAACAAGCGCTTAGCGAAGTGACGAAAACAGTTCAAACAGCGACAACAGCGCTTACGACGTCTCATGAAGCGAAGGAAGAAGCTAAAGCAGCGACGACCACGGCTAATCTTGCGAAAGATACAGCGGATACAGCCAAGGGCTTAGCAGAAGAAGCCAAGAATACTTCTGATGCTGTCAAGCACATGGCAGAAGAGACAAAAGCAGCAGTTGATAGAGCCTCTGGGGAAATCAATAGTACGAAAGGTTCACTTGAGACGGCATTACAAAATTTTGCAGAGGTCAAACAGAGCAGTGAGAATGCTGTTAATTTATCGACCGAAGCCAAGAGGTTAGCCGATGAATCGAAAACCATTGCAACCCGTGCAGAACAAACAGCAAGAGAAGCTTCACAAACAGCAACCGAGACGACGCAAGTAGCCGCAACAGCGGTAGCAACGTGTCATGAAGTTAAGAAAGTTGCAGAAGCAGCCAAAAAAGGCGGGGAAGAAGCCTCGAAACTCGCTTCAGAAGCGAAGGGTTTGGCGGAAGAAGCGAAAGGTGTAGCAGATAGTGTAACAGAGAAAGTCGAGAAGGCTCTAAAAGAAGCTAGCGATGCGAAATCTCAAGCAGAGGGCTTAGAAACAATAGCCAATGAAGCGAAGAATGTTGCGGAGCAAGCCAAAGGCGAAGTTGACACAACGAAGCAAGGACTTGGAGAGGTCAAGAGCTCTTTAGACACGGTGACAGCAACATCAAATTCTGCGAATACCGCTGCTTCTGAAGCAAAAGCTTTAGCGGAAGAAGCAAAAAATGCATTGACAGAAGTGCAAGAGACGACACAAACGCATAGTGAGAGTCTTTCAGCCATTCAAGGCAATGTAAATTCTCTTTTTACTTATTTTTTAGAGAATGTGCATTTTGTACAGCCTCACAAAATTTTGGAAGCCGATCCGCAAAATAGAAAAGGTCTTGTGATCAACAACGGCGCATTTTTTCGCTTTTATCATGGTGGTGATCATGGGGGTAGGTACATCTTGAACCGTGTTCCAGGGCGTGGAACTATGAGCTTTCAAGAAACTCTTGAGGCTGGAAAGGATTATTATATATATCTCATCCTAAAAGATCAGGAGCATGATCTATCCTATGAAATTTCGTTAAATCCGACAGCTCCAGAAGGCTATACAGAGCATAATTCTGAAAAGATTGGTGGATTTCATACGCTTTGTACAGATGTTGGTACAATTGAAGAACATCCCTTATCGGGTTATCAAGCAGGCGATATTTTGCCCATGTCTGTTTGGTGTTTAAATCACCGTCCATGGTGTTCTCCAGAGGGAATGGTTTACAATCCGTTGAGTAATATTTGGGTCGATATTTATCTTCAATCAGGCACGGGTAAAAATACGAAGTCGGCATATGGTGCTCCGATTACGACTAATCGTCGCTATTATGAACATCAAGGGGATTTGGCGTCTGTTAGGAAGAGACTTTTGACGAATGATGAGTTCACGGTCTCCATGACTGGAAGCAATTATGGCACGAGTATTTCAGGCAATCAAGCGCCTTCTCCTAAGACGTCAGGCGGACATATTGATACGGCATCCCGTCGTATGATTTCGCATATTGGCTGTGAAGATGGCTGCGGTTATGTGTGGCAATTTTTGTCTGGTTGTTATCCCGTGACCAAATGGCATACAGGGGAACAAGGAAGCAGTTTACGTGTAGACATAAATGTTATGTTGGGAGGAGGCGATTGGGCTGATGGTTCAAACAATGATTATCTTGTACGGAATTTTGCGCATTCTCGTTATGAGGAAGATGAAAAAATAGGCGCCCGTGGATGTAGTGAGCCATTTTATTTATCCTATTAACGCGAGACTGATTAGAAGATTTTTATACAGCCCCACTGATGTGGGGCTTTTTTTATGGAGGAGTGGATGAGAAAGATATCGAAAGAAGGTTTGGAGCTTATCAAACAGTGGGAAGGATTGCGTTTGGAGGCTTATAAAGATGCGGCATGTATCTGGACGATTGGTTATGGCCACACCAGCAATGCTGGTCAACCATTTGTCAAAAAAGGCATGCGTATTACGCAAAAGCAAGCAGAAGAAATCCTTTGTGAAGACTTAAAGCAATTTGAGAATGCGGTTGAGAAATCGGTCACAGTTTCGTTAACGGATTGCCAATTCGCGGCATTGGTGTCGTTTTGTTATAACGTAGGCAGACAAGCCTTTTGCAAATCGAGCCTTTTGAAGAAACTTAATCAAGGGGATTATGAAGCCGTTCCAACAGAATTACAGAAGTGGAATAAAGTTGGTGGGAAGACTTTTGTGGGGCTAGCCAACCGTCGAGCCGCAGAAGCCGGCTTGTGGGCAAAAGGGTCTTATATTGCTTCAAACTATCAAAGGGCAGAAACGCGTAATGCAACTGGTCTTTTCAAGATAGAAGCACTCGCGCCGATTATAGGGTCTTGTTCTGGTTTTGGAGGATTTTTGGTAGGCAATGGACCAATTCAGTGGGCTTTAGCAGGGATTATGGTTTTAGCCGCTTGTACAGGTCTCGCGATTGTCGTTAAGCGTTTTCGGGAGCAGCGCTTGTGATTTTTTGGTTCAAAAGAAATCTGTCTCTTCTGTTAGCGGCTTTAGCCGTTTTTTTTATGGCATTAGCTAAGGCTTTTCACCTTGGCAAGAAGAGCGAACGGCAGAAGCAAACAGAGAAAGCTTTAAAAACAGCAATCACCCGTTTTGAGGTTGAAAATGAAGTTAATCAAAAAAGTGATGCTGATGTGCGTTCTGCTTTGTCTCGTTGGGTGCGGGGCAAATAAGTCTGTTTCTTGTGTTGGTTGGTTACCCATTTATTTAGATAAGCAAGATGTCAACGTCATCAGTTCCAACCTAGCAAGAGATATATTGAAACATAATCAACAGGGAGCACGCTTATGTGGTTGGCAAAATGAGTAAAAAACGTCATGAGGAACAAAATCTCTCACAAACAGAACGGCAGCTGCTTCACGAGATGATAGAAACCTACCAAGGCTTAAAGATGATGTCACGTATCATAAAGTGGATAGCCCTTTTTATCTTTATGTGTGTTATGGATTTTTCCCGTTTTGTGGACGCCGTAGAGAATAGCTTCTCACACCTCAAAAAGTGGATAACAAAAAGTTAAATATCAAATCTCTCCTTTAAAATATGATGCAACAAGAATTTACACAAACATTGTTTGCGTGGATGGGTGGTAAACACTATCTGCGTAAGAAAATTATACCGATTTTAAATAGCATTGACCATGAAACCTATGTTGAACCATTTTTAGGCTCTGGTGTTATTTTCCTCAATAAAAGACCAGCAAAATATTCCGTTATTAATGATTTGAATGGAGAGATCACGAATCTGTTTCAATGTGTTCAAAATGACTTTGATGATTTAGCCAAACGACTAGAGTGGTTTGTTTGTTCAAGACAGTTGTTTTTTGAACTTGCGGCGATTGAACCAGAGAGCCTCTCCAAAGTTGAAAGAGCCGCACGCTTTTTGTTTCTCCAACGTTGTGTGATGTATGGGAAAAAAGATTATGTCTCTTTTAGCTTTGGAAGGAAAAGAACGGCAGAGTTTAATCCCGATAAGCTGTTATCAAGGATGCGGCGTGTTAGACAGAAGCTTCTTGATACGACAATCTTAAATTTGTCGTGGGATCGGGTTATTGAGCTTTTTGATGCACCAGACAGTTTATTTTACCTAGACCCGCCTTATCTTGTAAAGAAGAAGTGTTATAGTTCTGGAAATTTTGTTGAAGATGATTTTGTGAACATGGCAAAAGTTCTCAAAGGAATCCAAGGTAAATTTGTCTTGAGTCTGAATGATTGTGATGCGGTTAGAGAGATCTTTAAGGATTTTGACTTTTTAGAAGTTGAGACTCTTTGGACATCCGGTATGGCAAAAAAAACTCCCCGAAAAGAACTCTTGATTCGCAATAATTGAGAGCACGCTACAAAATCCTATTCCCCAACTTTTATTTACGTATCCCTCACTGTAAAAAAGATATATAAATACAGTAAGTTATTTTTACATAAAACTTACATGTTATCCGTGAATGGTATAAGGGTAAGCCCCCATGAAGTGTATACAATCTATTGAGCATTCCCATCTTTACGCTTCATAAAAGAGCAAGCTACACGATCATACGCTTTTCCAGTTCGTGGGTGTTGCGCGGCTTTTAGCCCTTAAGATGATTCATAAGAGGCATACCTTTCTTGTATAGTTTTCCCATATGGTCCACCTGCTTATGATGTATGCAAGCAAGAGGTTTTGATTGCTTTGACTTTGGTTGATTTGACATGAAATAGATTTGAAATGAGAGAATCCTACGATATTCAAGATTCGCACTTAAATTGAAAAACGCTCTATCATCATTATAAATCAAAGCGTTGTCGTTTTTCAGATATGATGCGCATAGAAATCCATTGAGCGATTTTATTCTCTTTTTACAAGAAGAGTTCGCGATTTGTATCCGCGTTTTAGCACTTGAGGTTGCAACACTTTAATTTTTTTGATGAGGTGTTTTTAAGAACGAGGATGGGCCTTTTGATAAATTTCTAACAAATGGTCTGTATCGACATGGGTATAGGTTTGTGTGGTGGAAAGACTAGCGTGCCCAAGAAGTTCTTGAATTGTTCGCAAATCCCCCCCCCGTGATAAAAGATGGGTGGCAAAAGAATGGCGTAGTGTATGGGGGGTGGCTGTTTCTGGTAACCCGAGACTTGCACGTAAATTGCGCACAGTTTTCTGAATAATAGCGGGCTGTAGGGCCCCCCCTCGCGCACCGCGAAATAGGGGTTGGTTATCTCTTAAAGGATATGGGCAACATTTGAGATAATTTTGTACAGCTTCGTAAACAATTTTGATGAGAGGAACAAGGCGTGTTTTTCCCCCCTTTCCTGTTATGAATAAACTTGTTTTTTTAGGATCAGAAAATTGTTCTGGTGTGAGGCTTAAGGCTTCTGATATTCGCATTCCACAGCCATAGAGAAGCATGAGGACAGCAGCATTACGCGCGTTAATCCAAGGTTCGTTTTCCAGCTGATTTTCTTGTTTAACGATGTGAAGGGCTGATTGTATCGCTAAAGGCTTTGGGAGTGATTTTGGATGTTTGGGGCTTTTGATCAGTTGAGCAGCGGGAACATTGACAATTCCTTCGCGGGATAGGTATTTGAAAAAAGAACGAATGCCTGCTACTCCGCGGCTTAAAGAGCGAGCACTGACATTGTTTGTACGTCGATAAGCAAGATAAGCACGTAAATCACTAACACGTAAATGAGCAAGATCGTTAAGGGTTGGGGCTTGGCCTAAGTGTTGACAGAGAAAAGATAAAAATTGTCGCGTATCACGTTCATAGGCTTGCGCTGTTTGTGCGGACATACGACGTGTTTTTACAAGACACTCTAACCAATTTTTCCTTGCGGTTAAAACTGCATGGTCTGCTGGAATGAGAGGACTATTTTCATCTTTTCTCTTGTCATTTTTTATAGGCATTATCTAGTTGAGGGTTTCTTTCTTTTTAGGTTTTTCATCGTCAGCTTGACCATTCTTTTTTTCGGGTTGCTCTTCACGATTGATAAGTTGCTTTTCACCTTTAAGAGAGAGTATTTTTAAAAGATTATGCGTTGACATCAAATGGGCAAAAATTAACCCTAAAAAGCCATTTTTATGAAGTTTAGCAAGTTGGCTTGCCGATAATTTATTCAATTTTTCTTCGTCAACAACCCAAAAATTTTCCAATTGTGCTGAGAGCCCCTGATCGTTTTTCACATTGATTGATTTTTGACTGAGAAGATCTAGTTCCACAAGAGCATCAATAAATTCAGAGGTTTTCTCCATAGCGATTTTAAAACTTTCAAGAAAACGAATACGTTCTTCCATAAAAGGAGAAATAGAGCCATCGGAATTAAAAAGTTCTGTTCCTGCGACTTCATTAAACATCCCTGACTGTTGATCAAAGCAAACAGAAAGTTCTTTTTCATTGCTAATTTGTGCCAAAACAAAAGGATAGCGACGAACAAAAGCCGGAACATAAGTATTGTTTTTCCAACTTTTATCAGAGGCAATATAGTCATTTTCGTCGTTAGAAAGACCAACAAGAGCAGCCGATGTATAGTGCCGTTTTTTTTGTTCATCTTCGGCGCACATAAATAAAATAGGATAGTCTAGGGCGGCTTGAAAATATTCAGTACTTGCTAAAGGAACCCAGTGCGTATCTTTAGCAAAAGACATGTCACTTGGCGGCGCAAATTTTAGATTTTTATGGGAAACTTTGTTGATTGGCGTGATATCTTTGTAAAATAGCATAATATTTGCCATAAGACTTTCTCCTTTATTAATTTGTTTTTGTTACCAAGAAAGGTCTTTTGAGAAGATTGTCTCATATGGCAACAAGATTGAATAGAAATGATATAGAAATGATTAAGATTGAGGGTCCATTTTTGAGAGATAATGTTTTTTCATGAAGTATAATAAAGAAAAGCTTAAAAATAAAGTCTATCTTGCCATTATTGGTATACCTCATGGTATAAGAGGAGATGTTTTTGTTAAAATTTTAAGCGCTGAGCCACAGCGTTTCAAGTCTTATGGGACTCTTTATGATGATATGGGGCGTTCTTATGAAATTGTAACGCTTCGCATTAAAAAAAATAACGCGATTATCCGTTTTAAAGGGGTAGAAAATCGTAATGCTGCTGAGTCTTTAAAAGGGATTCGTCTTTATGTGATGCGTGATCAATTGATTGATGATTTGAGAGAGGATGAGTTTTATCAAGTTGATTTAATAGGCTTGCGTGTTCAAGAATATGGGGGGAAAATCTTAGGTGAAGTGTGTGGTTTTTGTAATTTCGGGGCTGGTGATTTGCTTGAAATACGTTTGAATACAGGCAAAAGAGTGCTTATTCCCTTTAGTAAGGTAGCGGTACCAGAAATTTGTATGGATTCTGGTTTTCTTATTGTTGATTCCATGGCCGCCGGCCTTAGCGATGGCGAAGAAAATGATCAATAAGGAAATGGCTTGAATCTAAAAAATAAAGGTGAAGATAAAAAAGAACGGAAGAATTTCGTCAATAAAAAGTGGAAAGTATGAAAATATTAAGAATACACTTTTGAGTTTGAGCAGATGTTATAGCACTTTATCTCGAGACATTTCTGAGTTTTTAGAGTCTTTTTAAAGTGCAAATATGAGAAGGGTCCTATTGAATAGAATGCAGATAAAGGGGATTCCAATTAACGCTATAGCGTTAATTGATTTAGTTTATACCATTTTTACTTTAAAAGAGTTTGTTGAATAAAATGAGGATGAAAAATAAAAATGAAGTTTCAGGCGCGCGTTTTAACTCTTTATCCTGAAATGTTTCCTGGTTTTCTAGGGTATTCTTTAGCACGGCAAGCTTTAGAACGCGGCATTTGGTCACTGGAGACAGTGCAGATTAGAGATTTTGCTTTAGATAAACACCATAGCGTTGATGATACACCCGCTGGTGGGGGGGCTGGTATGGTGATGCGGGCAGATGTCTTGGCAGCTGCACTTGATCGTTGTCCACAGGATTCGCCAAGATTATTGATGAGTCCACGTGGGCGCCCTTTTGACCAAGCTTATGCGCGTCGTTTGGCTGGTGATTCGGGTATAACATTGGTTTGTGGACGTTTTGAAGGGGTTGATGAGCGAGTCATAGAAGCACGGGAATTAGAAGAAGTCTCTATTGGTGATTATATTCTTTCAGGGGGTGAAGCCGCCGCACTGGTTATCTTAGATGCTATTATACGTCTTCTCCCCGGTGTGATGGGAAATGAAGTTTCTGCAAAGTGTGAAAGTTTTGAAAATGGTTTGCTGGAACATCCCCAATACACCCGCCCTTCTCTTTTCGAAGGACGTGCGATTCCGCCCGTATTGACCTCAGGCCATCACAAAGCGATTGCAGATTGGCGTCAAAGCCAAGCCGAATTGTTAACACGTCAACGTCGTCCTGATCTTTATGCCCGTTATGATAAAAATCGTCAGAAAACTTGATTCATAGGATAAGGTAGTGTATGGCATGGCTCTCTTTTTTAGAGAGTTTTTAATAAAAGGTTTTCTGTAGTTCCAAAATTAAAATGAAGGAATGGTGTATTCGCTCCTGTGTAAGGCATAGCCTAAAGAGTATCTTATTTGTAGTACAAGGCTTTTTTAGGTAAGAGTTGAGCGCTCTGACTGTTCGATAAAGAACATGAAGGATAAAAAAATGAATATTATCGCACAGCTTGAAGCTGAACAATGTGCAAAAATTGAAGAAAAGCGCCAATTTCCAGCCTTTAAACCAGGAGATACAGTCCGTGTCATGGTGCGTGTGACGGAAGGTACGCGGACGCGTGTTCAGGCTTATGAAGGGGTTTGTATTGCCCGTTCAGGCGGTGGGTTGAATGAAACCTTTACAGTACGCAAGATTTCTTATGGTGAAGGGGTGGAACGTGTATTTCCTGTTTATTCTCCTTTGATTGAAGCTGTTGAGCTGGTGCGCCGTGGTAAAGTGCGTCGGGCAAAACTTTATTATCTTCGTGGTTTGAGAGGCAAAGCTGCCCGTATTGCTGAAAAGAGAGATTATCGCAAAAAGGGTGAAAAGGGTGTTGAGAAAGTAGAAACAACCCCTATAAGCGCAGATATTGAAACGCAAGTTGCTGAGTAAAAATTATATCGGTTAAACTTTATGCAAAAGCGGCTTTTATGCCGCTTACTTGTTTCTTTTGTGATTCGTTTTACCATTTACAAGGCTTGGAGGGGACATAAAAATGTTTAACCTATCCAAATTTTGGCTCTTTTTTATTCTTAATAATGGATGAAGTGTAGGATATCATTGCACATGTCGTAGATACTCAAACGGAATAAGTATCGTTTGAAAAAATGTCTGTTTATAGTTTGAGAAAAGATGTTAGACCTTTGACGTGAAGATAAAAGTGTATTAGATTAAGGCGAGTTTTGCGGATCATATCCGTGGAGTAATCGGTTTTTTTATGCGTGACCTTTAATCCGTTATTTGAGACAACCGACCTGTAATATCGGTATTTTGAGATGCCAAACAAGTAAAAACGAGATATATATTTAATCGTTTTGTGCGAATTTTCTCGTTCATTGTGGTTGCAAAAACCAGGTCAGGATATTTTATGACAGAGACAACTAGGATAAAAGAGCGCCCTCGTTCCCCTCATATCAGTATTTATCGTTGGACAATTACTATGGCCATGTCCATTGCACACCGCATTACGGGTATGGCCCTTTATGTTGGAACGGTTTTTTTTGCTGTTTGGTTAATTGCTATTGCGTGTGGCGAGGAGGCATTTAGAACAGTTCACGAAATTTATAGTTCTTGGTTTGGATTGTGTATTTTGTTTCTTTATACTCTGGCAGGGGTTCATCACATGGTTGGGGGTGTTCGCCACATTGTTTGGGATCTGAAGCCTTGCCTTTTGGCAAAAGAAAAGGCAACAGCCACTGCTTGGGCAACAGTGTTTATTTCTCTTATTGTTACTTTTGCGATTTGGATTGTTGGATATACCGTTGTTTAGCTGGGGGTGAAAAGAGATATGAAAAAAGATTTTCGAACGGAACTTGGAAAAGTACGGGGGCGTGGGAGTGCTCATGAAGGAACAGAGCATTTTTGGCTAGAACGTTTGACAGGGTTTATCAATCTACCTCTTTTGATATTTTTGATTGTTCTTATTCTTTCTCTTGTGGGCAAGGACTATGCTATTGTGCGTGCAAGACTTGCACACCCTATTGTTGCTATTTTGATGGGATTGATGACTCTTTCAGTCATTTATCACATGAAACTTGTTATGCAGGTAGTGATTGAAGATTATATTCCACGCGAAGGTTTCCGGTTATTCTTTTTGATATTAAATATTTTATTTTGTTTTTTCATAGGCGGTGTCATTATTTTTTCTCTTTTGAAGATTGCATTAGGGGGTTAAACAAATATGGCGGGTACAAGATCATCTTTGGGCGCTAAAGCAGGTAACGCCCCTTATCATACTGTAGATCATAAATTTGATGTTGTTGTTGTTGGCGCAGGTGGTGCAGGGTTACGTGCAACATTGGGTATGGCAGAACAAGGATTAAAGACAGCTTGTATCACAAAGGTTTTTCCAACGCGCTCACATACGGTTGCAGCACAAGGGGGGATTGCGGCATCGCTTTCAAATATGGGACCTGACAATTGGCAGTGGCATTTATATGATACCGTGAAGGGTTCTGATTGGTTGGGCGATACCGATGCTATGGAATATTTGGTGCGTAATGCCCCTGCTGCTGTGTATGAATTAGAACATTATGGTGTTCCTTTTTCACGAACGCAAGAAGGCAAAATTTATCAACGTCCTTTTGGTGGACATACGACACAATTTGGTGAAGGTCCACCTGTTCAACGGACTTGTGCAGCCGCTGATCGTACAGGCCATGCCATTTTGCATACGCTTTATGGACAAAGCTTAAAGCATAATGCGCAATTTTTTATTGAATATTTTGCACTTGATCTCATCATGACAGATGGGGTTTGTACGGGGGTTGTGGCGTGGAATCTTGATGATGGTACAATACACCGTTTTTCTGCCAAAATGGTTGTTCTTGCGACCGGTGGTTATGGACGTGCTTATTTTTCTGCGACATCAGCGCATACTTGTACGGGGGATGGTGGTGGAATGATTGCACGGGCTGGATTGCCACTTCAGGATATGGAATTTGTGCAATTCCATCCTACAGGGATTTATGGTTCTGGCTGTCTCATTACAGAGGGCGCTCGGGGTGAGGGGGGGTATTTGATCAATTCTGAAGGTGAACGCTTTATGGAGCGCTATGCACCTTCCTTTAAGGATTTGGCTTCACGCGATTTGGTTTCGCGTTGTATCACACTTGAAATTCGTGAAGGGCGTGGCGTTGGACCTAAGAAGGATCATATTCATTTGGTTCTTAATCATATCGATCCTGCAATCTTGCACGAGCGTTTACCGGGGATTTCCGAATCAGCGCGGATCTTCGCAGGGGTGGATGTAACAAAAGAACCTATCCCTATCTTGCCAACGGTTCATTATAATATGGGCGGGATTCCTACCAACTACTACGGGGAAGTTCTCAATCCAACAGCTGATTCGCCTGATCGTATTCAACCAGGACTGATGGCAGTGGGTGAAGCGGGATGCGCTTCTGTTCATGGTGCTAACCGCTTGGGATCAAATTCATTGATTGATCTTGTGGTGTTTGGGCGTGCTGCTGCCATTCGTGCAGGTGAAGTGATTGATCGGAATGCAGAAATTCCACCTTTGAATGAAGAAGCTGTTGACGAAATTATGGCGCGTTTTGATCGTTTACGCTTTGCTCAAGGCGCAACGCCAACAGCCCTATTGCGTGAAAAAATGCAACGCACAATGCAAGAAGATGCTGCTGTCTTCCGTACAGAAGATTCTTTGCAACAAGGGTGTCAACGGATGAGTAAAATCTGGGGAGAGTTGTCTGATCTTAAAGTCACAGATCGTTCCCTGATATGGAATTCTGATTTGGTTGAAACATTAGAACTTGAAAATCTCATGGCGAATGCAATCATGACGGTTCATTCTGCGGAAGCACGTTTAGAAAGCCGCGGCGCTCATGCCCGTGAAGATTATCCAGACCGTGATGATAAAAATTGGCGAAAACATACCCTTTCACATTTGTCAAAAGATGGTAAGGTAACCTTGTCGTATCGACCTGTCCATGTCGATCCCTTAACATCTGAAGCAGATGGGGGTATCGACTTAAAGCGCATTGCACCTAAAAAACGTGTTTACTAAGGGGAGAATGAATTATGGTACAAATTAAGCTTCCCAAAAATTCTCAAGTAAAACCCGGAAAGGTTTGGCCTAAACCTGAAGGTGCAACAAAACTGACAGAATTTCATGTTTATCGTTGGTCGCCTGATGATGAAGAAAACCCTCATCTGGATACCTATTATGTGGATCGTTCTGCTTGTGGTCCTATGATTCTTGATGGGCTTTTGTTTATTAAAAACCATATTGACCCAACTTTGACATTTCGCCGATCATGCCGTGAAGGCATCTGCGGTTCCTGTGCGATGAATATTGATGGGGCCAATACATTGGCTTGTACCAAAGGTATGGATGATGTAAAACACCCCATTAAGGTCTATCCTCTGCCTTCCATGCCGGTTGTTAAAGATTTGGTTCCTGATTTAAATCGCTTTTATGCCCAACACCGAGTCATTGAGCCTTGGTTGCAAACTGTTTCGCCTGAACCTGCGAAAGAGTGGTTACAAAGTCACTCCGACCGCCAAAAAATTGATGGTCTTTATGAATGTATTTTGTGTGCGTGTTGTCAGACATCATGTCCAAGTTATTGGTGGAACGGTGATCGCTATTTGGGCCCCGCTGTTTTGCTCCAAGCTTATCGCTGGATTGCCGATTCACGTGATGAGATGTGTGGTGAACGCCTTGATAATTTAGAAGATCCTTTCCGCCTTTATCGTTGCCATACGATTATGAATTGTGCGCAAACTTGTCCAAAGGGATTAAATCCAGCGAAAGCGATTGCTGAAATTAAAAAACTTATGGTTGAACGCCGCCTTTAAAGAATTATTCATTCATGAAAGTGAAGGTCAAGGCTAGAAGCTTTGGAGATTTAATCTCTAAAAGCGCGCTGGCTTCTTATGAGGGGGAGTAACTGTAATCATTCTAAAAATGAATTAATTTTTGTAAAAGAAATCCTCGCAATGGCTGATAAAAAGCTCATGGTTGCGTCCTATCTTTGCAAAGTGATCGATTCATGAACAGTAAAGTGAAACACGGAAAACTGTGTTTTTTTGTGCTTTTTGAGGTTTAATCTCTAAAAGTTTATTGGCTTCCATAAGATAGTCAACATAATTATAATTGCTTTAAAAAGACATTAGTCTTCTGAGTAAAATAAACACTTAAAACAGCATTCTATGTAAAAATAATATGCCATGTGTTTTTATTTTCATTAAATTCGTATCAAAATTCTCACCTTAATGTATGATTCAATTGATCATTTTTTATAAAAAAGATTATCTTATATAAATAGAGCGCAAAGGACAGAGAATAATACAAATATTATAACGCATGTAAATTATTTCAATGAAATACAAATAAGTGACGACAGTTCGTAATTGTATGATACGTTTATTATAATATCAAAAATACTGCTGACATTCAGTGATTTGGCGCGGGTTACCAGAAGTTTCTGGAAAATAATTTTTGGGGTTTGACCAATTCAATACAAGAAGCAAAAGATCTAATGTCTCGCTATGGTAACACAGGATTGCATTTTGATGCCCATAGTCGTGGCAGTTTGACGGGTTTTAATATGATGAATTCTTTCAAACAAGAAGGTATAAATGATGTAGCTGGCAAGACAACGATCAGTTTTCATGGACCAGCGGCTAATGTTTTGGCAGCAGCCGGTCTGTTAAGGTATGTAAGTGGTGGCAAGCAAACCACGATTGGCTTTGATGGTCATAGATTTGACTTTGTCAGCAGAATTATTGGAGGCAATGGCTATACCTACGAGATAATGCCTGCTGGTAGTAACATGTGGAAAGAATGGTGGAGAGTGGTCACAAATCCCATAAGTCCCCATACTTGTCTTGGACATGCGAGTGATAAGTGTAAAGTGCGCTATGGCACATCTCATCGTGAACAAAAACCTTGAATTAAATAATGGAGGAAAAAATGAAACAAACTCTAAAGCTATTAGGTGCTGTAACTTTGTTAGGTATTGCAGGATGTCAGTTTAATAAAACTCCCACACCATATCTAGGGATGTGGGAAAAGCCTGGAGCAGGTTTTACTGAGGTAGGAAAAGCATTATTAGAATGTGGTATGCCAACCCCTGATGATGTCGACCCAGAAAATAAAAAGCTAAGCAACAATGCATGGGCAACAATTCATGCCTGTATGGTTCAATCAGGATTCCGCTATAAAGATCAAAGAGGGGGGGGGTGGTGTTATACTTTTAAAGCCGAAAACCTTCCGATTTGTCGACCAGGCGCTGTTGTTCCACAGAGAAGTGTCAAGAAGCGCTTAAACAGCCCTTTTTGTAAAAGGTACAAAAATGCGGATGAATGCCAACCTTAAGTATTGTTATTTGTGGAAACTACAATCCCCACATTCATGTGTTCTCATGCTTATGCGGGATTGTTTTCTCAACAAACAATCACAATAAGGAATATTTACAAAAAGGCTTTGATGGCGCTGTTCATATGTTCTACAATGGCATTTTTAATTCACCCGATGATGCAGCGGGTAATGCTGTGCAAATGGCTGTTAATAAAAATGGTCACCTTTATTTTACATACTTCCCCCAAGCTGAAGACTGGGAAGTAGAGTTAGGGATAGCATTTTATCAAAAGTTTTGGGAGGGGGATACTTTGGGTTTGAGTAATTCGACGAAGAAATTTCAAGATTTTCTCTCTCGTTATGGCAATGACAAAGCGATTGTGAGTGCGCATAGCCGCGGTAGTTTGACAGGGAGCAATGGATTGCGTGACCTTAAAAATCGTGGCATCCATAGTATAGGAGAAAAAACAGATATCTATCTTTTTGGACCAGCGGATTACGCTCTATCGATAGCAAATGTACACTATTATGTAAACGGTGGTAAAAAAGATCATATTTATTTACAAAACCATATATTAGATCCCATTGGTACGGTGATTGGTCACACTGCTTATAAGGTACCCTTGAAGTTTCCCTATGTATTATTTCCACAAGCAATTCCAATGATAGAGCAAGTGGGAGCGCTACGCAGCCATAATCCTAGTACCACCCATAAGTGTTATGGTGATGCAAGTGATGCATGTAAACATGATTATGGAACACCTCATGATGCAATAATTTATGCACCTCATGCGATTTTAGATAATTTAGGTTTAGGTTATTTATGGAGAAAAAATGAATACACTGTTTAAATTATTAAGTGGAATAGTCCTGTTAGGTGTCACTGGGTGTGACATATCAAATATTGACAAACCTTCTCCAGCATACGTGAGTATGTGGGAAAAACCTGGTGCAGATTCTACTGAGGTAGGAAAAGCTCTTTTAGAATGTGGCATGCCAAGCCTTATCGATCTTGATACAGAAAATCGAGAGAGAAGCAACAATGCAAGAGCAACAACTTATGCTTGTATGATTCAAGGGGGATTCCGCTATAAAAATGAACATATGGGAGGGTGGTGTTACACTTACAGAGAAGAAAATCTTCCTATTTGTCGTCCTGGTGCTGTTATTCCGAAGCGAAGTGTTGAAAAGCGCTTAAACAGCCCTTTTTGTAAAAGAAGTCCAGTACAACCTGAATGCCAACCTTAAGTATTGTTATTTGTGGAAACTACAATCCCCACATTCATGTGTTCCCATGCTTGTGCGGGATTGTTTTCTCAACAAACAATCACAATAAGGAATATTTACAAAAAGGCTTTGATGGCGCTGTTCATATGTTCTACAATGGCATTTTTAATTCACCCGATGATGCAGCGGGTAATGCTGTGCAAATGGCTGTTAATAAAAATGGTCACCTTTATTTTACATATTTCCCACAATCTAAAGATATGCTGGTAGAGTTCGGGATAGCATTTTATCAAAAGTTTCTTGAAGGGAATATTGGGGCATTGAGTAATTCGACGAAGAAATTCCAAGATTTTGTCTCTCGTTATGGCAATGAGGGGGCTATTGTTAGTATGCATAGCCGTGGTACCTTGACAGGGGGCAATGGATTGCGTGACCTTGAAGAGCGTGGTATCCATGGTATAGCCAAGAAAACAGACTTCTATCTTTTTGGATCGGCTGCTCACGCGCAATCGATAGCTAATACAGTAGATTACTTAAGCGATGGCGAAAAAAATTATGTCTATGTACAAGGCCATATATTAGACCCCATTAGTACAATCATTGGTTCCAATTGGCCTACGGCTTATGGGGTACGTTCCAAACCATATGATTCATTACATCCGTTAATTCTACCCCTCAGAGAGATGGGAGGAGCGATCATCGGCTATAATCCTAGTACCCATAATTGTTATGGTGATGCAGGATCTGATTATAGACGTGATTACGGTTCATTTGGTTTCAAAAAACTTTATTCAACGAAAATGGGGAACAAAAAATGAAAATATTTTTTAATTTATTAAGCCTGCTCATTCTATTAAGTGCTGCTGGATGTGATATTGAAAACATCGACAAATCTCCTCGAGGAGAAGTGGCAGTGTGGGAGAAGCCAGGAACAGACTTTACCGAGGTAGGAAAAGCTCTCTTAGAATGTGGCATGCCGCATCTTAATTATCTTGAAGATGAAGTTCAAAAGCTAAGCAACAATGAGAATGCAACGATTGATGCTTGTATGATCCAAGCAGGATTCCGCTATAAAGGGAGTGGTAGCTGGTGTTCTCCTTTTAACGGTAGAGACCTACCCATTTGCCAACCTGGTGCTGTTATTCCGAAGCGAAGTGTTGAAAAGCGCTTAAACAGCCCTTTTTGTAAAAGAAGTCCAGTACAACCTGAATGCCAACCTTAAGTATTGTTATTTGTGGAAACTACAATCCCCACATTCATGTGTTCCCATGCTTGTGCGGGATTGTTTCCTCAACCAATCGCCTCAATACTGTATGTGAAGCAGTATAACGTAGGGAATACACTTAGTAATCCTATGATTATTACGTCATAGGACGGATTGTGCTATCCTTAGGGTGATGAATTTGAGAAAGCCTTGTCCGTCCTTACGTGACAAGTTTTTTTTATGCCGCATCACTTTGACGTTGCTGTTTTGCTTGTTCGATTACATTTAAGAGATCCGATTGTAACCAACGCGATAAAAAACCAAATTTTAAAGATTTTGGGAGAGAGCCATTGGTAACATGACGCCGGAAAGTTGAGACACTCATATGAATCAATTTTGCACTTTCACGGTTTGTTAAAAGAATATCGTTTTCTGTCATTCTAAAATCCTTTCATAGTAAAAACATAGAAACAAATCATGCCTATTTATTAAGCACATTTTGGTTCAGTTTTTGAAGGTATTTTATTTATAGAAAACAATATTTTACAATAAAAAAACTTATGTGACACGTGATGAATTTTATTGAGATGGAATGAGAGAAAAAAGAGCTAAAGTTATCCATAGACCATGGGGTATTGCACCCCATATCTTAAGATTGACTCGTAATATAAGCGGCCCATTTTTCCATATAGATACGGCGCTGTTCTAGATAGTCAGTACGACGATAAGCACGTTCTACTTGTTCTCCTACTGTATGACTTAGAATGGTTTCAGCGACCTCATAAGGAGCATCAGTTGTTTCAGCGAGCCAATCACGTAAACTAGAGCGAAATCTATGGGGACAGGCTTCAAGTCCAATTTTTCTCATATATTTTGCCATAACCATCGGTAAAATAGGAGTCCGACTAGAATAAGAAAAGATGAAATTACTTTTAGAAAAAAAACGGGCTTGTTCAATTACTTTTAGTGCCTCTGATGATAAGGGCACGCGAAATTCTGTTGTAGCATCACGTTTTTTTTCATATTTTCAGCAGGGATGGTCCATATATCATTATCCATTTGGTCTTTATGATGACGTAAAGGGTTAGAGCGAACAGCTGTCAGAATAAGCAAACGCAAAGCCAGTTGTGTAAGGGTTGATTCTTCGTAAAGTGTTTTATAAAAAGTAGGCACATTTCTCCAATCCATGGCTGCTAAATTTTGTGTTTTATGGCGTTGTTTTCCTAAGAGAGCGCGTGCTTTTTCTGTTGCTTGTAAATCAATATCCAAACCCAAAGCAGCCGCATGTTTGAGACAAAGATTAAGACGGGTAAGAGCTCTATTAGCTGTTCCAGCTTTTGAATGCCAAATAGGGGCAAGAGTATTGCGTATCTCTATTTGCGTAATCTCAGAAACGGGAACACAACCTAACTTAGGGAGAATATGAAGGCGTAATGGTAAAAACCAATCACTAGCCTTACCATCATTCTTTAATTCAGCTTTACGACTTTCAAAAGCATCTAGAGCAATATCTTTTAAATAATGGAGATTACGCATTGCCTCACGCTTTTGTTTTTCACGTTCTTTAATGGGGTCACGTCCTTCACGTAAAACAGAGCGCCACCCAGTTGCACATTCATGGGCTTGTTTTAAGCAAACATTTTTCAACGTTCGTCACCCCTATTTTGTGATGGCACTTGTGAATGGTAAAACGATAAAGCTCCCGTGGAAATAATATAAAATCTATAGAGCACTCCCATCTTTACGCTTATGAAAGAGCCAGCCGGTACTATCACACACTTTGTTCGCTCCCAATTTAAACGTCCTTAGCATTTGAGATGGTTCATAAGAGGCATTTTTAGTGCTTTCTTATATAGTTTTTTCCTCGCTTGTAACATGCAAGCAAGTTATTGTGGTTAATTCACTATAAACAGATTTGGATAAACAGATTTGGTATGAAAGAATCCTACAATATTGAGGCCTTTTATCTAACATGCAAGACAATGAAAACTCTTTATAAATCAATATGACGCGTCTTAAGAAAGTGAGATTGTCGATCTGGCTTGTCGGAACTTTCGCTTTTTTGAAGTCTTGAGAAGAGGGCAGGAATATTCATGAGTAGGATTTGCCTATATAGTTTATGAACATTGTTTTTGAAGGTGGGGATATGAGCTCCACGTGATATGGTTGGCAAAGCTTTCTTTAGAGAAACTTGATTGTTTACAACTTGGTGTAGGATAAGAATCTTTTTTCATCCGAGGAAGAAATCGATAGGCGACTATATGTTCTATTCTTGAATAGAATGTGATTTATAGATGCTAAATCAAAATGATCGTGTATTTGTATGAGTTCTCTGTCTCTGAAGATTGTTTGGGTAAAAAATATTTATTGATTATTTAAAATAAGCTTTTGTCTTTATGACGATAATTATTAGTGATGATCGGTATCTATTTCACGAAGCTCTTATTGATAGGTGAATCAAAATTTATTTTTTTCTTTTTGTTGAAATATTTATTTTGTCATCATTTTTTTCTCTTGTGCATCAAATATACATTTTCAAAAGATAAATAGAGAGTATGATCAAAGGCAAAATAATGGAATCTCCTATGCGATTTTGTTTTCTTGTGAAGTTGTCATCTGTTCACTTTTTTCTTCTTTTTTTCATGAAGAGTGTAGAAAGTGTATTGAAGAAGCAAAGAAAAGAGGGGGCGCACAATAAAAAGCCGTAACCAATTGTTACGGCTCTTTTTGTTTGTGTGCTATTATCGAGAGAGTACCCTCCCTTAAGCGATTTTTGATTTAGCAAAAATCGGGTCGTAAAAGACCTCAGAAAGTTTTCTATCTTTAAAGAACAACACGACATCAACTGTTGTGTAAAGGACAATCTTTATCATTTCTAACTCAAGTTGGCGGCCAACTGCTGATCTTTTAATCAAGGTGGCACATCGTTCAAATGTCTGCAAAGCATTATTGGCATGCGTCGTTGTAATCGATCCAGGATGACCCGTGTTGAGTGAATTGAGATATTCCCATGCTTCATTACCTCGTAATTCAGCAAGGAAAATTCGATCAGGTGATTGACGCATACATGCATCTAGACATTCTTCAGCTGAAACACGCCCCACATTATTACCATAAATCATATTTACGTGATTAGGATGATTAGGTAGAAAAAGCTCATGAACATCTTCAATCGTGATAATACGCTCTTCTACAGGGACTTTTTCAATGAGCGAGCGGGCAAATGTTGTTTTACCAGATCCTGTCTTGCCTGCAATGATAATGTTACGTTTGTGAAGGACGCATTCTTCCAAAAATTCAAGAATTTTTCCCTCACGTTTACGTTGTAAGAGCTGAACTTCAAATGGTTCCAACCGTGTGAAGTCCTGCTTCGATAACAAGCTGTTGGCTTCTTTTGCTGAAGGCTTATTAAAACTTACATCGGAAAAATCATCAAATGCCCCTTCTTCTTTGAGTTCTTCTAACGTTTTAACTATGAGAGAATGTTTACGAATTACAAAGGAAAGAGTACCATCAACAACAGCTGGCGTTTGTATAATTGTACCACGTTGCCCACCAGGCAAGAGCACATAATTAATACTTCTGGGAGCCATACCGTTATAAACGATAATAGCTGTAATAAGCGTTTGCAAAAAAGCTGTTGTTAACTCTGGTACGCTATGGACCTGCCACCCGTTGAAGCTTTTTGTCCATACTTCACAGGGGCGGCAGATCGATACTTCAGTGATCTTCGGATCTTCTAAAAAACGATCAAGCGGTTGCAGAAGCTGAGAAACTGCTTGATCTTTTTGTATCGGGTTAACGTGTGACGAGACTGTAGACATCGCTGAAATCCAGATCACGAGCAACAAAAATATTCACTCGTTCGCCTTGGTTTTTGTAAAGAGTTGGTGCTATATTGATTGAATTTTGAAGAACATCGCTTACTACAAGTTCAGCATTATGAGCTCCTTGAGGTTGTGCGTTCTCTTTATTCTCTTTGCTGCTTTTGTTAATTTTACCTCTCACCCATTCTCCTAAATCACCAATGATACTCACCATAATTGCGCCACTAAATCGCTCCCAAAAGTGTCTATCAACCCAGCCGCCGATACCTGCTTCACCAAGAGGACCTGTACCAGGTGAATCAAGATTGACAACAACACCAGAAGGCGTCTCAATACGTAACCATTGTACAAACACACGTGTTTGTCCTTGCTGTAAACCACTTTGGTAAAAACCAACGACTTTAGAACCACGATCGAGCAAAACAACACGACCACTCGTAGAATAAACATCCCGTGTTAAATGACATGTCGTCATTCCTGGTTGTGATGTGATGATTTTTGTTTCCAATGTACAATCTATTTGGGTTCCTTGTGTAATTAAGAGGTCACGGTTACGAAGTTGCACCGCATGTGATTGACCTAAACGTACCGGTTGGAGATTTAATGCACCACTGTTGTCATTCGATGTTTTTTTCGTATCTGTAGATCCCTCACTTCCACCATTGTTAAGACTAGAACTGAGCATACGTTTGCGCGCTAATTCTTCAGAATCTTGGAGCAAATGTGGGGGAACGGTTGTTTGAAGAAGTTTAGCCAAGGCCGGTGAAATATCTAGGCTTGAATCTTCTGTTTGTGTTGATTTTTCTGGTTCTTCTAAAGGTTTTGGCTCTTCTATAATCCGAGGGATATAGTTTGGTATAATTTGCTGTACCGCTTGTTGTGGTTTTTCTTCCTCAACTTCTACGGTATTATGCATTTTAAAAGCTTTCCAAGTCAAAGCAATCGGTACCGCTATTATGACAATAAGTCCTACGATTAATAATGCACGGGTACCTGGAATTGTCGGACGGCGTTCTGAACCTAATTCGGAGCTTCCATAGGCATCTTCAATATGTTTTTGCTCTATATTGTCCAGTTTTCTACCTTTTTCATCTCCTTCCTTATTGTCAAACATTATTTTCCTCCTTTATTGATACGATAAACCACCGAAGATACTGTTCCTGTCGTATTTGGTATACCATGGGGGTCATAGGCTTCATTAAAAACGGCTAGAGCACGTTTACCAAGTCGTATGAGCCATTTAGGATTAACTTTATGAACGGCGACAATATCATTAGAACTGCCGATAATGGTGCGAGGTATTAAGCTTTCATTACCTTCAGCGTCTACGACATAAATCGATGGCATATCCATGTTAGCGGGAAACTTGAAGTAAGTAATACGCCCATTGTCCCAAGCATTGATCGGAGCAATATCTTGATGACCGCTCATGGTGTAACTGAGATTATAGCCTTTTACGCTTTGGTGAAAACCATGTTCAATCGCAAGGCGTCGGCTGTTTTCTTCTGATTTTTCATCGGTTGAATCGGGATAATGGAAAGCCAATTCATAGGTCGATCCTGCACGGTCATTTCGAAATTGCAGCCGGAATTTGTAACTTCGTTTGTCAGTTACAATGATGAGATTGGTATTGGCAAGTTCTGCTTTTGGTTTAATAAAAATATGCCGCCCTTTATGAGCAAAGGCATAGGCTTCTGAATCACCAAAGGCATGGGTAATATACTGTTCACCTTCTTCAAGAATAATATGTGTTGCCACACCAAGAACTGTTTCAATTTGAACCACATCGGCTTCGTTATATGTTATATAACGAATGCGGTGATCATATTGTGAATTTGATGGACTTTTGAGTGCCTGCACAGGTACCGTATAAAGAGAAGAAAACGAAGACAATAGAACAATGAATGCAAGTTTTTTCATAACAATTCAATTCCTTAATCATTCAACAGTATTTCTGGGTCAGAACGGTAACTTGTTACTTGAAAACCAAGGGGGTTAAGCAATCGATCAGATGACTTCATGGGTGCACCGACATAGGTGTAACCAATTGTTGCAATCTGGTGCTGTTTTGGTCCAGTAGCAGCACCGCTGCTGTCAAGTTGTTGAGTCGTAAAACGTACAGTTGCTTGACCGATTCCATTAGGTTGGATCGATCGTACTTTAACTGTGATACGCGCTTTGTTGGAAAGCACTTTATCCCGTGCATTTTCCCCATCATAGATTTTATAATATTCTTGTTGAACAGTTGCCGCACTTAAAAGTGCTGTTGTGTCATAGTTCAGTTGAATGGTATCGTAGTCATAAGTTTCGCGGTTAAGCACATATTGGTTGAGCCAATATCTATCGACAACTTCACCATAGCTTTCTTCGTGTTCGCGCATAACTGAAATAACATCAACAGCACCTGTTGTATTATCAACGCGTAACACTAAAGGTGTAGGCGCTGGTTGAGAAAATCCAATGACACCACATATCATACCGAATAAGCCAAAAAGACCAACAGCACTCGCTACACGCCATGCCGTTCTGCGCGACCTTATAAATTCGTTTATGAGATCCCGTTCTAGACCACGGCTTTCTTCGTAATAACTGCTAAGTTGTTCAGCTTTCACTGGTTTTGCTTGTTTTGTTTTCATCTGTCTCCTCGCTTGATTTCGGCAGGGATTGTTTTATTAATAGGCACACGGTTCCTATCATTTGGTTGTTTGAGCTTTGGTGCTAATGCACAAGCCGATAGAATATTTGCAATCAAAATCATAAGAATGATATTTTTCATTTTAATATTACTCTTTTTTACAATTAAATAAAGTCAATATTTTTTATCATTATTATAATTTTAATGATAAAGTAAAGTGCATAGTTTGCGATAGTTTATCTTTTCTTAATTTCATTTTTTATATTGATAAAAAATAGCTCGATTTCAGTGCAAATA
>NZ_JAQITF010000018.1 GCF_028618665.1 Bartonella sp. AU16XJBT
ACATAGCCTTGATCCAAATAAACCTTGGTTAACTGCTTGATTAAGAGCTGGATATCGACAAGACCGATACATCTTCCAACATAGGGATTTGTTACAGCGGCTACAGAGCGCTTTTTGATATGATAAACCCCATCAACAACTATATCATGAATTGGAAAGCAGTACCCACTCCCCAAAAGTGCTCCTTGCTTTCCTTCAGAAGGTCTTGTCATACCGTGAGGCGTTAAAGCCCGTAAATTCTCAATTCTTTCTAATTGCCGCTTCTCTGAATATCCGCGAGAAAAATTATCTGTTGGAGAATGAAAAACAGCTGAGGAGCGCGCATAAACGGTTACGCCACTCAACATGCCAAACAATACTAAGGCAAGAAAAAACCTAAAAAAACTCTTCCAACGTAAAAAGATAAATAACAATACAGATTGCCCCGCTTTGCACCATTCATGAAGCGTTCTATCGCTTCATCAACCCTTATTGATAATAGAAATTAAAACAGCCACTACCCTATGACGCTTTTAATAAAAGCACATATCTTTGTAACTAAAGACCAAGTGGCAAAACACCTTGATTGTAACCGTGTGAAGACATTTCCCCCCATACTTATACTCTCAGAGAGATAACCAAAATTATTTGGAAAGTCAATGTGTAAGCCTCAATATCCCCATCAATATAAAGGATAAATTTGCTAAACCATGTCCCCTTATTCATAGAGTAAACCTTCAAAGAACACCTCATCTATGAGTTTTGAGGGGGTTTTGACGATTTTTACACCTTCAAAACCTATAAGAAAAATTCGTAATAAAACTTATCAAAATACTTATTCTGATATCTTAAAGCACATAGTGTATTTTTTTCATTCATAAAACGAACAGCACTTTTCACTATTTTGCTGATCTTATCCCATGTCATGGGCTGTGGATAAAGAGCCTTTAAAAAACACTTTTGAAAAAATGTCTGCTTTTTTTATCAGTTTTTTCCCATTTTTATCGTTATTTGCTTTAAGTGCATTTGATTGAATTCGTTTTGATTCTTTTGATGATTATTGATCATATCATAAGGCAAGGGATTTTTATTACAATATGCTGCAATCTGTTAACTCTGATAATGAACACATCACTTTACGCTCTCTTTTACAATCCTATCGTGATCAAGCAACATCAAATGCTCTACGAGGGAAAGTGTTTGAAGATTTTGTGACAAAATATCTTATGCATGACCCTCTCCATTATGGGCGATATGAAAAAGTTGAGAGCTATTATGAATGGGCGAAAGAGCGTGAAGGTTGGAATAAAAATGATATCGGTATTGATCTGGTTGCCAAGCTTCGCAATCAAGAGGGTTATGTCGCTATTCAATGTAAGTTTTATCAAGTAGATCATCAGATTAGTAAAAAGGATATTGATAGCTTTATCGCGGCATCTGGAAAAGACATCTTTAAATATCGTCTTCTCGTTGATAGCACGGAAGTGGAATTAAGTGACAATGTGAATGCCATGATTAAAGGACAAGCGATACCCGTCTATCGCATTGACCTTTGTCATATGGAAAACAGTCGGATAGATTGGCAAATATTTGCAACAAAACAAGAAGTAGTTCTGAAATCAACAAAAAAGCCTCGTCCCCATCAAGAAGAAGCCATCAAGAAAGTCTGTGAAGGTTTACAAGAAGCAGACCGTGGCAAGCTAATTATGGCATGTGGAACGGGGAAAACTTTCACCAGTTTGAAGATAGCAGAAACCCTTGCTGGGAAAGGCAAGCGTGTGTTGTTTCTAGTGCCTTCTCTGGCTTTAGTCTCACAAACAATCCGTGAATGGACAGCCGATGCACAAGTCCCGTTGCGTTCCTTTGCGGTTTGTTCTGATACGAAAGTAGGCAAGCGTCGTAAAAATCAAGATGATATTGTTGGCATGGAAACATCAGATCTTGTTCTCCCTGCTACCACGGATGCCAAAGCCCTTGCCAAAGAAGCTTGTGAAAACCTCGCAGATGCAATGACGGTTATCTTTTCAACCTATCATTCCATTCAAGTGATTTCGGATGCACAAAAAGAGCATGGATTACCCGAATTTGATCTCATCATTTGCGATGAAGCGCATAGAACCACTGGGGCTGTGTTAGGAACAGACAAGCGTGAATCTGAATTTATCAAGGTTCATGATAACAGAATCATTCGGGGTAAAAAACGTCTATATATGACAGCAACCCCCAAAATCTTTACAGATAAGATAAAAAGGAAAGCTGACCTATCTGATACTGTTCTTGCCTCTATGGATGACGAAAAAATTTATGGCAAAGAACTGCATCACTATACATTTGCGGAAGCTCTAGAACATAAACTGTTATCACCTTGTAAAGTTATCATATTAGTTGTCAATGAAAAAGAAGTAAGCCAATCCATTCAACATCTTATTACCGATAAGAATTATGAACTTATTCTTGACGATAGGACCAAGATTAATGGCTGTTATAGAGCCCTTACCAAAATGGATCTGAAACTTGATCTTGAAGATGACCCCAATCCCATGCGTAGAGCTTTAGCATTTTGCAAAGATATTGATACTTCTGAACGCATATGCAAGGAATTCAAAAAAGAAAAAGTTCAAGAATCTTTACGCGCTCTTCATAAGAACTATAAAGATACTCCTCCTCTTAACTGTACCTTTTCTCACATTGATGGAACCTTTAGTGCTAAAGAGCGTACAAAACAACTTGACTGGTTAAAGGAAGATGCGGGGGAAAATACGTGTCGTGTACTCACCAATGTACGCTGTCTTTCTGAAGGTGTTGATGTTCCTGCTCTTGATGCTGTTCTATTTTTACACCCGCGCAAAAGTCAAATTGAGATTATCCAAGCAATAGGACGTGTCATGCGTCGAGCAGAGGGTAAGAAAAGAGGCTATATCATTCTACCCGTTGGAGTACCGGCTGGCATTCCACCAGTACAAGCCTTGGAAAATAATCCGAAATATGATGTCATCTGGCAAGTCGTCAATGCTTTGCGTGCCCATGATGAGAGTTTTAATAAAATAATCCACCATATGTCCATAAAACAGGACGTAAGCTATGCCCTTGATATTATTGTTCCTTCTCAAAAGGCTACCTCAGAAGATACAACTGTGGTTATTGATGACTTACCTATACGCTCAAAATCAGAATATTCAGGACTGAACATTGGATCACCAACTTATGAATCCTTTCACGGATATAAACCAGAAGAAGAATTATCCCTTTTTTCTCAATATCCGGATGTCATTAGAGCAGCTATTGTTAAGAGAAATTACGACTCTAGCTATTGGAAAAGATGGGCAACCAATGTTGCTGATCTTGCGCAAAATCATATCACACGCTTAACCGAAGTTTTAACAAAATCAGAAACGGAAACGCGGCGGGTGTTTAATGGTTTTATGACCGAATTACGTAACAATTTAAACACAACCCTCTCAGAAGAAAATGCGATTGAAATGCTTGCACAACATCTTGTGACGCGTCCAGTCTTTGATGCTTTGTTTGAGGGACATCAGTTCGTTCAAGGAAATCCCATCTCTTGTGCTTTACAACGTGTGCTTAATATCCTTGATAAAGTTACTCTTAAAGAAGAATCTCAAGATTTTAAAACTCTCTCTAGGGATGTACAATTTTACACACGAGGAATTACAAGCCTTGAAGCACAACAAAACTTAATTGTAAAGCTTTATAATGAATTTTTCCGTTATGCTTTTCCGCGTACGGTAGAAAAATTAGGAATTGTTTATACGCCCATTGAGGTTGTGGATTTTATCATTCATTCTGTTGATGATGTTTTACGCAATGAATTTGGAAAAAGCTTGGGGTCACGGGGTGTCTCTATTCTTGACCCTTTCACGGGAACGGGTACCTTTATTACGCGGCTTTTACAATCAGATCTCATCAAACCAGAGGATATGGAATATAAATACCGTTATGATATCCATGCCAATGAGATTGTTTTACTCGCTTATTACATAGCAGCCATTAACATTGAAGCAACCTATCATGGATTGATGAAAGGTGATTACATTCCTTTCAAGCATATTGGTTTGGCTGATACGTTTCAGACGCTTAAAGAAAAAAATTTGATAGACGGTATGCTCAAGGAAAACAGTGAATATTTAGAACTTCAAAAGAAACTAAATATCGAAGTTATCTTTGGTAACCCTCCTTATTCTATAGGACAAAAGAGTGAAAACGATAACGCGAAAAATACTCCTTATCCGATTTTAGATAAACGGATCAGTGAAACTTATGCGGCTCAATCTAAAGCAAGTCTTATACGAGGTCTGTATGACAGCTATATACGTGCCATTCGCTGGGCTAGTGACCGTATAAAAGACCGTGGTGTTATTGGTTTTGTTACAAATGCCGGTTTTATTAATGGAAGTTCTATGGATGGGTTACGAAAATGCCTCGTTGAAGAATTTAGCAGCCTTTATATTTTCCATTTACGAGGAAATGCGCGGACTTCTGGAGAACAACGTAAGAAAGAAAGTGGTGGAATTTTTGGTGAAGGTTCTCGTGCCCCTATTGCTATCTCTATTCTCGTAAAAAATCCAAATGCACAACTGCATGGTAAGATATATTTTCGGGATATTGGAGACTATCTCAATAGAGAAGAAAAGCTCACGATAATTGAAGAATTTAAGAGTATTGATGGCATTACACGAAGTAAACAAGGTTGGAAAATAATTACACCGGATAAGCATGGGGATTGGCTTAGTCAACGTGATGACAGTTTCAAATCATTTTTAGCTATAGGTGATAAAGGTGATAAAAAAGGTCATGGTAAAAAATTTTTTGAAAATTTTTCTTGTGGAATTATCACTAGCCGTGATGCATGGGCATATAATGCAAGCCGTGAAGCTTTAGCAAAGAATATGAATAACATGATTGCATTCTACAATAGTGAAGTGGAACGTTTTAATGATACTTATGTACATGCTGATCATAAAGCACGTACAAGGGCTGTAAATGATTTTATCAATACGAATGCCGAAAAAATCAGTTGGAGTCATAATGTTAAACAAGAATTGGTAAGAGAAACAATCTTTGAACTTGAAGAAAAATGCTTCACACAAAGCCTTTACCGTCCTTTTACACGACAGTGGTTTTATTATAATCGCGTTTTCAATGAAAGAGTTTATCAAATGCCGCGGATATTTCCTATAGGGCAAACGGTTGAAAATAGAGTGATACAAATTACAGGTATAGGAGCAAATAAAGATTTTTCTGTTATTATGATTAAGACAGTATCTGATTTTCATGTGATAGAAAATGGACAATGTTTTCCACGCTATATTTATGAAGACACTACGGTTTCAAAAAGTAAAAATGAAAAACAAACCCATTTATTTACAAACTCTATAGAGGAAAACCAAACAACTGGTTTACAGAAGCGTGATGCTATTACTGATGAAGGTCTAGACCATTTTAAAGCTGCTTATCCTAATGAAACCATAACAAAAGATGATCTATTCTATTATGTTTACGGTCTTTTGCATTCGGAAGATTATCGCTCTCGTTATGCTGATAATTTATGCAAAGAATTACCTCGCATTCCTTGTGTAAAGAGTGCTGATGATTTTTGGAAGTTTGTAACAGCAGGGCGTGAACTGGGTCATTTGCACATGAATTATGAAGATGTAGAGCTTTATCCAGTGACCTTTAAAAAGGGTAATCCAAAACAGACTGAGATCTCTAATCCCGAAGAATTTTACTACGTTACAGAAATGAAATTTTCTGGGGATAGTAAGGAAAAGGATAAATCGACTGTTTTTTACAACAGCAATATTACCATAACAGATATCCCTCTTGAAGCTTATGAGTATATCGTCAATGGCAAACCCGCTCTTGAATGGGTTATGGAACGTCAATGTGTCAAGACTGATAAAAATAGTGGCATTGTTAATGATGCCAATCGCTATGCTGTTGAAACCGTTGGCAACCCTGCCTACCCTCTAGAGTTGTTTCAAAGAGTTATTACCGTAAGTTTAGAAACAATGAAAATTGTAAAAAACTTACCAAAATTAGAAATAAGAGAAACTGAATAACTTATAAAGCATGCTCACATAATAAGTATGATAAACTCATAAGGGGTATAGGGTCTTATACCTATAGGTTCTATCCCCCCTTTATACATTGCTTACATACAATCTTTAAAAGGAGTGTTTATATGCGTTATTCTAAAAAGAAATCATTTGCACTTTTAGATACTCTACTTTGGATTGCTTTAAGACTTTTAAGAAACCCACTCTTAAAGTGAATTAGATTTTTTTACATTGCCTTTAAAAGATTATACCGTAATCTAAAATGATAGCTTTGTTTAAAGAGAGTTATGTATATTCATTTTCTTATATTACTTATAGGTTTTGAAGGTTTCTCACACCCTCAAAACCCCTTCAAAACCCTCTTAAATATATATTACAGATTGTATTTACATGTTGTATTTAATATAGGTTGTTTGCTTAAAACTTTAACATATTGAAATATAATGACTTTTATTTCCAATTTAAAAAATAAAATAAGTAATAATAAAAGGAACCCTCAAAACCCTCGAAACTCATAACTATAATGATCTTGATAGCATCTTTTATGAGTTACAAGCTATCTTTTTAAAAGCTTTAAAGGGTCATACGCTTTTCATAAGACACATTTTAATGACTCACTAAAATAATCACTTTTGTCGGTTCAATTTACTGACAGATAACTGACAAGTTTTAATCAATTCACATCATTGTTTATCTTTAAAGATTGTATTCTTGATATGGGTTGTGTTTTAAAGACATTAACATATTGAAATACAATGTTTTTAATTTTACTCATTAAAAAAAATAATTATAGGGTCTAAAAAGGGCTGACAACACTGACACGGTCTATTATAAAGGGATTTTGCTAATCTCTATAATTATCAATCTCTCTTTAGATGTTTTCATACAGTCTATAAATCGCAATTATCCTATTTATCGTTTCTCTTATGAAAATGAAAAATGATGCCATGGCTATAAAGAAGATAACAGCTATAGAGAATGCGTAAAAACAGCAAGGTCTTATAATCATAATACAAATGAAGGCATTTGTTATAAAAACAGTTCCTATAAAAAGCTGTTAAGTTGCAAATGTGTTATAAACAAAATTCACAAAAAAATTTAAATTCATTTAGTGAAAAAATTGATAAGTTATAAAGTTAAAAATACGCATTATGAGAGCGTTTTTAAATATTATAAATGTATAGATTCAAAACAGAACGCAATCGTTTCATAAAGCTTATAATATAACTTTAAATGCATATAAATATAAAAGAAGCAATTCATAATCATAGGATATTATCAATACATAACGCATTAAAAAAATACAAAAAAATATCAAAAAAAGATAAAATATTATTTGACAATAAATACGTATTTTGTTATATGAAGACGATACGCTAATTTTTGTATTGTTATCCCCATTTCCTCTAAAAAAGCTACTTTTAGAACTTCACTAGAATGGGCGGGGTTATGCGTCATTTGTTTTCATTCCTTTCATCAATGGTAATCTTGATAATCAACAAGCTCCACATCTGTTCCGATAAAGCGAAAAATAACACGCCAATTTCCATTCATCTTAAAAAGTATATTACTCCTTATGCGCATTGGGAACGGCTTTTCTAGATCCTAGTAAGCTGAATATATAGCCTTGTCCGATTAGAACTCCAAAAATCGTAACAAAAACGCCTATGATTTGCATGATTTGAGGGATGAAGCCGAACAGGATTTGCACCAATAAGGCTGAAATAGGTACAAAATTGAAAAATATCGCCGTCTTACCCGGACCTCGGATCGCTATTCCAATATTCCAAAATAGGTAGGCTAAAACTGATCCTGCACCCCCTATCCAAAGGAGTGCGAATAAACTAGCGCCGGACATAGACATCGTTTCTTGAAGAGGGGATTCGAATAAAAAGGTTAGGACGCCAAGGGCGACGGTGCCAGAGAGCATCGTCCAGCTTGTTGTTTCAAGCGGGGTTGCGTTCTTGACAAATGACCGCGTGCCCACGGTATAGAACGCCCAACCAATGGAACCTAAAAGAATCATAATATCTCCTTTGGCAAAGGAAACATGGTTAGACAAAAATCTCCCATTTGTTATGACTAAATAGACCCCGAACATGCTAATGAGCATCCCTATAACCCTCTCACAGGTTGGGAAAGATTTATTCATGATAGCTTCAATAATATTAGCACTAATAGGAGTTGTCGCCATGATGAGGGAGGCTGTTATGGGATTTGACGTTTGCAAGCCAACAAATAAAGCGCCATTAAACCCTGCCACACCGATAATCCCTAGGAAAATATAAGAAATAAAATTTTGCGATAAAACATGCCACCGCAAGCCTTCTTTGAAAATCATAATTAAAAATATGGCGATTACGGCAATGAAAAACCGCTCAAAAGAAGCTGTCCATGGAGAAACAGTCGTTAAAGCTATCTTAGTGGCTTGGAAATTGGAACCCCACAAAAAGGTTCCTACGAGGGTTAAGACAAGAGCTATTCTGGGCGTGATTTTCATTGGATAGATCCTTATACTTGATACCAAAGTGGAGCATCGAGACGTATAGAAGAAATTTGTGCGGTATTAGATGAGGAAAGAATAAAGTTGACCGCGGAAGCAATGTCATCTGGGTGAAGCATTTTGGTAAGATTCTCTGGAGGTATCTCTGGAAATCCTTTAAAATTGCGACGAAAATCCGTATTAACTTTATCAACTTGGATTGAACAAACACGAATATTTTGTGGCATTCCCCATAAGCGCAACCCACCAGTATAGCCCTCTACAGCAAATTTAGAAGAAGAATATGAAATTAAAGAAGGATTGTATTCTACACCCCATATGGATGAAATATTTATAATATCGGCGCGAATTTCCTTTTTTAGATAGGGTAAAGTAGCAACTGTTATATAGAACATTCCTTTAATATTCACATCAAATGTTTCAGCACATTCTTGAGCATCAATTGTTTCTGGATCGCCACTATAACAAATGCCTGCTACATTAACTAAGACATCAAGACCACCAAATTCTGAGATAACCTTATGGACAGAAGAGTCAATGGCTTCACGACCATCATTTGACTTAATTGAAGCCTCTCCAACCTTATAATAGCTCTTTAAAAAGTCATGGGCTTCAATCGCGCGCTTAATCTCCTCCAATGAACTTTCTGCTAGCGAATTTTGAAACTGACGTGCACAAAGAATAGTCCCTGATATTCCCTGCATGCCAAATTGATAGCCTTTTAAAGCAGCCATCAAGGCAAATGATCTTGTCTTCCCAGATCCTCGTCCACCCCAAGCCGCTCGTACCAAAGCCTTACCTGTAAATATCGGCATAAGCTTTGGTACAATCTTAATCTGTCTCGTTGTCATGAACCAAAGGCGCTATTTCCACACGCCCTATCATCTTAATGGCTCCCCCATCTTCCCCTGTCACTTGCAAAGGCAACACCTTACCAAGCAAACCTAAATAAGCAGCAGGACATTTGAGTGCTTGCTTTTCAAGATAAGAGAGCAAACCATCATCACCATATTTTTTACCAGCACGCTCTGCTGCTTTAAGCACAGCCTCTTTCAAAAGACGTGTTGTTTTATTGGGAACGCCTTTTAATCCAAAAGCATCTGCACCATGACTGGACCAATCATGTTCTGCTCCCAAACCAATATTACGCTTCTCATCCCATTTCTCATGATACCAATTCAGTGCCTTACGCCCCGCTACAGTCGTCTCCTCATTAAACCAAACAGAGGGTAGAATACGTCGCACTGCCTCTATTCGCATTTTGACAGCCCCAGCCCCTTGATTAGGAATGACCTGCGTTTCAAAACCCGCATCATTTAAAGCACTTTCAAAACTCACATTGTGCACACGGTCTCTAGTCGCACCATCATGGGGAAGAACCATTAATGCCTTCTCATAGCCATTGTAACGCAACCAACCGATATGCTCGGATAAAGGCTGCCCTTGCGCTTCGTAATAATCAAGCACTCTAATCTCTCTACCTACAAATTGTGCTATCCATATCGCTGTTGCATCTGCCTTGGCTCCTGTGCCCCCAATATCCCAAAAGGCGCGTATCTGCATTAAAGGATCACGCGCAACACGCCCTATCCGCCCCTCCTGCTCGGCTGCCAACATTTCCTTTTGATAGTAAGCACCCTGAACCGCTGTAAGATAAGCCCCTTCCCATATATGCTTATAAGTCTCGGGGCGGTTTCTCAAATCATCAAGCCGCGCTTCATTCAAGATCTTGGGAAACTTGGGATTGTCTGACCAATTAATCTCTACACGCTTAATGGCTTCATTGTCTGAAAACCGAAACCGCCTTTCAACCGGTGCATTATCTCGCAACGGGTTCCATGTGACCCATAACTCTGCTCTCCACCCCTCTCCCTCTTCACGCAACGTTGGAATGAGTGTCTGCCAAGCGGTCTCTGTAACGGGCTCTGCCTCATCAACCCAACAAAGCAAAATACGCCCCATCGATTTGATACTGGCTATATTACGGTCCAGACCAGAAAACTGAAACGCTATACGACCATCATTTGATTTAATCGAAGCCTCTCCAACCTTGTAATAGTCCCTTAAAAAGTCATGGGCTTCAATGGCGCGCTTAATCTCCTCTAAAGAACTTTCTGCAAGCGAATTTTGAAACTGACGTGCACAAAGAATAGTCCCTGATATTCCCTGCATGCCAAATTGATAGCCTTTTAAAGCCGCCATCAAGGCAAATGATCTTGTTTTACCAGAGCCTCGTCCACCCCAAGCCGCGCGGACCAAAGCATCCCCTGTAAAAATAGGGATAAGTTTTGGTACAATCTTAATCTGTCTTGTTGTCATGAACCAAAGGCGCTATTTCCACACGCCCTATCATCTTAATGGCTCCCCCATCTTCCCCTGTCACTTGCAAAGGCAACACCTTACCAAGCAAACCTAAATAAGCAGCAGGGCATCTTATTGCCTGCTTTTCCAGATAAGAGATCAAACCATCATCACCATATTTTTTACCAGCACGCTCTGCTGCTTTAAGCACAGCCTCTTTCAAAAGACGTGTTGTTTTATTGGGAACGCCTTTAACCCGCCCTTGCCCCGCCTTTGGTGGCATTTTTTGGGATTGTGGAGCCTGCTTTGTATTTTTCGCTGTCATAAAATACTTTCTCCAAATAACAAAAAAGCCCGCAAAACGCAGGGCTCTAAATCATCATGTCAATTGAACAAAAGGAGTTAATGAGAAATTCTCTGCTGTAATTTTAGACGCAATTCGACCAGTACAGCAGCGCCATAAAACACTATTATTCACACCATGTCAACAAAAAATCACGATATTGTATATTTTTTTATTTTATTGCCTAAATATAGTGTCTTTAGCACCAAGCAACACCTCACAATTGTATCCTCTAAACGAATCAATTATATGACTGGGAACTGCTAAAAAAGGGGGGAAACTATGGAACCAATATCAATGTATTTTGGCGCAATAGTAGTAATAATTGATATACTATTTATATCAGGTTCTCTATCTCTTCGAGTTTTGACAGCAATATCGATTATTTCTATTTTCTGGTCAATCTTTAGATATGTATTTTCGTCGCACTACTGTGAAATAGGTGATAATTATTATTATGATAGTCGTGATTTCACGCACGTACTGATATCTATAGCTATAATATCTACAGGAATCCTCCTCTACGAGTCCTTAGATGTGGGAATAATAGTACTCGTAATTACAGTACCAATCATGCTGTTTTTGTTTCTTTTGTATGTAGAGATCGAAATCACAATTTGCCTAGTAATAGGAATCTCTATACTTCATTTTTTCGGAGTCCCAACAAAAATTTTGTTGGTAATAACAATCTTCTCTGTTGGTCTGTATGAGTTTTTAGCGTCAAGAGGACTTAAAATTTTTTGCGATACTCATAATGAGCTAGTTAATTCTTATAATTTAGTGATAAAAGACCGTGACAACACTGTTAGAGAACGAGATGAGGCGATTGAAGAACGGGACGAATTAAAAAAGAAATTCAAACATTTAGATTACTCAGATGATTACTTTTAAATCAACATAGCGATAAGCTTTTATGAAAATATTTGCCCAGCCTTTGCTTCAGTTTGTTAACACCTAATCGTCCAAGCCAAGCTCTTTCCTCACCTCTTCAGAGCTATAAAAAGTACCCTCTCCTCTTCGAACACGCTCTCTTACTTGTGAAGCTAAATAATAATCCTCTGCTTCCTCTATTCCACGTTCAATAATCTCGCGTAAATAAAAAGACTTTGTACGTCCTGTCTTAGCAGCTAAATTATTCAAACGTGTTTCGAGATCACTTGGCAATCGAATAGATATCGTCATAACGCAATCCTCATCTTTGTACTCATTGTAATACAAATACAACAAATTGTACAGAAAAACGTTTCACGTCATATCGCTTGCTTTGGCAACATTCTCATAAATGCCGCAAGAAGTTACGTAAGAAATGTTGCTAGTTTAGCAAGGACTTCGTTCATAATCACAGAGGGAACTGCTTCCATTTTCTTTCCCTGACGCGCTCTAATATCAAGAGCACGTGGTTGATCACAACGTATTACGCCCGTTGTATGTAATCCGGCTCCTGCTAATGAGACAGCAAAGCCTGCTGTTCTCGCAAAATTTCCTCCGCTTGTAATAGGCAAGACAATAGGTGTTTTTGTTACACGATTAAATGGCTCTGGTGACACAATTAATACAGGACGCGTTCCTTTTTGTTCATAACCCGAAGAAGGATCAAGAGATACCAGCCAAATTTCGCCTCGCTTCATCACAACAGCTCTTTACCAACAGGTTTAGTATCAAACCATTCCATATCATCATCCGCAAAATCATCCGAAGGATTACATTGCGCTAACAATTCTTCAAGAGTATAGCTAGGGAGTGACTGTGGCTTTACAATCAAGCGTCCATTATCAATAGCCAAACCAACTTGTGTGTTTTCAGAAAGATGAAGAACATCAAGCAGCGCCGGCGGTATAGAGAGCATAACAGACCCTCCAACTTTACGTAATTTTGTTGTGTGCATAAAACACTCCCTTTAATATTATATAAAAATATAACATTCTAATGCATATTCTTCAAGAGCTTTTCACGCTTGTATGGAAAAAGAACAATAAACATCTACCATTTATTTTTTTTATCAAAATATTTATGAAGCGCATTCAGAGCAATCTGCAATGAATTTACAAGATGTGGTAATATTTGATCTTCACTAACAAGATATTGTAGAGCTGCATAAAGATTATACTGTTTATAGAGGTATTGTGTTTCTTTGATTACCTCTTGCATGTTACAAAACTGTTCTGTTGCACGTTCAACCCACTTCTCTCTTGCTTTGTCATCAGAAGATGATGGCATTTCATCATAAACAGCGCTTGGCAAACCTTTTGCACACGAATAGTCATTTTTCACTTCAAGATATTTTTGCGCAGCATCATACTGATCTTGAGTAAGCACACCTTGCAAACATAGCCGCCCAACATAAGACCCCGCAAGCGGATTTTTAGCCTCTTCTATGGTCAAACAGAAGCGTTTAGCACGCATTTCAATTGCCAATTGATTAACAGAATCTTGACATACTTTCGCTTGTGAAATGTAGGCATCTTTCTTTCTCATACATCCCCCGTATCTGTGGAAACCATATTCTTATTTTTGCTCTATTTTTTAATCAAAATGGCATGCTGTCATGAGCAGATATGCCATAATCATCAGCACCTGAAGCAATAGCATAACTTTGAGAAGTGACAGATGAAGAGGACGCAGATTGCTCTTTCTTTGCATCAAGCAAATGCAACTCGCCTTTGAATTGTGGTAAAACAATCTCTGTTGTGTAACGGTCATGACCATTTTTATCTTGCCATTTACGGGTTTGTAATTTGCCTTCTACGTAAACCTTTGAACCTTTATGGAGGTATTGAAGTGCTATTTTTGCCAAATGCGGATTAAAAACCACAATGGAATGCCATTCCGTTTTCTCTACTTTTTGATGGGTATTTTTATCTGTATAGCTCTCAGAAGTAGCCAACCGAAAATTGACTATTTCAGCACCAGAAGTCATCGTTTTGCTTTCGGGATCTGCCCCTAAATAGCCAATTAAAATCACTTTATTCAACATGTTTGTGAGTTCCATTTGATTTGCATTTTATATACGTAAAATCCTATCATAATTTGTTTATTTTTTCAAATATTTCAAAAGGATATTATTTTTTATTAACATATAACATTATGTTTCACATAACAAATTAATAAATAATCGATTGACATAAGTGTATGGTGTATCGTATCAAGTAGCAAAGGGTAATATTATGGCAATCGTTAGTTTTAAGCATAAAGGGTTGAAGTTATTTTTCGAAAAAGGAATTTGTAAAGGAATACAACCTGCACATGCTAAAAAACTAGCTAACATTTTGGTAATTTTAGATACGATATCTGCTCCTGAACAAATGACGATTAGATCCTATCGTCTCCATGAGCTTACAGGCGATTTAAAAGGCTATTGGTCAATGCGTGTTAATGCAAATTGGCGTGTTACTTTTCGCTTTATCGGAACAGATGTTGAACTTGTTGATTATCAAGACTACCATTAATTTTTGAGGTGTTATCATGATGTACAATCCCCCACACCCTGGTGGTATTTTGAAAGAAGAATTGCTTGATGAATTAGGCTTAACAGTAACAGAGGCTGCAAATCATCTTGGTGTTGCACGTTTAACTTTATCACGTGTTTTAAACTGTCATGCTGCAATCAGTATTAACCTTGCTTTACGCTTAGAAAAGGCTGGTTTAAATGATGCGGAATTTTGGCTTAAATTACAACAAAAACATGATCTGTGGCAAGCACGGCATAATAATCCCATACCGGATATTTCGTCTTTAGAGCAAGTAAGCCTCCTTAGCAATTAAGACTTGGCTTGACCGATTTTTCGCTTAAAATACATCAAATGGCTTTTGATAATTTTTTAATTTCTTTGTTGATCTCATCAATGAGCGGTTCGTAATTGAGAACGCTTTTAGGTACAGCACCGCCATAAATCCACGCTTTTACTTGCGCCTTGGTACTAAAATCCGCATTCTTAGGTATTTCGTAATACTGAGCGCCGTCAAACTTTTCACACTCTCTTGTGCCATCTTCATATTCGTAGAGATTGTAAAAATACTCTGCCGCCCCATCTCCCCAAGGAACATACCCAACAGCCGTTGCAATAAATTTTTTGTGCATTACTTGCATAGGCTGTTTACGTTTTTTAAAGAATCGTCGTTTTAATATTTCCATGTTTTAATTCCTATTTTTACCAATAGGTTAATTTACCTCAAATTTGACCGTACAGAGCGTTTTATATTACAGATGTTGTTTTCATCATAAAATCTTTAAATCGCTTTGTACGGTATCTTTTTATCGATTTAAACGCATATCTAATTACAAAACCATCAGCACTTTTCACTATTTTGCTGTTTTTAGGCTGCTTTGGAATTACCACTGTCATACTCTTCACTAGGCTTGCCTATTCTCGCGAATGAAATGCGCTTGCCTCCTAAGGCTAGGTTACGCGTATTTTCAACAGCTATAAAAACTTTCTCAGCAGCACCATAAAGCCTGCTTTCTAAATCGCGACAATACTGCACAAGATCAGCACAAGAGGGGACAAAGGTTGTTGACATGCCTTTGGCTTCTCCCCGTATAAGATTTTTAACAGCTTGCAACAAAGACCAGAGTGAAATGCCGTTAAGAGCTGTGATATAAGCCTTTGCACGTGCCTCTGGATTTGAAACTTTTTTCATTGTCAAACCGCTTTCAAGCATATCAAGAGCCTCAGCAATATCTTCAACAGACGCTTTCAAGGTAAGCAAGTTTTGGACTGTCTGATACACTCCGAAAGCTTGTTCCTCCAGTGCTGGTGTCAATTTCATGCCACTGATCAAGGTCCATGGACAATCCCTTGTTACACATCGTATCATCTGATCTGTAATGTTTTGAAGTGGATTCACTAAATCCTGCTTTACGGATAAGATTACGGATTGTTTCTCCGGTACCACCACAAGTTCTTTGATCTTTTGAAAAGTTTCCATTGTTTCCACCATTGTTGTTCGTGTTTTTTGTTTTTTCTAAATTTTCGATAGCCTTTCGCACCCAGTTACGCCAAGTTGCTTGCCAATCGATTTTGGTTGCATTTGCTCCAGCTTTTGAACGCCAGTAATCTCGAAACTTTGCGATTTCGACTTTGACACGCTTTGGAGGCAAGCCCTCTTCGATTGCAAAATCGTAATCGGGTTCAAAGTCTTCAGGCAATCGACAACCTCGATTAGCTTTTGACTGCTTGGCTTTTTTGGGAACGCTTGTCTGCTCGTGAATGGGTGGTTGGTTTTCTGATGATGTTTCGATTTGATCTAATTGGCTTTTGAGAGCATCATCCTCGATTGGCTCGTGAACCAAATCTGTTGTTTCTAAATTTTCAGAACCAATTTCTTTTTTTGCTAATACGATAGTATTAGTTTTTTTATTATATATGTTATTGTTAATGTTATATGGTATCGTTTCCGTATCGCTTTCGTATTCATTCCGTATAGAATTCGTATCGCCTTCGTATTTAGCTTGTATAGATTTCGTATTATGCTTTACGTCTTTTTCTTTAGATTTTTTCCATCTAGCACTAACAGCTTTTGATGCCGCTTCTGATTTTCCGGCGCTATCACTTAATTCTGCTTCAACATCTAGATTCCATAAACGACCGTCTGCTAAACGAATAATATGACCCGTACTCTGTAAAACATCTAATGCTTTGACAAATGCTTTTACTGAATAGCCAGTATAATTAGCCCAAACCTTAATGTTATTTAAAAGAGGTTCACCTGTGTGAAGCATTTGCAACCGTAATCTCATATATATATTCCCTTCAATAGAAGACAAATAAGTGAGATCAAGAATCCATTTATCAGCAAAAAGCCTTGTCCATGGTATTTTACTGGACATGCATACCCCCTTCTTTCTTTAAATATAAAATTGCCAAAGCATCTGCTTCATTGTCATCACAAGGCGCGTGACCTTTTGCACGCATTGCCTTAATCATTTCTTCTTTTGAAGCATTTCCTTTTCCTGTCGTCGCTTTCTTAATGGTACCAACGGGAATGCCTTCATACGGTATCTGATGATGTTCACACCAAGCTGTTAATGTTGCTAGAAAGCCCCCATAAACATGAGAAGCGTCTGTACCCACATGCCGACGTACCTCTTCGAAATACACCGCATCAATTTCATCAACAGACCTTTTTAGTTCAGTAAGCCATTTCTTAAAGCGCAGATAACGCATACCACCGCCTTCAAAACGACGTGATTGAAAATGTTCTGTATCACTTGTGATAAAACCATCAGAACCGCATATAGCCCAGCCAGTCTTGGTGCCTAGATCAAGACAAAGAATGGTTTGTGCATGAGTGATCATAATTCCCCCCCTTAGGCTCTACGTATTTATATGTTTATATGCGTGCTATGACAGAGTGTGTTGTGACTGCCTGTCTTGAAAAAATGTTTTTGAAAAAGTATCCTCCCAACGATTCTAAAAAAGTGGGGGGGAGTTATGATGCAAGAATGGATAAAGATACTTCTTACAGGTTTTATGTCATTTGCTGTGTCACTTTCGGTAGCGCTTATTTTAAGAAACAAAGACCGTAAAGAAGCGACGAAGATCCGGAAAGAAGATTTAGAAAAATCTGCAAAAAAACGAAAAGAAGATTTAGACAATATAGAAAGGCAATTAGAACAGCTAAAAAACCAAACTGAAGCTGCAAAAGAGCATGTCTCCATTTTATGGGCAGAGAAACAAATACGAGACTTGGGTCCAAAGTTGAAGGTTACCATAAAAGAAGCAACAGCACATAAATATGGTAAAGACTTTTTCATTGAGGTACATGTCATCATAGAAAATCCCACAGAACAAACAATGAGAATAAATAATTTTCGGTTACACAACGAAAACCTATTTGCGCTTAATAACGGTGGTTTTTTGGGAAAACATCCAATGTATTTACAACCAGAAAATGAAAAATATATACCCTTAACAAATCCTTTTGTAGCAGATTTAGAATCACAGATTATTTTCGATTGTTTTAATTTGGATGCACATGAAGAAACAGAATTTACTTTCACAGTTCGCCACCTAAAACCAGATATCGTAAGCACACCAATCTTTATCATTGAACACACTTCATCAAATCATGCAGAAAAAGTACTTGAAACTACTTTTTGGCCAAATTTTTTACTACCATTCGAGGAGAGTAGTCTCAAAAGCGGTTAATTTTTTCCATTAAATCTTTTTGTGTTTGAATTAAATCTTCTTGTCGACGTATTATGTTTTTCATTATTTTATCTGTCTCTTTTTCTTGCGTTTCCGTCATTTTATAAAAGTAAAAGCCAGAAAAAACATGATTACATTGACTATAAAAAACGCAATCATCGTCGCCCAACTGGAATCCATCTTTATTTCCTTTCTTCTTTAAGCCTGTGAATTGTGTTGCTGTTCATTATTATCTGTAGAAGCAGCAATAAAAGTAGACATAGAGCTAGAACTATCTTTCAACTTTTGCAGCTTGAGATAATTTATTACGGAGATAGATCCTCTTTTTTCCCACTTGCAAACAGCGGCTTGAGTTACACCAAGCATTTTAGCCATTTCTGATTGTGTCCAATTAAATTTGACCCGTATTGACTTAGTCAAATTCTTAAAATCTTCTCGTTGATCCATTTAAAAGCTCCAATTATAGCTTTGCCTTAATTTATTCATATAATTATAGTTATATAAAGTCAAGGAAATTTATCTTTATCAACGATAAAAAAATAAGGTAAGCAAAAGTATGAGTAATAAATCTAATATCATAAGCACATTAAAAAAAATTTTGACTGAGTTTAACTTAACACAAGAAGATGTGGCCAAACGGCTAAATGTAACGCAAGCTTCAGTGTCTAAGTGGTTAAAAGATTCTGATCCGCGTGGTTCTAATCGGGATGCCATTTTAGAATTATATAAAGAACTGACGGGTGATAATCACTTAACAACTTTTGTCCCTCTTATGGGCTATATCGGAGCAGGAACGCAGATAGATCCAAGCTTTGAACAAATCCCAGAAGAAGGTCTTGAACAAGTAGAAATTCCTTTTGCTTTACCTGATGATATGATCGCTTTTGAAGTTAAAGGGGACTCCATGCTTCCAGCTTATAAAGATGGAGATATGGTTATTGTAAGACGCCGCCAAATCAAAACGATAGAATCCTTCTTTGGTAAAGAAGCCGTTATTCTCACGCATGATAATAAAAGATATATAAAGAAAATTAGTAGAGGGATGAATGGCGAAATAGATTTGCTTTCTTGGAATGCACTCCCCATTAAAAATGTTAAAATTGCATGGATTGGGGAAATCTTTGCTATCTTGCCAATGGATTCTTACAGTAAAATGATTCGCTCTTATCGCTAATTATTAGCCATATTAAAAAGTACTTTTCTCTTCTTATTTTACAAGATGTTATAATAATTTTTACAAAAAATATAACTTTTTATAATTTTTTTGCTTGCTAATTTATAATTATAGTTATATAAATATATTATAAATTGATACAAACAATCGCCAAGAGGTGTTAGGGAGGAGAAATTATGGAAAAGCCAATTCTTATTCATTCCGATGAAATTTTATTAGTTGCCTACGATAAAGAGCAATACATTGCAGAGTCTGGACCACTTAATGCAAGCCAAGTTTTAAGCATTGTTGATGAGGTAGATGATGCAATCCAAATCTTTCGCATCAATCCTTCTGAGAAGAGTTGTGAAGATATCTCTGAAGATATTGCAGAAGCATATGTAGAAGCAAATATTGAAGATCTCTATGAGGATAGTGAGGTTCATTACTTTGTACGCGAAAGTGATGTTTACAATAGACTTTTAGACGAGATCGCAGACGAAAAATATAATGATGAGATCTACGGGACTTATGAAGAACAAAACAAGTTGCGTCTTTGTGATGTCATTCCTAACTATTCATCATACTACATAAAGGGTTTTTAAAAGCCCCCTCTTTTCTCAAAAAATTACAACACAAACCAATGCCGTTCTTGAGAAAGAGCGGCAAAGGGAGAGTCTAACTTAAAGGAAATAAACCATGGAAAAGAAGTACGAATTGACTGATGAAATGGATGAAGTTGGAGGACACACGCTTTACCGCATACGTGCCTTAAAAGATTTTGGAAATGTCAAAAAAGGTGACCTTGGCGGTTTTATTGAAAAGGAAGGCAATCTTAGTCATGGGGGCGATTGTTGGGTTGGAGATTATACTAGGGTTTATGATAATGCTCGTGTTTATCAAAATGCACATATTTCCGGTTATGCCTATGTTTATGGTGATGCGCGGGTTTATGGGAATGCACAAGTTTCTGGTGAAGCATACGTTTACAATTATGCGGAAATTTACGGTGATGCATTAGTTTACGGTGACACTAAAGTTTTTGATCATGCACATGTTTATGGCAATTCTCATGTTTATGATGAAGCATGCATTTACGATAGGGCAAGCGTTTATGGAAATGCAAAAGTTGGCGGTAATACACACATTTACGGAAATGTAAAAATTTATGGTAATGCGCATTTACGTTGTGAAGATTGGATTGGCGGCAATAGCAGAATATCCACTGGAGCAAACTAATGAAAAAGAAATACGAACTGACTGATGAGAAAATTCAACCTGGCTTTAAGAAACTTCATAGAATTAGAGCATTGAGAGACTTTGGAGATGTTAAAGCTGGTGATATCGGCGGCTTTATAGAAAAAGAAGATAACCTATCCCATGAAGGCAATTGCTGGATTGGTGATAATGCTTGTGTCTATGGTCATGCACAGATTTTTGGTGATGCCTTGGTTTATGGTGATGTCAATGTTTGTCGTCATGCCAAGGTTTTTGATAATGCCCGTGTTTATGGTGATGCCAAGGTTTATGAAAATGCATGGGTTTATAGCAATGCCGAAGTTTTTGGCAATGCCAATATTTATGGCAATGCGCGAGTTTTCGGTAAAGCAAATGTTTCCGGTAATACGAAGATTTACGACAAAGCTAGTATTTTGGGGAATGCCAAAGTTTATGGCAACAACTGTATTTATGGTGATGCACAAGTAACTGGAAATACAGAAGAATCCGAAAACGACTCTGTTTAAGGTAGGGGGTAATCATGGAAAAGAAGTACGAACTGACTGATGAGACAATCAAAGTTGGTAGAAAAACACTTCACCGAATTAGAGCATTGAGAGACTTTGGAGATGTTAAAAAAGGTGATCTAGGTGGATTTATAGAACATGAAGACAACCTAAGCCATGAGGGAAATTGCTGGGTAGCGGGTTCGCATAGATCATTTGACAGTGGATATGTTTTTGGAAATGCTAAGGTTTTTGGAAATGCCGTGATTTCTGATGATGCCGAGGTTTATGGTGATGCCATGGTTTATGACAATGCAGAAGTTTTTGGCGGCGCTAAGGTTTATGGTGATGCACGTATTTATGGAAATGCCAAGATTTATGAGACCGCCTTCGTTTTGGGTCGTGCATGGGTTTATGATCATGCCAAGGTTTATGGTTGTGCCGTGGTTCGTGGTCGTGCCAAGATTTATGACCATGCCAAAGTTTATGGTTTTGCTAACATTTATGGGAAAGCCCACATTCGCGACAGAACAAGAATTCTTCAAGATATAAAAATTTAACAATCAAACCAAACAACCTTTAACACATGCGTGATTCACGCCACGGGTGAGTTGCGCGTAAATGTAAGGAAATAAAGATGAGTGAGTTAACTATCACGCAAACCGAATTAGTGGAAAAAACGAACGAGTGTCAAATCAAACCAACTGCTATGGAACTTATTTTAGAAAGAGCTTTAGAAAATGATGTCGATCTGGACCGTCTCAAGAGCCTTCTCGAATTACGAGAAAAGGAGATAGAACGACAAGAGCGCCAAAACTTTGTTCGTGATCTTTCCGCTATACAAATGGAATATAAAGATATCGAACAAAACGCCCTTAATACACATACTAAAAGCCTCTATACAACGCTTGATAAATATATTGATGCTATCAAAGAACCTCTTTCAAAATATCACTTTGCTTTGTTTTCTTGTATCAAAGAGCAGAGTTCAAATAGCATAACCGTAGAAATGACTTTAAAGCATATATCGGGCAATGAGATATCAACACAAGGAACATTTCCTTTTGACACTACTGGAAGTAAAAACAACGTACAAGCGGTTGGTTCTACTATAAGCTACGCACGTCGATATCTCTTAGGCATGCTTCTTAATGTTGCAAGAAAAGAAGACGATACAGATGGAATAACGCTTCTTGCGGGTATCTCTCCTGAACAGATGAATGAAATCAAAGAATTAATTACAAAAACACAATCTGAAGAAAGTAGGCTTCTCTCTTTCATAGGAGTAAAAAAGCTAAAAGATATGTCTTATAAACAAGCACAAACCGCTTTGTTTTCTTTGAAAAAAAAGCAACGAAAACAAATGAGAAAAGCCCAACAAGAGCAAATAAACGCGTCTATACAAGATGCCAAATATATTCATATCCAAGATATTGAATATGCACCAATACAACAAAA
>NZ_JAQITF010000019.1 GCF_028618665.1 Bartonella sp. AU16XJBT
GTGAACACGGATACGGTTAAAATCACGATGTAATCAATCCAGCCCCCAAATGACACGATGCCATCGCCCAGTAAAAGCATTCGCAAGCGATTTTTTGTTGCTGCATCTACTTGCGCCAAAATACGACTCCTGCTTTTTCGTCCGCAGAGCTGATTGGATTGTTGCTTCTTTTTTGCACCTTAAAGGCATCAAGAATTTTTTGTGTCTTAAAGGCATCAAGAATCTTCTGACAACTTAGCAAATGATCATCATCAATGATAATAAAATCAGCAGCAACCATGACAGTGCAAAGCAGCAATGCTGTTCTAATGATTTTGTTCATAGATTCCCCCTTCTGTCTTTCAGTTTTTAAAGTTTAAGCACAATTAAAAAATTCTGCAACGCATAAAGCCTCCACGCCCCTAACTTCCTCTTCTTTTTTACAGATCCGCGTTTTTACGCTTTTATATTTTTACTAAAAAGAAGCCAAACGAAAGTGGCACCCCCGCGCACCACTCTGTAAACAGCCGCTCTGTAAACAATTCTCACCCCCTCCAACAGTTTAACCCAAAGCCCCCACCGTCAAATCACCATCCCTCAAACGACAGCACTTCATCAGACACAACAGACAAGCCCCATTCCCTCACGCCATCCTTTCCGACACCTCACGCACTCCATTCCCCTCTCGTCAACACACTCTCATCTCCCCGTCTCCATACGCATTCTCTCCCATTTCAACACTTTCTCCCTCTCCCCACTTGCGCCACAGCACTTAACACACCTTTTCACCCCAGCTTTCCCCTCCATTCACAAGACTCGTTCCCCCAATTCGTCTTCCCCCATTCCACACCATGATACACGCCCAACCAACCCTAAAGCCTACACAACAACCTTCCACCTCCTTAACTTTCCCTTTCTTTTTTACAGATCCGCGTTTTTACGCTTTTATATTTTTACTAAAAAGAAGCCAAACGAAAGTGGCACCCCCGCGCACCACTCTGTAAACAGCCGCTCTGTAAACAATTCTCACCCCCTCCAACAGCTTAACCCAACAGCTCCCACCGTCAAATCACCATCCCTCAAAGAACCGTACTGCAAAAGGCGCGATAAACAACCCTCCCCTAAAATACCCACTTGCACAAAAAAACACTTAAATTTTTAAATCTATAGACCCAATATCAACCTCAAAAAGTGGTGTTTCACAGAATAAGAGGATAATTCTTGCGATACAAAAAAATTTTTCATTTTCCAAATATTTTCATTTTTCTTGCTAATCTTTTGAAATTCCTTTATCATCTAAAGGATATTTTGTTCGTCTACGCACCGATCAAGAGGGATTAAAGGTCCTAAATCCGAGCGTAAAAATGAGCCCGCTTTGCGGATATCCCGGAGTTCTGGGATTTTTTGTTATGTCCAGGTGCTTGTCTGCACTAAAAGCAAAAAGCTGAGTCAAGTCAGTGTTTTCAAACTCGCGGAATATCAATGCGAGGGCGCTCGCACTTGGCGGGAGGTGCAAAGTGCAAACTAAAAATCCACATTTTCAAACCAAAAATTCAAACTTTGTTGATACTTCAATAGGCGCAAGAATTCGTCATAGAAGAATTTCAATGGGGCTTTCTCAAAAGGCATTAGGAAGCTTTTTAGGTGTGAGTTTCCAACAAATCCAGAAATATGAAAAAGGTTTAAATCGTGTCAGCGCAGGATGTTTGCTTGAAATTGCTCAAAAATTGCAAATGCCGATAAGCTTTTTTTATGCGGATCTTTTAGCCACCGATCTTGCGACAAAAGAAAACCCCTCACATCGTAATCAAGACACCTATAGCGAAAAAGAATATGCCCTTTTAAAAAATTTTAGAGAGCTTAAGCCTAAAAAACAGAAAGCAATTTTGTGGTTGATTTCTAATTAAACAAAAGAGCACATCAACATTATTCGCTCATAAAGCCAACAACAAAATGCTCTTGAAAGTATACGAGAGATGACGATACCTTAAAGAGAAAAAATTCCTACAAGCATTGATCGACAACTCCACGTCTTCAGCGAATTTCCCTCTAGAGGATAAAGCTTCCCCCCGCACCGATTTGTAAACTATAATCCAGCTTCTTACCTAGCGGCTGTCCCCCACTGACATCAGATCACCGTCCTTCAAAGGGCAGGACTTCACAACCCTAAAATATTCAACATACATTCCCACAAAAAAACACCTTATAAATTTATATGCTTGAAGGTCCCTTTAATGGCATATCCCTACTCTAATGGACCATTCTCACCACATCTCAAACACCCTTTCTACGGCATAACAAAATAAAAATTTTAAATTTTTTCTTGCCAATCCCCTGAAATTCCTTTATTGATTGATTTATGTTTTTGACCCCCTACGCAACGTTCAATAGGGAACTAAAAGCCCTAAGCTCTAGCGTAAAATGAACCTGCTTTGCAGGTATTCCGGAATTTCGGGAGTTTTTGCTATGTCCAAGTGCGAGAAACACTAAAAGCAAAAGACTGATTAAGTTCAGTACCTTTAACTCCCGGAATACCAATGCGAGGGTGCTCGCAGCCGGTTGGGGGCTTGCAGTGTGAGCTAAAGGTTTACATTTCAGCGATATTTCTGATTAAGCAAAAGAGTTTATCAAAGAAGAATTGCAATGGGGGACGAATTTTAGTGGAGCTCTCCCAAAAAGAATATGAAAACTCTTTAGAAGCCCGTTTTCAACAAATCTAAAAATATAAAAAAGGCTACAATCGTGTAAGCGCAGGACATTTACAGGAAATTGCCAAATACGAGATGTCCTGATGAGTTTTTATGCGGCTCTTTCAACAGCAAATATTCCCACAAAAGACAATCTCTCACACCGTGATCAAGAAACCTATAGCGAAAAAGAACACATACTTTTGAAAAATTTTAGAGCACTCACACCGAAAAAACAGCAGGCAATTTTGTGGTTGATTTCTGATTAGACAGAAGCGCACACAAACATTATTCGCTCATATACCCATTTCCCCCCTGCTTAAAATTTTTCCTCCCTGATCTCACCAGCCCCCAAACAATGGTATGGCATAGTAGGATATCACCAGATCTCAAACGACAATGCTTTACGGCATAGCATAACAAACACCAAAGTCTTGGGAAGATACTTCAGCATTCTCACCAGAATTTTATCTAACTTCACTGGTCGATAATTTCACTTCTTAAGCAGATTTTTCTTCCAATATTTCCTCATTATCTGCTCCTTTTAGACGAACTGGCAAAGGGCTTTATCTATTATAAGTACGTACATAATAACGCGTTACTCCCGCCTCATCATAATAGACAGTAGACAAGATACCTATATTTATTGGCATTATTTGATAAGTCAAATTGATACCATTTTGCTGTTTGTTTGGTTGATCAGTATAGATCACGCGGTATCCATTGCGTTGCAACAGATCGATAAATAAAGGCGTAAAATTATCTTCTATTTTACTTTTTTTCACAATAAGTGTTGTTTGAGCTGGCGGTAAAGATTGTTTAAGATTGCGAACAAAATCATGAGCAATTAATTTTATATCATCCTTTGTAATATTTCGATCAACATAACTTGATGAATAATTCAAAGATGCACAACCAGCCACCAATACAAGCGGTAATGGTAATAAATATTTTGACATCTTACCCCCTATCAATTGTACCCTCCTCTCTTGAGAAGCTCCTACAGCAAAAATAACAGCAACCTTGCTAAGAATGATATTAACAATGTATCTATTTGTAATCAAGTGATCGTAAATCGATTTTTCACGCGTTTTAAAAAACGACCAGCATCTCTAATAGCGTTCAAAGCGCATGCTTAACATACAAAGTGTATATGTTAAAAATACACAAAACACATGGAAGGCATAGAGTATACATATCCTATATATACACTTATTTCCCTGATATTTTGTATGAATATGGGATTTAAAACGGACTTATCAGTAAGGAAGTTCGTCTATTGGATAACTCTCTCAGCAGATAAAATGACATCTTTTGTCCCCATAACATTGAAATTATCACTTGAGGGAATAGTCATTATTGTTTGAATGTTTAGGTTTTTATAGGCCATTTGGATCCCGAATTTTCCCACTAGCTATCAATTTCTACCGCTAACATTTTTTTATAGTTACTCATTTACTCTCATCATAAGCTGTCTTATGTGCTTTCTAAAGACAATTGTAAATCTCTTGAAAGGACAGAAATAAGCAAACAAAATATTCACCACCCCGCGCCATTCAGTAAACAACCTCTCTGTAAACAACATAACTTCTTACCACTGCGGCCCTCACTTTCAAATCGCCACCTCTCAACGATAGTGTTTTATTAAAGCATGCCTTGCCCTATCCCGAATATTCTTACTCTCTTCCCCCTCCTCAAAAGACTATGTTTTACAGTATAACAAGATAAAAAATGTTCTAATGTTTCTTGCCAATCCCCTGAAATTCCTTTATCACTTAAAAGATATTTTGATCGTCTACGCAGCGATCAAGAGGGAACTGAAAGCCCTAAGCTCTAGTGTAAAATGGCCCCACTTTTGTGGGTATCCCGGGATTCCGGGAGTTTTTGCCATGTCCAGGTGTGTAGACACACTAAAAGCAAAAAAGCTGACTAGAGCTCAGTACTTTTAGACTCCCGGAATACCAACCAACGCGAGGGCGCTCGCATCGGGTGGGGGAAGCAAAGTGCAAACTAAAAATCCACATTTTATCGACATTTCTGATTAAGCAAAAAATTCATCAAAGAAGAATTGCCATGGGGGACGCATTTCAATGGGGCTTTCTCAAAAGGAATTAGGAAGCTTTTTAGGAGTCAGTTTCCAATAAATCCAAAAAGATAAAAAAGGCGCCAATTGTGTCAGCGCAGGACGTTTACAAGAAATTGCTAAAAAACTGCAAGTTCCGACAAGCTTTTTTATGCGGCTCTTTCAACAGCAGATATTCCCACAAAAGAAAATCACTCACACTGTAATCAATATATCTATAGTGAAAAAGAACACGCCCTTTTAAAACACTTTAGAGAGCTCAAACCGAAAAAACAGAAAGCCATTTTGTGGTTGATTTCTAATTAGACAAAAGAGCACATAAACATTATCTCCAACAACGAGGCACACTTCAGTAAAACTTTATCCCCCCTTAAACGACAGTATTTCATCAGATGCAACAAGCAGATTCTATTTCCTCATGCCATCCTTCATCTCTTCGCACCACAGTCTTTTGTATACGCCCGAGCCTATCCACACGCACGCTTTCCATTCTCCATTCCTATCTCTCCAATCACCACACCAACACGCCCCCTCTTCCCCCCAACACATCTCTCCATTGACAAACGCTTCTTTCCCCTCTTTCCATCTTCCACTTTTCCCTCCCCTCTTAGCTCCAGCCTTCTCCACTTCTCTTCTCCCTCCTCAACACATTCCACGCCATGATAACAACCCCACATGCCCTCAAGCACGTACAACGCATAAATCCGCTACGTCCTTAACTTCCTATTATTTCTTTACAGTTTCACGCTTTTACATTTTTACATTTTTACAAAATAAAGCCCAATGAAACTTCCAAATCATCACCCCACACAGCTCTGTAAACAAAGATCTTTAAACGATAATCCGGCCTTTTACACAGCGCCCCTGACCGACTCCAGATCACACCACCCCACAAACAAAGCTTAAGTGCAACAAGCCACGTCCTATCTCCTCACACCATGCTTCATGCACCCCTTCACACCAACTCTTTTACACACCATCTCCTCTAACCTATCCATATTCACTCTCTCTATTCTCCATTTCTCTCTCCTCTCATCAACGCACCAACAAATTTACCCCCTTTTTCATCTCCGCTTACCCTTTCATTCACAAGCGCGTTCTCCTCAATCCTCTTACCCCATTCCATGCCAAGACAAAAACACGCACAAGGCATAAATTCTTCATTTCTCTTTTACGGCTACACATTTTTACGCTTTTATATCTTGACAGAACACAGTCAAATAAAACGCCCACCCAGCATCTCACATTGCTCTGTCAAGCATCCAACATCTTGGTAGTAGCTTTCTGACCAACCACGCATAGCCCCGATCAACACACCAGAGAACACCTCAAACAACAGCATTTCATCAATTTCGACAAACAAACTTTTCCTGAATATTCTTACACGCATCCCCATGGGGACACAGAATGAAAGTTCCCACAATACTGATCTACAAGAAGGAAAACGCCTCTAACCAACCATGCAGAGCGCGATCAGCACACCTCAGCGCTCCTCAAACAACAGCATTCCATCAATTTCGACAAGCAAACTTTTCTTGAATATTCTTACACGCGTCCCCATGGGGACACAGAATGAAAGTTCCCACAATACTGATCTACAAGAAGGAAAACGCCTCTAACCAACCATGCAGAGCGCGATCAGCACACCGGAGAACACCTCAAACAATGGTGTTTTATGGCATAAGAGGATTATCACCACCCTCTATACCGTGGAATTTTTCCTATGTTTCAGATAAAAACGCTAATCGATCACCTTGTTTTGTCACTGTCACCGCCGTCTCGTCATGAATTTCTCCAAATAAGATTTTTTCTGCAAGAGGATCTTGAATTTCCTTTTGGATAATCCGTTTAAGCGGACGTGCCCCATAAAGGGGGTCATAGCCTTTATCGGCAAGGAACTGTCGGACTTCTGGTTTGATATGCAAGGTTATGTTGCGTTCATTGAGCAAATTTTGCAAATGTTGTATCTGAATATCAACAATCGCCTCCATATCCTTGCGTTGCAACCGCTCAAAGAGAATAATCTCATCAATACGGTTTAAAAACTCCGGACGGAAAGCGGTTTTCACCACATTCATGACATCGTCTTTTGCTTGATCCACCGTTTGTCCTTCAGGCAAAGCGGTTAAAAATTCAGCCCCAAGATTTGAAGTCATAATCAACAAAGTGTTCCGAAAATCGACCGTTCTTCCTTGACTATCAGTCAAGCGCCCTTCGTCCAACACTTGCAACAACAGATTAAAGATATCAGGATGCGCCTTTTCGATTTCATCGAACAGAATAACTTGATAAGGTCTTCTTCGCACGGCTTCGGTGAGCACGCCCCCTTCTTCATATCCGACATATCCGGGCGGTGCTCCGATCAAGCGTGCTCCTGCATGTTTTTCCATATATTCCGACATATCAATACGCAACATGGCATTAGGATCTTGAAAAAGAAAAGCCGCCAGAGCTTTGGTTAATTCGGTTTTCCCCACACCGGTAGGTCCCAAGAACATGAAAGACCCAAGCGGACGATTGGGGTCCTGCAATCCGGCACGCGCACGCCGTACAGCACGTGCAACAGCTTGAACCGCTTCACCTTGTCCCACGACACGGGTAGCAATTTCATCTTCCATGCGCAAGAGCGCTTCGCGTTCTGCTTCCAACATCCGATCAACAGGAATGCCGGTCCAGCGAGAAACAATCCGCGCGACATGTTCAGCGGTCACCGTTTCTTCAACGAGATGATTTTGCTGGTCATCATTTTCCGCTAAAGTCAATTGTTTTTCGAGTTCCGGAATAACACTATAAGCCAGTTCCCCAGCTTTTTGGAATTGTCCATCACGTTGTGCAATAGCCAAAGCATTGCGAGCTTCTTCGAGTTGTTTTTTCAAATCGGCAGCATGCCCTAATTTTTGTTTTTCAGCCTGCCAAGCCGTTGTCATTTCCGCAGACTGTTGTTCCAATGTTTTGAGTTCTTCCTGCACATTTTTCAAACGCTCTTTTGCTGTTGGCTCTACATCTGTCTTCAAAGCTTCCCGTTCGATTTTTAATTGTAAAATTCGTCGATCAAGGGCATCGAGTTCCTCCGGCTTTGAATCAACCTGCATACGCAAGCGTGCTGCTGCTTCATCGATCAGATCAATCGCTTTATCCGGCAAAAACCGATCCGTAATATAACGGGAAGAGAGCTTTGCTGCAGCAATTAAAGCACTGTCTGCCAAACGCACTTTGTGGTGTTGTTCGTATTTTTCTTTAATACCGCGCAAAATAGAAATCGTATCCTCCAGCGATGGCTCGGACACAAAAACCGGTTGAAAGCGGCGTGCCAAAGCAGCATCTTTTTCGACATATTTTCGATATTCATCAAGGGTAGTCGCGCCCACACAATGGAGTTCTCCACGTGCCAGAGCAGGTTTTAACAAGTTGGAAGCATCCATAGGACCATCGGATTTTCCTGCTCCCACAAGATTGTGCAATTCATCAATAAAGAGGATAATTTGTCCATTTTCGGCTTGCACTTCAGCCAGCACGGCTTTAAGGCGTTCTTCAAATTCCCCCCGATATTTTGCCCCCGCAATAAGCGCCCCCATATCGAGCGCATAAAGTTGTTTATCACGCAAAGTTTCCGGGACATCGCCATTGATAATGCGCAACGCCAACCCTTCCACAATGGCGGTTTTTCCCACTCCCGGCTCTCCGATCAGCACGGGATTATTTTTCGTCCGCCGTGAGAGCACTTGAATGGTGCGACGAATTTCTTCTTCTCGCCCAATGACAGGGTCGAGTTTTCCCTCGCGTGCATCTTTTGTGAGATCACGAGCATATTTTTGCAAGGCATCATATTGACCTTCGGCATGGGGGCTTGTGGCTGTTTTTCCTTTGCGCAGTGCATTAATTGCTTGATTAAGCTCTTGCGGGGTTAACCCAGCCTTTGTGAGAATATCGGCTGTTTTTGCGGACTTTTCCATAAGCAGCGCTTGCAAGATACGCTCCACAGTGACAAATTGATCACCGGCTTTTTGCGCGAGCTCCTCAGCCAGCGCAAAGACTTTTGCCACCGGCTGTGAAAGATAGAGTTGTCCATTTCCCCCTTGTACTTTTGGCAAAGCCTCAAGAGCTTCTTTAAGCGTCTTTTGAATAAGCTTAAGATCCCCTCCTGCTTTTTGGATAAGTGACGCCGCCAATCCTTGAGCATCGTCTAACAACACTTTCAAGAAATGCTCCGGCATAAACTGCTGATGATCCGAAGCCAGAGCATTATTTTGTGCTGATTGTAAAAACCCCTGCACGCGTTCGCTATATTTTTCCAGGTTCATTTTTTTCCTTTCTTGGGGCAACCCTTTAGGCACAACTTCTTGGTCATCGCCACGGCCCTTTTGCTCTCTCTAAACACCCACCAAAAGCTCTCCCCAGCATGTCATAAAAACCGCCCCACCACACGAACACCAGAAACGTTGAAGCATGAAGAACTGTCGTGTTAAAATGAATATGGGTTTTGATCTAAACGAGTGCAAGAGCAAAACATGAAAGAAAAAACAAGAACAAGAAACGCATGCGAAAAGCATTATAGAACCAGAAGATAAAAAGCTAAGATTTTTCAAAAAAGCTTTCCCAAAAAATGACCTCAACCCTTGCGATAAATCGCTCCATTCCCCATCTCCTCATAACATTCACAAGCCCCATTTCCTCACGTCCTTCCTTTCCTCACTTCCTTTCCTCTCACGCACTCTATCCTCCATTCCCATTCCGTCAACACATTCTCGTCCCCCGCTCCGCGCTTGTTCCTTCATTCCCTCTCACGCACCAACAGTGCTCTTCATCGCAATTTATCTCTCCATTCACAAGACGCGCTTTTCCCCATCCTCCCACTCTTTCAAACCACCGATCAACCAACATCTTTTCGCAGAAACCAACTTTTATAAAAGGAATAAGCCAGCCTCAACTTATTGCCAACGTTACATCTGTTGGCTCATGAAGAATTTTCTCATCTCCCCACGCCTAAAAAAGCTCCCCAAAAGCTCCCAACCAGCAGCAATCAATTCCTCTTCAAAAAGCAACGTTATCCCAAAGAACAAAACTTCTCCCCCACTCTGTAAACAAAGGTCTATAAACAACAACCCAACTTCTTACCCCACACCGCCACCTTCAGAGATCCCATCAAACGACGTTATTTCATCAGACACAACAGACAAGCCCCATTCTCTCACGCTATTCTTCACGCATCCCTTCGCACCAACACTTTTACACTCTCTATTCTTCCCACTTTTTTGCCTCGTCACGCTTAAATATAAAAAGCAATCCGACCATCCACATATTGCCAACATGCCCCATCCTTACGCATAAGAATTTTCTCATCTCCCCACGCCTCAAACAACATCATTTCATAAAAGCTTACGAGCAAGCCGCCTCATTCCCTCACATACTCTATCCTCTATTCCCCTCTCGTCAACATACTCTCGTCCCCTCATCTCCATACGCATTCTCTCCCATTTCAACACTTTCTCGCCCTCCCCACTTGCGCCACAGCACTTAACAGCACTTAACACCCCAACTTATCTGTCCATTCACAAGACGCGCTTCCCCCAATCCTCCCCCTCCATTTCACACCATGACAGAAGCCCAACATACCCCAAATCCTTTCCCCACAAACATACACAACACATAAACCTTCCACGTCTTTAATTTCCCTTTTTTACGGCTCCACGTTTTTACGCTTTTACATCTTTACAGAAAAAAGCCAAACGAGACTTCCAAATCACCACCGAATAATCTCCTTGCTTACAAAAATTCCCCCAAAGAACCAAACTTCCCACCCCATACCCTCTGTTTTATAAACGACAACTTAACTTCTTGCCCCACACCGCCACCTTCAAAGATTCCCCTCAAACGACGGTATTTCATCAGACACAACAGACAAGCCACATTCTCTCACGCTATTCTTCACGAGATCCCTTCGCACCACCGCCTTTTGTACGCACCATCCCATCAACACACTTACAACTTACCCCCTCTCCATCCCAACTTATCCCTCCTCCACTCACGCACCAACAGTGCTCTCCATCCCATCTTACCCTCCATTCACAAGACTTGTTTCTCCAATCCTCTCGACCCCATTCCACGCCATGACAAAAGCCCAACACGCACCAAAGCCTCCACAACGCATAAAGCCTCCACCTCCTTCACTTTCTCTTCTTTTTTACGGATCCACGTTTTTACGCTTTTACATTTTTACAGAAATTAACAAATGAAAGGTTCACACCGCCACACCGCTCTGTAAACAATTCTCTACACTTTAGGCCTCTTGCTCACCCCATCCCCCCTTCTCGAAATCATCTCCCCCTCAAAGGACAGTGTGCACAAGACGCAACAACAAACCCACCCCCAAAACATTCAACACACACTTGCACAAAAAAGCACCCCAATGGATAAAATCTATATGTCTAATCAACCTTAAAGATCAGCATTTCACCACATGATCAGATAATTCTTGCGATCCCCAAAATGCTTTCATGTTCCAAATATTTTCATTTTTCTTGCCAATCTTCTGAAATTCTTTTATCATTTAAAGGATATTTTGATCGTCTACGCACCGATCAAGAGGGAACTAAAAGCCCTAAATCCGAGCGTACCATTTAACCCACTGTTGTGGATATCCCGGAATTCCGGGAGTTTTTGCTATGTCCAGGTGCTTGTCTGCACTAAAAGCAAAAAAACTGACTCGGATTCAGTACTTTTAGACTCCCGGAATACCAATGCGAGGGCGCTCGCAACTGGAGGGGGCTTAAAGTGCAGACCAAAAATTCACAGTTTCAAACTAAAAACCCACATTTTATTGATATTTCTGATCAAGCAAAAGAATTCGTCAAAGACGCATAGCCATGGGGCTTACTCAAAAGGCTTTAGGGAATTCTTTAGGGGTGAGTTTCCAACAAATTCAAAAATATGAAAAAGGTTTAAATCGTGTCAGCGCAGGATGTTTGCTTGAAATTGCTCAAAAATTGCAAGTGCCGATAAGCTTTTTTTATGCGGATCTTTTAGCCACCGATCTTGCGACAAAAGAAGATCTTGTCTCAGAAGAAAATCTCTCGCACCGTGATCAAAACATTTCCAACGAAAAAGAATATTTGCTTTTAAAAAACTTTAGAGAGCTCAAGCCTAAAAAGCAGAAAGCCATTTTATGGTTGCTCTCTGACTAGGCAAAAACACAGCCCTCAACATTATTCGCTCACAGAGCCCTTTTGGTAAAATTCAGCCCCCCTCAAAGGAACATACTTTAAAAGGCGCGACAAACAAACCCACCCCTAAAACATTCAACACTCTCTCTTACAAAAAAGCACCCCAATGGATAAAACCTATCTGCTCAATATCGCCCTCAAACGTCAGTGCTTTTACGGCATAACAGAATAAAAACCAATATTCTTAATGAGTTACAACTGATCACACAACTAAAAGTAATTACATTTAACATTGACAATACAACTAAGAGTAATTACATTTAACAGAGAGAGTAAAAAGGAAAGATGACCATGAAGACTGTTCTTTCTCCGCTAATTTCAGAATTCGAAACCGTGGAAGAGGAAACGGATTATACCGCGTGGTTGCGTGAAAAGGTAAGAGTTAGCCTTGCAAATCCTCATCCTACTATCTCACACGACGAAGTTATGGCTGAAATGGATAATATAATAGACCAAATTGAAGCTGAAAAAAAGAAGTCCTAATGTTACCCATTATCTGGTTGGCTTGTGCTCGCGATGATTTAAATAAAATTTTAACTTACATTGCTTATGAAAGTCCACCTGCTGCACGACGAATGAAGAAGTTTTTAGAAGATTCTGTACTCCCATTAGCTGAACATCCATACCTATACCGCCAAAGTGAGAAAGTCCCGGGATTACGAGAAGTTTTAGCCCATCCAAACTATCTTATATTGTACAGAGTAACGAAAACACAAATAGAGATCACCTCTGTGGTACATGCTCGCCGTAAATTTCCTATCTCCACCTGACTTAATAACAATCTAGCGTCTCTCAAGCTCTAAGAAAAACTCTTTTTATACTGATATATCAACAAAAGAAAATGTCTCATATCGTGGTGATGAAAGTCTATCTAGTTAAAGAAAAATACTTACTTTTAAAAAATTTTAGAGAACTCAAGCCTAAAAACAGAAAGCCATTTATGGTTGCTCTCTGATTAGGCAAAAGCACAGCCCTCAACATTATCCGCTCATAGAGCCCTTTTGTAAAATTGATGCCCCTCAAAGGACAGTGTGCAAAAGGCGCAACAAACAAGCCCACCCCTAAAACACTCAACACACACTTGCACAAAAAAGCACCCCAATGGATAAAATCTATATGTCTAATCAACCTTAAAGATCAGTATTTTACAGTATGATCGGATAATTCTTGCGATCCCCAAAATATTTTCATTTTTCTTGCCAATCTTCTGAAATTACTTTATTGATAGGCTTATGTTTTTGATCGTCCACGCAACGGTCAAATAGGGATCTAAAAGCCCGAAAGCTTAATACATGAATTTATCCCGCTTTGCGGGTATCCCGGAATTCCGGGAGTTTTTGCTATGTCCAGGTGCTTGTCTGCACTAAAAGCAAAAAAACTGACTCGGACTCAGTACTTGTTACTCCCGGAATACCAATGCGAGGGCGCTCGCACTTGGCGGGGGAACAAAGTGCAAACTAAAAATCCACATTTTCCAACCAAAAATCCAGATTTTATCGACATTTCTGATCAAGCAAAAGAATTCGTTATAGACGCATGGCCATGGGGCTTTCCCAAAAAACATTAGGAAACTTTTTAGGTGTGAGTTTCCAACAAATCCAGAAATATGAAAAAGGTTTAAATCGTATCAGCGCAAAATGTTTGCTCAAAATTGCTCAAAAACTGCAAGTACCAATAAGCTTTTTTTATGCGGATCTTTTAGCCACCGATCTTGCCACAAAAGAAGATCTTGTCTCAGAAGGCAATCCCTCACACCATAATCAAAACATCTCCAGCGAAAAAGAACACGCCCTTTTAAAAAACTTTAGAGAACTCCAACCGAAAAAACAGAAAGCCATTTTATGGTTAATTTCTAATTAAGCAAAAGTGCACCCCTCAACATTCTTCGCTCATAGAGCCCTTTTGGTAAAATTAATGCCCCCTCACAGTTCAGTAGGCTAAAAGATGCGACAAACAACTCCATCCCTATTCAACATACACGCGCACAAAAAAGCATCCCAATGAGTAAAATCTATATGCTTAATATCAACCTCAAAGATCAGTATTTTACAGTATGATCGGATAATTCTTGCGATCCCCAAAATATTTTCATTTTTCTTGCCAATCTTCTGAAATTCTTTTATCATTTAAAGTGATATTTTGATCGTCTACGCACCGATCAAGAGGGAACTAAAAGCCCTAAATCCGAGCGTACCATTTAACCCACTGTTGTGGATATCCCGGAATTCCGGGAGTTTTTGCTATGTCCAGGTGCTTGTCTGCACTAAAAGCAAAAAAACTGACTCGGATTCAGTACTTTTAGACTCCCGGAATACCAATGCGAGGGCGCTCGCAACCGGAGGGAGTGCAAAGTGCCAACTAAAGATCCACATTTTATCGACATTTCTATAGGCAAAAGAATTCGTCATAGAAGAATTTCAATGGGGCTTTCTCAAAAGGAATTAGGAAGCTTTTTAGGTGTGAGTTTCCAACAAATCCAGAAATACGAAAAAGGTTTAAATCGTGTCAGCGCAGGATGTTTGCTTGAAATTGCTCAAAAATTGCAAGTGCCGATAAGCTTTTTTTATGCGGATCTTTTAGCCACCGATCTTGCGACAAAAGAAGATCTTGTCTCAGAAGAAAATCTCTCGCACCGTGATCAAGACACCTATAGCGAAAAAGAATATGCTCTTTTAAAAAACTTTAGAGAACTCCAACCGAAAAAACAGAAAGCCATTTTGTGGTTGCTCTCTGATTAGGTAAAAGCACCCTCAAACGTTATATTTGTCAATACCCCAGCTTAAAATTCCCATCCCCCACAAAGAGCAGTGTTTTAGGGCATGATAGGATAAATTTATCATAGAAGAGAAAAATGCGCTAAGCTTAAAAAGTAAGCCCCATTATTCCTATAACAATGACACCATCACGATCTTAACTGACAAGGTTAAGAAAGGAGTCTTGCTGAGAGCCCATTTTGCGTTAGCAGGTCTATTGCTAATTTATCAAATGAAACAAAGGTTTCACCGCCTAGCCAATGTCCCTCATAAGATATAATTCCATCAGCAAAATCTCCACCAGCCTCAAGCATAGCAAGCCCGGCTTCAACAGCTGGTCGATTCATGACGACATTACGCGTTGCAAGAAGATTACGAACCATCAAAGCAATCTCTTCTTTTGATAATTTTGCCCCGCGGCGGAGTATCCAAATAAGTTCACAAAGACAAGGCAAAGAAATAGCGATGAGAGAAGCTTCTCTTAAGATCTTACTTGCTATTTCACCTTGCTTTTTATCATCTTGTAAAACAGCGCGGGCTAAAACATTTGTATCTACAGAAATCTTCACTTTTTCCTCGCCCAACCAGAGGCAGCAATTTCGTTCATTTCTTCCACAGTCAGTGTTTTTTTAACTTTTCCGGCAAATCGTCCAATAAAGCTATCAATTGTGCTTGTAGGCTGTGCTGCTTTTATACGAAGTTCACCACCTGGTAACTTTTCAAAGTTGATGCGCTCTCCTGGTTTAACACCAAGGTGCTGGAGTAAATCCCGCTTCAGCGTCACTTGTCCTTTTGCTGTAACAGTTAGTGAAGGCATAGAAAAATCCTCTTAATATAGATATCGTTATTAAGTATATATAAAAAATAATGAAAAATTCAATTACTTTTTAAAATTGCCAAAGCACTATAGGGCAGATCCTGAACATGAGGAATTGTAAGATATATTCGTTTTCATACCGGCAATATCTGATTACACCCGAAAAATAGGAGACCTTGAACTCCTCCCTGCATTAAACAACGGTGCTTTATGGCATAGGAGAATGTGTAGAATTGAAGATGATCATGTTTCATCTATCCACTAACACAAATGCGATCAATAGGAAAAGCTTTTAAAGCAGAAAAACACGCACCATTGAAAAAAAATGATGAGGCCGTAGGTTTTAGCATCCTCCACCTTTTTCTTAAAACAGCAAAGGAATGCCCAATTAGTTGTCAAAATATCCTCGCTAAGTATTCCATACCCTAATATCGATCTCAAAGAACATTTTTTCACAAAAAAAGAGATAATTCTTGCGATACAAAAAAATTTTTCATTTTCCAAATATTTTCATTTTTCTTGCTAATCTTTTGAAATTCCTTTATCATCTAAAGGATATTTTGATCGTCTACGCACCGATCAAGAGGGAAAACAAGCCCTAAACCCTAGCGTACCATTGAACCCACTGTTGTGGGTGTCCCGGGA
>NZ_JAQITF010000002.1 GCF_028618665.1 Bartonella sp. AU16XJBT
TAAGCAGTTTAGTGAGTGAGAAGTTGAAGTTCTATGGTGAGGCGCATTATGTTAAAGGGCGTAAAACAAAACAGTCTCTTCAGGGCATTATAGGGGTACGTTATAGTTTCTAATTATTAGGGGTATTGTTTGATTGATCTCAGTGTGTGTGGGGATTTTCAAACCTAGACACGAAGTCTCTAGATCTGTCTTCTTTAAAAAAGAAAGCTTTCATAAAGGGTATATAATTTTGCATGTTATTTTTTTCTTATAATTTTTTACTGCTTAAATGGTCATTTTGATGGGAAGCGTTGAAGAATATAAGAAGGAGTTCAGCATTTACTGAGAGGCGGATATGCATCTTATATAATGGAGACACAATATAGGTATTTTTATTTCTATTGAAGTCTTCTTTATAATTTATTCTATATTTTTGAGAATTTGTGTAGATTTTTGCAGAGTCACTTGGCAAAGGGCGGCTTGCTCGCTATAGAAACAGTCAGAAAATGTTATAAGAGAAATAAAGGTGACGAAATGGCTTTAGAGCGTACTTTTTCGATGATTAAACCAGATGCAACCCGTCGTAATTTGACGGGCGCAATTACGAAAATGCTTGAGGATGCGGGGTTGCGTGTTATTGCATCTAAACGTGTGTGGATGAGCAAGCGTGAGGCTGAAAAATTTTATGCTATTCATAAAGAACGTCCTTTTTTTAGCGAATTGGTTGAATTTATGTCTTCTGGTCCAACAGTTGTACAGGTTTTGGAAGGAGAAAACGCAATAGCTAAAAATCGTGAAGTGATGGGTGCTACAAATCCTAGTGATGCAGAAGAAGGAACAATTCGTAAGGTTCATGCTTTGTCGATTGGTGAAAATTCTGTCCATGGATCCGATAGTGCTGAAACGGCAAAAACAGAAATTGCTTTTTGGTTTTCTGAGGTAGAAATTGTTGGTTAATAAAAGCGACAATAAGAAACAAAAAACCGAAACATAATGTTTCGGGTTTTTGTTTACAAGATTATAGATCTCTTTGAGAGATATGTAGATCACCGTTTTTTCCGCTTTTAATATTGCAACTGTTTTTGCAAGAGCCTATTATTCTCTTCTTGAATGTCTTTGTACGCCAACTTCGTTTGTAATGGGCAAAAGAAGAGTTTTAATTGATTCATCATCAATAGATTTGAAGTACGTAGATTTACGATATCTCTTTTCTTGTTTAAGTTGCAGAAAGATAGATTGTTATTACAAATCAAGAGACGATTTCATGAGATGACGTGTTTTAAACCTGCGCGAAAATAATCCCATCCTGTCCACAATGTAAGGAGGGCAGAAATCCACAGCATAGTAATGCCAAATTCTACTGTGTAAGGGAAAATTTTATTACCAGCTGGCCCCGCTAAAAGGAAGACAATAGCGATCATTTGTACAAAAGTTTTCCACTTTGCAAGACGAGAGACCGGAACGCTCACTTTTAATTCAGCTAAATATTCACGTAATCCTGATACAAGAATTTCTCGGCAAAGAATGATAATGGCTGCCCATAGAGTCCATCCGGCAATGGTAGTATCTGCGGCAAGCAAGAGCAAGCAGGCAGAGACAAGAAGTTTATCGGCAATTGGATCTAACATGCGACCAATATTGGATGTTTGTTCCCAAATACGGGCAAGGTAGCCATCAAGAAAGTCAGTAATGGATGCAACAACAAAAATGGAAACGGCAATCCAGCGTGCGATATCGCTTGATTGTAGGCGTCCTTCTACAAAAAAGCAGGCAACAACCATTGGGACTGCAACAATTCGTGCATAAGTTAAAATATTTGGAAAAGAAAAAGTATGATTTTTCATAGAGCTATTTTTAATTCTTGTAAAAGAGAATATATCCCCTAAACGTAACAAGGCTAAGGTGATGAAACAAGCCTATTTTTCATGAAAATGGTTATGAATTTTTTGTGCAATTGTGACAGAGATTCCTGTAACTTTTTTCAAATCTTCAAGTGAGGCATCAGCAACAGCTTTGGCACTTCCAAAATGATGAAGCAACGCACGTTTTCTTGTCGGACCGATATTTTCTATTTCATCAAGTAGATTTTTGAATGTTGCTTTCTTTCGTTTTATTCTATGCGTTCCAATGGCAAAACGATGTGCTTCATCACGCAGACGTTGCAAAAAATAGAGGATAGGATCACGTGGGGGAAGTGTAAAAGGAGGGGAACCTTTTATAAAAAATCGTTCACGTCCTGCATGGCGGTCAATACCTTTGGCGATTCCAATAACTGTGATCAGGTTATTTAATTGTAATTCAGCAAGTATTGTATGTACACTGTTGATTTGTCCTTCACCACCATCGATTAAGATAAGATCAGGCCAAATGGGAACAAGATCTTTCTCTTGATCTTGTATGTCATGATTTTTATTTGGCAAATCATATTCTTTGATAAGGCGTGAAAATCTTCGTTTAATGACTTCTTTCATCATGCCCAAATCATCGCCAGGCGTGATATCTGTTGAGCGAATGTTGAATTTGCGATATTGATTTTTAACAAATCCCATTTGACCCGCAACAATCATGGCACCGACAGAATTTGTTCCCATAATATGAGAATTGTCATAGACTTCTATACGGCGCGGAGGAAAAGGGAGTTGGAATGTTTCAGCAAGCCCCTGAAGCAATTTTGTATGGGTAGCTGTTTCAGCAAGCTTATATTCAAGTGCTTCATGAGCATTGAGATAGGCGTGATTAACAAGCGTTTTTCGTTCACCTTGCTTGGGTAAAGAGAGAGATACTTTGTGATTTGCTTTGAGACTAAATGCTTCTGTAAGAAGTGCCTTTTCTTCAATTTCTTCAGATAAAAGGATGCTTTTGGGAAGGGGTTTATCATCGTAAAATTGGGCCAGAAAACTCGCTAAAATTTCAGTACGGGAAAAAGAGGAATCTGCTTTAGGAAAATAGGCACGGTTTCCCCAATTTTGCCCCATACGAAAAAAGAATACTTGAATGCAGGTCATTCCTTCTTTTTGTGCAATTGCAAAGACATCCGCTTCTTTTATCGTTTGGGGATTAATACCTTGATGGCTTTGTATGTGAGAAAGGGCTGATAAGCGATCACGATAGGAAGCAGCTTGTTCAAAATCAAGATTTTCTGCGGCTTTATGCATAGCTTGAACCATATCATTTTTAACAGATTGATCTTTTCCCGAAAGGAACGCTTTTGCTTCTCTCACCAGTTCTTTATAATCACTGTCATTAATTTCATGGGTACAAGGTGCAGAACATCGCTTAATTTGATAAAGCAAACAGGGGCGCGTCCGATTTTCAAAAATTGTATCGGCACAGGTCCGTAATAAAAAAGCGCGTTGTAAAACATGAATTGTTTGTGTTACCGCACCAACAGAAGCAAAAGGCCCAAAATAATGGGCTTTTTGTGTTCGCGCACCACGATGTTTGTAAAGTCCAGGTGCTCGATGATCATTTGTAATCATAATATAAGGGAAGCTTTTATCATCACGGAGCAATACATTAAAATGGGGATGCAATTTTTTGATGAGATTTGCTTCTAGAAGGAGCGCTTCTGTTTCTGTGTGGGTAACGATAAATTCCATATGATATGTTGCACGAATCATGCGGGTAATACGATTATTGTGTCCTTGTTCACGTGCATAGTTTGAAACACGTTTTTTGAGATTACGGGCTTTGCCAACGTAGAGAATATCACCATTTTCACCAATCATCCGGTAAACTCCCGGCTTATGCGGGAGGTGTCTAACAAACTCTTGTATGAATTTGACACCTTGGAATTGATTTTTCCCATTGCTTTGATTGGCATTGTTCCATGTAAGATTAGAGAGAAAAGAAAGCTTTTCTCGTTTATTTTTCAGACAATTTGTATTATTTTCTAGGATCATTCCGTTTATCAAGAAATGCTTTTTGTTTACTCTATTAAATATTCTTTTTTATTAAATAACGATTGTTTATATCTTTAATAGTTTTTGTCCATCAATAACACATTATAGCATAAGAATGTAATTTTAGAGTGCCTATCTTTCATAAAAAATATAAGAGTTATTATTTAAGACAGCTTTATGAATACGCCCCATTGATTCATTAAAAATCATTGGAATAAAAAATCCATGATGATAAGAGAATGAACTTTCTAAAAGAAAAAATAATTACGAAATAAAGAATTGATTTATAAAGATAATTTATCATTATTTACATTGAATTAAATTTCTGAATAGCGTAAGATTCTCTCATTTCAAACCTATTCTATGTTAAATCAATCAAAATCATGTCTCTTGCATGTTACAAGCGGGGAGAGTCGCGTGGAGTGAAACTGTATAAGAAAGGACTAAAAACGCCTCTTATGAGCCGTCTCAAGTGCCAACGACTGTTTGCAACATTTGAGGGTTGGCAAAATGTATGATGGCGCCAACTTGCTCTTGTATGAGGCGTAAAGAGGGTGTTGCTCAATAGCTTTATTGTTCCATGATTCACGGAATAGTTATAAGCTTGCCATTATTATATTATGTGTTGATATTATCACAAAAATAATAAAATCTCATTGCCTTTATATCTTACAAAAGGGTATTTTTTAGGGAAAATATATAAGGGCAAAATCTAACTTAATAGATGTTCTTTTTGAATCCACTTATGCGTTATTTGGGCACTTTCATCTTGTCCAAGACGGCTGATAAGAAAGGGAGTGAGTTTTTTCATTTCTTCTTCCAAAACATAGGGAGGATTGATAATGATCATCCCACTTCCATTCATTGTAGGTAGACTTGAATTTTTTCGGATACGCATTTCAAGCTGTAGAATTTTAGGAATTCCTGTTTGATAAAGTGCGTGAAGAAAACTTTCAATTTCTTTGTCATATTTAACAGGATACCACAAAGCGTAGATCCCTCCAGAAAAACGGCGATAGGCTTTCATTAATCCCTCAATAAGGCGAGAAAATTCTCCAGTTTTTTCAAAAGGAGGGTCAACAAGGATAAACCCACGTTTTTCTTTTGGTGGTAAATGAGCATTTAAGGAAAGCCAACCATCTAAATGCAGAACTTTTGTTTGATAATCGCCAGCAAAATTTTTTGCTAAAATAGGATAATCTTCATTGTGCAATTCTATTGCGGTGAGGCGGTCTTGTTTCCGTAATAAGTGACGAATAAGAACAGGAGATCCAGGATAAAATACAATTTCTTTTTCCCCTTTATTGAGGGTATCAATGATATCGCACCATGGACAAAGGAGCACTCTTAAATCTTCTGGGATAGGCGTTGAAAAAATTCGTTGTACACCTTCGCGCCACTCTTCTGTCTTATGGGCTTCTAAAGAAGAGAGGTCATAAATACCGATACCAGCATGCGTATCTATAACGCGAAAAGCTTTTTCTTTGCGTTTAAGATACTCTACAATGCGCGTGACAACAATGTGTTTAAAAACATCAGCAAAATTGCCAGCATGATAAATATGCCGATAATTCATGGAGAAAACTCTATCATATGAATAACTGTATCAGATTATTAGCATAGAATAATAGAATTGATATCCATAAAAATTTTCTCGAAGAAATCAAATAAAACTCTCATCAAAAAATTATACATATATATTAATGTCGTGAGAGCATTTATTCACTAGGATTTTAAATCTTTTATATGAAAGTTGGATAAGAAGCAGGCAAACAATTCAATGGAAGCTCTTTAATGAATAACGATGAAAGCTGGCATCGTCATATTCCTAGTATTGCGACTTATTGGCTAGCCTCCTTGACACTTGAGTTGGTCTATAAGAGCCATTTTAATAGTTTTTATCTCTCTATGCTAACCTTGTTTGTGATGTACAAGTGAATGATTCTTATTAATATTTTACGCATTAATAAAACATATTCCCAGATATGATCATACGGAATAAATGTTGTCTAATACGCATTTTGAGTGAGTCCATATTGCTACAACTCTTTGATTTATAATAATTAATTGCTTTGTATGTTGAATGAGAGTCCCGAATACCGTAAGATTCTCTCATTTCAAATCTGTTTATATTGAGTCAATCAAAACCATTCGTTTGCACATTACAAGCGGGATTAGCATGTGGATAAAAACTATAGAAGAAAGGAATAAAAATGGTTCTTATGAATCGTCTTAATGCAAGGGCTGTCGCAACATTGGGAACTGGCAAATATAATGATGATGAGTGCCGGCTTGCGGTATCACGCTTAATATTTAGAAAACTATGATGATATTCAGAAAAGTATGATCCTGCACCTTTTAAAAATTTGACTGATTGATTACGATCATTGCTCATATTGTTTATGAAACAATTGATAACAGGATTCCTGCAATGCAAAGAATTGTTGAAAATATTATTCGTAAAATGATAGGTTTTGAGGCTAATTTAATATTAGATGATGTGTTAAAGAAAACTCTTTCAGCGAATATACTTTCGAAAAAACTTTCAGAGACATGTAAATTTTTTTATGGAAGGTTATGATATTATTCTCATTGGTAAAGTTGATTTGGAAGAGATATTTGCAAATTCATGTACGATACCGTTTTTAAAAGAAAAGACATTGGATACCGTATTTGCAGGGAGATGAGCAGTCCAAGAGATCATAGGAAGCTTCTTAAAAAAAGTTTTTAAGCCTTTTGAATTTTGTAGGGAGTCGTTTATCATTTTTGAATGGTTTGTGTTGTAATATGCTAAAAAGGGATGAGACGATAAAAGTTCGTTTACGTCGTTTCCATTAAAAAGCGTGTGATTGCTTTTCGGTTGAGAAAGAAATATACAAGGAGGATACGATATTTGATACTCTCTTCAGAGGAAGCATAAATAAGTGAGATAAAATTTAAAAGCATAGGGTTAGAGAGAGTAATGGGTAATATTTTTTCACCAGCACATTTAATTGTAATTTTATTGCTTATTTTAGTGCTTTTCGGGCGTGGTAAAATTTCTGAATTAATGGGTGATGTTGCTAAGGGCATTAAAGCCTTCAAAAAGAATATGAAGGAAGAAGAGGGGAGTATTGAGGATAAAGTTGGAATTGCTGATAGTTCCCAAATAATTGAGGGAGAATCTCAACAATCTCAGCCATTATCGGTAAAACGTGCAGCAACACGTAGAAAGGCGTCTTCTGACTCTAAAGGGGGCAAGGCATCTGTTGCTAAAAAACAGCGTGTCAAATAACAAAAACGTCATCATCATTGTGCATTATTTTTTTATGAGGAAGTCGAGTATAAGCGATGTTTGGGATTGATGGACCAGAGCTTGTCGTGATCTTACTTGTTCTCATCATTGTCGTTGGACCAAAAGATTTACCTAAAATACTAAAGACAATAGCAAAGGTAAGAGCGTATGTGTATTCAACTGCAAATGAACTTCGTTACCAGTTTGATGATGTAATAAAACAAATCGAGAGCGATGATTTGCAAAAAACATCTTCGGATATTAATGATTCAAGCAAGAAGTTGGCAGAAACTTTTGATCCTATTCAAAATACATTAGAGGATATCCATGATAATTTGGATGTTAAGGCAACACACCATAAATCAAAAAAAGATAAAGAAGTTTTGGAGTGTGATCAAAAGGTAATCAAGAAAGATATAACAATCTCTATAGCGTCTCATCATTCTGAAAGCATTTCTGTTGTTTCTAAAGATAAAGAAGATGTGTCATGAATGTAAAAAAAGATGAAGTTGATGCCAATATGGCGCCACTTTTAGAACATTTAATTGAACTTCGTCAGCGAATTATTTCTGCCTTGGTTGCATTTATGATCGCTTTTATGATGTGTTTTCTTGTTAAAGATTATATCTTAAATTTTTTACTATGGCCGTATCAGTGGGCGATGAAAATAGCAGGTGGATATCCTGAGAGTATTCGTTTGCAATCAACACAAGTATGGGAAACTTTTTTAACTAAGATGAAACTTGCTGCCTTTGGGGGAATTATTTTATCTTTTCCCTATACGGCTTTTCAGTTTTATCGTTTTATTGCACCAGGGCTTTATAAAAATGAGCGCATAGCTTTTTTACCATTTCTCATTGGTGGTCCTATTTTATTTTGTATTGGAGGAGCATTTGTTTATGCTCTATTGGCACCCATAATACTATGGTTTAGCCTTTCTCAACAATTTCTTCCAGATTCTCATTTAAAAATAGAGTTTATAGTGCGTATTTCTGATTATTTGGGCTTTATGACGTCGTTTATCCTCATTTTTGGTTTGATCTTTCAATTGCCTCTGGTCATTAGTCTTTTAACAAAAGTTGGACTTTTAACGTCTCATGATTTGGTGTCTAAACGAAAATGGGCTATTCTGCTCTCTTTTACCATTGCGGCAATGATAACGCCGTCGGATTTTTTTACGATGTTTGCAGTAGCTTTACCAACAATAGCGCTTTATGAGATCTCAATTTTAATTGCTTACGGTATAGAAAAGAGAAGAAAATCCGCTTAAGAAAAGTGTATAATCTTACGCGATGAGAAATGAGTAAAAACAATATAGAATAAAAATAATGTAAATGAGGAATTTTGATGCTTGATATTAAGTGGATTCGCGAAAATCCTGAGAAATTAGATAAAGCGCTCGCAAGTAGAGGTCTTGAGCCACAAGCTGAAAGGTTAATACAACTTGATCTTGCACGCCGGTCACATGTTGCTAAGGTGCAATTGGCGCAGGAGCGTCGCAATGCGGTTTCAAAGGAAATAGGACAAGCTTTAGCTATCTCTGACGAGCAAATGGCTGAACGCCTTAGGGCTGAAGTTGAAGAGCTTAAAGTCTTTCTTTCTTCTGCCACAGCGGAAGAAAAACAGCTGACGGAAAGTCTTGAAAAAATTCTTTCAGCACTTCCCAATATTCCATTGGATGATGTTCCAGAGGGTAAAGATGAAAGTGATAATGTCGTCATTCGACATTTTGGGATACCTCCAATATTTAATTTTACACCAAAGGAGCATTTTGATCTTGGTCAAGATCTCAAGCAGATGAACTTTGAGCGAGCTAGTCGTTTGTCTGGAACACGTTTTACAGTGCTTTCAGGGGCGTTAGCGCGGCTAGAACGTGCATTAGGACAATTTATGCTTGATGTGCATGTCAATGAGCATGGTTATACAGAAGTTTCTGTGCCTCTTCTTGTTCGTGATGAGATTGTTTACGGAGCAGCCCAATTGCCGAAGTTTGCTGAAGATCTGTTTCAAACAACAGATGGTCGGTGGCTTATTTCTACAGCAGAAGTACCTTTAACCAATTTGGTCAACGATGAAATTCTTGAAATATCAGATTTGCCACTGCGATTTTCTTCTTTATCTCCCTGTTTTCGTTCAGAGGCGGGAGCCGCTGGTCGTGATACGCGCGGTATGTTGCGTCAGCACCAATTTTGGAAGGTAGAAATGGTCTCGATTACCAGTGAAGAGCAGTCTCTCATGGAATTGGAACGTATGACAGAATGTGCAGAAGATATATTAAAACGACTCGGTTTGCCTTTTCGCACAGTAGTTCTTTCTACGGGGGATATGGGGTTTGCAGCATGTAAAACCTATGACATTGAGGTTTGGCTTCCTGGTCAAGAATGTTATCGTGAAATTTCTAGCTGTTCAGTTTGTGGAGACTTTCAAGGTCGTCGTATGAATGCTCGTTATCGTAAAGAAGGTGATAAAAAATTGCATTTTGTTCATAGTCTTAATGGTTCTGGTACAGCTGTTGGCCGTTGTCTTATTGCTGTGCTTGAAAATTATCAACAGGCTGATGGGTCAATTATTGTTCCAGATGTTTTACAACCCTATATGGGAGGCATGCGTTGTATTGCTGCTTAATTTTGCGAAAGGAGGGCAATATGCGTTATTGCAAAGAGGGTATGCAAACGCAAGATTTTGCCATTTTAAAAGAGGTGGTTTGTAGGGATGATAAAAGTGCACCTCCAAGAGAGTGAATGATACTATGGGGCAAAAGGGTATTTTACAATTTCGTGAGGAGTTGGCTGCTCTTGTACTGAAAATGCGTAGCAAAGGCATTGATGACGTGCGATTTTTTTCGGCATTAGAGAAAATTCCACGTCAACAATTTGTTTCTGCTCCTTGGTTTAATAGTGCTTATGATAATAAAGTTATTCCCCTTGAGTGTGGTGAATATATGGAACGTTTGGAAGAACAACTCTTGATTCTTTCGGCACTCTCATTGAAAAAAAAGCATCGTGTCTTAGAAATTGGTACAGGCTCTGGCTTTTGTACTGCTCTTATGGCATGTCTGAGTGACCGTGTGACAACGGTTGATCGTTATAAAACGCTTGTTGATTTGGCACGCCAAAAGTTTCAAACTTTGGGCATTGAAAATATTGTTATACGGCAGATTGATGGAAGTTATAGTGTGACAGGTTTGGGATCATTTGATCGCATTCTTGTTTGGCCATCACGTTCTGATGAACCCAAGGAGCTTTTAGAACTTTTAGCTGAAAATGGAATTCTCATTCAGGCGATAGGACCGGATGAAGGGGTACAAACGGTGACGCGCTATACAAAAATTGGGTGTCGATTTGAGTGTTTAGAACTCTTTCAAGTGCGTTATCAACCTTTTATTAAAGGTATTGCGGAGAAACTTTAATTTTTAAAATTTAAGAAATAGCGCAAATTATTTCACTTTTTTTGTTTTTGTTAAATTCATTTTGATCTTAATTAAAGATATTTATGAATAAAACATCTCATTTTAACCCTTCGGTAATTTAAAAAAGCTTTAATGGAGTGAGTTGAGTATTGATGAGTGAGCAAAACTATGTGTTTAAAAGCTTTAGGTAATATTTTCCGGCATAATTTTCAGAGAATAACTTTTTTAGCGGTGGCAACTATTGTTGCTGGTTGTAGTTCTGGTACACAACGTTTTTCTAATATTGTCTCTCATCATACGGTATCATCTCAATCAAATATATCAAACTCTATGTCTACAGATCCGCGAATGCTATCGTATGGTGGGGGGATGATACAAAGCACTGAATTGCCACCTGTAGAACCAAGTGATGATTCGTGGATCGATGATAATTCTTCCTATAATTCTCCACAGCAAGGTAGGGGAGCTTCTTCTGATGGTCGGGTTATGGGAGTTCCTCCACGTAATCTTGGAACGCTTTCCCGTTCACAAACGGATAACTCTCCTATTTTTCGGCGGAACTCTTATATTGTGCAGAGTGGAGATACACTCCTCAGTATTGCACGACAAATAGGGGTTAGTGTTGAGGCTTTAAAATCGGCAAATGGTATAAACAGCAATTCCATTTATATCGGTCAGGTCCTTGTGGTTCCAAGCCGGCGTACATTAGAAGCTCCCAAACCGCCCAGTCATAACGATTGGGCAGCGTCAAAAGCAGAATCTTCATTCCAATCTCAAGTGACATCTTCTATAAAGCACAAGAAGACTTCTCCTATATATAAAGCTCCTGTAACAATACCACCTTCTGCACAGATGAACAGATCAAATCTTGAAAACAATTCTTCTAAACAGATGAAGCAATTGAACCATGAGTCTGATTTATCAAGTGCTGTTACGAATACAGATAATATTAGGACGCCGCAAGCCACAGGAATTTCTAAAATGCGTTGGCCAGTACGAGGGCGTTTATTAAGCCAGTTTGGTCAAAAAAAAGGAACCATAATGAATCGAGGAATAGACATTGCAGTGCCTGAAGGATCATCGGTAAAGGCAGCGGAAAATGGTGTCGTTATTTACGCGGGAGATGGATTAAAAGAGCTGGGTAATGTTGTTATGATTCGACATGAAAATAATATTATCACTATTTATGGATGTAATAGTCAGCTTGTTGTTAACAAAGGACAAAGGATAAGACGGGGTGATGAGATTGCTAAGTCTGGTGTTTCTGGAAATGTTAAAACGCCACGTGTTTATTTTGAGATGCGTAAGAATTCGTTACCGGTTGATCCTCTTAAATATTTAGAAAACTAATTTATTGATGATATTCAATTTGAATAAGCTTATAGTTTATAGAAATTTCATGAAAACAAGTTATTTTCTTAAATCAATAACACTCATCAGAACGTTTGAAATTTTCTCAAGCTTCTGCTTTCGGTGCTAATTCTGCAATAACATGATCTTTTTGCTCAATTTGCCTTTGTAGATGTTTCAAGGCAAAAAGCAATGCTTGAAGAGTTGAATAACCAATTTATGGGATTGCTCCTTTCTTCAAAGCCGTTCACATTTGATAAAGTATTGACATGCTTCATGTACTTTATCATTACGCTCGATCATCGAAAGGTGTTTTCCCCATGTCTAACATAATGAGTCAGCAGAAAACCATTGGTTTAAAAGAGCAGTTCGTTGTGTTTATTAGTTAGCTATTATCATCTTTGTGTTTATGAAGGTATAAAACAATATACCATATCATATTATTTGTTAGCACCCAACGTTCGCAATACTCTTGTATTTGAGAGGGGACATGAGAAGAGATATTGAATTTCTTATCATAAAGAATTTTTATCTTTATGTTCATTTCACAGGTGTAATGTGCAAGAAAATCGTTTTGATTCATTCAAAGGGTTTGAAATGAGAGCGTTTTACGGTATTTAACCCTATCATTCGACAATTAGAAATAATGAATTATCTCTATAAATTAAAGTTTTTCCATTAGAAAAATTTTTTTATATCATTTATTGAGTGAGTGAGAAGGATATCTAGTGTAGGATATATAATAAAGAAAAATAAATCTGTTTTTTAAAGATTTTTCTTATTGTATTCTGTCTCTTAAGGATTTATTGCATTTTTATAAAGCTGAGATTACGTTATATCATCATTACTTTTTATGATAAATTCTTGAGGATATTTTTTCTGAATCGGAATTTTATTTTAATAGAGTGGGAAGTATATGAAGTTTAACTATAGGAGATAAAAATGTTTATTACGAACGCTTATGCTCAAGTTGCAGGCGATGTTTCCGGTGGAATTTCATTTGTTAATGCTGTCCCATTCATTTTAATTTTTGCAATTATGTATTTTTTTGTCATTCGGCCCCAGCAAGCCCAAATGAAAAAACGACAGGAAATGCTCAATGCAGTACGTCGCGGTGATACAGTTATAACGGGTGGTGGTATTATTGGCAAGGTTACAAAGGTTCATGACGAGAGTGGTGAATTAGAGGTTGAAATTGGTGAGAGTATGAATATTCGTGTTATTCGCTCAACATTAGCCGATGTGCGCGTTAAAGGTGAGCCGATTGCAGAAAAAAAATCAAAGCTTCATGCTAAAGCAAAAACACCACAAAAGTCTAAATCTAAGACGACAACGGAAGAAAATGTGAGTATCTCTAAAGAGAAAAAAGCGCTGTCAAAGGAAAATAAGGAAAATGCATCTTAAAGTGTGAATGCAATTTATACTATTTTAAAAAGCATTTTTATAAAAAATATCGAAATATAAAGACAATTTCATGAGGGGGGATGGTTTTTATAATCACGAAAGGGAGAGTGTTGTCTTTGTTTTCTGTAGGCGATTAAAATAGTTGCTTTATTATGGGGTATTACGATTATGGGGTATTACGGCAAATTTTCCTATTTTTTAAACAATATCCTTATTTCTATAAAGAGAAGTTTCTCACTTTTTAGCCAACTCAGTTGAGAAAAATTTTTAAAACGTAGATAAATATAGTATTTAATCGCGGTTTATTGCCAACTTTTCACATATTTTTGTATGATCCAATCAAGGTTTTATAGTAAAAATTTCTACCTCAATATTCTGATGGATTATAGTTAATATATCAATGTTTTATCTTACCATTAACTTTTATAGTGAGCCGTAAAAGACAAGTGGATTTTCAAAAATAAAGGGTGCTTATTCATGTCTGATGCAATTCAAATTCGAGAAGCACATTTTCCAAGTCGTGCGCCTATTGATGCTTATGGAAATGGTGGATTTCGTTTTGCTGATATGTCCCATAGAGGTTCTATTATTTGTGTCCCATCAGGAATTTATGGCATTGATATGGTAGGGCCTATTCCCTCTCAAGGGGATCTATCTCGTGTTTTAGAAGAAGCAAATGAGATTGAAGTTTTGTTAATAGGCACTGGAACTGAATTATTACGATTACCTGAAGAGTTACGGGCCCTTTTATGGGAAAAGCGTATTTCATCAGATACAATGGGTACGGGAGCAGCAGTGCGTACATTTAATGTTTTATTGGCTGAAGATCGCGCTGTTGCGGCGTTATTATTTGCGGTAGAATAAAGTATTGTTTAATAAAATAAATACTTTTAATCTCGCATAAAAGACGAGTGTGATTATTTTGCGGTGCCGCAAAATACCGTCGTTTAAGGCGGTAATATAGGAACATAAAGTATACATAACTTAACACATTAAGTGTATTTTTAATACAGCAGCAAATATTCAGAGTTGAGTTAGCCTGTAGCCGCCTAGAGTATCACATCAGTGATTAAGCCTCTAGCACTTGAGGCGATTATAAGAGGCATTTTTATTCCTTTTTTAAGAGTAACTACACACCCGTTCTGCGTGTGAGGTGAAAGGGAATAGATTTAAAATAAGAGAAACATATGATCTTAGTTTTTTCCATTCAAAAGACAAAACGATAAATTATTATTATAAATTAATTCGCCACAAGCAGTAGGAACTTATCAAGAGCAATTGAATTTTTGACAAACTGGTACGGGTAGGAAGCTTTGTCCTTTGAGGGGGCCGGAAGAGGTCAATAATTTGATTAAGTTTTTGTAATCAGTTCATTTTCTATAAAAGTGCATTGGCATCTATTCAGTCAAAAAGTGTTTTGCATTGTCTGTGGCTCTAAGTTTCATGACGCATGTTACGATTCATTTTTAGCTGTTTTTACTACAAATGAAAGCTTAAATCTTATGAGAGAAATTTTATCAAAAAAGTGATTTATTTAATTTTAAAGAATTTTCTTGTTGAAAAGAAAAGGTACTCAAAAAAGAACTTTTAATTCATCATACATTAAGAGACACATTAAAAATCTTATTCTCTGAGTTGTATTTTCTTATCTCTCATTTTTAAATATGAATAAAAAGAGAATATTAATTTAATTGCTAAAAAAGGAACGTTAATAGGCTCACAGAATGATAGGTTCTCTTCCTTATAGTTTTGATATTTTACGTAACATAGATCGTGATCGCTATATATCGGTTTTATTTGCACCTAAAAAAAAGCGCAAAGCATTGGCTGCTCTTTACGCATTTAATGCTGAGATTTCTCGTATTCGTGAAAGTGTCCATGATCCATTCATCGGAGAAATACGATTACGCTGGTGGTATGATTCTATCGCGGGTGAAATGCAAACGAGTGAAAGTAATCCAATTTTGAGTGATTTATTGGCAGCAATGACCCTTTTTAATTTACCTAAGACAGCTTTTTTACGGTATTGTGATGCACAAATTTTAGATCTTTACCACAATCCGATAGAAACGCTTCATGATCTCGAGTATTATTGTGGTGAGACAGCAAGCATAATTTTACAGCTTTCTTGTCAGATATTAGATCCTGATGTTGCACAAGATTTTATAGATATCTATGAACATGGAGGGATTGCTCAAGGATTAAGCGGTGTATTGCGTCTTTTATCATTCATGCAATCACGATATCACTATTATTTACCTACTGATATGCTGAAAGCTTTAGGGGTGAATAGGGAAGATTTAGATTCTCATCGTCTCAGTGATCAACAAAAGGGCCAGATTGTTGAAGCTATGGTAGCATTATCACGCGATCATTATAGTAAATTTTACGCGTATTCTCGTGCTTTACCTAGAACCCTTAAGCCAGCATTTCTTCCATTGGTTATTATACCGGCTTCTCTTCAAAAGGCTCTACAGCTGGGGGCTGCAATTTTTCAAGAAAGTGCAACTTTGCTATTGATACATCGCTATTGGTTGATAACAAGAGCAGCAATAAGTGGTAATTTTCCAAAGATGTTATAAAGAATATGACGACGTTAGAGTTAGGCTGATTTTTTCATGTTGAAAATAAAAGGAGATATTGTAATTCCAAACCATTTCTTTGTTATCAAAAACATTGATATAGTTCTTTCTATGAACGCAAAAGAGTAAGAGATTTAAAGACCTTGAAAATATAGTGTATTGGATGGCTGAGTGGCAAGCCGGCACCATTGTTATATCGGCCAAGCTTCCAATATTACGATAGTCCTTGGCATTTGAGACTTTTCATAAGAGGCATGCCCTTTCTTTAATGTATATCCAAACGCTAATTCCGCTTATAACGTGCAAGCGAGAGATTTTGATTGATTTAATCATAAACAGATTTGGAATAAAAGAAGCTTATGGTATTAAGGATTTTTATTCAATATGAATGACGCTATATTATCATTATAAATCAATGCATTATACGGTAAAGGAAAACATAAGATAAAGCTTAATACATTGGTTCATTTGGTGAAAAATTTTGATATTGAGTGCTCTGAATGTATTGGTCGCGTCTTATTTGTAAATGAAATATAATTTCTATTTTATTATGAGAGAAGTTATCTTGGCTGCCTATTAAGTCTATAAAAAATGCTCATTTTGAGAAATTAAAATGATGAAGCCATAGAAGCTATATGACTGTTATGATATATAAAAATATTGATTTATCATGAAGTTTGTTTTTTTCTCATATTGAATGAGAGCTCTGAAAAGAAGAGATTTTCCTATTTTAAATCATGTTTATAATGAATTTTAAAGTGGTTTTTTCCATGAGTTGGGTGTGTCAATGAAAATCATTTCAGGAAGAAGCAATAAGATCCCTTATGAATGAATATTAAGAGCGAGCAATACGACGAGCTGTAAATGAATGAGAATAGGGGCGAAATTTATCGCTTAATTTGGATGGATAATATTGCTTACTGCGTTGAAAAAAAACGAGCTTCTACATTCAATTGACTATTTTCTCGCAAATTCACACATACGCTGATTTACGAGAGAGCTCATTATAATGCCAATCTTAAGATATAAGCAAACAAGAGATCGATCTTACCTTTTCAACGATAGATGAAGTGCTGATAAAAAACTCTATCAAATAAGCTTTTTAAATTATGTATATCCTTTTTATTGGGGAGCGTTAAAGATCTGATTATAATTTTTGTTATTAATTTCCAAAGGATGTTCTTTATTGGCAATTTGTAGCATTTCTAGTTTGAGATCTTCTCTGATCATCATATCTATACTCGCCCGAACCTCAGGTGAAAGAGTATGAGGCGTGATATCTTTAGGCATCGTTACAGACTTTATTTGATAAATGATACGATTTGTTGCAACCGGACCTTTTATAATGCCATAATGACCTTGGGGAGCAGAAAATAATGCTTTAACCCCTTCAACACCAAGAATTTCAGAGGGATCTTGACGCCGGAGGGGTGGTGTTGTTTGTTTTGTAACACCAAGTGTCTGAGCAAGAGCAACAAGACTTTTTCCTTCCATAAGCTGTTTGAGAGCATTTTGGGCTTTTTCATCAAGAAGGCGCTGAATTTCCTCACTTTTCCATTGAGACAGAACATCGAGCTTAGCTTCTTCAAGTGTTTTATCGCGGGCAGGAATAATTTTATCGACCTTATACCAGAGATATCCACCATTTTGAAAAGAGAGAGGATCAAGATCAACACCTTCATTTGATTGATAGATGGCATTGAGTAAAGCATCTTTTTGAGGTAAATCCGTGAGAATTGCACCTTCAAGCGTTTTGCCCGTTTTATCAAGGGTAATTGTGCGCAGAGATAATTTGTATTGGTCAGCAAGCTCTTTGAGAGAAGCACCTTCAAAACGAGCATTTTCAATGGCGACATAATTGTTACGGATATCACCAGTCGCACGATTTTTGGCAAGTATTTGGCGAATATTTTCTTCTACACTTTCAAAAGGAAGAGAGCTTGAAGGTTCAATATGTGTAACGCGAATGAGAACAGGTCCTTGTAAGTCATTTATTACAGGACTGACCTGCCCTTGTTGGAGTTCAAAAATTTCAGATGCGAGATGATTAGGCAGTTCATTTTCTGCAAGAGGCCCTTTTTTTATGTCATTAAGAGTCTTTTTTTCAGCTTTTACCAGTTCATCAAAACTCAATCCATCGGCTATTTTTTTTGCTGCATTATCGGCTTTTTCGCGTGTGGGGAATCGCAGTTCTTCGAATGTACGCTTTTCAGGCGTTACAAAACGTGAAGCATTTTGAGTATAATAGGCTTTTGCCTCATCTGTTGAGATATCTTTAGGTTTTACGAAATCATTAAGTTCCATCGATAGCAAAGAGACAGTACGGTATTCCGGAGCGCGAAATTCACTTTGATGTGTTTCAAACCATTTTTGTAGTGTTTCGTGATCAGGATCAGCAATTATTTGCTTTTCTTTTAGATCAATAACGAGATAATCAGCGCTCCGCTTTTCTCCTTGATAAAGAGCAAGTGCTTTATAAAAGAGATCGGGTGCTTTCATATCAGAAAGTAAAGCTGCAATAAGTTGGTTACGCTTTTCTTGTTTGGTGTAATAATTAAGAAAAGCACTTTCACTGATCCGTAAATGCTGAAGATAGTTATAAAATAAATTTTTATCAAAAGTGCCATTTATCTGAAACATCTTATCAGAACCAATCGTATGAGCGATTGTATCTTTTGAAAGACTTATTTTCATTTTACGGGCTTGTTCATCAAGCAGTACATTTTGTTGCAATTGATTAAACACAAAAGCGGGAATTTGGTATTGTTGCATTTCATTTGGTGTAAACATTCGTCCAAGATGAGCCGCCTGTGCTAAACGTGCGCTTTGATCGGCAAGTGCGAGACGATAATCATCGATAGTAACTATGGACTTTCCAGAAGTAATAAGATCTCTTTCGCTTTTTGTGTGTAAGTGTGGTATTCCCCATAAAAGAATGAAGCATAAGAGTAAAATAGCAAGGAAAATTCTGAAAATCCAAGAATTTGTAGCACTTCTTATGACGTCAAGCATTGTTCAATTCCATTTTAAACATAAGTTATTATCAAAGCAGTAATGGAATTTGCAATAAAGAGACGAAAGATGCAAGCTTTTAAAGACTTGCTTTCGTTTTATAATTTGATACTACAAATAAATAAAGTGTTATAAGAGCTCTTGAGGTGAAAATATGTCTCCAAATATTCGGCCTTTTCTTGCTGGAAATTGGAAAATGAATGGAACGAGAGAATCGCTTGGAGAATTGCGCGCTATTGCTACAGGCGTTAGCTCTGATTTCGGTCATCTATTTGAAGCGCTCATTTGTGTTCCTGCAACGCTTTTATCGCGTGCTTCTAATACGCTGAATGGTGAAAATCTCCTTTTAGGAGGACAAAATTGTCACTTTGACGATCATGGTCCTTATACGGGCGATATTTCAGCTTTTATGCTTAAAGAAGCGGGAGCAAGTCATGTCATTATTGGGCATTCGGAACGTCGTACAGTGTATCAAGAAAATGATGCAATTGTCTGTGCTAAAGTGCAAGCAGCGTGGCGCGCAGGTCTTGTGGCTCTTGTGTGTATTGGTGAAACATTAGAGGAGCGCAATAATAATAAAGTACTGGATGTTCTTGTGCAGCAGCTTGAAGGCTCTTTACCAGATGATACAATAGCAGAAAATACCATTATCGCTTATGAACCTGTTTGGGCGATAGGTACTGGCAATACGGCGACTTCAGAAGATATTGCAAAAGTGCATCATTTCATTCGTAATAAGATGTGCTCTCGTTTTGGTGATGAAGGAAACAAAATACGTTTGCTTTACGGTGGATCGGTAAAGCCATCCAATGCCTTTGAGCTTTTAAGTATTCCTCATGTTAATGGGGCTTTGATTGGTGGAGCCAGCTTAAAAGCGATTGATTTTTTAACGATTTGCGATGTTTGTCGTAAATTATAGCAGAGAAATTTGAGTTCCCCCTTGGATTGTGTGTTATTTATGTGTAAAGAGCTTATGAAAGAGTTATTTGAAGAGCAGGGTTTATGCAAACAGTACTTATTGTTATTCACTTATTGATTGTAATTACTTTGGTTGGGGTGATCTTAATCCAACCTTCAGAAGGCGGTGGGCTCGGTGTGAGTAATAGCTCAGGGCTGATGAAAACCCGTGGATCTCGGAATCCTTTAACACGTTTGACGGCTATTTTAGCCTGTTGTTTTTTTGTTGTGTCCATTGCACTGACTGTTGTGGGAAGTATATCAAATTCTAGTTCTGATATTTTAAAGCGTATACCGGTTAATTCAGAGCAGAATTCTACCAATAAAGGCTCAGAATCAGTTCCATCATCAGATGGTGAGTCTCAACCTTCTATTCTTGAACAGTTAGGGGGCACTTCGGATTCTTCGCAGGAACAAAAATCGCTTACAAATCCTGAAGTGGAAACCCCAGTTCCACCGGTTCTTGAAAGTACAGTTCCAGATAACAGTACAAAATAGTTCTTTAGAGAAAATATAGACTTTTAAAAAGGTGATTTTTTCACCTTTTTTATTTGTTTATTTTATTTTAGAAGAAAAACTGTTTCTTTTTGTATTTTTTGCTGGAAAAATTATTATAAATTGCTTATCACCATAAGCCCATGGCACGTTATGTTTTTATTACTGGTGGTGTGGTTTCTTCCCTTGGAAAAGGCATCGCAGCGGCAGCGTTAGCGGCGTTATTACAGGCACGTGGCTATCGTGTACGCCTTCGCAAACTTGATCCTTATTTAAATGTTGATCCAGGGACGATGTCGCCTTATCAACATGGTGAAGTCTTTGTGACCGATGATGGTGCGGAAACGGATCTTGATCTTGGTCATTATGAGCGTTTTACTGGGCGTTCTGCAAATAGCCAGGATAATATTACAACAGGGCGTATTTATCGCAATATCATTGAACGAGAACGGCGGGGTGATTATTTGGGGGCAACAGTTCAAGTTATTCCTCATGTTACAGATGAAATTAAGCGATTCATTACGACGGGCAATGAAGAATTTGATTTTGTTTTGTGTGAAATAGGTGGAACGGTTGGTGATATTGAAGCTATGCCTTTTCTAGAAGCGATTCGTCAGCTTGGGAATGAACTCTCCCGACAAAATGTCGTTTATGTTCATCTTACGTTAATGCCTTATATTCCCTCGGCAGGTGAATTAAAAACAAAACCAACACAACATTCTGTCAAAGAATTGCAATCAATTGGTATTTCTCCTGATATTTTGCTTGTGCGTGCAGATCGGTCTATTCCAGAAACAGAGCGGTGCAAATTATCACTTTTTTGCAATGTTCGCGCCAAAGCGGTTATTCAGGCATTAGATATGCCAACAATTTATGATGTTCCCATGGCCTATCATAAAGAGGGTTTAGACTCTGAAGTTCTTTGCGCTTTTGGGATAGATTCGTCCCCTCTTCCTCAGATGGATCGGTGGGAAGATATTACGCATCGCATTCACCACCCTGAAGGAGAAGTTACGATTGCTGTTGTAGGAAAATATACGGGCTTAAAGGATGCTTATAAATCTCTTATTGAAGCGATTGCGCATGGTGGTTTAGCGAATAAAGTGAAAGTTAATATTGAGTGGATTGATTCGCAACTTCTTGAAAAAGAAGATTCCGTTTTAGCTTTACAAAAAGCGCATGGAATTTTGGTTCCTGGGGCTTTTGGGGCTCGAGGGGCAGAAGGAAAAATTCGAGCCATTCAATTTGCGCGAGAGCGTAAAATACCATTTTTAGGGATTTGTTTTGGAATGCAATTGGCTTGTATAGAAGCTGCGCGCAATATTGCGCAGATTGAGAATGCTTCATCAAGTGAGTTTTGCGAAACAGAAAATCCAATTGTAGGTTTAATGACAGAATGGCTTAAAGGTGATGTTCTTGAAAGGCGGACAAGAAATGGTGATCTCGGCGGATCCATGCGCCTTGGTGCTTTTGCTGCTGAATTAAAAGAAGAAAGTCATATTGCTAAAATATATGGGATGACAAAGATTGTTGAACGACATCGTCATCGTTATGAGGTCAATATTGATTATAAAGATAAGTTAGAACAGTGTGGTTTGATTTTTTCTGGCATGTCTCCCGATGGCGTTTTGCCGGAAACAATAGAATATGCAGATCATCCATGGTTCATTGGTGTTCAATATCATCCAGAACTAAAATCACGCCCTTTTGATCCACATCCACTTTTTTCTTCTTTTATTGAAGCCGCTGTAGAACAAAGTCGATTGGTTTAAGGCATAAATTTGGTTACTTTGCTTTTGAGGGATAAAATGACGAAACCAAATGCGCGTGTAAAAGTTGGAAATATTATTTTTTCAAATGAAATGCCTCTTTCATTAATTGCAGGGCCATGTCAAATGGAAAGTCGCGATCATGCTTTTGAAATGGCTGGTCGTATTAAGACAATGACCGATCAGCTTGGTATCGGATTTGTTTATAAATCAAGTTACGATAAAGCCAACAGAACCTCTTTGAGTGCGGCACGTGGCATTGGTCTTGAAAAAGCAATGGCTGTTTTTTCTGATTTAAAAAAAGAGTTTGATTGTCCTATATTGACTGATGTGCATACCGAAGAGCAATGTACAATTGTTTCTTCTACGGTTGATATTTTACAAATACCTGCTTTTTTATGTCGTCAAACAGATCTTTTGATCGCAGCCGCCAAAACAGGGTGTGTTATTAATATTAAAAAAGGTCAGTTTTTGGCGCCGTGGGATATGGAGAATGTTTTAAAAAAGGTTGTTCACAGTGGTAATCCCAATGTTATGCTTTGTGAGCGCGGTACATCATTTGGTTATAATCGTTTGATTTCGGATATGCGTTCGTTGCCTATTTTACGTTCATTTGGGGCTCCTGTTATTTTTGATGCAACACACTCCGTTCAAGAACCTGGAGGGCAGGGAGCTTCATCTGGTGGACAGCGTCAATTTGTTGAAGTTTTAGCGCGTGCGGCTGTTTCTGTTGGGGTCGCCGGTATTTTTTTAGAAACACATCAAGATCCAGATCATGCACCTTCTGATGGACCCAATATGGTTAAAATTGACGATTTACAAAGATTGCTTGAGACTTTAATGGAGTTTGATGATCTGTCAAAGAAGTTGAATTAAGAAGAGAAAAAATATTTTATGAATAGGACATTAGAAATGAATCGCGGCTTTGATTGGATAAGGAAATACAGATGACTATAATTGTCGATATCATTGGACGTGAAGTTCTGGATAGCCGTGGTAATCCAACGGTAGAAGTTGATGTTTATTTGGAAAATGGCGCTTTTGGTCGCGCTCTGGTTCCCTCAGGGGCTTCAACGGGGGCACATGAGGCTATAGAACTTCGTGATGGTGGTTTGCGTTATCAAGGGAAAGGTGTTGAAAAAGCGGTTGCTGCAGTCAATGGCGTAATTCTTGAAGAACTTGGTGGGCGGGATGCCAGAGACCAAATCGCTATTGATCAAGCAATGATTGCTTTAGATGGAACGCCAAACAAAGCCCGTCTTGGTGCCAATGCACTTCTTGGTGTTTCATTGGCTGTTGCAAGAGCCGCCGCGAACTCATTAAATTTACCTTTGTATCGTTATATTGGTGGACCGCAAGCGCATATTCTTCCAGCACCTATGATGAATATTATTAATGGTGGCGTTCATGCTGATAACTTGATTGATTTTCAAGAGTTTATGATTATTCCGGTAGGAGCCCCTAGCGTGAAAGAAGCCATCCGTTATGGTGCTGAAATTTTTCATACGTTGAAAAAGCGTTTAAAAGATGCAGGTTATAATACCAATGTTGGTGATGAAGGTGGTTTTGCACCTCAATTTAAAAGTGCAGATCAAGCAATTGATTTTATTATGGAATCTATCATGGCTTGTGGATATAAACCAGGTGAACAGATTGCACTTGGTTTAGATTGTGCTTCCACTGAATTTTATAAAAATGGTTCATATTTCTATAAAGGTGAGGGAAAATGTCGTGACATCCAAGAACAGGTAGATTATCTGGCGCACCTTGTGAAAAGTTATCCTATCGTTACCATTGAAGATGGAATGGCAGAGGATGATTGGGAAGGTTGGAAGCTCTTCACTGATACAATTGGAGATAAGTGTCAGCTTGTTGGCGATGATTTATTTGTAACAAATTCAGCGCGTTTGCGTGAGGGTATCAAGATGGGGGTAGGCAATTCTATTCTCATAAAAGTTAATCAAATTGGGACATTGAGTGAAACACTTGATGCTGTAGAAGTCGCCCATAAAGCAGGTTATCGTGCCATTATATCTCATCGCTCAGGCGAAACAGAGGATTCTTTCATAGCAGATCTTGCGGTTGCAACGAATTGTGGACAAATTAAAACAGGTTCTCTGGCACGTTCGGATAGATTAGCAAAATACAATCAACTTATTCGTATTGAAGAAATGCTAGGGGTTCAAGCACGTTATGCGGGTGATATATATCGTTAATCGTTGTGAGCACGAAATATGAAAGTATAAGATCATTTAGATCATGAAATTGAGCTGTCTTATCAAAGGCATAGAGCAATTATTTTATAGGTATTTAAATTTATAGGGATTAAGATGAGAGGTATAATTATTAGTCAAGATCAAGGAACATATCTCGTTTCGGGTGATGATGGTAAGCGTTATCAGTTTGCGACTTGGGATTGGTTAGGAAAGAAACCGCCCAGGATTGGTGATACTGTTGATTTTGTCTGTGAAGGCGGTGTGGTCAGTTCTGTTTTTCCGTTGTTGAGACCAAGTACAGAGAATTCCAAGATAATGTTTGCACTTCTTTGTTGGGTTGCAGGGATCTTTGGTGTCCATCGTTTTATGGTTGGGAGAGTTCGGACGGGTGTTTTAATGCTTGTGTTATCTTTATCTGTTGTTGGATTGATGATTACTGGTATTTGGGCAATTGTTGATTTCATACTCATTCTTGCTGGAAAATTTACGGATAAAAATGGGAATCAGATTACAGATTTGTAAAAATCTTATAATAATGTAAAGAGCAGGGAATTGCTTTTTATTTTTACAAATATATTAAGTTCATAATGCAGAATTATTGTACTCTATTTCTTTAATGTGAGATATTAAGAAAAATATGCACAGTTAAATAAAACTATTGAAAAAGACTGTGCTATTTTATATGGGTGAAACAAATACGCAAATCGGTTAAAGTGTACTTTGGGCTGCAGCTTATAGCAGTGGAAAGCGCTAATTATTGGGGGGGCTCCAAGCTATTTCAATTCCACATTTATCATGTATCATGGTTTCTATGCGTTTTATTTACGCAGTGAGGTTAATCAGCATATTATCAGATAATAATCTCTTTATGAATAACACATGAGGAGCAGCTTTATAGGTGGGTAAGGATGAAGGGTAAGATTATTGGTCAAAATCAAGGAGATTATTTTGTTTCAGGGTCTGACGGTAAGCGCTATCAATTTTCGAGTTGGGATTGGTTAGGAAAAAAAACACCAAAGGTAGGGGATGCCGTTGATTTTGTATATGAAGATGATGTTGTTAAATCTGTTTTCCCTCTTTTGAGTGAATCACAGTCAGAAAAATCAAGATTGGCGATAGCACTTGTTTGTTGGTTTTTTGGATGGTTGGGAATTCATCGCTTTATGGCAGGTAAAGTTGGAACGGGCATTGTAATGCTTCTTATAAGCCTACTAAGTATACCATTTACTATGGGGATAGGAATACTTTTAATAACTGGGCCTTGGTCATTTATTGATTTTATAGTTATTTTATCGGGATATTTTAGAGATGAAAATGGGGATAAAATTATAAATTGGTAGAAATTTTAGAATAATATAAAATGTAAAGAGCTAAGAATTTTCTTTACTTTTAATGTTGTCAATATATTAATTTAATAATATAAATTATTTTAGTCTATGTCTTTAAATGTGAAATATTAAAGAAAATTATGAATATTTAAATAAAACTATTGAAAAAGACTGTACTATTTCATATGAAAAAAGAGAAAGTGCAAATCGAACAGCGTGCTTTATATTACCACTTATAATTGCGGGAATTTTAAGTTGTTGGGGGATTTTAAGCTTTTTAAATTGTCATATATCACGGTGAATACAGATTGTATTCAGGCAGTAAGGTTTATTCAACATATTATCATATTAGAAGAAAAGCTTCTTTATGAATAACAATTTTATAGGTGGTGAAGATGAAAGGTAAGATTATTGGTCATGATCAAGGAGATTATTTCATTTCAGGGGCTGATGGTAAGCGCTATCAGTTTGCGAATTGGGATTGGTCAGGAAAAACGCCGCCGAAAGTTGGTGACGTCGTTGATTTTGTGTGTGAAGGGGATACCATTAAATCTATTTTCCCTATCTTGACTGAAGGTCAGTCACAGCAATCAAAAGTGACGTTAGCGGTCGTTTGTTTTTTTCTAGGTGGACTAGGACTTCATCGTTTTATGGTTGGTAAAGTTGGAACGGGCATTGCAATGCTTCTTATAAATATAATAAGTGTAATAAGTATAATAAGTGTAATATTTATGCCGGTAGGGCTTATAGGAATTTTTTTGATAATTACACCTTGGGTATTGATTGATTTTATAGTCATTTTAACAGGAAATTTTAAGGACAAAGATGGGTGTAAAATCACAACTTAGAGGATATCCAATATTTATAATATAGAAAGTGGGTTATTCAGCTTACTTTGATTGTATTTAAGGGGGGGATAAATTGGTGGTAACAAATTGTTTGCGTGTGTAGATTGAGTAATGAGGTGTTAATCAAAATCGTGCATAGTTGGGCAGAATATTAAGAAACTTGTGCTGTAAAGACTGTGCTATTTTATGTGGACAAAGCAGAAACGTAGATCAATCAAAGTGCGCTTTGTACTACCTCTTATGACGGTGGGTGTTTTAAGCTATTTCAGTTACCATATTTATCATGGTGAGTATGGATTGTATTCACGCAGTGAAGTTAATCAGTATATTAGCGAATTAGAAAAGGAGCTTCATAAAATAGAAGCTGAGCGGAAATTCATTGAAAAGCGCATTTCTCTTTTACGCAATGGACATATTGAAAAGGACATGTTGGATGAGTATGTCCGAAAGAATTTAAATTTTTCTAAGCCAAATGAATTGACAATCTTAATGCCTTGAAATGATATCAAAGGTAAATGAGAAATCGCTTAATTTAAACGACAATCAGTAATGATATTGTTTAAGCCGATTGATAAGGCTTGTAACTTTCGTTCGTAAAGGTTATTCCTAGCTAATCATAAAAGGGAGTTTAATATGGCAGAACGACTTAAAAAAAATTCTGCGTCGGTAGCGCACACTGCATTATCAAGCACCACGAAAAAAGCACCAATAGCAGTTTTTACAAAAGAGGAAGAAATTGATGCCTATCGTGAAATGCTTTTAATTCGCCGTTTTGAAGAAAAAGCAGGACAACTTTATGGTATGGGGCTTATTGGGGGATTTTGTCATCTTTATATTGGACAGGAAGCTGTTGTTATAGGAACATTAAAGGCAACAAAAGAAGGTGATCAAGTTATTACGTCTTACCGCGATCATGGCCATATGTTAGCAGTTGGGATGAGCCCGCGTGGTGTCATGGCAGAATTAACGGGACGCCAAGGGGGATTTTCCAAAGGCAAAGGTGGCTCGATGCATATGTTCTCTAAAGAAAAGAACTTTTATGGTGGACATGGTATTGTTGGTGCGCAGGTTCCCATAGGTTCAGGCTTGGCATTTTCGAATCAATATCTTGGTAAAGATAATGTGACATTGGTTTATTTTGGTGATGGTGCTGCAAATCAGGGGCAGGTTTACGAAAGTTTTAATATGGCTTCACTTTGGAAGCTGCCGGTTGTTTATATTATTGAAAACAACCAGTATGCTATGGGAACATCCGTTTCACGTGCATCTGCAGAAACTGATTTTTCGCGTCGTGGTCTTTCTTTTGAAATTCCAGGTATTGTTGTTGATGGTATGGATGTTCGATCCGTAAAAGGTGCTGCTGATGAAGCAATTTCTTGGGCTCGTTCGGGTAAAGGGCCGATCATTCTTGATATGCAAACCTATCGTTATCGTGGTCATTCCATGTCTGACCCGGCAAAATATCGCTCTAAAGAAGAAGTCCAAAAAATAAAAGAGGAACACGATCCGATTGATCAAGTAAGAAGTCGGATTCTTAAACAGAGTTGGGCGAGCGAAGATGATTTAAAGTCTATTGAGAAAGAGGTCCGTGCAATTGTTGCTGATGCGGCAGATTTTGCACAAAGTGATCAAGAGCCAGATGCTTCTGAGCTCTACACGGATATTTTAGTTTGATGCGAGGGAAGCAAGTATGTCTATTGATATTTTGATGCCGGCGCTTTCACCAACTATGGAAGAAGGTAAATTGTCTAAATGGCTCAAGAAAGAAGGTGATAAGGTTCGCTCTGGCGATGTTATTGCTGAAATTGAGACGGATAAGGCGACAATGGAAGTAGAGGCTGTTGATGAAGGCACTCTTGGTAAAATTTTTGTGCCTGAAGGTTCTGAAGGCGTAAAGGTTAATAGTGTTATTGCAGTTTTATTAGAAGAAGGTGAGCGTGCTGAGGATATCTCACAGTCTACGGATACAGCACAAAAACCTAAAGCGTCCTCCCCTTCTCTTCCCTCGTCAGTTCCGCAGTCTCCGACTTTTGCTATCCCTGCTGATTTTGATATTCCAGCGGGAACACAAATGGTGACAATGACAGTCCGTGAAGCGCTTAATCAGGCTTTGGCTGAAGAAATGCGGCGTGATGAAAAAGTCTTTCTCATGGGGGAAGAAGTTGCGCAATATCAAGGGGCCTATAAGGTTAGCCAAGGTTTGTTGGAAGAATTCGGAGAACGGCGCGTTATTGATACCCCAATTACAGAGCACGGCTTTGCCGGGTTGGCTGTTGGTGCTGCTTTTGGAGGGTTACGTCCTATTGTCGAGTTTATGACCTTTAATTTTGCCATGCAGGCAATGGATCAAATTATTAACTCAGCAGCAAAAACACGTTATATGTCTGGTGGGCAAATGACTGCTCCTATGGTTTTCCGTGGTCCCAATGGCGCGGCGGCTCGTGTTGGAGCTCAACATTCTCAATGCTATGCTGCCTGGTATAGTCATATTCCAGGTCTGAAAGTTATCATGCCTTATAGTGCAGCAGATGCAAAAGGTTTGCTAAAAGCTGCTATTCGTGATGATAATCCTGTTATCTTCCTTGAAAATGAGATTTTGTACGGGCATCAATTTGAGGTTCCTCAACTCGATGATTTTATTTTGCCTATTGGTCGGGCGCGTATTCATAAGTCTGGGCAAGATGTGACGATTGTTGCCTGTGGGATTGGAATGCATTATGCTGTTCAAGCGTTACCAGAAATTGAGAAACTTGGTATTGACGTTGAATTAATTGATCTACGAACCATTCGTCCGATGGATCTTCCGACAATTCTTTCTTCTGTTAAAAAAACGGGTCGTTTGATAACAATTGAAGAGGGGTTTCCTCAGTCATCTGTAGGAACTGAAATAGCAACGCGTGTTATGCAGCAGGCTTTTGACTATCTTGATGCACCAATTGCGACGATTTCTGGTAAAGATGTTCCAATGCCTTATGCTGCTAATCTTGAGAAGTTGGCTTTGCCTGATACTGCTGAAGTTATTGAGGCTGTTAAGGCTGTGACGTACAGAGCATAACGGAGGAAAGCACAATGCCCATTAAAATTACAATGCCAGCGCTTTCCCCTACGATGGAAGAGGGAAATTTAACAAAATGGAATATTAAGGAGGGCGATAAGGTTTCCTCCGGGGATGTTATTGCTGAAATTGAGACGGATAAAGCGACGATGGAAGTTGAGGCCGTTGATGAAGGTAGGGTTGCCAAAATCGTTGTTCCTGCTGGTACACAAGGTGTTAAAGTAAATTCTTTGATTGTTGTTTTAGCAGAAGAAGATGAAGACTTAGCTGAAGCGGCAAAAGTTGTAGAAGAGACCTCTTCTTCTACAAGACAAGAATCAGAGGGTGTAAAACAACCAGATTCTCTGAAGCAGACGGACGCAAAGGGAGCAAAAATGTCTCATGAATCATCAGATCAGCAATTAATACAGCAAGATAAAAAGAGGACTCGTCTTTTTGCTTCTCCCTTAGCACGGCGATTAGCTTCTCAGGCAGGTCTTGATTTATCGCTTATTTCTGGAAGTGGTCCCCATGGACGTATTATTAAGTGCGATGTAGAAAAAGCTATGGGCGGTGATATTTCTCAAGCTTCTTATTCGTCACAAATCGGCAAGCCGGTTGCAGCGGGTGCTTCTGATAAACAGATATTGCAACTCTTTAAAGAGGATGAATATATTTTCGCACCCCATAATAATATGCGTAAAACGATCGCCACACGTTTGGTGGAATCAAAGCAAAGAGTTCCGCATTTCTATGTGACCGTAGAGTGTGAACTTGATGCGCTATTAGCGTTGCGTACACAATTGAATGCTGCTGCTCCAATGGTTAAGACTCTGGAAGAAGCTAAGCCTACTTATAAGCTTTCTGTTAATGATATGGTAATCAAAGCGGTTGCACTTTCTTTGAAAGCGGTTCCTGATGCGAATGTTTCTTGGCTTGAAGGTGGAATGCTTCATCATAAACATTGTGATGTTGGGGTTGCTGTTTCTGTTCCCAATGGATTAATTACGCCGATTATTCGCCATGCAGAGGAAAAGCCGTTATCGCTTATTTCCAAAGAGATGAAGGATTTTGCAAAGCGTGCGCGTGAACGCAAGTTAAAAATGGAAGAATATCAGGGGGGAACAACAGCTGTATCCAATATGGGGATGTATGGTGTAAAAAGTTTTTCTGCTATCCTTAACCCACCACATGCGACGATTTTTGCGATTGGCGCAGGTGAGCAACGCGCCGTTGTTAAAAATGGCGCATTAGCCGTTGCAACAGTTATGTCGGTTACACTTTCTGTTGATCATCGTGCTGTCGATGGTGCTTTAGCAGCAGAGCTGGCACGAACTTTTAAGAAGATGATTGAAAATCCATTAGCAATGTTGGTTTGAATGACAATTCTTCACGTAAACTATGAGCGTGTATGTTAAGAGAGTGAAAGCAAATTTAAAAGTTTGAAGAGTAATGCTATTGCTGTTTCTGGTTTGGGTAAAGCATTTATGTGAAGCATAGAGTAAAAACATAAGATAATTTTATCATGTTGGTTTTCAGTCTTAAGTTCAAAGAGTGCATATCCATTTTATATATATCCATGGAGGAATTACTGTGGCAAATCTTTATGATGTAATTGTAATTGGATCAGGTCCAGGCGGATATGTAACCGCAATTCGTGCTGCGCAATGTGGCTTTAAGACTGCAATTGTTGAGCGTGAACATCTGGGAGGGATTTGTTTAAATTGGGGGTGTATTCCAACAAAGGCCCTTTTACGTTCGGCGGAAGTGAAACATTTTGCTGAACATGCGAAAGATTATGGACTAAAAATTAATGGTTCAATTGAAGCAAACATCAAAGATGTTGTGACACGTTCACGCAGCGTTTCAGCACGTTTAAATGCTGGTGTTGATTTTTTAATGAAAAAAAACAAAATTGATATTATCTGGGGTGAAGCAAAGCTTACGAAAGAAGCGAAAGGAAGCCAACCTGCGGAAATTATGGTTTCTTCATCCTCTAAACCGGTTATGCAACCGCAAAATCCAATCCCTAAAGGAATATTAGGGCAGGGGACTTATCAAGCAAAACACATCATTATTGCAACAGGCGCACGTCCTCGTGTCCTTCCTGGTATTGAGCCAGATGGAAAGCTCATTTGGACTTATTTTGAAGCGATGATCCCGCCAGCAATGCCAAAATCGCTTTTGGTCATAGGGTCTGGAGCTATTGGTATTGAATTTGCTTCTTTTTATCGTGATATGGGTGCTGAGGTCACTGTTGTTGAAATGATGCCTCACATTATGCCCGCTGAAGATATTGAAATTTCAACATTTGCCCGTAAACGGTTAGAGAAAAAAGGTTTACGTATTCTTTGCCAAGCAAAAGTAACAAAGGTTGAAAAAGCTTCCAATTCTGTGACAGTACATATTGATGTTAAGGGCAAAACAGAGACAATGACTGTTGACCGGGTGATTTCTGCTGTTGGGGTGCAGGGTAATATTGAGAATATCGGGTTAGAAGCGTTGGGTGTCAAAACCGATCGTGGGTGTATTGTAACCGATGAATGGAGTTGGACAGGGATTGGAGGTATTTATGCTATTGGTGATGTGGCAGGTCCTCCTATGTTAGCCCATAAAGCAGAAGAAGAAGGCGTGATATGCGTTGAACGTCTTGCGGGTTTAAAGAATGTTCATCCGCTTGATAAGAAAAAAATTCCAGGGTGCACCTATTGCACACCACAAGTTGCTTCTGTAGGTCTTTCAGAAGCAGCAGCAAAAGACGCAGGGTATGATATACGTATTGGTCGTTATTCTTTTTCCGCAAATGGCAAGGCGATTGCTTTGGGTGAAGATCAGGGGTTAGTAAAAACGATTTTTGATCAAAAAACAGGACAGCTTCTTGGCGCCCATATGGTCGGGGCGGAGGTAACAGAACTAATACAGGGTTTTGTTATTGCCATGAATCTTGAAACAACAGAGGAAGAATTGATGCATACTGTCTTTCCACATCCGACCTTATCGGAAATGATGAAAGAAAGTGTATTGGATGCTTATGGTCAAGTTTTAAACGCTTGATGATTGGGTTTGAGTGAAAGATCTTATATTTTTCATTGCGACTTTATATTTATAAGGCAAAGGCTTAAATGGTTACGGTTGTTGATAGAGTTACGAATAGACGTTTGCGTCATCCTGAAAAGGCCCATCGTCCGGATACAAGCGTTCAGAAAAAGCCAGATTGGATACGTGTAAAAGCGCCAACATCACCGGTCTATAAGGAAACGCATGGTATTGTCCGCACACATAAGTTGGTGACTGTCTGTGAAGAAGCAGGTTGCCCTAATATTGGCGAATGTTGGAGCCAGCGGCATGCAAGCTTTATGATTTTAGGTGAGATATGTACGCGTGCTTGTGCTTTTTGTAACGTTGCAACAGGTATTCCGCTTGCCGTTGATGATGATGAGCCAGAGCGTGTAGCCGATGCTGTTGCACGGATGGAATTAAAGCATGTTGTCATTACATCTGTTGATCGTGATGATCTTGCTGATGGTGGCGCTGAGCATTTTGCAAAAGTTATTTATGCGATTCGTCGAAAAGCGCCTAAAACAACAATTGAAGTTTTGACACCTGATTTTCGTCATAAGGATGGTGCTTTAGAAATTGTTGTTGCTGCTAAGCCTGATGTTTTTAATCATAACTTAGAAACAGTTCCTTCTAAATATTTGAAGGTTCGTCCAGGAGCGCGTTATTTTCATTCAATTCGTCTGTTACAACGCGTTAAAGAACTTGATCCAACAATTTTTACAAAATCGGGAATTATGGTTGGCCTTGGAGAGGAACGAAATGAAATTCTGCAATTAATGGATGATTTACGCTCTGCTGATGTAGATTTTATGACAATTGGACAATATTTGCAGCCTACGCGAAAACATCATCCAGTTATTCGCTTTGTGCCTCCGGAAGAGTTTGAATCTTTTGCCAAGATTGGTAAAGTAAAAGGTTTTTTACATATGGCTTCCAATCCTCTGACACGTTCATCTCATCATGCAGGAGATGATTTTGCCATTTTGCAAAAAGCGCGTGATGAAAAATTTGCCTTACAGAGATAATTATGCCAACTTTTTCAACACATCGGCAAGTTGCCCATAGTGCTCGTGAGATGTTTGATCTTGTGTCAGATATTGAACGTTATCCTGAGTTTTTACCCATGTGTGAGGCTTTAATAATACGTTCTCGCAAGAAATGTGAGGAAAAGACGTTGCTTCTTGCAGATATGACCGTTGGCTATAAGGTTATTCGAGAAACGTTTACGACCCAAGTTTTTCTTCAGCCAAAGAAAGCTTTGATAGAGGTTAATTATATTGATGGTCCATTTAAATATCTTGAAAATCGTTGGGTCTTTCATAATATTGAAAATACCAATGCATGTAATGTAGAGTTTTTTATTGATTATGAATTTAAAAGTAAAATACTTGGACGCGTGATGGGCTCAATGTTTGATATTGCATTTCGTAAATTTACCGATGCTTTTGAAAAGCGCGCCAATCAGATTTATGGTTCTGCAATAACATAATCTATTCTGTTATTTTTTAATAAGACACATTGTTTATAAAGGCGTAAAGGTGGGAATTGATTGCCATCTTTAGTGATTTCTTTTTTTTAAGGGAAACTCTTTTAAACAGAACATCACAATATTTATTAGATAAGATATTGATGATTATGGACTCCAATGTTGAATAGAGAGTTTTGAAATTGGTATGGAAATTCAGAGAAGTCGTTCCAGAATCATTTGAAAAGCATTTTCAACAGTTGCATGGCGGATAGTCTTGCGATCAAGATGGCCAAAGTGCATTTCTTTGTGCAAAGGGGAGTGATTTTTGTAAGCAACTGCGCAATGCACAAGCCCTACAGGTTTGTTTAGACTTGCGCCTCCTGGACCAGCAATTCCTGTTACAGAAACTGCAATGTCAGCTTGTGAATGTTTTAATCCACCTTCAGCCATTGCAAGAGCAACTTCTTTTGAAACGGCACCATAGGTTTTTATAAGTTCAGCACACACGCTAACAAGGCGTGTTTTGGATTCATTTGAATAAACAACAAATCCACAATCGAGGACATCTGACGATCCTGCAATATTTGTGAGGCTTGCAGCAATGAGTCCTCCTGTACAAGACTCGACAGTTGTTAATAATAAACCCTTTTGGCGACAGATATTAAGAACTTCATGCGCTTGTTTTTCATAAAAATATGTCATTGGGGAATTTCTCCTGGATAAAGAACACTTGCTGTTGCCAAAGCCGCAATGCCTTCGCCACGACCAATAAACCCCAGTTTTTCATTTGTTGTCGCTTTGATAGAGATTCGGTCCGGTGTCATTGCAAGTATTGTCATAAGATTTTCTGTCATAGCATGACGATAGGGACCAATTTTAGGGTTTTCAGCAATAATTGTGATATCAACATTGGCAATACGACCCCCAGCTTGTTTTAGAAGACCAAGAGCATGGCGTAGAAAAATTTCTGATGATACATTTTTCCATTGAGGATCAGAGGGAGGAAAATGTGTACCGATATCTCCTGCACCTCGTGTTGCAAGAAGGGCATCTGTTAATGCATGAAGAGCAACATCCGCATCGGAGTGTCCATTTAATTTTTTATGAAAAGGGATTCTTATACCACATAATATAAGAAAATCCCCTTCTTCGAAAGAATGAACATCATAACCATTACCAGTACGGATATCAGGAAACATTTGCATTTTTTTCTGGAGATATAAATGGGCGGTATCAAAATCTTTGTGCCATGTGATTTTTATATTATGAGGATCACCTGGAATGGTGCGCATAGGAAGACCAAACCATTCGGCAACGGCACAATCATCAGTGAAGTCTTCTTTACAAACTTCTTTTGCTTGTTTATGGGCTGCTAAGATATGTTCAAAGGGAAAGCACTGTGGCGTTTGTGCACTATAAAGATGGGTACGGGGAATTGTTTCTAAAACATGCTGATGATTGATGCGTTTAAGGGTATCAGAGATGGGTAGAACAGGAAGAACGCCTTCTTGAGGCGTGATAGTGTTATGAATGTTATCAAGGAGCTTATTTTCGATAAAGGGACGTGCACCATCATGAATATGCACATATTGGGGATTGAATTTTTTAAGTGCCTGAAGTCCATGTAAGGTAGAGATTTGACGTGTATTGCCTCCTTCAACGATAATAAGGCGCTCTTTCAATTCGGCGAGTGCTTGTTCACAGATTTGACGATCTTCTGGATGAATAACAAGGATAATTGTTGTGATAGCTGGATGCTGCAAAAAACAATGCACGGTATGATAAATAATCGGCTTTTGTCCTAGAAGCCGATATTGTTTTGGAACTTTATGGGGAGATCCTGCTCTTTCACCACGTCCAGCGGCTAATATTATTGCTGCAATAGAAATACTGAATCTCCTTATGTTATAACTTTAGTTTATTATTTATTAACTTTAAAATGATTGTGAAAGGATGATTGTTGTAGATCAGCAAGGGATATCACGGATAACACCTCAAAAAAAGCATTTAATGCTTTTTGAAGTGCCGTATTTAAACCACAAAAATCGATCAGTGGGCAATTGGATTCTGCAGTATTGAAACATTCTGCGAGGGAAAAGTTATCTTCTGTTACTTTCACAACATCAGCAACAGAAATCTCTGCTGCGGGTTTCGCCAATTTAACACCACCATTGCGTCCACGCACTGTTTGTATAAAACCTGCTTGAACAAGTGGTTGAAGGATTTTAAATAAAAAGAGTTCTGAAACGGCATATGTTTTAGCAATTTCTGGAACACGACACAGCGATCCCTGCTTATCTGCACAATACATAAGCATTCGAAGAGCATAATTTGTTTGTTTTGTTAAGCGCATCTCATTTCCTTTGTAAAGTATCGTCGGACGCAGTCTAATTTAAAGATATTTTGCAAAATAAAGAAGTTCTTTCTTATTGACTATATTTGCCTTATTTTAAATGGAGTATTATTATTGTCAATTTTTGTCACAAAAGGTTATATGAGAATAATGGGATAAGGGTCTGTAAGCTTATGATGAATACAACTGCTGTGACGAATCTTCAAGACATCGATAAAAATACTTATAACGATGAATTGTATCGATTAAGTAAGGTATATATCTTTTTAGGGATTGCAATTATTGTATTGGCTTTACTTACAGCCTCTGTTTCGTTTATTATTCTTATCGGATTAACCCCTTTTGTTCCTAGTAGAATAGTAACCCTTATTCTTATAGGGATTAATAGTTTTTGGGTTTTAGGGCTTGTTGTCATCGTTTTTTATGAGATGATTCCCATCATTCGTGCGTGGCGTTCAAGGCGTGCAGGCTCGCGTCTTCATGTGCGCCTTATTTCATTGTTTGCACTTGTTGCAACCATGCCAGCTGTTGCTGTCGCTCTTGTATCAGGGCCAGCACTCAATTTAGGACTTGACCGATGGTTTGATACAACAACGCGGCAAATTGTAGGTTCTTCTATTGATTTAGCAAATGCTTATGCAGATGAAATGCTTCAAAATTTAAAAAATTTATCTTACGCTATGGCATTTGCACTTGATAACAAAAAACTTTTAGAACGTAATCCAGCTGAATATCGGATGCAATTGACGCGTCATGCTTTAGGACGCAATTTGCGTGGTGCATTTTTGTTAAGTTCTAGCGGAACTATTTTTGTATCGAGTGCTCTTGGTGATGAGGATAAACTACCAATTCCTCCGTCCAATCTTATTGAACGTGCAACCAGTGCGAGGCCTTTTTCTTTTCAACCAGGCGTTCATGATTATTTTGGTATTATTTTAAAATTTAACAATATTCCAAACACATTTTTATATTTGGTGCGTGACGTTGATAAAGGCGTTTTATCTGCTTTGCGTTTGACAGAAGTTAATACGGATCGTTATCGTGATTTAAATGAAAATCGCCTGTTGACACAAATTGCATTTGGTATGCTTTATTTATGTCTTTTTTTTAGTTTATTCTTATCTTCCATTTGGGCAGCTATTGCTGTTGCTGATCGTTTAGTTCGCCCTATTCGTCTTCTCATTAGTGCTGCTGATGACGTTGCGTCTGGAAATATGGAAATTTTTGTGCCAGTACGAGCAAAAGATGGAGATATTGGGCAATTATCCAAAACTTTTAATTACATGGTCAGTGAATTGAAAAGTCGGCGCAATGAGTTGATTGCAGTGCGTGATCAAATTGATGAGAGACGGCGTTTTTCTGAAGCTGTGTTATCGGGTGTAACAGCGGGAGTAGCAGGAATAGATGATAATGGTGATATTACAATTATCAATCGGTCTATTGAAACGATGTTTGATATTCGTTCTGAACAGGTTGTTGGACAAAGTCTTTTATCTTTAAGTGCTGAAATTTGGCAGGTTTTTCAGTTTGCGCGTTCATTAGGTCGTAAAAATCATCGTGAGCAGGTTACTTTAAACGTTGCAGGAAAAGAGCGTGTCTGTAATGTCCAAGTTACGATGGAAGAGGATGATGGAGAAGGGCAATCTTGGGTTCTAACAATTGATGATATTACAGACCTCGTTGCAGCGCAACGTACAGCAGCGTGGGCGGATATTGCACGGCGCATTGCACACGAAATTAAAAATCCCCTCACACCTATTCAGTTATCCGCTGAACGTATTCGTAAACGTTATAACAAAGTTATTACACAAGATAGAGAGGTCTTTGAGCGGTGTATTGACACAATTATTCGCCAAGTTGGAGATATTGGGCGTATGGTTGATGAGTTTTCTTCTTTTGCACGTATGCCCAAACCACAAATGCATGTTTTAGATATACGTGAATTGTTGCGTGAAGCATGTTTCTTGATAGAAGTGACGCGACATGATATTTATTTTGAGCAAGACTTAGGGAGTCTACCCCTTATGGGGGCATTTGATAACCGTCTCATTGTACAGGCTTTTTGCAACGTTATCAAAAATGCAAGCGAATCCATAGATTCGGTTATGCGAGAGGAGACTATTCACGGTCATATTCTTGTCCGTTCTTACCGGCAAGAAGAATGGGTGGTTGTGGATGTTATTGATAACGGAAAAGGACTTCCTAAAGAGCAAAGACAAAAGTTATTAGAACCCTATATAACAACGCGGGAGAAAGGAACAGGGCTCGGGTTAGCCATTGTGCGCAAAGTTATTGAAGATCACGGTGGTTCCATGGAGCTTCATGATGCACCGGAGAGTTTTTATGAAGGGCGTGGAGCGATGATCCGTTTGATATTTCCCTCAGATGGGGGTAAGCAGGGTAATATTATACAAGCTATAAATCATAAGATAGGGGAATAGTATGGTATCAGATATCTTGATTGTTGATGATGAAGCAGATATTCGTGAGCTTGTTTCTGGTATTTTAGATGATGAAGGTTATGAAACGCGTGTTGCTTGTAACTCTGATGAAGCATTAGCTCAAATTAGTGAGCGTATTCCAAAGCTCATTTTTTTAGATATTTGGTTACAGGGAAGTCGCCTCGATGGTTTAGCATTGCTTGATGAAATTAAAACGCAATATCCAGCTCTTCCAGTCGTTATGATCTCAGGTCATGGTAATATTGAGACCGCTGTTTCTGCTATAAAGCGCGGGGCCTATGATTTCATTGAAAAACCTTTTAAAGCTGATAGACTTGTATTGGTTGCAGAGAGAACGCTTGAAAACTCAAATTTAAAACGTGAGCTTTTAGAATTGCGAAAACGTTCAAACGAGACATTGGAGCTGCTCGGAAAATCGACAGTTATAAGAAATTTGCGTCAAATCATAGAAAAAGTAGCGCCAACCAATAGTCGCATCATGATAACAGGTCCTTCAGGGGCTGGAAAAGAGACAGTTGCACGAACTATTCATGCGCTCTCAACACGTTCGAATGGGCCATTTGTTACAATAAATGCAGCAACGATTACGCCGGAAAGAATGGAAATAGAGTTATTTGGCAGCGAAATGGAGGGAAGAGAGCGCAAGATCGGTGCTTTAGAGGAAGCTCATGGTGGAATATTATATATTGATGAAATTGCTGATATGCCCCGTGAAACTCAAGGTAAGATTCTTCGGGTGTTAACGGGACAGACATTTGAGAGAGTTGGCGGTACAAAACGTGTTAAGGTGGATGTTCGTATCATTTCTTCAACAGCACAAAATCTTGAAAACCTTATTTCTGACGGGCGCTTTAGAGAAGAGCTTTTCCATCGCCTTTCTGTCGTTCCTATTACTGTTCCACCTCTTTCAGCCCGTCGTGAAGATATTCCAGAACTTGTCCATCATTTCGTAAAAACAATATCACAGCAGGTTGGAATTAAGCCGCGTGAAATCAGTGATGATGTGATTGCTATTTTGCAAACGCATGCTTGGCCGGGTAATGTACGGCAATTACGGAATAATATTGAGCGTCTTCTTATTCTTGTACGGGATGGTGATGGTCCTATAACAGCAGATTTTCTTCCCAGTGAAGTGAGTGATCCTTTACCACTTCTTCAAATGGATTCAGATGAGAGTATCATGGATTTACCGTTGCGTGAAGCACGGGAATTGTTTGAAAAGAGATATTTAGTGGCGCAGATTGGGCGTTTGGGTGGAAATATATCGCGTACTGCTGAATTTATAGGCATGGAGCGTTCAGCTTTGCATCGTAAGCTTAAAGCGCTTGGAGTTTCTTAAAAAATGCGTGTTATTATTTGCGGTGCAGGACAGGTTGGTTATGGAATAGCAGAGCGTCTTGCTGCTGAAAATCATGATGTTACTGTTATCGATATTGAAACCAGATTAATTGAAAAAATTCGCGATACATTGGATGTGAGAGGTTTTGTTGGTCACGGTTCTCGTCCTGAAGTTCTTTTGGCTGCAGATGCAGACAAAGCTGATATGTTGATTGCTGTTACTTTGTTTGATGAAGTGAATATGGTCGCTTGTCAGGTCGCCCATTCATTATTTGATGTTCCCACAAAAATTGCTCGTATCCGATCACAATCTTATTTAGAACCACGCTATAAGACGCTTTTTTCCAGAGAAAATATTCCCATTGATGTGGTTATTTCGCCAGAAGTTGAAGTTGGGGAAATGGTTTTACGTCGTATTGCGCTGCCTGGTGCAATAGATGTTCTTTATTTTTGTAATGATGATATTGTTGCACTAGCTTTGGAATGTATGGAAGATTGTCCTGTTATTAATACACCTTTGCGTCAATTAACAGAGCTTTTTCCAGATCTTCACACGACGGTTACCGCTATTAAACGTGGTTCGGAATTATTGATTGCACATTCAGAAACGCAATTACGCGTTGGTGATATAACCTATCTTGTTGTTGCTCGTGAGCAGATGCGTCGTGCTGTTGGACTTTTTGGTCATAAAGAACAAGATGCGCACCGCATGATTATTGCAGGGGGTGGTCACATTGGCCTTTATGTTGCTCAGGCTATTGAAAAGCGTCTCCATAAATTAAAATTGAAGATTATAGAATCGCAGAGAGAAAGAGCTCTCACAATTGCTGATCAGCTTGAGAAAACAACTGTTTTATATGGTAACGTGTTAGATCCAGTGATTCTTCAAGATGCGGGAATTGATCAGGCCGATTTAATGATTACATTAACCAATCAGGATCAGGTTAATCTCTTAAGTGCTATTATTGCTAAAAGATTGGGTTGTAAAGCCAATATGGTGTTGATTAATAATGTTGCCTACCAAGAATTTAGCCGTGCAGTTGGTGTGGATGCCTATCTTAATCCCCATAGCGTTACAATATCGAAAATTTTGCAACAAATGCGCCGTGGGCGTATTCGTTCTGTTCATTCAGTTTTTAATGGTCGAGCAGAAATTATTGAAGCTGAAGTGATGCAAACATCTTCATTGGTTGGTAAGTCATTATCAGAGCTTAATTTATCAGATGGTTTGAGAATTGGGGCAATTTATCGTAATAAGACAATCATACAGCTTTCAGCAGAAGCGCGTATTTTGTCTGGTGATAGAATAGTGATTTTTGCCCTTGCTGATAGGGTTCGTGATGTTGAACAACTTTTTCGCGTAAGTTTGGAATATTTTTGATATATTATTTATGGATATTTGTACTTTTTGGTATAGTGGACAGTTAAGATTGGTGGATAGGCTTTGTTTGTCCTCAATGGTCAAAACTGGTCAGCGCGTTAAGCTTTTTAGTTATGATAAAGAAATAGACAATTTACCTGCTGGTGTTGAGTTGCTTGAAGCCGAATCAATTTTACCACGTTCAGCAATTTATCGCCTTGATCCCAATTTTTCTGATAATAAACCAGGATGTACAATTGTTCAGTTCTCGGATTTTTTTCGTGTTATGCTGATGAAATATCAACAAGGTGTTTGGTTGGATACAGATGTTTACCTCGTTAAACAATTTCACCCCGATGCGAATAAGGTTTGGTTGGCAAGAGAAAATAATATAAGAGTAGGCGTTTCTGCCCTTTATTTTCCTCCAGATAACCCTATTATAAAAGTGTTTGAAGATTATTGGGCAGGGACAGAAATGATCCCTCATTGGCTTGGGTTTAAGCGTCGTGTTTGGAGACCATTCTGGTTAAAGAGAAAAAAAATGCCAGTTTTACCCGCAAATCTTGGCGTTACGATATTTGGCAATGACGGTATTTCACGATTAGCAAAACGATATAGTTTTTTTCACGAGGCAAAGGAAAAGGAAACTTTTTATTATTGGACTGGACGAAAAACTGAATACATCTTTGAATCAGCTTTTGGCGTAAAACCGCTTACAGATTCACGTTTGATAGGATTTCATATTCACAGAAAAACCAAGACCACGCAAAGACCTCAGGAAGGAAGTTTTTACCATTGGGCAGTCTCTCGCATTCCTGAAGTTCATGATTTGTTTAGGTAGAGTTATTATTGCTATTTTAACCATTGAGATTTTAATCTATCCTAGATGGCTCTTGATTGTCGCTTGCACAAAAGAGTAATGTTAGCCTATGGATAAAAATATTGATTGTGTAAAAAGCGATTGTTATATGACAAGGAAAGTAAAAATATGAGTGATCCAATGAAAACAGCATTAAGCCTTGTTCCTATGGTTATTGAACAAACCAATCGTGGTGAACGGGCTTATGATATTTTTTCCCGTCTTTTAAAGGAGCGGATTATTTTTATTAATGGTCCTGTTGAAGATGGTATGGCAATGCTTATTTGTGCACAATTACTTTTCTTAGAAGCCGAAAATCCTAAAAAAGAAATTAGTCTTTATATTAATTCTCCAGGTGGTGTCGTAACATCTGGTATGGCTATTTATGATACTATGCAGTTTATTCGTCCTCCTGTTTCTACGCTTTGCATGGGGCAGGCGGCATCTATGGGATCGTTATTGTTAACAGCTGGAGCAAAAGGTCATCGTTTTGCATTGCCAAATGCGCGTATTATGGTGCATCAGCCATCTGGTGGTTTTCAAGGTCAGGCTTCAGATATTGAGCGACATGCACAAGATATTATAAAGATGAAACGGCGTTTAAATGAAATTTATGTTCAACATACAGGTCAAGATTATGAGGTTATTGAGAGAACGCTTGATCGCGATCATTTTATGACAGCAGAAGAGGCCAAAGCGTTTGGCTTAGTTGATGATGTTATACACTATCGTGCAGAAACTGAAAAAGAAGAAAAAGATTAAGAATTTTTATAGAAAAAACATCTACTTTAGATAAAGAGTTTTATAGAAAATATCGCAAAAATTAAGAGAAACACCTAAAAATATTGAGACATTCATGGTTTTCTATATGTCTTTTAGTTTTCATGATGAAAAGCTTCCTTTGAAAAAGCGAAGTATTCATATATCGTGGTGAAAGGAAAGAAAAATGAGCAAAATTAGCAATAGCGGGAACGAATCAAAAAATACTCTCTATTGCTCGTTCTGCGGCAAGAGTCAGCATGAGGTGCGTAAGCTCATTGCGGGGCCTACTGTATTTATCTGTGATGAATGTGTAGAGCTTTGCATGGATATTATTCGGGAAGAAAATAAGTCTTCTGGGGTTAAGGTGCGTGATGGTGTTCCGACCCCACAGGAAATTATAAAAGTTCTTGATGATTATGTTATTGGTCAGCAGCATGCAAAGCGTGTTCTTTCTGTTGCAGTCCATAATCATTATAAACGGTTAGCGCATCAGTCTAAAAGCAATGATATTGAGTTGGCTAAATCAAATATTCTGCTTGTTGGTCCAACGGGCTGCGGTAAAACTTATCTTGCACAAACATTAGCTCGTATTATTGATGTCCCTTTTACGATGGCGGATGCGACCACTTTGACTGAAGCAGGTTATGTGGGGGAAGATGTTGAAAATATTATTTTAAAGCTTCTTCAAGCGGCGGACTATAATGTTGAACGTGCGCAGCGTGGTATTGTTTATATTGATGAGGTTGATAAGATTTCTCGTAAAGCTGACAATCCTTCTATTACAAGAGATGTTTCTGGGGAAGGGGTTCAGCAAGCGTTATTAAAAATTATGGAAGGAACGATTGCTTCTGTTCCTCCACAAGGTGGACGTAAACATCCGCAACAAGAGTTTCTTCAGGTTGATACCACAAATATTTTATTCATTTGTGGGGGAGCTTTTGCAGGTTTAGAGCGGATTATTTCAGGGCGTGGTGAAAAAACTTCTATTGGTTTTTCTGCGACTGTTAAGGCCCCTGATGAACGTTGTGTTGGTGAAATTTTTCGTGATTTAGAGCCTGAAGATCTTATAAAGTTTGGTTTAATACCAGAATTTATTGGGCGTCTTCCTATAGTCGCTACCTTAGAGGATTTAGACATTAATGCCCTCGTGCAAATTTTATCACAACCTAAAAACGCATTGGTAAAGCAATATCAGCGTCTTTTTGAAATGGAAAATGTTGAGTTAGCATTTCATGAAGATGCTTTACGTGCTATCGCGAAGAAAGCAATTGAACGTAAAACTGGCGCACGTGGTTTACGTTCTATTATGGAGAAGATCCTTCTTGAGACGATGTTTGAACTACCAGCTCTTGAAGGCGTTCAAAAAGTGGTTATTTCGAGTGATGTCGTTGATGGGAAAGCGCGTCCTCTTTATATTTACTCAGAACGTGCAGAAGATAAAGAAAATGTATCAGCATGACGTGGTGCAATATACGATATAAAAAGTGGTAATGAACGGTATTTAATGGGTGTTTCTAATAATATCGTTATAATGCTTGATTTATATGTTACCAATTACCACTTCATGTATTGTGGAGAGCTGAGGTTTTCTTAAGGGTGGGCTTGGTGTTGTAGATAGCTCATAGGCTCCAGAAAGGAGAGTTATGCAATATATTGATGAAAAGACAGATGAAGTAAGAGATGGGGTTTATGCTGTTTTACCTCTTCGTGATATTGTTGTCTTCCCCCATATGATTGTTCCACTTTTTGTGGGCCGCGAAAAATCGATTCGTGCTCTTGAAGAAACGATGACGGTTGACAAGCAAATACTCTTGGTGACACAAAAAAATGCTTCTGATGATGATCCAAAATCAGAAGATATTTATCATATTGGTACATTTGCGAATATTCTTCAACTTTTAAAACTTCCTGATGGCACTGTAAAGGTTTTGGTTGAAGGGACTGCGCGTGCAAAAATTAGTCAATTTTCTTTAAGTGAAGGCTATCATCAGGCTTTTGCAACTGTTACAGAAGAACCTAGAGAGAGTGATGTTGAGATTGAAGCTCTTTCAAGGTCGGTGATTGCTTATTTTGAAAACTATGTAAAGCTTAATAAAAAAATCTCTCCTGAAGTTGTCAATGCGATTGGCCAGATTGATAATCCTTCTAAGCTTGCTGATACGATTGCCTCTCATTTGATGATTAAACTTGCAGAAAAACAGGAAATATTAGAGCTCTTACCTGTACGAGCCCGTCTTGAGCGTGTTCTGTCTTTCATGGAAGGAGAAATTTCTGTTTTGCAGGTTGAAAAACGTATTCGTTCACACGTTAAACGGCAAATGGAAAAAAACCAACGGGAATATTATCTCAATGAGCAGATGAAGGCTATTCAAAAAGAGTTAGGAGCAGGGGATGATAGTCGCGATGAGCTCTCTGAACTCGAAGACCGTATTAAGAATACAAAACTTTCCAAGGAAGCACGGGAAAAAGCTGGAGCAGAATTGAGAAAATTACGGAATATGTCTCCTATGTCTGCGGAAGCGACGGTTGTGCGTAACTATCTTGATTGGTTATTAGCAATGCCTTGGGGTAAAAAATCTAAGATTAAAAACAATTTAGATTTTGCTGAAAAGGTCATGAATAATGAACATTTCGGTCTTGAAAAAGTTAAGGAGAGAATTATTGAATATTTGGCCGTACAAAGTCGTGCGTCAAAGATAAAAGGTCCCATTATTTGTTTGTTAGGTCCTCCTGGTGTTGGGAAAACATCATTAGCGCGCTCTATTGCAAAGGCGACGGGGCGTGAATATGTTCGTATCTCGTTGGGAGGTGTACGGGATGAAGCAGAAATTCGCGGACATCGCCGAACATATATTGGTTCGATGCCTGGAAAAATTATCCAGTCTATGAAAAAAGCAAAAAAATCTAATCCGCTTTTCTTGCTTGATGAAATTGATAAAATGGGACAAGATTTTCGTGGAGATCCTTCCTCTGCTTTATTAGAAGTTCTTGATCCTGAACAAAATGGTACATTCATTGACCATTATTTGGAAGTTGAATATGATCTTTCTGATATCATGTTTATCACGACTGCCAATACGCTTAATATTCCAGGTCCGTTAATGGATCGAATGGAAATTATTCGTATTGCTGGTTATACTGAATGTGAAAAAATGGAAATTGTTAAGCAGCATCTTTTACCAAAGGCACTCAAAGATCACTGTTTGTCTAAAAAAGAACTCAGCATTTCTGATGGAGCACTAAGGTCGATTATTCAGTTTTACACACGTGAAGCAGGTGTTCGTAATCTTGAGCGTGAACTCATGAAAATTGCCCGTAAATCTGTTACAAAAATTCTCAAAACGCATCAAAAATCTGTAAAAGTTATAGAAAATAATCTCAATGATTTCTTGGGTGTTAAACGCTATCACTATAATCAGATTGAAGGAGAAAATCACATTGGTGTTGTGACAGGCCTTGCGTGGACAGAAGTGGGTGGAGAGTTATTGACTATTGAAGGCGTGATGATGCCGGGAAAGGGCAAGATGACTGTAACTGGAAATTTGCGTGATATTATGAAAGAGTCTATTTCTGCGGCAGCATCTTATGTACGTTCTCGTGCTGTTGATTTTGGTATTGAACCTCCACTTTTTGAAAAACGCGATATCCATGTTCATGTTCCAGAAGGGGCGACACCGAAAGATGGTCCATCTGCTGGGATTGCAATGGTGACAGCAATTGTTTCGGTCCTTACAGGAATAGCTGTGCATAAAGATATTGCAATGACTGGTGAAATTACTTTACGTGGACGTGTTTTACCAATTGGTGGATTAAAAGAAAAACTCCTAGCTGCGCTTCGAGGAGGGATAAAAAAAGTACTTATTCCTGAAGAAAACGCAAAAGATTTGGTTGATATTCCTGACGATGTCAAAAATAACATGGAAATTATTCCGGTAAATCATGTGAGTGAAGTTTTGAAACACGCTTTGGTTCATTCCCCTGACACTATTGAGTGGAAAGAACCTTCTACAGCGGCTGTTCCTATCCGGTCAGAGAGTAGCGATAGTGAAGGAATACAGATTGCGCACTGATTCACTCATCTCGTTTATAACGGCATTTTTAAAGGGGCAGAAGGTGTTGTTGTGGTTATTATTCTGTTTTTTTGTTAAAAAAAGTGAAAAATTCCGTGAATAACTGTGATTATTGCTAAAAAAACAATGTTTTGGATAAAAATAAGACTTCTGTTTGCTGTACTTTTCAATAAACTAACCAATAACATGATTAGGTCATGTTGTGTAATATAGGGAAAGGAAATATCTCATGAATAAAAGTGAATTGGTTAGTTCCGTTGCTGAAAAGGCAGGTGTTTCGAAAGCGCAAGCTGGTGCTGTTGTTGACGCTTTTATGGCTTCTGTAACAGAAGCTTTGGCTTCAGGAGGCGATGTTCGTCTTCCAGGTTTTGGTTCTTTTGAAGTTTCTCATCGTGCTGCGACAAAGGGGCGTAATCCTTCAACTGGTGCTGAAATTGATATTCCAGCACGTTCTGTACCTAAATTTTCTGCAGGAAAAAGCCTTAAAGAAGCAGTTAATAAAAAATAATTTAAACAACATTTAAAAAAACCCGATTTATTTATAAGCGGGTTTTTTTTACAGATATTTTTTTAACAGATATATTGTACATGTTTTTCATATAGAAATTTGAGGTCTTTGTACCATTTTTCTTATTTTATGAATTGCTAATGTTTTTGAAAATGATTGTAAAAATTGCATAAAATACCATAGGCTTGGAATGTATAATTTTTAGCCTTTTCAGTAAATATTTCACTTTAATAATGAAGCATTGTGTGGCTTATAAAATATGGCGTTAACTTTTATATGTGAAAGAGCTAAAGTGTTTGTTCAGAACAGTATCTGTAAATGATATAAGACAAAACATTCTGTGAAATGTATAAAACCTACATAAACCGCCATTTTTTCGCTTAATAGAGGTGCACATTGGCACCATCATACTATTTTTCTCAGTTTCTATAATGTTGCGACTAGCTCTCGGCATTTGAGAGGGTGCATACGGGACATTTTTATTCCTTTCTTTAGTAGTTCTCTTAACTTAGAATAGCCAACCTCGCTTGTGTGACGCAGCCTAATTGACTGACTAAGTAGATGGTCTTTATTGATTGACTATAAGAGAGTCTGAAACAAAAAAAATACGATACTTAGGTTTCTCAATCACTATAGAAAAAGATAAATTATTATTATGAAGCAATGCATTGTAAATTTATAAAGTTGCATTGTAATTTCAGTATTATGATTTTTTTTAGCACTTGAGCTGGAAAAGATATATTCAACTCTGTCTTAAATATTTTTATTTCCCTTGCGCTATGCAAGCGAGTATTTTTTATTCATCATAAAATTTTTTTCATCACACAAAAGTTAAAATAAGAGGGGCTCATAAATATTAACAAAGGAAGTAAAAATTAAAAAAAACTATTATCAAATAATAAATAGGGTAGAAAAATATTAATATTAAAAATAAAGTATTATTTTCAACTATTTATTATTATAATATACTGATGTAATTATTTCATATCTTTTACATTATTAAATAAATGATGAAGTGTAGAACAGCGTCTATTGAGTGAGATAGTGTTTTAACAAGGCTTTAGAATGATTTTTTTCATGAGAATCATAGAGATCTATTCGTAGATGGGATGAGTGACGAATCGCGTGTTTTTTTTATAAACAGGAGTTCTTTGATTCTTTATTTGTTAACCACTGAATACAATCATTGAGAGCTCTCGCTGTTATAGCTTGTTTTTTTGCTAATTTTTTTTCTTTACTTGGCAAGCGTTTTCCTGAATGTTTAATAGAAGTAATAGGGGGAAAGAGTCCAAAATTGATATTCATTGGCTGAAAAGACTGCCTTTCTGCTTCTTCATCGATAATGTGTCCCCCCGTAATGTGATTCAAAAGAGCTCCGAATGCCGTGGTGTGTGGGGGGAGGCAAGGACAGTTGTGATGATATTCTGCAGCGGCAAAACGTCCAGCAAGAAGCCCTATAGCTGCTGATTCTACATAACCTTCACATCCGGTAATTTGTCCTGCAAAGCGTAGTTGTTTTTTTTGTTTTAAACGAAGGGTTTGATCAAGAATGATTGGAGAGTTGAGATAGGTATTGCGGTGAAGACCACCAAGACGTGCAAATTCTGCTTTTTCAAGACCAGGAATCATTCTAAAAATGCGGACTTGTTCACCGTATTTCAGTTTTGTTTGAAAGCCGACCATATTGTAAAGCGTTCCGAGTTTATTATCTTGGCGTAATTGAACGACAGCATAGGGTTTAACGGTGGGATTATGGGCATTGGTTAAGCCCATAGGTTTCATAGGCCCATGTCTTAAAGTTTCAAGTCCGCGCTCAGCCATAATTTCGATAGGGAGGCATCCATCAAAATAGGGCGTTTTTTCAAAGTCGCGAAACTCTGTTTTCTCTGCATTTTTTAGTGCTTCAACGAATGTTTCATATTGTTCTTTGTTGAGGGGACAATTAAGATAGTCTTTTCCTGTTCCCGCAGGACCAATTTTATCGTAGCGAGACTGATACCAACAAATATTCATATCAATACTATCGGTATGGATAATAGGTGCAATAGCATCAAAAAAAGAAAGAGCTTTTATACCGGTTATTGCTTTTAATTCTTGAGCAAGTGCTGGTGAGGTAAGGGGCCCCGTTGCAATGACAACATGTTTCCAATCTTTAGGAATTTCTTGAACTTCTTCGCGTTTGATCGTTATGAGTGAATGGCTTTCAAGTGCTGATGTCACGGTTTTTGAAAATCCATCACGGTCAACAGCAAGGGCACTCCCAGCAGGGACTTGGTTGGCATCAGCAGCTTCCATAATTAATGATTTTGCTAATCGCATTTCAGCATGTAAAAGTCCTACGGCATTTGTTGATGAATCATCAGAACGGAATGAATTTGAACAAACCAGTTCTGCCAATTTACCGGTTTTATGGGCGTCTGATTTTTTTTGGGGGCGCATTTCATGCAAAATAACAGGAATTCCTGATTGAGCGATTTGCCAGCTTGCTTCACACCCCGCAAGACCGCCACCGATAATATGAATTGGAGTATCAAATATCTTTAACATAATCGACTTTTAGCGTAAGCCGCCGTGTATGAAAAGCATAGATTTTGTTTTTGTTCTTTGTAAGAATGAGGTGTATTGAGTTTTTTTAATATATTTGTTTGCTTTTTTTCTATAATTAATGGTATAGAAACGCCGCTTGTATAAGGTTATTAGCTTACTAAGTTTGAGCGGATGTGGCGAAATTGGTAGACGCACCAGATTTAGGTTCTGGCGGGAGACCGTGGGGGTTCGAGTCCCTCCATCCGCACCAAAGCAATCCCTTAAGTGCTACGGATTTCTACGTGTCTGGAATTCCGCTTCATGGTAATGTAACACTTGAAGTGTTAGAATGTAATGATGATTAGAGTGGGTTTATCCCTCTCCTTAGAAAAATGAAGGTGTTTAATGCAGGTTACCGAGACGCTTAATGAAGGACTGAAGCGCGAAATTAAGATCGTGGTTCCAGCGAAAGATTTAGAAGAAAAATTGAATGAACGATTGGATGATACCAAGGGTAAGATCAGACTTAATGGTTTTCGTCCTGGTAAGGTGCCGGGTGGGTATTTGCGAAAAATGTATGGTAAATCTTTTATGGCAGAGATTCTCAATGAGATACTCAGTGATGCGCCACGTTCTATTTTAGCGGACCGTAATGAACGTCCAGCGATGCAGCCGAAAATTGATATCGATGAAGATGAAAAAATTTTAGATGGAAAAGCCGATTTTACTTTTAGTTTAAAGTATGAAGTCTTACCAAAAATTGAAATTAAGGACTTTGAACATATTGAGGTTATTCGTGAAATTGCAGCTATCCCTGAAAAGGATATTGATGAGCAAGTCAATCGTGTCCTTTCTTCTACGCGTAATTATTCCCTAAAAGAGGGATCTTCTGAAGAAGGTGATCGTATTACCATAGACTATCTGGGTAAGCTTGAGGGGGTTCCATTTGAAGGTGGGGCAGATAATGATGCACAACTAATTCTTGGATCCAAACAATTTATTCCTGGTTTTGAAGAGCAATTGGTTGGTGTGAAAGCTGGGGATACAAAAACAATTTCTGTTAAATTTCCTGATAATTACAGTGCGGCACATTTGGCAGGACGGGAAGCAGAGTTTGACATTACTATCAAAGCTGTCTTTAAGCCAGATGAATTAAAAATTGATGATGAAGCGGCGAAAAAAGTTGGTTTAGAATCTCTAGATCGTTTGCGTGAGGTTGTTCGTGGGCAGATAGAAAGCCAATACGGTTCAATGACACGTCAAAAAGTTAAGCGTCAAATTCTTGATGCTTTAGATGCTGATTATGATTTTGAGATTCCTGAAGGACTTTTAGAAATTGAGTTCAATAATATATGGGCTCAGGTTAATGATGATTTGAAAAAGGCTGGACGTAGTTTTGAGGATGAGGGTATTACAGAAGAAAAGGCACGGGAGGAGTATCGTATCCTTGCACAACGTCGTGTTCGTCTTGGTTTGGTACTTTCTGAAATTGGAATGAAGGTTGGTGTTAAAGTTAATGAAGATGAACTAAAAGCGGCTGTTTTTGAGCAAGTTCGTCAGTATCCTGGACAAGAAAAAGAGATTATGGACTTTTTCCGGAAGACTCCGGAAGCTGTTGAAAATCTACGTGCTCCGATTTTTGAAGAAAAGGTTATTGATCATTTGTTAGCTCAGATAAAAGTCACAGATAAAGAAGTGACGATTGAAGAGTTGATGAAAGAATATGATGAATTAGATCTCCCTGAAGAAAAGCCGGCAAAGAAAAAATCTACTGTGAAAGAAAAGTCTGCAGAAAAAACATCAGCTAAGAAAAAGGCTCCTAAAAAAGCTTAATATTTATGCAAACATAACAAGCCCGATAAAATCGGACTTGTTGTGAGATTGTATTTTGAGCTTGCACTGTGAACGGTTTTAGATAAACCATGGGATAGATTTTAAAATATTGGTAGTGGATTGGCAATGAGCATCATTGATACGCGTATTCCTGATTCTAAGCGTTTTATTTCTGGCGTTACAGGTGATTGGGAAGTCATCATTGGCATGGAGGTTCATGCGCAAATCATATCAAATTCGAAACTTTTTTCAGGAGCATCAACCAAATTTGGTGCAGAGCCGAACAATCATGTATCACTTATTGATGCGGCTATGCCAGGGATGTTGCCAGTTTTGAATGAAGAATGTGTTCGTCAAGCTGTTCGAACAGGTTTGGGATTAAAAGCGCGTATTAATTTAAAATCTGTTTTTGATCGTAAAAATTATTTTTATCCAGATTTACCGCAGGGGTATCAGATTTCTCAGTTTCGCTATCCCATTGTAGGAGAGGGGAAGATTATCATATCTGTTGGTCCAGATTCGAATGGCCAGTTCGAGGATATCGAAGTAGGAATTGAGAGATTACATCTTGAACAGGATGCTGGGAAATCGATGCATGATCAACATCCAACGATGTCTTTCGTGGATCTTAATCGCTCTGGTGTTGCTCTTATGGAAATTGTTTCCAAACCTGATATGCGCTCATCAGATGAAGCCAAAGCTTATATGACAAAATTACGTACGATTGTCCGTTATTTAGGGACTTGCGATGGCAATATGGATGAAGGTTCTATGCGTGCGGATGTTAATGTATCTGTTCGTCGTCCTGGTGAAGATTTTGGAACGCGTTGTGAAATAAAAAATGTTAATTCTATTCGTTTTATTGGTCAAGCGATTGAGTATGAAGCGCGTCGTCAGATCGCAATTTTAGAAGATGGCGGCATCATAGAGCAAGAAACTCGGCTTTTTGATGCAACTAAAGGTGAAACCCGCTCTATGCGCTCAAAGGAAGAAGCGCATGACTATCGTTATTTCCCTGATCCTGATCTTTTACCATTAGAATTTAATCAAGCATTTGTGGATGCTTTGGCAGCGGATTTACCAGAATTACCTGACGCGATAAAAGCACGTTTTATTAAGGAAATGGGATTGACGGTGTATGATGCTTCCATTCTTGTGACAGAAAAAGCTATTGCTGATTATTTTGAAGAAGTAGCGTATGGGCGTGATGGAAAAATAGTTGCCAATTGGGTGATTAATGATCTTTTAGGGGCTTTAAATAAAGATAATCGTGAAATTGAAGAATCACCAGTATCGCCAAATCAGTTGGGAAGCATTATTGATCTTATAAAAGAGGGAACAATTTCTGGAAAAATTGCCAAAGATCTTTTTGAGATTGTTTGGAATGAGGGGGGAGATCCACGCCAAATTGTAGAAGAGCGCAATATGAAGCAGGTAACAGATACAAAGGCTATTGAAAGAGCAGTTGATGAGATCGTTGCCAATAATTATGATAAAGTTGTGCAGGCAAAGCAAAAACCTGCTTTAGCTGGTTGGTTTGTTGGACAAGTAATGAAAGCAACTGGGGGTAAGGCAAATCCTCAAACTGTTAATGAGTTGGTTAAGATGAAACTTGGCATAGATTAAATTTTATGGGGTGGAGAAGAATCTATAAATATGATATCTTCTTGAAATTAAGGGATGGAGAGTTATCCTATCAATTGAAGTTGCGGCTGAATTACCAGTAACTTTTTCGGTAATTTCAAGCATTAGCAAGTTTATTCCAGCGATTGATTTCATGAGTATGCTGAAGAAATGGAATAGAAAATGGCTCGTTTTTTTAAGCAAATCTTTACGTGGTGGGGTGGTAATACCATTGGTACGCGTTTTTTTACATGGCGCAAAGGTAAGCGGATAGGGGAAGATCAATTTGGGAATATATATTATGAAGGGGGACTTCATAAGGATGGTTATCCGCGTCGTTGGGTTATTTATAAAGACTATTCTGAAGCCTCTACTATTCCACCAGGTTGGCACGGCTGGATTCATCATCGCTTTGAGTGTCCACCAACCCAAGAAGATTATCATCCCTATGAATGGGAAAAACCTCATGTCGCAAATATGACAGGAACAAGTGAGGCTTATCGGCCAAAGGGGGCTATTCCTTACAATGATGAGCGTCCTTGTGTGCATGAAGATTATGATGCGTGGTCACCTAAAAAATAAAATGTTTTAATGGGCGCGTGTATTTTTGTTTTGTTTGGCTCTACGTTATGACAAAAGTTATTTTTAAGGTGCGATTGGTTTTGATATGGTGAGTTTTTTTTTATTGTTAAGGTTAAGGCATTTTATACATATTTTTTTAATAGGAATTTTAGTATTTTTATTCTTAAATAGTGGGGGGCGGGCTGAGCGTATTAGCAATGGAATTGCAGTTTTTGCAGGTCTTGATAAAATTACGGGGCGGACGACACGTTTTGAAGTTTCTCTTGGTGAAATTTATCAGTACGGTGCATTACAGGTAACACCCCGTGCTTGTTATACGAGCTCTAAAGATGAACCAACGCGTACAACAGGTTTTGTGGAAGTCAACGAAGTAACATTAGATAAAAAAATACGGCGTATTTTTACAGGATGGATGTTTGCAGATAGTCCTGGTTTGAACGCTGTTGAACATCCTATTTATGATGTGTGGTTAAAAGATTGCAAGCAAAATTCCCAAAATATACCTCTTCAGGAATAGTGTGTTATCTATTTATAATACATTGATTTATAATGATGATTTATCATTTTACAATTTGAATGAGAGGTTCGCATTTCTATGATTTTCTCATTTCAAACTTTCTTATATTGAAACGATCAAAATTATTGCCTTATTTGTTACAAGCGGTGGACGTGTGAATACTACTGTTTAAGAAAGGAATGAAAGTTTCTCTTATGAAACGTTTAAATCCAAGGATTCACTATGCAAATCAACGTATTTTTTTGAGTGTTCCATAGAAAAAATTCTTGAGTTATATCTGTTAGAGGTAGAAATGAAAGGTTTGTTTATATTTGTTCAAGAGATGAATTGACTCTTTTGCATTGAATAGGTTGCATCTCTCATGAAAAACAGAACGTCATTGTATTACATATTTACGGGCTTGTTTTAAAGAGACCTCTTCTCTTAAGGCTCGTCACATCCGTTTTGCAACAGAACCCATGAATGTTATAACGATAAATCCATTGAGTATTCTCTCCCTTTACGCATGTAAAGGAGCAAGTAGACACCATCACACACTCTGCCAGCGCCCAATATTACCGGATAGTCCTTGGCACTTGAAGACTCTTCATAAGAGATATTTTTATTCCTCTCTTGTACAGTTTTTATCAACACGACTCTTCCCGCTTGTAATGTGCAAGCGAATGGTTTTGATTGATTCAATTGCGTAATTTATGAAACACCAATGATTATATCGAGAGAAAACAACTGTGTTGGGTGAGCCTTTCTTCTCATGGAGATTTCTTTTTTATTCAAAAAGTAGAAGTAATTCAAGCGCTGTTGTTGGAACAATTGAAGTTTAAGATTATTTAAAGTTTCAATTGAAGTATAGGTTGATTAAAAAATGCAAAAATTGGTACATTTCTGGCAAAAGCAATATTTATGTATTTTACATTTTCATTATAGACTGCTTTATAAGTGATTTTCTTTATTCATAAGCTCTTGCATATTGCGTGAAAACCTTCATATTTCAATAAGCAGGATATCGCTCATTTTGTGAATCATATTTTTGATATCCATACTTTTCAAAATCTTTTGTATAAGAGACACATGTTTTTACGGTGAGCTATTGAAGATTAAAAAGGGGGGCTAAGAGGCGCTAAAAGATTCCTTATTACTTGGATAGTAGTATCTTTATTTTGTGTAAAGAATAACCAGTTATTTTAAAGAATATGAGATTTTATATAATGAAAGATTCTCGTCATCAATATAAGAATGTTTCCCGATTGCCGAGACAATCTAAAGAACCTTTATTGAATGTTCCGTTTATTATTGTTGTCTTGATAGCATTTTGTTTTTGTCTTTATTGCATTCCTCAGTATTTTTTTTCTCGTCAGCTTTATATTGAGAGTTTTGAGTTTTTTTCATTTACACCAGCATTGTTTAAGAAGGATCCTATCGCATTTTTCTATACCATGGTGAGTTATTCATTTATGCATGGTAGTTTTAAACATGTTGCTCTTAATATGGTTTGGCTTTTGGTTTTTGGCTCTCCTTTAGTAAGGCATTTTGGTGTTTTACGTTTTTTAGTTTTTTGGGTGTTAACGGCAGTTATTTCTGTTTTGACTTATTTTACATTTCATCAAGAAAGTATCATATCACTTGTTGGGGCATCAGGTTCCGTATCTGGAATGATGGGAGCTATTGCACGTTACGGTTTCCCTAGCAGCTATTTAGGTGTCAATGCGCAGAACGAAAAACCTTTTGGGTCTTTATTATCCATCAAAAAAGCCCTTTGTTCCAAAGGCGTACTTATTTATATAAGTGTATGGCTGGCAGCTGATTTTATCATAGGTATTTCTTCCATTCTGTTTGAAGAAAATGGTCTCTCAATAGCATGGGAAGCGCATATTGGCGGGTTTTTAGCGGGTTTTTTGTTGGTTGGCTTTTTTGATGTTTCACAAAAAAAATTAAAAACTAGAATCTAAGATATTTATGCGCCACATAAAGCGCTATTGTTGCTGCGTTTGAAACATTTAATGATTTAATATTTCCAGGCATATCAAGGCGCGCTAGAGCACAAACGGTTTCACGTGTTTTTTTTCGTAAACCTTTACCTTCTGCTCCTAAAACAAGAGCAATTTTATTCCCTGTTAATGTTGTTTCTAGAGGTTGATCCCCTTCTGAATCGAGACCAAAGCTTGTAAAACCTGTTTGGTGGAGTTCTTGAAGAGTTTCAGCGAGGTTTCGTACGGTAATATAATGAATCATTTCTAGAGCCCCTGATGCTGCTTTTGCAAGAACGCCACTTTCGTGGGGAGAATGACGGAAAGTGGTAATAAGTGCCTTCGCTTTAAATGCAACGGCAGAGCGCATAATAGCGCCAACATTATGTGGATCAGTAATTTGATCCATGACAATGACCAGATCAGTATTGGTTAATTCCGATAGTTTGCATGGTTTGAGAGGAGAGGTTTCCAAAACAACCCCTTGATGAACTGCCTCACTTCCAACAAGCGAATCAAGATATTTGGGGGCGCATAATTTAACAGAGCAAGGATAATCTGATTCGGATATATTTAATCTTTTTAAGGCATTTTGTGTAACGTACAGACATTTAAAAATTCTTTTTGGGTTTTTTAAAGCAGCCTGAACGGCATGAATGCCATAAAGATGGATTATCCCTTGCTGTAAAGAAGCAGCTCCCTTCTTCAGATTTGTGGAAGATCGAGAAGGAGAGCCTTTCGTATCCCGATATCGGCGACGTAAACGAGCATAATGAGAATTTTGTGATGTTTTTTCTTTCATAACTTCTTTATAGCGTTTTAATAAGAAAAAGTGCTAGAAAAAATCTATGATTTAAAAATATGAGCAGGAAATTTGTACAGAATTGTATTTATTCTGTTGACAGATACAATCGTAATCGTCATAACCACTTCGCAATCAGATTGAATTGAATGGGTGTTCGAGATGATTGTCGTGATGCCTCATCGCGCGACTTTGCCGGTGTAATGGAGGGGTGCCCGAGTGGTTAAAGGGGGCGGACTGTAAATCCGTTGCGTATGCTACGTTGGTTCGAATCCAACCCCCTCCACCATTCATCGAAGGAGTGTTAGTAGGTGGATCATGCGGGTATAGCTCAATGGTAGAGCAGCAGCCTTCCAAGCTGAATATGCGGGTTCGATTCCCGCTACCCGCTCCAAATGGTTGTTGATGATTAGGCAAGTAGGTATGATGGAAGGTATTCCATTATTAAAGTGGGCGGGATTTTCCGTCTAAGGTTAAGAGTTGTGGTGATTGGGCTTGGTGTACGGTCCAGTTGAATTCAGTTTTGCAGGCCTGTTTCTAGGTGCTAACAAAGATAGAGAATAAAACAAGAGATTAATAGCAATGGCGAAGAGCAAATTTGAACGTACAAAACCGCATGTTAATATAGGTACGATTGGTCACGTTGATCATGGGAAGACATCATTGACAGCAGCGATTACGAAATTTTTTGGTGAGTTTAAAGCATATGACCAAATTGATGCAGCACCAGAAGAGCGCGCCCGTGGAATTACCATTTCTACAGCCCACGTTGAGTATGAAACAGAAAATCGTCACTATGCCCACGTTGATTGCCCCGGACACGCAGATTATGTGAAAAACATGATCACAGGGGCAGCTCAGATGGATGGTGCTATTCTGGTTGTTTCTGCGGCTGATGGCCCAATGCCTCAGACGCGTGAGCATATTTTGCTAGCCCGTCAGGTTGGTGTTCCTGCGATTGTTGTTTTTCTTAATAAAGTTGATCAGGTTGATGATAGCGAACTTTTAGATCTTGTAGAGCTTGAGGTTCGGGAACTTTTATCTAAATATGATTTTCCTGGTGATGATGTGCCAATTGTTAAAGGTTCAGCGTTGGCTGCCCTTGAGGACAAGGATAAAAGCATTGGTGAAGATGCGGTTCGTCTTTTGATGAGTGAGGTTGATAAGTATATTCCAACCCCTGAACGTCCTGTTGATCAACCATTCTTGATGCCGATAGAAGATGTCTTTTCGATTTCAGGTCGTGGAACAGTTGTTACGGGTCGTGTTGAGCGCGGTGTTATTAAGGTTGGGGAAGAAATCGAGATTATCGGAATTCGTCCAACATCTAAGACAACAGTCACAGGTGTTGAAATGTTCCGTAAGCTTTTAGATCAAGGTCAAGCGGGTGATAATATTGGTGCTCTGCTTCGCGGTGTTGACCGTGAAGGGATTGAGCGAGGTCAAGTATTGGCGAAGCCCGGATCTGTTACGCCTCATACACGTTTTAAAGCAGAGGCTTATATTTTGACGAAAGATGAAGGCGGTCGTCATACGCCGTTTTTCACGAACTATCGCCCTCAGTTTTACTTCCGTACGACGGATGTTACGGGTATTGTTACGCTTCCAGAGGGAACAGAGATGGTTATGCCAGGGGATAATGTTGCGATGGATGTGTCTCTGATCGTGCCGATAGCGATGGAAGAGAAGCTTCGTTTTGCTATTCGTGAAGGTGGTCGTACTGTTGGTGCAGGTATCGTCTCTAAGATCATTGAATAAATAATGCTTATTGAAAGCTTGCTAAAGGTGTTTTAGTCTTGAGAGTTAGGGGTATAGCTCAGTTGGTAGAGCGGCGGTCTCCAAAACCGCAGGTCGCGGGTTCAAGTCCTGCTGCCCCTGCCAAAGGGGAATAGGATTTTAGATGTGAGGGCAGGTCTTGCTGCCTTTTTCGCTTTTTTTTATATGGGGCTTGTTTTTTTGTGTGTGAAACGCTATTGGATAGGAAGTAGAAAATTGCATCAGTCTGAAAGGTGGCTTTTGCATTTTTTTCGTATTTATTTTTTTGGGGATAAAGCACAATAGGACTAGAAGAGAGTATATAAGGCTAGAGAGAGTATAGTGTGACGATGGCATCTAAAACCAACCCAATTGCCTTTTTGAAGCAGGTTTATGCAGAAACAGTTAAAGTGAAGTGGCCTACGCGTCGCGAGACGGTTATTTCTACTGTTATGGTTTTGTTGGTAACGGCATTGGCTTCAGCTTTCTTTTTTATTGTGGATCAGGTTATGCATTTTGGTGTTTGGCGGGTTATTGATCTTCTGAAATATCTTTTTAGTTGAGAATGTAAGGAAGTGTGACTGTGGCAGCTCGTTGGTATATTGTTCAGGCATATTCAAATTTTGAAAAGAAAGTAGCGGAGGCTATTGATAAGGAGGCAAAGCAAAAGGGACTTGATCATTTGTTTGAAAAGATTTTTGTTCCAACGGAGCGTGTTGTAGAAGTTCGTCGTGGACGCAAGGTTGATACTGAACGGAAATTTTTTCCTGGTTATGTTCTTGTTCGTGCTGAATTAACAGATGAGGTTTATCATCTTATTAAAAATACGCCTAAAGTGACAGGTTTTTTAGGGTCTGAGGCACGTCCTGTTCCCATTTCTGATCGAGAAGTTGAGCAAATTCTCAAACAAGTTCAGGAAGGAGTTGAATCTCCAAAGTCTTCTGTGTCGTTTGAGGTTGGAGAGCAAGTTCGCGTTGCTGATGGTCCTTTTGTTTCGTTTAATGGAATTGTTCAAGAGGTTGAAGAAGAGCGCTCTCGTCTTAAGGTTGAAGTGCTCATTTTTGGGCGTCCTACGCCTGTTGATTTGGAATTTGGTCAGGTTGAAAAACTCTGATTAAGCTTAGAGTAGTTTAATTACTTTAAGGAAGGAGTGGGAGGTGATTTATGGCTTTTGTCGGCTTAATGATCCGAACCACATGACTGCAGCGGGTAGCGAGCAAGATGAATTGTTAGTGTACCAGTGAAATTGAAGGCAGATTATTATGGCAAAAAAAAGTATAGGTCAGCTCAAGTTGCAGGTTCCTGCAGGGGCTGCTACTCCATCTCCACCGATTGGTCCAGCTCTTGGTCAACGTGGTATTAATATCATGGAATTTTGTAAGGCGTTTAATGCAGCGACACAAGAAATGGAAAAGGGGGCACCGATTCCAGTTGTTATTACGTATTACCAAGATAAGTCTTTCACATTTTCTCTCAAGACACCTCCTGTATCGTTCTTTTTAAAGAAAGAAGCACAACTGAAATCTGGTTCAAAAGAGCCCGGTAAAGTGTCCGTAGGAAGTATCTCTCGCGATAAAATTCGCTCGATTGCGGAATCAAAGATGAAAGATCTTAATGCAAATGACATTGAGGCAGCAATGCGTATGGTTGAAGGTTCTGCGCGCTCGATGGGCTTGGAAGTGGTGGGCTAATGTTATGGCAAAAGTAGCAAAGAGAATAAAAAATATCCGCAAAGATGTTGATTTTAATCAACTTTACGCTTTGAATGATGCTGTTTCAATGGTTAAGGAGCGTGCTGTAGCTAAGTTTGATGAAACAATTGAGATTTCAATGAACTTGGGTGTTGATCCTCGTCATGCTGATCAAATGGTTCGAGGTGTTGCGCATTTGCCTAACGGAACGGGACGAAATGTTCGTGTTGCCGTTTTTGCTCGTGGAGATAAGGCTGAGGAAGCTAAGGCAGCGGGGGCCGATATCGTGGGTGCTGAAGATTTGTTTGAAAGCATTAATGGGGGGAAGATTAACTTTGATCGTTGTATTGCAACACCAGATATGATGCCTCTTGTTGGTCGTCTTGGTAAGATTCTTGGTCCACGGAGTTTGATGCCAAATCCAAAAGTTGGTACTGTAACAGTTGATGTTGCCGGTGCTGTCAAAGCTTCTAAAGGTGGTGCTGTCGAATTTCGTGTTGAAAAAGCTGGTATTGTGCATGCTGGTATTGGGAAAGCTTCTTTTGGCGTTGAAAAAATCGTAGGAAATATTAAAGCCTTTGCAAGTGCTGTTATTAAAGCAAAGCCGCAAGGTGCAAAAGGTGAGTATGTTAAGCGCGTTGCTGTTTCTTCGACTATGGGGGTTGGTGTTAAAGTTGATCCAGCAACGGTTCGTTCAGAGTCAGTATAAACTGATTTATAATTTTTTTGAGGTAAGTGACGATTAAAATTATATTTTAAATGTCGGTTTTAACCGACATTTAGCCATCTAAGCTTTATAGGGCTTAGGTTATACCGGGAGAAATTCCGGAATATCCTGTCCGAGATTGTAGGTGATGCTTTAAGTATCTTAATCAAAAAAACCTGCATGAGACTGGGGTAAAAACTGAGAGTTAAAAGACTTAAAGGGTTTGAGCCAGGGTTGCCTTTGAACGCTGTGCGTGAAAAAGGGGACAGGATCCTCATCGGTAACATGAAATGTTTTATGTTATCAAAGGTAACCAACAGGTTTGTTTTAAGCAAATCTGTTAAATGGAGAGAGACAGTGAATAGAGCGGAAAAACGCGAATTTGTTACATGGCTTAACGAGGCTTTTCAAAAGTCTGGTTCTGTTGTTGTTGCACATTATTCCGGTCTGACAGTTTCACAGATGAACGATCTGCGTTCGAAAATGGGTGAAGCTGGCGGTGCCGTTAAAGTCGCCAAAAACCGTCTTGCTAAAATCGCTCTTCAGGGCACGGAATCTGAATCGATAGCGGGTTTGTTTACAGGACAAACACTTATTGCTTATTCAGAAGATCCAATCACAGCACCAAAAGTTGCTGTTGATTTTGCAAAAAGCAATGACAAATTTGTCATCCTTGGCGGTTCAATGGGTGCAACAAGTTTAACTGTAGACGCTGTGAAGTCATTGGCTTCATTGCCTTCATTAAACGAGTTGCGGGCAAAACTTGTGGGTATGATTTCTACTCCTGCGACCCGTATTGCACAGGTTGTTAATGCACCAGCAGGTCAGGTTGCACGTGTCATTGGAGCATATGCTCAGGAGGATAAGGCGGCTTAAGGCTGTTTGTATTCACGTTGATGGAAGAGCTTTAATGCTTTTCTGTTTTTTTGAATAAGTTTTAATAATGGTTCAAATCTTTTAATTAAAGGAATTTAAAAATGGCTGATCTAGCGAAGATCGTAGAAGACCTTTCTAATCTAACCCTTTTGGAAGCTGCTGAGCTTTCTAAGTTACTTGAAGAAAAGTGGGGCGTTTCGGCTGCTGCTCCTGTTGCTGTCGCTGCTGTTGCTGGTGCTGCTGCTCCAGCTGCTGAAGAAAAAACAGAATTTGATGTTATTCTTGTTGAAGGTGGCGCGCAAAAAATTAATGTTATTAAAGAAGTTCGTGCTCTTACGGGACTTGGTCTTAAAGAAGCAAAAGATCTGGTTGAAGGAGCACCTAAGCCTATTAAAGAAGGCGCTTCTAAAGAAGAAGCAGAGAAAATTAAATCTCAACTTGAAGCTGCTGGTGCTAAAGTTGAACTTAAATAAATTTAATTTTATCGGCGGCCATATATGTTCGCCGATTTTCTTTCTCTAAAAAGAGGAAAAATAATGAGTAAAAAAACTTTTACCAATGGTTTAATTGCAGGAATGGGTATAGGTTTGGGTTACTCATCCCTCATCATGGAGCCAAGCCAAAGAAAGGCTTGTGTTGGTGGGGAAAGTTCATGATGCTCATTATTGGGTGTCAAGTAAACTGGTCTGCATTTGCAGGTTAATGATATAAGGCTTTCAAGGTTGGTCTACCTTGAAGAGTAAGGATCAAGGAGCGACGATGGCTCAGACTCACGCAATGATGTCTCAATTCAATGGTCGTAAGCGGGTACGCAAATTTTTTGGTAAGATTCCTGAAGTAGCAGAGATGCCGAATCTTATTGAGGTTCAAAAAGCGTCATATGATCAGTTTCTCATGGTTGAGGAACCGAAAGGTGGACGACCAGATGAAGGTTTGCAAGCTGTTTTTAAATCGGTATTTCCTATTTCCGATTTTTCCGGTACGGCTATGCTTGAGTTTGTTGGTTATGAATTTGATTTACCGAAATTTGATGTTGAAGAATGTCGTCAACGTGATTTAACTTATGCAGCCCCATTAAAGGTGATATTGCGTTTGATTGTTTTTGATGTTGATGAGGATACTGGCTCCAAAGATATCAAAGACATTAAAGAACAAGGCGTTTATATGGGTGATATGCCTTTAATGACGACGAATGGTACCTTTATCGTTAATGGTACGGAGCGTGTTATTGTTTCTCAGATGCACCGTTCTCCTGGTGTCTTTTTTGATCATGATAAGGGCAAGTCTCATTCATCGGGAAAGCTTCTTTTTGCAGCTCGTGTTATTCCCTATCGTGGCTCTTGGCTGGATATTGAGTTTGATGCTAAGGACATCATTTATGCGCGTATTGATCGGCGGCGCAAGATTCCTGTTACCAGTCTTTTAATGGCATTAGGTATGGATGCGTCGGATATTTTGTCGACGTTTTATGATAAAGTGGCTTATGAGCGTGATGGAGAAGGGTGGCGTGTTCCTTATTCTGTTGATCGCTTTAAAGGAATGAAGCTCATTTCTGACCTTATAGATGCAGATAGTGGTGAAGTTGTTGCAGAGGCTGGTAAAAAGCTAACAGTTCGTACTGCAAAGTCTTTGGCAGAAAAAGGCCTCAAGGCGGTTAAAGTTAGTGAATATGATTTATTAGGGTGTTATCTTGCCGAAGATATCGTCAATTACGAGACAGGTGAGATTTACCTTGAAGCTGGTGATGAAATTGACGAAAAAGTATTAAAAGTTTTGCTTGATGTTAGTGCTGATCAAATCAATATCCTTGATATTGATCACATGAATATTGGAGCTTATATTCGCAATACTTTAAAGGTGGATAAAAATGAAAGTCGACAGGATGCATTGTTTGATATTTACCGAGTAATGCGTCCAGGTGAGCCCCCAACAATCGATACAGCAGAAGCAATGTTTCATTCATTGTTTTTTGATCCAGAGCGTTATGATCTTTCAGCTGTTGGACGTGTTAAGATGAATTTGCGTATGGATCTTGATTGTCCAGATACAGTTCGCGTTTTACGTCAAGAGGATATTCTTGCTGTTGTTAAGATGTTGGTTGAATTGCGTGATGGCCGTGGTGAAATTGATGATATTGATAATCTAGGCAATCGTCGTGTTCGTTCCGTTGGGGAGTTGATGGAAAATCAATATCGCATTGGTTTGCTGCGTATGGAGCGTGCGATAAAAGAGCGTATGTCATCGGTTGAAATTGATACAGTTATGCCGCAGGATTTGATCAATGCAAAGCCTGCTGCAGCAGCAGTTCGCGAGTTCTTTGGGTCTTCACAATTATCACAGTTTATGGATCAAACCAATCCATTGTCAGAAATCACCCATAAGCGCCGTCTTTCTGCTCTTGGTCCAGGTGGCTTGACACGTGAGCGTGCGGGTTTTGAAGTTCGTGACGTCCATCCTACGCATTATGGTCGTATTTGTCCGATTGAAACACCAGAAGGCCCCAATATTGGCCTCATTAACTCCTTAGCAACATTTGCTCGGGTTAACAAATATGGCTTTATTGAAAGCCCATATCGTAAAATTATTGATGGTAAAGTCACCAAAGAAGTTATTTATCTTTCAGCGATGGAAGAAGCAAAGCATTATGTTGCTCAAGCAAATTCTTCATTAGATAGTGAAGGCTGTTTTATAGAAGAGTTTGTTGTTTGCCGTCATGCTGGTGAAGTTTTAATGGCGCCGCGCGATCATGTTGATTTGATGGATGTTTCACCAAAACAGTTGGTTTCAGTTGCAGCCGCGCTTATTCCTTTTTTGGAAAATGATGATGCGAATCGTGCACTGATGGGATCGAACATGCAGCGTCAGGCAGTTCCTCTTGTACGCGCTGAGGCGCCATTTGTTGGTACGGGAATGGAAGCCGTTGTTGCACGAGATTCAGGAGCTGCTGTGAGCGCAAAACGGAGTGGTATTGTTGATCAAGTTGATGCTACCCGTATTGTTATCCGTGCAACAGAAGATTTAGATCCTTCAAAATCAGGCGTTGATATTTATCGCTTACAAAAATTTCAGCGTTCTAATCAATCCACTTGTATTAATCAGCGTCCTCTTGTGCATGTTGGTGATCGGGTAGAGAAGGGTGATATCATTGCAGATGGTCCATCCACAGATCTTGGTGATTTGGCTCTTGGGCGGAATGTTCTTGTCGCGTTTATGCCGTGGAATGGATACAACTACGAAGATTCCATTTTGTTATCTGAGCGCATTGTTGCGGATGATGTGTTTACTTCAATTCATATTGAGGAATTTGAAGTTGCAGCACGGGATACAAAACTTGGTCCTGAGGAAATTACCCGTGACATTCCTAATGTTGCGGAAGAAGCATTAAGGAATCTTGACGAAGCTGGCATTATTTATATTGGTGCTGAAGTTCAACCGGGTGATATTTTGGTTGGAAAGATTACACCAAAGGGTGAGAGTCCCATGACACCGGAAGAGAAGCTTCTGCGAGCAATTTTTGGTGAAAAGGCATCTGATGTTCGTGATACTTCTATGCGTATGCCGCCTGGGACGTTTGGTACTGTTGTTGAGGTTCGCGTTTTTAATCGCCATGGTGTGGAGAAAGATGAGCGCGCTATGGCAATTGAGCGTGAAGAAATTGAGCGTTTAGCGAAAGATCGTGATGATGAGCAGTCGATTCTTGATCGCAATGTTTATGCGCGTCTTACCGATATGTTGACAGGGAAAGTCGCTGTAGAAGGTCCGAAAGGCTTTTCGGAGAGCAAAAAGCTTGATAGTACGGTGATGGGGCGTTATCCGCGTTCGCAGTGGTGGCAATTTGCTGTTGAGGATGAAAAGCTTCAAAATGAAATTGAAGCTCTGCGCAAGCAATATGATGAATCAAAAGAAGCATTACAACGTCGCTTTATGGATAAAGTTGAAAAGGTCCAAAGAGGTGATGAAATGCCTCCTGGTGTCATGAAAATGGTAAAGGTTTTTGTGGCTGTGAAGCGCAAAATTCAACCAGGTGATAAGATGGCGGGACGTCACGGGAATAAGGGTGTTGTCTCACGTATTCTTCCCGTAGAAGATATGCCATTTCTTGAAGATGGAACGCATGCTGATATCGTCTTAAATCCGCTTGGTGTGCCTAGTCGTATGAATGTTGGGCAAATTCTTGAGACGCACCTTGGTTGGGCATGTGCGGGGATGGGCAAAAAGATTGGTGATTTGTTGGAATTATATCAAGAGACTGGTGATATACTTCCTTTACGTCAGCGTATTGAAAATCTTATGCCGGATGATTATCATAATGAACCTGTGCGTCAGTATGATAACGAAAGCCTTTATAAATTGGCACTTCAGATGAAGAAAGGTGTTTCAATTGCAACGCCTGTTTTTGATGGAGCACATGAGTCTGATATCAACATGATGCTGGAAGATGCAGGCTTAGATAGTTCAGGGCAGGTTACGCTTTATGATGGTCGCACAGGAGAGCCTTTTGATCGTCCAGTAACGGTGGGGTATATTTACATGTTGAAATTGCATCACCTTGTTGATGATAAGATTCATGCACGTTCTATTGGTCCCTATTCACTTGTTACGCAACAACCATTGGGAGGTAAGGCACAGTTTGGTGGACAGCGTTTTGGTGAAATGGAGGTGTGGGCCCTTGAAGCTTATGGTGCTGCATACACTTTGCAGGAGATGTTGACCGTCAAATCGGATGATGTTGCTGGGCGGACGAAAGTCTATGAAGCGATTGTGCGTGGTGATGATACATTTGAAGCCGGTATACCTGAGAGCTTTAATGTGTTGGTGAAAGAAATGCGTTCACTCGCTCTTAATGTAGAGCTTGATGATGCACGTGAACTTATTGCACAGCGTGTTTTATCTGAGAGGGTAGAACAATAATTCAAGGAGCGCACTGGAAAAAGGTTGCGCTCTGATTACTTTAAAAGGCTCAATAACCTTATTCGGGTTGTGTAGATCATTTTTAAAAGTAAATGTATTTTAAAGAAGATCTGTTATAAAATAAAAAGAGATATTACAACAGGTTCTAAGAATCTTTGAAGGAGAACAGCATGAACCACGAGGTCATGAATCTTTTCAATCCTCAAGCGCCAGCGCAGACATTTGACTCTATTCGTATTTCCATTGCGAGTCCTGAGAAAATTTTGTCCTGGTCGTATGGTGAGATTAAGAAGCCTGAGACTATTAATTATCGGACTTTTAAACCAGAGCGGGATGGTCTTTTTTGTGCACGTATATTTGGCCCGATTAAGGACTATGAATGTCTATGCGGCAAATATAAGCGTATGAAATATAAGGGCATTATTTGTGAAAAATGTGGAGTGGAGGTTACTCTTTCGCGCGTACGTCGTGAGCGTATGGGGCACATTGAGCTTGCAGCACCTGTTGCACATATATGGTTTCTTAAATCGTTACCAGGCCGTATTTCTACACTTTTAGATTTGACTTTAAAAGATATTGAGCGTGTTCTTTATTTTGAGAATTATATTGTAACCGAACCAGGGTTGACATCTCTTAAGCTCCACCAGCTTCTTTCTGAAGAAGAATATATGCTTGCTATTGATGAGTTTGGAGAAGATCAGTTTACAGCTATGATTGGCGCTGAGGCTATTTACGAGCTTTTAGCGAGTATGGAGTTAGATAAAATTGCCAATGATTTGCGTCTCGAATTAGCTGAAACAACTTCAGAGTTAAAGCAGAAAAAATTAATTAAACGACTTAAGATCGTAGAAAATTTTCTTGAGTCTGGGAATAAACCAGAGTGGATGATTATGAAAACAATTCCGGTTATTCCACCGGATTTACGTCCATTGGTTCCGCTTGATGGTGGACGTTTCGCGACATCAGATCTGAATGATCTTTATCGACGTGTTATCAATCGTAATAACCGCTTGAAACGGCTGATTGAATTGCGTGCTCCTGGAATTATCGTGCGTAATGAAAAGCGTATGGTGCAAGAAGCTGTTGACGCATTGTTTGATAACGGACGGCGTGGGCGTGTGATTACGGGGGCCAATAAACGTCCGTTAAAATCTCTTTCAGATATGTTAAAGGGTAAACAAGGTCGTTTCCGTCAAAACTTACTTGGAAAGCGTGTTGATTACTCGGGTCGTTCTGTTATCGTGACAGGTCCTGAATTAAAATTACATCAATGTGGTCTTCCCAAAAAAATGGCCCTTGAATTATTTAAGCCCTTTATTTATGCGCGGCTTGATGCGAAAGGATATTCCTCAACTGTAAAACAAGCAAAAAAGCTTGTTGAAAAAGAGCATCCAGAAGTTTGGGATATTTTGGATGAGGTTATTCGTGAACATCCTGTTTTACTCAATCGTGCGCCAACATTGCACCGTTTGGGGATTCAGGCTTTTGAACCTATCTTAATTGAAGGAAAGGCTATCCAACTTCATCCATTGGTATGTACCGCTTTTAATGCGGATTTTGATGGAGATCAGATGGCTGTTCACGTTCCACTTTCTCTTGAAGCACAGCTTGAAGCTCGTGTTTTGATGATGTCGACTAATAATATTCTTCATCCAGCTAATGGTGCCCCCATTATTGTTCCATCACAGGATATGGTTCTTGGACTTTATTATCTCTCGATTGTTTCTGAAAAAGAACCAGGTGAGGGAATGGCTTTTTCTGATATAGGTGAGCTTCATTATGCCTTGGAAAATAAGGTCGTAACGCTTCATACGAAGATTAAAGGCCGTGTTAAGAATATCGGCAAGGATGGAAAAGAAGTCGCTAAACTTTATGATACGACACCTGGTCGTTTGATTATCGGTGAGCTTTTGCCCAAAAATCCGAATATCTCATTTGATATTGTCAATCAAGAAATGACAAAAAAGAATATTTCTAAAATGATTGATTATGTTTATCGCCACTGTGGACAAAAAGAGACGGTTATTTTTTGTGACCGTATTATGCAGCTTGGTTTTTCTTATGCTTGTCGTGCAGGAATTTCATTTGGTAAGGATGATATGGTTATTCCTGATAGCAAGTCGCGTTTGGTTGCAGAAACAGAAGCTTTGGCTAAGGAATACGAACAGCAATATAATGATGGTTTGATTACACAAGGTGAAAAATACAATAAGGTTGTAGATGCTTGGGGTAAATGTACAGACCGTGTTGCAGATGAAATGATGAAACGAATTCAAGCTGTCGATTTTGATCCTAAAACAGGTCGTCAACGGCCTATGAATTCGATCTATATGATGTCGCATTCTGGTGCCCGTGGTTCTGCTAACCAGATGAGACAATTGGCTGGTATGCGTGGATTAATGGCAAAACCATCGGGTGAAATTATTGAAACACCTATTATTTCAAATTTTAAGGAAGGTCTGACTGTTAACGAATACTTCAACTCCACACATGGTGCGCGTAAAGGACTTGCTGATACTGCGTTAAAAACGGCGAACTCTGGTTATCTAACACGGCGTCTTGTTGATGTTGCACAGGATGCTATTATTTCAGCCGTTGATTGTGGTACGGCAAAAGGGCTTACCATGCAGCCAATTGTTGATGCCGGACAAATTGTTGCTTCTCTTGGGCAAAGAATTCTTGGTCGTACAGCCCTTGTTGATATTTTACATCCTATCTCTGGAGAGGTCATTCTTGAAGGTGGAGCGATGATTGAGGAGGCCGATGTCGCGAAGATTGAAGAAGCAGGAATTCAATCTGTTCAAATTCGTTCTGCTTTAACATGTGAAACACGTCTTGGGGTTTGTGCAAAATGCTATGGTCGTGATTTGGCGCGTGGAACACCGGTTAATCAGGGAGAAGCTGTTGGTGTTATTGCTGCTCAGTCAATTGGTGAGCCGGGAACGCAGCTTACTATGCGTACTTTCCACCTAGGAGGAACTGCACAGGTTGTTGATTCATCGTATTTAGAAGCATCTTATGAAGGTACGGTGGAGATTCGTAATCGTAATGTGGCGCGTAACTCTGAAGGACATTTAGTTGTTATGGGGCGTAATATGGCTATCCTTATCAAGGATGAGTTAGGAAAAGAGCGCGTTGTGCATCGTATTAGCTATGGAGCACATATTTTTGTTGATGATGGTGATGTGGTTAAACGTGGTCAACGTATAGCAGAATGGGATCCTTATACACGTCCAATTTTAACGGAAGTTGAAGGCTATGTGGGTTTTGAAGATATGGTTGATGGTTTATCGGTCACTGAAACAGCTGATGAATCGACGGGGATTACGAAGCGTTTGGTGATTGATTGGCGTGCTAATCCACGTGGTGCGGAGCTCAAACCAGCCATTATTATTCATGCAGATAAAGAAGGTAAATCCATCGCTAAATTATATAAGGGAGGTGAAGCCCGTTATATGATGTCAGTGGAAACTATTCTTTCTGTTGAGCTTGGTGCGCATGTTAAAGCTGGTGATGTTATTGCTCGTTTGCCAATGGAAAGTGCCAAGACGAAAGATATTACGGGTGGTCTACCACGTGTGGCAGAGCTTTTTGAAGCGCGTCGTCCAAAGGATCATGCGATTATTGCTGAAGTCAGTGGTACAATTCGATTTGGCCGTGGTTATAAGAACAAACGCCGTATTATTATTGAACCAAATGATGAAACTCTTGAGGCAGTAGAATATTTGATTCCAAAAGGTAAGTTGTTTCACTTCCAAGAAGGCGATCAAATTGAAAAGGGTGATTATATCCTTGATGGTAATCCAGCTCCTCATGATATTTTAGCAATCAAGGGTGTTGAAGCTTTGGCATCTTACCTTGTTAATGAGATTCAAGAGGTTTATCGTTTGCAGGGGGTTCTTATCAATGACAAGCACATTGAAGTGATTGTTCGTCAAATGTTGCAAAAGGTTGAAATTACTGACTCTGGAGATTCTGGTTATATTCCAGGTGATAATGTTGATCGTATTGAACTTGATGAAATCAATGATAATTTGATTGCAGAAGGGAAAAAACCTGCATCTGGTAATCCCATTCTTCTTGGAATTACAAAAGCTTCTCTTCAAACGCCTTCTTTCATTTCGGCGGCATCGTTTCAGGAAACAACGCGTGTTCTTACCGAAGCAGCGGTTTCTGGTAAAATTGATACTTTGCAAGGTCTTAAAGAGAACGTTATTGTCGGTCGTCTTATTCCTGCCGGTACAGGGGGCACGATTTCTCAAATCCGTCGTATTGCAGCAGTTCGTGATGATTTGATTGTAGATGAGCAACGTAAGTCTAATAATAACGAAGTGGCCAAGGCTATGTTGACAAATATGACAACTGAAGCTGTTGCTGAATAATTTAAAGATAGCGTCACATAATATAAAAACGTCTGAATAAAAAGTTCAGGCGTTTTTTTATCTCAAAATACGGAAATTGCATATTTTCCTGAAAATGTTAAAAATTATAAGGTAATAGTTATTTCACTCATCTTGAATAGTTTGTTGTTTTATGATGGTGCTTATCTTTTTTATTGCTTTATTTTAAAGTTTTCTTATTTCTGAAGGCTGTATAGAATTTTTTTTCAAGATACGTGAAGTCTAAAAGCCATATTCCAAGGAAAAGAGAGTATTCTCTACAAGTAAAGTAACGGCTGATTTCGAATTTTAAGAAAATTTTTGATTGATATCTTCTATAAAGATTTAAAAGGTCTTATAATGAAAGATCAGTAGTTTTTTCTGTAATCTAAAAAAATAATTGGTTTTTTGCTGTATAATATTTGTATGATAAGGCTGTATGTCTTTACATTTTAGAGTGCGGGAAAGTAGAGAATAGAGTGCTTGCCTCAAGTTTTATAAAAATTAGACATATTTCTTATAACAATGTGGTCTATGAAGACAGAATGATAAAATGTACGAATATTATTCCATTGGAGAATTGACGCGTGAGTTTTCAATAACAGCTCGGACTTTGCGTTATTATGAAGAAGAGGGGCTTCTTATTCCTTTCAGACGTGGAAGTACACGGCTTTATACACAAACGGATCGTCATAAGTTAAAACAAATACTGCGTGCTAAAAGAGTTAAATTTTCGTTGTCTGAAATATCTGATATGTTGGCTATGGTTGGAAAACCACCTGATGATGAGAAAAAGCTTAAGAAATTAATTGCAGGAATTCATAAAAAACGAGCTGATTTAAAGAAGATGCAGCATGATATTGATGATCTTCTACAGGATTTAGAACGAATTGAGGAGGCTTTTTTTGAGAGCTTAGCAGAGTTGGGGGTTAATCGTTGATTATGAAATTTATTTTATCTACTTTTAGGCAATTTTCTTGTCATTAAAAGGGATAGGTTGTACTATCCTAATGGGTGGGTGTTTTTTAGCACTGCGTGAAATGTGTAAGTCATTTGAAGAAATAGAGCGTGCGAAAAAAGCAACAAAGGTATTTTCGCAGTATATTGTCCTTAATAAGTAAAAAATATTTTTCATAAAGAGAGTAAAGACAATGGCAGTTTCTTCCATGAGTGTTTTTCAATCTATTTTGTCGCGAAAGTCAATTCGCGCTTTTACTGACCAGCCAGTGAGTCTGGAAACAATCAAAGAAATCTTAAAACTTTCAGCACGTGCACCATCTGGAACAAATATTCAGCCATGGCAAGTGATTGTGCTTACGGGAGGTGTATTACAGAAAGTAGGGCAAGAGCTTTCACAACTTGTGCTTTCAGGTGTAAAAGGAGAGCGTGAATATCATTATTATCCACGTCAGTGGCGTGAGCCTTACCTTTCAAGACGTCGAAAAGTTGGTTTAGATCTTTATCAGAGTCTTGGAATTCAAAAAGGTGATGAAGAAAAAATGCTTCATCAAAAGGCGCGAAATTTTTTATTTTTCGGTGCACCTGTAGGGCTTTTGTTTACAATGGATCACGACATGGAAATGGGGAGCTGGCTTGATTTGGGTATGTTTATGCAGACTATTATGTTAGCAGCACGTGGATTTGGATTAGATACTTGCCCCCAAGCAGCTTTTGCTGATTATCATAAACAGATTCGTACACTTTTATCTATCCCTTCTGATCGCCATATTATCTGTGGTATGGCGCTTGGTTATCGCGATATGAATGCTCCAGAGAACAATTTTGAGACAGAACGAGAACCGTTAGAAAACTTTGTACGTTTCATTGAAGCATATCCATAAAATATTTTGTATAATTAATCATACGTTTTGAAGAACTTGGTGCATTATGAGGAATATTTTCGGTAAGAATCTCACATTTTTATTGAATTCTAGTATTGCACATTAACACTTATTTTACTACGTTCAGAAAATTGAGAGAGGATGACTCTAGAGGTATTGTCCATTTTGAAGGTTGACTATGGAAAGCACTATAGAAAGAAAGTGTTGGGTGGTAGCAAGACGAGCAACATTCGTGTTTATTGTTGTCATTTTTTTGGTTTATCTCGCAATTTGATTTTAAACGAGACAAACGTTATAAAAAGCGTGTGCTCAAACCATACTACAGTTTTGAGGTGATACGTGTTTTTATCTGTTTTTGAACTTTTTAAAATTGGAATTGGTCCTTCTAGCTCGCACACGATGGGGCCGATGACAGCTGCTAATATGTTTTTGCAAAAAATACGAGATTTTTCCCAGTCTTCTAATATTCAAGTTTCTCGTATACGTGTTTATCTTTACGGTTCTTTAGCTTTCACGGGTATTGGTCATGCGACAGATAGGGCTATTATATTAGGACTTTTAGGAGAAAAAGCTTCTACTGTTGATCCTGATAATATGGAATTTCTGTTAGAAAAAGTTATCCGTGAGAAAAAAGTGCAACCAGAAGACCAGCCCGCTTATCAGTTTGATTTGCAAAGTGATCTTATTTTTGAACGAAAGGAAATCTTACCTGGACATACGAATGGACTCGCATTTGAAGGACTTGATACAGGTGGGAATGTTCTATTGCGGCAGATTTATTATTCTATCGGTGGTGGCTTTGTTGTGACTGAGGATGAATTAAGCCATATGAATGGTGGTGGTATGCAACCAGAAGCATTTGAGGTGCCATATCCTTTTGATTCTGCGCGTACAATGTTATCAATGTCGGAGAAATCCGGACTTTCGATTGCTGAAATGAAACGCTTAAATGAAGAAACCAAGATAGAGCGTTCTTCTCTGGATGCAGGGCTTGATGAAATTTTTTCAGCGATGACAAATTGCATTGATAGAGGTCTATCACAAGAAGGCGAGTTGCCTGGTGGATTGCGTGTTCTAAGGCGTGCTAAAAAGCTTCATGAAACGCTTTTGGAAAATCAAAAGAAAAATTGCAATTATCCACTTTGGGCAAATGATTGGCTGTCAGTCTATGCTATGGCAGTCAATGAGGAAAATGCAGCAGGTGGTCGTGTTGTTACAGCACCAACAAATGGGGCAGCTGGTGTTGTCCCCGCAGTCTTGCGTTACTATCTTCAGTTTAATGATGATTCAGATCAAAAGGGAATACATGATTTTCTATTGACGGCTGCAGCTATTGGCGGTGTTATCAAACATAATGCCTCTATTTCTGGTGCAGAAGTTGGGTGTCAAGGTGAAGTTGGAGCGGCATCTTCAATGGCTGCGGCAGGGTTGACCGCAGCGTTAGGTGGAACATCGGCTCAGATTGAAAATGCAGCGGAAATTGCGCTTGAGCATCATTTGGGAATGACGTGTGATCCGGTTGCAGGTCTTGTACAAGTTCCTTGTATTGAGCGTAATGCAATGGGGGCTGTTAAGGCAGTAACGGCTTCTTCTCTTGCATTACATGGTAATGGAGAACATTTTGTTTCTCTTGATGCTTGTATAGAAACAATGCGTCAGACAGGTCATGATATGAGTGAACGCTATAAAGAAACAAGTAAAGGTGGCCTCGCAGTCAATGCAATCTCTTGTTAAGAGCTGGAGTATTTTTCTCAATCTATAACTGGGCTCTTTGGGGAAGGATCATATTCTTCTTCCTAAGAAAGCTTACGTTTTTTGTGACTTATAAATCAGAATTTAAATTTAATTCAGCAGCATGCTTGAGATAAATTTGAAATAGGTTCATGCTTTCTGGACGAGTAATAGCTCTTGCCTGCAAGATTGGGAAGAGAGTATTGCTTATATCTGTTTGATTTGTCTCAGAAATGGAAAAACAGTCTCATTGGGAAAAAATAAAAAAGCTTAAAGTAAAATGAGTGATCAATCTGTCATTACTTTCTAGCTGGATTTTATTACTTTTAAAAGTTTTCGTTGCAATATCTTTTAAGGAATGGAGGATTATACCTTGGTATCCAAGGAAAATCTGTTTTAAATCTAAATAATTGTGATGAGGTGAGAGAGAGATTTAAAGATTTTAATTTTTTAGAAGTGCAGATCTTTTAGACATCTGATATTGCGAAAAAAATACCTTGAAAAAAACTCTAATTCGCAATAATTAAAAGCTATCTTAGAAAATCTTATTCTCCAACTTTTATTTATAAATCTTGTACCGTCAAAAAAATTAAAATAAATAATAACGTGTACATTAAAAAATATTTGTCAAAATTCTTATGAAGAATAGAATGTATATAATAGAACATTATCGTGTTTCTCATTCATGAGTTTTTTTAAAAAAGCATTTCTCAACGCTCACAAGCCCATTTCGGGACGGTGCCTGTGAAATGATATAATGGTAAATCCATTGAGCACCTTCATCTTTACGCTTAATAAGAGAACAAGCCAGCACCATCACATATTTTGCCAGCCCCAATGTTTGTAAGATATAGGACTTGGCACTTGAAAGGTTCATAAGAGGCATTTTGAGTCCTTTTTAGTCGTGTATATACGAATCATTCTCGTGATGAGCAAGCAAATGATTTTGACTGATTCAATATAAGGAGAAAAATAAGAGAATCTTAGAAAATTTCTCGTTTAATATGTAATATATTGATATATCAAGATAATGTAACGTTATTTATATTGAATTAAAACCTTGAATACCGTAAGATTCTCTCCTTTCAAATCTGTTTATGCTGAATTAGTCAAAAACATTCGCTTGCGCATCACAAGTGGAGAGAGCCGTATGAAGTGAAATTGTATAAGAAAGGACCTCAAAATGCCTCTTATGAACCGTTTCAAGTGTCAAGGGCTGTTCCCGCGCAGCAACATTGAGGCCCAAATATGTGATAGTGTCAGCTTACTCCTTTATAAGCGTAGAGATGGTGGCGCTCAATGGATTTACCGTTATATCATCTCATGGGCGCCGGCGCGAAATGGGCTTGGGAGCGTTGAGAGATGTCTCTCTAAAACAAAACTCATGAATGAGCAACAATGGCACTCTGTTTTACGTGAAGGTTGTGACAGCATTAAAGAACGCGATAAATAAAAGCATAAGACAATGCGTAATCTCCATTATTTAAAGGATATTGCTTTAGATACTTTTGAAAGCGGTAAAGCTGCATTAAAAGGAGATGGCAAGGACTAGGATTGGTTGTCACTTTAAAACTTCATATTCTTCCAAAATTAGGTTTTCTGCTTGTTTCAGAGATTATACAAACAGAGATACGCAATACCCTTACTCCCATCTGGCATACAAAAGCTGCAACAGTAGAGAAAACACTAAATCGTCTTAATATTTGTTTCAAACATGCGACTACATTGGGTTTTACAAGCGATAGAAAAGCACGACGGGCTCTCTTAGGAAAATAACTCCATAAAACACAAAATTTACCAGCAATAGATTGAAGAGAAGAGCCTGCTTTTTATAAAAAAATTTTATGAAACAACACCCATAACATATTTGTCTTTGCATTTGTTTATTCTTACAGGTGTTTGTACGCATCCATTGCGTTATTGTGGCAGTCAGATTGGGGATGATTTATTGGATAATCCCTGCTGAAGGCATGAATAAAAAGAATTTCTTTTACCTTTATCATTAGAAGCAATGAGAATAATTGAAAAAGCCTTTTGCATCTCTAAAAGTGATTTTAGTTTTTCATCTACCCGTCATTGTCCTATTTTACTTGCTGCTGGTATATGCAAAAAAATGATCATTATATAAATTAAAATCTTATGGAGATCGTATTATGATATTTAATCTGATAATTTCTTTTACGTTTTTTTATGGATAGTATTTGTATTTTTAAATTTGCTTTGTTTGTTGAAAAAAAGAAAAAGTAAAAGGACTTAAATTATTTTTTACAGTATTTGTGTTGTAGGGAGAAGCGTTATTAAAAGGGATTTTCTTTATTGCACTTTTACAATAACCTCTAAAGTGATAAGCTTTCATCCCATGTAGGGTTCATTTTTTCCCGAACGATATCCAGGACACTTTTTTAATATTAAATCAAAAATTGGAAAAACATTTAGTATTTTTATGTCTTTAAAAATGGTTTTATTGAAAGCTTGAAGATATTGGATAGTAGAAAAGATATCAGCACAATTCCTGTAATTTAAGAAAGAAATATGTTTATCAAAGGATCTTTTAAGATTGTAGATAATGGTGCAATAATAAAATAATTGTTTAGAGAAGTCTGTAGAATTAAATATTTGTTGCTCCTAGACGGATTTTAATAGGTACATTACCAGTTTGACTCGCAACACGTAAATGAATGCGTACAGGAGGCATCATGAGACGACGATTGCGCATTGTTTGGCAAATGAGAAGATTAACAAGAGATTGTGTATCTAATGCAGTTGAATTATACTTTAAACCAACAAGTTTTGCTGCAGCATCGTGAAGAGAACGCAATGAAAGGAGGGATGATTGCTTCAATAAAATTTCTTTTTTAGGGAATGAAGCAAAAGCATTATCTGTCATAATACTATCCTTAATGCAAATTCAAAAACTTTTAGTAGGCTACAGTATAGCAGTTAAAATTTGCTTTCTTTAATGTAGAACACGCGTCAAATGCAGCTTTTTTTGATTGAAATCCTGTAAATCGGGCTCGATAATAACGCTGCCCATTTTTTTCAAACAGTTGCATATGTGAAGAGGTGTTCTTTAAAGTAGAAAAAGCTGTATTTTTTGCTTTTAAAAGCAGAGTATTTGCTTGTTCTTTACTAGGAAGAGAACCAATTTGGATAGCCCATCCGGCATTTGTGGACAAAGAAGCGTTCACAATTTTATGAGTCTCAACCGGTATAATTTTTTGAGGGTTAGGTATTGGTACAATGACCCTATTTACAGCCGTTATTGCGATATTAGAGTTTTTAGGTTGTTCTGCAAATGCTGTCAACATAGTCGAAATTTCATCGTTAAAATCATTTGAATCAGCTTTAATGGTTGGTATAGGCGTATTTGCGCCAGTGGGTAAGTGATAGTGTACAGAGGCCATTAAAGGTTCCCCACTTTTCATTTGGCTTGCTTTGGGCAAATATTGATTCAATAAGCTAGCCATGTGCTCGTCACGTGCAGTAGATGATTTACCTCCCATAACAACAGCAACAACAGAGCGTCCCTCAAGACGCATCGAAGTTGCTAAATTAGAACCTGACATTTGTGTGTATCCTGTTTTAATTCCATCAACACCTTTCATTATTTGGACGAGTTTATTGTGGCTGTTAATCGTATGTCCACGGAAACTAAAACTTTTTGTTTTGAACAATTTATATTGTTTTGGAAAATGTTTACGTAAGGCTAATGACAAAGTGGCTATGTCTCGTGCTGTAGAATAATTGTGCACATCCGGAAGTCCTGAAGCATTGGCGAAATGTGTATGTTTCATGCCAAGTTTACGAGCTTTTGCTGTCATCATTCGAGCGAATTTTTTTTCACTCCCACCAAGATATTCTGCAATGGCTGCAGAAACATCATTTGCAGATCTTGTAATAAGTGCTTTAGCAGCTGCTTCTGCAGAAATTGTTTGGCCTGCTTTAAATCCAATTTTTGTTGGTGGGCGCATTGCTGCATAATGTGAAACAGGAATTGGAGTATTGGATGTCACACGCCCTATCTGCATAGCTTCAAACAGTAAGTATAATGTCATCATTTTTGTTAGGGAAGCAGGATAACGTTTCAGTGTTGCATTGGCTTGAAAAAGAGTTTTCCCCGTCGTGGCATCTATCACAATAGCAGCATACTTATCAGGATAGGCTCCTTGAGGTGTTGCTGATGCCCAACAGTAAGAAAAAGCTAACATAACAAAAGAAATTGCTATTTTTTTATAGCAGCGCATAATTTTTTGATCGTTAATATACACTTGTCGTATCCTATTTCTCCATTTACCCTGAAAAACTTCTATATAGCTTCCTTTTCTGTAACGTGTTGATGCAGTTTAGACGAATGGTATTACTAATTTATTTACAGAAGTTATTTTATGAGTGACTTACATCTAATCATAGGGGGAAAGTCTTTTCTGATGCTAAAGAGGTATTGCAATAGTTTTGAAAGAACTTAAAATTAATAAAAAATTTGCTATATGGAAAACGTTAATGGGACAAACACTCATAATAAACTCTATACCTCATATTATGCATAATGAAAAAGGCAAGAATTGGGATGAAGGTAGGCATAGTGCGGTTATAATACCTAAGGCTAGAGCAAAATTCCAAAAACCTAAATTATATCGCGTTCTTTTACTTAATGATGATTATACACCTATGGATTTTGTTGTTTTCGTTTTGAAGAACTTTTTTAAAAAAAGTTTCGAAGAGGCAACGCGAATTATGTTAAATGTTCATCACAATGGGATAGGAGAATGTGGAGCTTATACTTATGAAGTTGCTGAAATGAAAATAGTACAAGTGAGGGAGTGTGCGCGTCAAAATGAGCATCCGTTACAATGTGTAATGGAATGGAAGTGAGGAATTATGCCATCTTTTACACCTAGTCTTGAAGAGGTTTTGCATCGTGCATTAACAATTGCCACTCAAGCACGGCATGAATATGCAACATTAGAGCACCTTCTCCTTGCGCTGTTAGATGATGCCGATGCAAATTCCGTTATTCAGGCATGCCAGGTAGATGTGGAGGAATTGCGCGAGCGTTTAACCAATTATCTTCGCTCAGAATTAGATGAACAGATTAGAGCTGATGAGGATACAAAGCCTACAGCTTTTTTCCAGCGTGTTATCCAACGTGCGGTAATACATGCTCAATCTGCTGGAAAAGATGAAGTATCAGGGGCAAATGTTCTTGTTGCTATTTTTTCTGAACGTGAAAGCCATGCAGCCTATTTTCTTCAAGAGATGGGAATGACACGCTATGATGCTGTACGTTTTATTTCACATGGTATTACGCGTGATGATGGATTATCCATGTTACTTGAAGGACTTGAAGAGCAATTAGATCAGCAGATTTCAGACAATGGTGAAAGGGTAACATGTGCTTTAACGAGTTATTGTATTGATCTCAATTGTAAAGCGCGGGATGGAAAAATTGATTTATTAATTGGCCGTGAAAGAGAAATTTCACGCATGATTCAGATTTTATGTCGAAGATCAAAAAATAATCCGCTTTTGGTTGGTGATCCTGGAGTAGGAAAAACCGCGATCATTGAGGGATTGGCAAAGCGTATTGTTGATGGGCAAGTGCCTGAAGTTTTATCAAATGCAACGATATTTTCTCTTGATATGGGGGGACTTGTTGCTGGTACACGTTATCGCGGTGATTTTGAAGAACGATTAAAGCAAGTTATTAAAGAGTTTGAGCTGTATCCAGATGCTATTTTATTTATTGATGAAATTCATACCTTAATTGGTGCAGGGGCAACATTAGGGGGAAATATGGATGCAGCAAATCTTTTAAAACCTGCATTATCTTCTGGAGCTATGCGATGTATTGGGTCGACGACTTACAGAGAATATCGAAAATTCTTTGAACAAGATCGTGCTTTAGAGCGCCGTTTTCAGAAGATTGATATTAATGAACCTTCTGTCCCTGATGCGATTAAAATTTTGCAGGGGATGAAGCCTTACTTTGAAGATTTTCATCAGATAAAATATACAGATCAGGCGATGAAGGCATCCGTAGAATTATCTTCACGCTATATGGTTGATCGTAGATTACCTGACAAAGCAATTGATATTATTGATGAAAGTGGTGCAGCGCAAAAGCTTTTGCCAAAAAAACAACGCAAAAAAGCTATAGGTGTTAAAGAAATTGAAGCGACTGTTGCTACAATTGCAAGGATTCCACCCAAAACAGTTTCACGGAATGATCAGAAGATATTGAGTAAGCTTGAGAGAGAACTCAAGCATGTTGTTTATGGGCAAGATCAGGCAATCTCCGTTTTAGTTTCATCCATAAAATTGGCGCGTGCAGGTTTGCGCGAACCAGATAAACCAATAGGAAGTTATTTATTTTCAGGACCAACAGGTGTTGGAAAAACCGAAGTTGCAAAACAGCTTGCATCATCTTTAGGCATTGAACTATTACGTTTTGATATGTCAGAATATATGGAACGCCATACGGTAGCACGCTTAATCGGTGCACCTCCAGGCTATATAGGGTTTGATCAAGGAGGTCTCCTTACAGATGCAGTTGATCAGAAGCCTCATGCAGTCCTATTGCTCGATGAGATTGAGAAAGCCCATCCAGAGTTATTTAATATTTTATTGCAGGTCATGGATTATGGTCGATTAACAGACCATAACGGCAAGAAAATTGATTTCCGCAATATTATTTTGATTATGACAACCAATGCTGGTGCTTCAGATATGGCAAAATCAGCTATTGGATTTGGAAAAGTCCATCGTGATGGTGAGGATATAGAAGCAATCAATCGGTTATTTACGCCAGAATTTCGTAATCGGTTGGATGCAATCATTCCGTTTGCGCCTTTATCTCACTTAAGCATCAATCAGATCGTGCAAAAATTTATTTTTCAGCTTGAAGCACAATTAGCTGATCGGGGGATCTGTTTTGAATTAAGCCCTTCTGCGACTTTATGGCTTTCCAATAAAGGATACGATTCTCAAATGGGAGCACGCCCATTAGGGCGTGTTATACAAGAATATATTAAAAAGCCATTAGCGGATGAAATTTTATTTGGAAAGTTACGCAATGGCGGCATCATTCGCGTATCAACAGAAAAATCAAATGATGAAAAAGAAAGATTACAGTTAAAAATTTCTTCTTCCGATCTATCTGTTGGCTCAAAGAAAAGTAAAATGAAAAATTTGACAAAAAAACGTGTAGAAAGGAAAAGCACAACATCTTAAGAACATGGAGACAAGGCAGCACGGATTTTTTTTGCATTCTCTTCAAGTATTTCTGTAGGCGTTATTACCTCATTGTGAGGGGTAAGTTCTATTCCTTCCATACGCGGTATAATATGGAAATGGAGATGATAAACGGTTTGTTGACTAGCCGCTTCATTAAATTGCATGATCGTTATGCCATCTGCTTGAAAGGCTTTTTTAACAGCATTAGCAATTTTTTGAACGGCTTTAATAACAGGAAATAATGTTTCAGTATCAGCATCAAGTAAGTTTCTAGAACCTTTTTTGGGAATGACCAGTGTATGACCTGGTGCTTGTGGCATGATATCCATGAATCCAATAACATCATCATCTTCGTAAACACGAACAGAAGGGATTTCATTACGAATTAATTTAGCAAAAATATTGTTATTGTCATAAGCTTGTTTCATACAAGTATTTCCTTTTATTGTAAGTTTAGAATTTTAATTTCAAAACGGAAAAATGCAAGATTTATCAGAGTTTAAAACAAAAAAATATTTTGACTTCAGTTATCTTTAAGGCACGCACTCTCTTTAGTGAAGATTTAGATTTCTATAATGGCTTCAACTTCTACAGGAACATCCATAGGAAGAGAGGCAACACCAATAGCAGAACGGGCGTGTTTTCCAATTTCACCAAGAATATTGACGAATAAATCAGAAGCTCCATTGGCGACAAAAGGGATATCGGTAAAATGAGAATCGACAGCTACAAAAACAGTAATTTTTACCACGCGTTTTATTCTATTTAGATCACCTAGAGTTGCTTTGAGTTGAGCGAGAATATTGAGAGCACAAGCTTCAGATGCTTTTTTTGCTTGTTCGACATTCACAGCTGCACCAACTTTACCGATGGCTATAGGTTTTCCATTTATAAGAGGGAGCTGCCCAGAGATAAAGAGTTGATTGCCACTTTGTGAAGTGGTGATGTAATTGGCAAGGGGTTGCGTTGCTGCAGGAAGAATGATTCCAAACTTTTCTAAGTTTTTTTCAATCACATTGGTCATAATTTAAACTCCATAGCTGTTCTATATATTCATTGCATAACCTATTTTTTAATTTAAGGAAATGTGTGGTTAATTAAGAAAATAGCCTTTTTTGCCTTATTGTATGATGTTATGCAACGGGGATAAAGTTTGGAAGTTGGGAATGATTAGAGCATTATTGACAATAATTTTATATATTATTTTTTTCTGTACAGCGAGATCTGAAGAGCCTATTTTTATTGTGCCTCATCGAGCAATTTATGATTTTTATCTCGATAGTGTTTCTCATGAAATGGCAATTTCTGGGATGTCAGGGCGAATGGTTTACGAGCTTACTGGTTCGGCATGCCAAGGCTATAGCACACGTTTTCGTTTCATTAGCCGTCTTCATGTTGAAGATATGCCGGTGCGTTTAACGGATCAACAGACGACGAGTTATGAAACAGGAGATAGCCGTACATTTCGTTTTAATATTACCGATCAAGAGGGGGAAGAGGTTGCGCATCGTGCCGAAGGGGTCGCGGAGCGAACGGGAGATGGCATTACAGTTACCTTAAAAAAGCCAAAGGAAAAAAAGTATAAACTTGCAATGGCTGAATTTCCAATGATGCAACTAAAGAATATTATCCGCCATGCAAAAGCGGGGGATCATTTTTATAATGTTACTGTATTTGATGGGACAAATAAAGCGGATAAAGTTATAAAAGAAAGTATCGTCATAGGGGAAAAGAAGGCGCTTTTATCTGATAGCGAGACGGAAAAAATGAGAAAATTGGATGAAGAAGAATATTGGCCTGTTACAATCTCTTATTTTGATGATGGTGAAAATAAAGATGGTTTGCCGATTTATCGGAGCAGTTTTCTCTTACATGAGAATGGTGTCATGCGTGATCTTCATATAGATTATGGGACTTTTTCAGTGCGTGCAAAATTGAACAGTCTTGAATTTCTCGAACTTGGAAAAGATCTTAATCAATGTGAAAATGCAAATATTAAATGATTGAAGAAAATGACTTGAAAAAGAATCAAAGTTTAGTATGTTTGCGCTATTCCACACGCGGAGTTTGGGTGTTTATAGATGATCTCGAGAGAAAAGTCTAGCAAGCATCCGCCGGTAGTAGGTTTTCCTGCTTTTTCCGCGGAGGTTAAACCGGAAAGGATAAAATTTATGGCACTACCCGATTTTACTATGCACCAGCTTTTAGAAGCAGGTGTGCATTTTGGTCACCAGACTCATCGCTGGAATCCCAAAATGACTCCCTATATTTATGGTCAGCGTAATAATATTCATATTATTGATCTTGCTCAGACTGTTCCTCTTTTACATCAAGCGCTTAAACTTGTTTCAGATACTGTTGCGCGTGGTGGTCGTATTCTTTTTGTTGGCACGAAACGGCAGGCATCTGAAATTATCGCTGATGCAGCGAATCGTTCCGCCCAATATTATGTTAATGCGCGTTGGCTTGGCGGTATGCTGACGAACTGGAAAACAATTTCCAATTCGATACATCGTTTGCGGAAGCTTGATAAGATTCTTGCTGCTGAAGCACAAGGCTTTACCAAAAAAGAACGTTTAAATCTTGAACGTGATCGTGAAAAACTTAATCGTGCGCTTGGTGGTATTAAAGATATGGGCTCTGTTCCAGATCTTATCTTTGTTATCGATACAAATAAAGAAAATATTGCACTCCAAGAAGCAAAACGTTTGGGTATTCCAGTGATTGCTATTATTGATACCAATTGTGATCCCGATGACGTAACACATCCAATACCAGGGAATGACGATGCTTCACGTGCAATTTCTCTTTATTGCGATCTTTTTGCTCGTGCCGCTCTTGATGGTATTGCTCGTCAGCAAGGTGCAATGGGTATCGATTTGGGAGCTCAAGTTGATGCACCTGTGGAGCCTGTTTTGGAAGAAAATGCGGTTTTGGCAGTTTCTGAGTAATATAAAACGCCTAATTAAGGTATTTTTATTATCTAAGGAAAAAGTTATAGGCGTGCAGAGGAAATTTGCACGCATTCACTGTTACAGAATGAAGAGGCAAATATGAGCGTTACTGCTGCACAAGTAAAAGAACTTCGAGAATTATCTGGCGCCGGTATGATGGACTGTAAAGCCGCTTTAGCAGAAACCAATGGCGATATGGAAGCAGCTGTTGATTGGCTTCGTAAAAAAGGCATAGCTAAAGCAGATAAAAAGGCTGGTCGTACAGCAGCTGAGGGATTAATCGGAGTCGTATCAAAAGATTCACATGCAGTTTTGGTTGAGATTAATTCGGAAACGGATTTTGTTGCACGCAATGATGGATTCCAAGACATTGTGCGTAATGTAGCAACTGCTGCCTTAGATACGCCGGGTGATGTTGAATCTGTTTCTGTTTCTCTTTATCCAGGCTCTGAGAAGACTGTAGAACTTACAATTAAAGATGCAATTGGTACAATTGGCGAAAATATGACGTTTCGTCGTTCCGCTAAATTGTCTGTTGAGAATGGTGTTGTTGCGACTTATATACACAATAGCGTGTCTGATGGGCTTGGGAAACTTGGTGTTTTGGTTGCAATTGAAACAACGGGAAATAAAGAAGCTGCTCTTGCTTTTGGTCGGCAGGTCGCGATGCATATTGCGGCAACCAATCCATTAGCGCTTACAGCACAAGATGTTGATGCTGGTGCTGTTGAACGTGAAAAAGCAATTTTTTCAGATCAAGCACGTCAGTCTGGAAAACCTGAAAATATCATTGAAAAAATGGTAGAAGGGCGTATGCGTAAGTTTTTTGAAGAGGTTGTTTTGCTTTCTCAAGCTTTTGTTATGAATCCTGATATGACTGTTGAGGCTGCTTTAAAGGACGCTGAGAAATCAATAGGTGCTCCAGCAAAAATCACAGGCTTTATTCGTTTTGCACTCGGTGAAGGTGTAGAAAAAGAGGAGTCTGATTTTGCTGCAGAGGTTGCGGCAGCTGCAAAAGGCTAGTTATTGAAAAATCTTGATCAGGGATTTAAAATCATCATTGGTTTTAGAAACTCTGACGGAAACGATGTGATTATTGTGAGGGCGTCACGTGAAAAAAGTGGTGCCCTTCGTGGTGTCAAAAGCAAAAAGTAAATGTGCTTTTGGGGAGATTATGAATGGCATTAACACGTCCGTATAAACGTATTCTTTTAAAGGCTTCTGGTGAAGCTCTTATGGGGGGACAAAGTTTTGGCATTGATGTTTCTGTTGTCGACCGTATTGCCGCTGATATTGCAGAAGTACGCGCAATGGGGATAGAAGTTGCGGTTGTTATCGGTGGGGGAAATATTTTTCGTGGTGTTGCTGTTGCTTCGCATGGTGGGGATCGCGTGACAGGTGATCATATGGGAATGCTAGCAACGGCTATTAACTCTTTAGCATTGCGAACATCATTGACAAAATTAGGCGTTGAAACTGTTGTACTCTCTGCGATTGCTATGCCACAAATTTGTGAAAGTTTCTCGCAACGTAAAGCAATAGCTTATATGAATCAGGGAAAAGTTGTTATTTTTGCGGGCGGTACAGGAAATCCATTTTTTACCACTGATTCTGCTGCAACTTTACGTGCAGCAGAAATTGGGGCGGATGTTCTTCTTAAAGGAACACAAGTCGATGGTATTTATTCAGCAGATCCAAAGATAGACCCTACAGCTAAGCGTTTTGACCAATTAACACATGTTGAAGTTTTGCAGTGGGGATTATCGGTTATGGATTCAACGGCGGTTACTTTAGCCCGTGAGAACAATGTACCGATTATTGTGTATTCCATTCATGAAAAAGGTGGTTTAGCAAAGGTCTTGAATGGAACAGGGCGCTTTACAATGGTATCGGAATAAGGATAAGCTTCAAAGGACAATTGAAGGAGACAGAAATATGAATGTTGCATCAATTATGGATGATCTAAAACGTCGCATGGATGGCGCTATTACGGCTTTTAAACATGAATTAGGTGGCTTGCGGACGGGACGGGCATCAGCGAGTTTATTAGAACCGTTGACTGTTGAATCTTATGGTTCTGTTGTACACATCAACCAGGTTGCTAATATTTCTGTTCCCGAACCTCGGATGCTTTCCGTTTCTGTATGGGATAAAACGATGGTGGGAGCAGTTGAGCGTGCTATTCGCGATTCTGGTCTTGGTTTAAACCCCATAACTGATGGTACGAATTTACGTATTCCTTTGCCTGAGTTGAATGAAGAGCGCCGTAAAGAACTTGTAAAAATTGCGCATCACTATGCAGAGCAAGCGCGTGTTGCTACACGTCATGTTCGCCGTGATGGTATGGACAATTTAAAAAAGTTAGAAAAAGATGGTGAAATTGGACAAGATGAAGCCCATAGTTTCTCCGAGAAAGTTCAAAAACTTACAGATGAAACTATTGCTGATATCGATAAAATTTTAGCTGTGAAAGAATCTGAAATTATGCACGTTTAAGACGGCTTTTTCGCTAGAAAAGATATTCTACTCCCTGCATGTAAATTATTTTTATGGATAAGAGCAGGGAATAATGTACACTATGATAGCAAGGTGTGAGGAAGGAAGCTATTTTATCGTTTTATCATCTTGATCAAGGGAAAGATTGATTTGAAAGGGTTGATGCTTTTATTCTTTAATCTGTGAGTGAATTCCACCCTTTACTGGAGAACACTGTTTAACAGCGTCATGAGAGTTTTTTGTTCAGCATATCTTTGTTAAACTGCATGATGAGGGATTACTCAATATTATAAGATTATAAGATGGGTTTGGGAAAATAATATAGCGCAAAAATAATGCCTTAATCTTACTCTTAATACCCATTATAAAGCATGCGCGTAGGATGGGGTAAGCAGATGTTATGGGCCGTAATTCGTTTTTTAATGATGAAGAGTTGATAGAGAAGTTTTTTATACAGAAACCTATATGAATTAATTTATGTGGGGCGTAGATGGCTGCTTTTTCATTTTATGTTTGAGAAAATATTTAACAACTTATTTTAGGATTAACCCTTGATAAGGAAGATTTTTGAAGCTGTTTTCATTGATTATTCGTCTTATAAGCGCTATCTTGGTAGACTAAATCATTTATGGTAAATTATAAGAGAAATTTGTACAAGTATGAAATAAAAATACGAGGTAGGGAAATTTTTATTGCATCAATTTTAGAGCTTGTATTTTCTATTTTTATTGTTTGGATGTTGTTTTGTCTAATTTGGTTTATCGTATTCTAACAGCTTTTGTGTTTGGCGTTATTGCTTTGTATCTAACATGGTTGGGGGGGATCTCATTTTTTCTGTTCGCATGGTGTATTGGTGGTTTTATTCTTTATGAGTGGATGAGTATTACTCAAGAGAAATGGTGTGTTTTACAAAAGATATTAGCAAGTATTTTTTATTTGCTCTTTGGCTTTTTTTTAGTGTTGAATGTATCTGCTCCATTGGTTTTTTGTGTTTTAATCGTATTGGCTGCGGTGTTGGCTATTATATCTATAAAAAACAGTGGTTGGGTTTTTTGTGGTTTTTTATATGCATCTTTTCCTGTTGTAGCTTTATGCTTTTTACGGGATCATGAGATGTTGGGGTTCCAAGTTGTTATTTTCTTATTTACGATAGTTTGGGGAACCGATATTGGTGGATATTTTATCGGACGTGCATTGGGGGGGGCTAAATTAGCACCACAATTTTCTCCTAATAAAACATGGTCAGGAGCACTTGGTGGTACATTTGTCGGCGTTTTCGGTGGTATATGGGTTGCTTTTGTATTTTTTGATATAAATTTAGCAAGTTTTTTTGTGCCACTCCTTACACTTGTTTTGTCAATTATTTCACAATTGAGTGATTTAGGACAATCATGGCTTAAAAGACGTTTTTCTGTTAAAGACTCCAGTTCTTTATTGCCTGGACATGGTGGTTTTATGGATCGTATGGATGGATTGGTAGGGGCAACTTGTCTTCTTTATTTAATTGGTTCATTGATATCTGATATGGATGCACCTTTTAATCTTTTTAATATGATTTAATGGGGAGAAGATATTTTGGGACTTTTAAATCATATGGTCACTATGGGTGATTTTCTTTTAAGAAGTTTGAGTATTCTTTTCATCATTATGCTTATCATTTTTGTGCACGAACTTGGGCATTATCTCATTGGGCGGTGGTGTGGTATTAAGGCATTAGTTTTTTCACTTGGATTTGGACCGCAAATAGCCAGTTATACAGATAAGCATGGCACGAAATGGCGTTTAGCACTTATCCCCCTAGGAGGTTATGTAAAATTTGTTGGAGATGAGGAAAAAAACGATACGCTATTATCTCCATCATCTCCGATTGTTGATGGTTCATTTGCCAGTGCGCATCCTTGGAAAAAAGCAGCAACTGTTTTTGCTGGTCCCTTTTTCAATGCTCTTTTTACTGTTGTTATTCTAACGTTTTTTTTCTTTATTTACGGTCGTGTCGCCATTGAACCGGTTGTTGGTTCCTTGGTAAAAGATAGCCCTGCTATTCAGTCTGGTTTGAAATTAGGGGACCGTTTTGTTGAAATGGATGGTCGACGGGTTGAAAGTTTTGAAGATTTGATGAATTATGTATCTTTTCATGGAAAAGAACCGATAGAGTTTAAAATAGAACGCATGGGGCGTGTGTTTACGACGGTCATTACCCCGAAAGTCGTTGAGCGAGATGATGGATTTGGAAATCGAACACAAAGTGCTATAATCGGTGTAGGTGTTCCTGTTGATTTAAATAATCCTGCACGTTTAGATTCAACTTATATAAAACATATTCGCTATGGTTTTGTAACAGCTATAAAAGAAGCGTTAAACCGTACTGAGTTGATTACCACTCAAACGGTTCTTTTTATGAGTCGTTTAATCGGAGGCAAAGAAGATCGTTGTCGGCTAAGTGGGCCTTCTAAAACCGTTAAAATTGCTTGGAAAGTAAGCGAGACAGGTTTTATCTCTTTGTTGAATTTGGCTGCTTTTCTTTCAATAAGCGTTGGGTTTATTAACCTTTTTCCGATTCTACCGCTTGATGGTGGGCACCTTTTATTTCATGTCATTGAGGCTATTACTGGGAGGGAAATATCCGCTAAAATTCAGGGAATTGTTTTTCGTTTAGGTTTTTCCCTTCTTCTCCTTTTTATGATTTTTGTCTTCTTTAATGATTATTTTTGTTGGTTTAGCTAATTAAATTATGGAAAACACTTTGTAAATTGGGTAATAATGGCAAAAACAAATTGAAGGTTGTTTACCATGTCTGCAAAATATTGTGGCGTCGTACATTATAATGAGTAATTAAGGGATGAAAAGTCTCGCTGTAAAAAGGTTGTTATGGCAGTTAGCTTTTTAAGGCATCATGTCCAAGGAACAAGAGTAAGGTAAAAAAGCCAATGACTACGAATTCAAAGTTTTTAAATGCAGCATCTGTGTTGGTGTTAAAGATGGGGATGATTGCCCCAGCAACGGTTTTTATGTCAATTGCTGCGGTTGGAGAAATACAAGCATCTGTAGTCCGTTCTATTGAGGTTCGTGGGAATAAGTTTGTAAGTTCTCAGGCGATTCGGGACAATATGGGTATTAAGGCTGGACAAGGAGTTTCCAGTGGTGATGTTGATCATGCTGTGAAAAATCTTTTCGAATTAGGTTTATTTTATGATGTTAAAATAAATCAAGTCGGTGATAAATTGGTTGTATTCGTAAAAGAATATGAGGTTGTCAATCAAATATTATTTCAGGGAAATAAATCTTTTAAAGACCCAGATCTTAAACGGTTTATTTCTTTAAAGCCAAATGAGCCTTTTAATTCTGCTAAGCTTTCTGCTGATATAAATACGATTCGTGAAGCTTATAAAACTCTTGGTCGTAACAATATCACTGTTAACGTTCAAACGATTAACCTTGGAAAAGGGCGTGTTAATGTGGTGTTTAATGTTGTTGAAGGACAAAAAACAAAGATTGGTGATATCACTTTTAAGGGAAATAGTGTCTTTGCAAGCCGCCGGTTGCGTGATGTGATTTCAACAAAATCTTCAGGAATTTTTTCGAAGTTGTTAGGAGGCGATGTTTATAGTGAAGAGCGCCTCGCTGCTGATGAAGAAGCTTTACGTCGCTTTTATTATAATCGTGGTTATGCAGATTTTCGTGTCGTCTCTTCTAAAGCGACTTTTGATGCCGCAAGCAATACCTATAAAATTTCTTTCGTTCTTGATGAAGGGGCACGCTATAAAATTAGTGATATTCAGGTTGAAAGTGATGTTGATGGAATTGACGTTCAATCTGTGAAAGGGATGCTTAAAACCCAGCCAGGTAATGTTTATAGTGCAGAAGATATTGAACAATCTGTTGCAATTATTAACAATAAGGTTGCTGATTCGGGATATGCTTTTGCTAAAGTTGAACCACGGGGAAACCGTAATTTAGCAAATCATACAATTTCAATTTTATATAATATTGAACAAGGTACACGTGCTTATATTCAGCGTATTGATATACGGGGCAATGAAAAAACGCGTGATTACGTCATTCGTCGTGAAATTGATTTAAATGAAGGAGATGCTTACAACCAGACTTTATTACAGCGGGCGAAACGTCGTCTAGAAAGTTTAGGTTTCTTCAAAGCCGTTAATATTTCAATGGTTCCCACTGAGCAATCTGACCAGGTTGTTTTGGTGATAGATGTCGTTGAAGCTTCAACAGGAGATCTCTCTCTTTCTGGAGGGTATACAACGGGGGGAACAAGCCCTGGTATGTCACTTGAAGTTTCTGTTACTGAGCGTAATCTTGGGGGACGTGGTCAGTACGTTCGTTTAGGGTTAGGAGCGGGACAAGAAAAGTCCCGTAATTATAATTTATCATTTGTTGATCCTTATTTCTTAGGGTACCGTTTATCAGCTGGCGTTGATGTTTTTCGCAGCACTTACCGTGCTGATAAAGCCTATGATGTACGACAGACAGGGGGGGCACTACGGTTTTCATTCCCTATTAATAATAAGTTATCTGCAAATGTAGCTTATTCTTATGTACAGGAAGAATACGATTTTGGCGGAGAGTATGATTTCAACAAAGAGAGTGATATAGTAGAATTATATGGGAAATATTCTGGTGCGATTGTTCAAGCAGCGAAGCAAAGCCCTTGGAAACGTTCATCAATTAGTTATGGTTTAACCTATAATACGATTGACGATATGAGAAGCCCCCATGATGGATGGTATGTGCATCTTCTTCAGGAATATGCAGGACTTGGCGGGAGGGCAAAGTTCTTGAAGACCACGGGTAAGGCGATGATGTACAAGACTCTTTCTGATCAGAGGGATATTGTTGGTTTGCTTTCTTTTGGCGGTGGTTATATCCACGAAATAGGCAAAGAAGGTGTTCGTATTTTCGATATGTTTAAAGCGAATACTGATATGATTCGAGGATTCAAATACAATGGAATAGGTCCACGTCAGGTTTCCAGTAAAGGTGAAGTTTATTTCTTAGGGGGAACGACCTATATGAATGCGACTGCTGAAGTACAGTTTCCTATTCCTGTTGTGCCGGAAGGATTTGGATTACGCGGCGCTTTATTTGCGGATATTGCTACACTCTATGGCAATAATTATAAAGCCGTTTTTAAGGGGGAGCCGCCTGTTACCAATACAAAAAGTGCTTGGCGCTCATCTGCAGGTGTGAGTTTGATGTGGGATTCTCCATTTGGTCCTTTGCGTTTTGATTATGCTTGGCCAATAACAAAGCGGGAGGGGGATCGTTTGCAGCAATTAAACTTTGGTATTTCTACGAAGTTCTGATTTGAGTGGTTTTAAGAAGGAAAAATTTGAAGAAAATGGCTTAAGCTGGGAGAGAAAGTGTTTTGATGGCGGATACATTTTTTTTTACGCCGTCCCGGCAATTGACAGTTGCAAATGTTGCTGAGTTGACGGGTGCAAAGCTTCTTAATCCAGAGTTTTCTCATAAAGTTATCAATACTCTTTCTTCGCTTGAGAGTGCAGTGGAAGGCTCTCTTGTTTTTGTGGAGCATCGGAAATTTTCTGATGCTCTACGGGACAGCTCTGCTGTTGCTGTTTTTTGTACGAATGAGATTGTTTTTAAAGTTCCTAACACGATGGCAATTTTGGTAACTTCCACGCCGCAGCGTGATTTTGCTCAGATTGGTCGTATTTTGTTTCCTGATTCTGTCAAGCCGGTTCCTTGGTTGGGACAGAAGGAGATTTCACCGCATGCGCATATTCACCCAACGGCTAAGTTTGCCCATGATGTGTGTATTGAAGCGGGAGCTGTTATCGGTAGAAATGTTCAGATTGGCGCAGGAACTCTTATTTCATCCACAGCTGTTATCGGTGAAAATTGCCGTATTGGACGTGACTGCTATATTGCTCCTAAAGTAACCGTTCAGTGTTCTTTAATAGGTGATAGAGTTCAGCTTTATCCTGGTGTTTGCATTGGGCAAGATGGTTTTGGTTATGTTGGGGGTATTTCTGGAATCGAAAAAATTCCACAACTTGGTCGCGTTATTATTGAGGATGGTGTGGAAATTGGTGCGAATACCACTATTGATCGAGGGACATTTCAAGATACTGTTATTGGAGAAGGAAGCAAGATTGATAATCTTGTACAAATTGCCCACAATGTAAAAATTGGTCGTTATTGCCTTATTGCCGCTCAATGTGGAATTGCCGGAAGTACATCTATAGGGGATATGTCTCAGCTTGGCGGGTGTGTTGGAGTAGCGGATCATATCGTAATAGGAAAATCTGTTCAGATTGCTGCGCGCAGCGGTGTTATGAATGACATTCCAGATGGTGAAAAATGGGGAGGTAGTCCAGCGCGACCATTTAAACAATGGTTTCGTGAAGTAGCGACGTTGCGCAGTATGGGAAAAGTTAAAAAGGAGAAAAGCTGATATGATCAGCACCGGAGAAATGAAAAATTTAGAAGCTGTTGATATTGAGAAACTGCTATCAATATTACCGCACCGTTATCCATTTTTATTGATCGATCGTATCGTTGATATTGATGGTGAACAAGAAGCGATTGGTATTAAAAATATAACGATTAACGAGCCACATTTTACGGGACATTTTCCTGCAAAGCCTGTTATGCCTGGTGTTTTGATTTTAGAAGCTATGGCACAAACAGCAGGAGCAATAGCACTTTTAAATTTAGGCAATAAGCAAACAAATTTAGTTTACCTTATGACGGTTGATAATGCGAAATTTCGTAAGCCGGTTATGCCTGGAGATCAGCTCAAGATTCATGTTCAGCTTTTGAAAAAGAGATCTGGTATGAGACGTTTTTCGTGTGTTGCAAAAGTAGAAGATGTCCGCGTGGCTGAAGCAGAAATTGCTGCGATGATTGTTGAAGAAGAATAAACGATATTTGATGGGAATTTAAAAATGTCCGGTACGAAAATCCATCCAACTGCTCTTGTGGAGAAGGGAGCGCAGCTTGGTGAGAATGTACGCGTTGGGCCATTTTGCCATATTAGTTCAGAGGCTGTTATTGGTGATGAATGTAGTTTGACAAGTCATGTTGTAATAATGGGAAAGACAACGTTAGGAGCCAAGAGTAAAGTATTTTCTCATGCAGTTTTGGGAGCAGATCCGCAAAATAATAAACATAAAGGGGGAGTTACGACTCTTTCTATTGGTAAGAATTGTACGATTCGTGAAGGCGTAACAATGCATAGAGGTTCCGATTCGAGTGTGGGAATGACAGTTGTTGGTGATAATTGCCAATTTTTTTGTTATGCGCATATCGCTCATGATTGTCATGTAGGCAATCATGTAACATTTGCTAATAATGCAATGATTGCTGGTCATGTTACTGTTGGTGATTATGTGATTATCGGTGGTGGTGCTGCTGTTCACCAATTTGTTCGTGTTGGGCATCATGCATTTATCGGTGGTGTATCTGCTCTGGTGGGTGATCTGATTCCTTATGGAACAGCTGTTGGTGTGCAGGCAAAACTTGCCGGACTCAATATTATTGGCATGAAACGTGCAGGGCTTGAGCATCAAGATATTCACGCACTTCGTCATGCGGTTGCCATGCTTTTTGATCATAGCAAGCCATTTAAAGAGCGTGTTAGCGATGTTGCTTCTTGCTATTCTTCTTCTCAGTCGGTTATTGATGTTGTTAATTTTATTAAAGAAGAAGGAAAACGTTTTTATTGTACACCAAAATTTGAAGGTGATAGAATAAAAGAACATAAGGATTAAAAATGCCTATTTGGGGTGCCAGAAATTTTCTTTCCGGCCGTACTGCTATTATAGCAGGAAGTGGTGTTTTACCGATTACTGTTGCGCAGGTTCTTGAGAAGAACGGAGGGAATCCTTTTCTTGTGCTTTTGCATGGTGAGGCAGATTCTGTTCTTTATCGCTATGAGCATTGCGAGCTATCAATTGTAGAGTTAGCGCGACTCATTAAAATCTTAAAAGAGGCTGGAGTTTATAATGTTGTTTTGGCAGGTGGTGTGAAAAAGCGACCACTTCTTACACAATTGCGACTAGACTGGACAACATTTTTAGCGCTTCCTAAGTTAATCGGAGCTTTGAGGAAGGGGGATGATGCGTTATTAAAAGCTTTTATACGGGTTATTGAAGCGCATGGTTTTTGTGTTATCGGTGCTCACGAAATAGTCCCAGATCTTTTAGCTCCCATAGAATTTAATTTAACGGTACGGCGTGCGACGCAAAAAGAGAAGAAAGATATTTTTTTAGCAGCACAAGCAGCAAAGCTTTTAGGTCAATTGGATATCGGGCAAGCCGTTGTCGTTGTTCAAGGAAGGGTGGTTGCTTTGGAGGGCGCTGAGGGAACTGATAATATGTTGTGGCGTGTTTGTGAAATGCGAGAAAGAGGGCAAATCCCCCCTAAAGGTGGTGTTCTTGTTAAATGTGCAAAGCCACAACAGGATAATCGCGTTGATTTGCCATCAATTGGGCCCGCGACAATAATGAATATTGCAAAGAGTGGTTTATCTGGTATTGCGGTAGAGGCAAATAGAAGTCTCATATTATCGGTGAAAACAACAATAGAAAAAGCCAACAAATATTCTCTATTTATAGAAACATTTGAAAAGTTTGATCATGAATAATTGTTTCTTAAAGATTGCTGTGGTTGCAGGTGAGGAATCTGGTGATTTGCTTGGGGCGGATTTAATTTCTTGTTTATCACAACAAATAGGATGCAACACTCATTTGATTGGTGTTGGGGGGAGGCACCTAAAGGCATTAGGTTTAAAAAGCTTTTTTGATTCTCATGATATTGCTTTAATAGGTTTAAAGGAGGTGTTGAAAAAATTACCGTTGTTGTTGCTCCATATTCGCAATTTATCCAAATTTATCGCACAAGAACAACCTGATTGTTTAATTATTATTGATAGTCCTGATTTCACACATCGTGTTGCAAAAAAGGTACGCGCTCTAGCGCCTTCTATTCCGATTATTAAATATATTGCACCAACCGTTTGGGCATGGAGGCCAGAGCGTGCAAAAGCTATGCGCGGATTTGTTGATCATGTTTTAGCGGTTTTTCCTTTTGAAGAAAAGGTTATGCGGGATTTAGGAGGTCCTGCGACCACCTATGTTGGACATCGTCTTTTGACATATCCTCCCCTTTTGAGAGTTCAGTCAGAAAAAAAGCGCCAAGTAGAACAAAGAAATTTGTGTGATCAACAAACATCATCGTCTACATTGGTTATTTTGCCAGGATCACGCAATTTAGAAATTCGTTCCTTAATGCCTGTTTTTCAAGAAACAGTAGAAATTCTTGTACAACGTATTCCTCATTTACAGATTATTTTACCAACGTTACCCCATTTGGTTGATAGAATCCGTGACTTTGTGCAGGGCTGGAAAAGCAAAGTAGAAATTGTTGTTGGTGAAGATGAAAAATGGCGTGCTTTTGCACAAGCAGATGTTGCTCTTGCAGCCCATGGGACGGTTTCACTTGAATTAGCTTTAGCAAAAATTCCTATGGCTCTTTGCTATAAACTTGATCGTTTTTCTAAATTATTTATTTTTCCTAAAATGATGTTATGGAGTGCTGCTCTCCCAAACATTATTGCTGATAAGCCTATTGTTCCAGAATATTTGAATGAACTGATACGTCCTGGCATGTTAGCAAGACAGATAGAACAACTTTTATTTAATCCTTTATTGCGCCAGGCCCAACTCGATGCTTTTGAGATAGTAGAACAGAAAATGAAAACTGAAGTACCATCGGGAATTGTTGGTGCGCAAAAAATTATCACTCTTTTAAAAAGCAGGGGTAAAATTGTATAAATGAAGCAATATTTTGATGACTAATGTTTAATTTTAGCAAGGAAATCACGGGCACGTTGGCTTTTAGGGGTGGTAAAAAATTTGTCAGAGGCGGTATCTTCAACAATTTTTCCATTTTCTAGAAAGAGTATTCTTTCTGAGACTTTCCGTGCGAATCCCATTTCATGGGTAACACAAAGCATTGTAATTCCTGTATCGGCCAATTGAGCCATCACTTCCAAAACTTCTCCCACACTTTCCGGATCAAGAGCTGAAGTGGGTTCATCAAAAAGCATAACTTCCGGTTCCATACAAAGCGCACGGGCAATCGCAACACGCTGTTGTTGTCCACCAGAAAGTTGTAAAGGGTATTTATCACAGTGTTTTTCAATACCGACATGCGTTAAGTAACGCATTGCCCGTTCTTTTGCTTGTTGTTTGGAAAGTCCTTGAACGGTCATAGGGGCTAAAATACAATTTTGTATAACGCTCATGTGGGGAAATAAATTAAAGTTCTGAAAAACCATTCCTATTTTTCGCAGAACATCTTTTTGCTGTTGTAGAGGAGCGGTATTGATATCAACGTTATGAATACAGATTGAACCTTTTTGTGCTTGTTCTAATTGGTTAATACAACGAATTAACGTTGATTTTCCTGATCCGGATGGTCCACAAATAACGATATGTTCACCAGCTTGAACATCAAAGTTGATATCGTGTAAGACCTGAAAGTTTCCATACCATTTATTGAGGTTTCGAATGGAGATCACAGGGTTTTTACTGGGAGAGATCGATTGATTATTTTCCAAATTCATCTTGTTTTATTCTTTCATTGATGAATAAATTGATTAATTCAACATTTTGGTTTGGTAAAGTTTTTTATGATCATTGTATTTTACCGTAAATATCGCGTGAGATGATGTTCGAGAAAAACGATAAAACGATGAATGAGTTCAACAATAAAAAGATAGATAAGAGCGGCCCAAACGTAAACTTGAAAATCGAATGTACGTGAATAAGTGAGTTTGGCAATCCCCATTAAATCATAAACAGTAACAAGTGAGGCAATGGCACTCGATTTAATCATTAAAATCAACTCATTTCCTAGGGGGCGTAATGCGACAATCATTGCTTGTGGAAGAATAACTCTAAAAAATATGACAGAATTGCTCAGACCTAAAGCTTTTGATGCTTCACGTTGCCCATTTGTTACGGATAGAAAACTTCCTTTAAAGATCTCAGATTGATAAGCAGCAGAATTGAGTGTGAAAATAAAAAGACAACAATACCACGCGTTTTGAAAAAACCACCATAGACCAACCTGTTGCCAAAAACTGTTCATTGAACCAAGCCCATAATAAAAAAGGAAGAGTTGGGCTAACAAAGGAGAGCCGCGGAAAAAATAAACATAAGAATTTGCAAAATATTGTAAAAACGTATTCTTTGATAAACGTGCAAAAGCGATGAGCATACCAAGGAAAAAACCAAGAGAACAAGAAATAGAAACAAGCTCAACAGTAACAATAAAGCCATTAATAAATTTTGGCCCATAACGGCTTAAAAGATCAGGATTAAAAAGGAAATAAAGCCACTCAGGAATCATTGACTTAGTACCTTTTTATAACCAGTTTGAGTGTATGTTTCTAAATGGCGTAAGATTGCAGCAAAAAATGCTGAAAATAATAAATAAAGTAAACATGCGACAAGATAAAATAGCATGGGTTCATTGGTCGCAGCGACAGCTAAATTCGTTTGTCGCATGAGATCAACAAGCGCGATGGTTGAAACAAGGGATGTATCTTTCAGTAAAGTAAGCCAATTATTGGAAAGCCCTGGCAAGGCATTTCGGATGAGCTGAGGAAAGACAATACGAAAGAATGTGGTTGACCGTGAAAGGCCTAAGGCTTTGGCCGCCTCATATTGACCTTTATCAAAAATGTTGAAGGCTCCAAGCCAAACTTCACAAGAAAAAGCGGCAAGAACCATACTCAATGCAAGAACACCAGCAACAAAAGCATTGATACTGAACATGACTTCAAGATTAAAATAGTCAAAGACATTTTGAATAAGGCTTTGTAATCCGTAGTACACTAAAAACAAGGTTAAAAGCTCTGGTAGCCCACGAAACACCGTTGAAAAAAGACGTGCTATAGCTTTAGCCATCTTAATATTGGATCGAATCATCACTGCATTTAAAAGTCCTAGAGGAAGTCCTAGAAGGCCGCAACATAACGCCAATGACAATGTCATTCCTGCACTAGAAAGTATCACCGTTCCCCATCCACCATTGCTAAATGATAGCAATGCTAAATTTTCAATCATTCTTGTGTTCCTCATGAAAGAGTTAGATAATGTTTTTAGAAATAAACGGTGGTTTTCATTTAAATATCATAGGGATATTTAATAAACATCGCTTGTAAAATATTTTTTCATAATTTTCTCATAAGTTCCATCCAAACGGATTTCTTTTATTGCTTCATTGAACTTATTTTTAAGATCATTATTGTTTTGACGCAGGGCAATTGCAACAGGAAATTTTGTTTCTTCTAAAGCACCTAAGAGGAGACAGCAATCTCTTCCTTCATTTTTAAGCCAATTTAATGCTTGTAATTTATCAACAATAATTACATCAAGTCGATGATTTAAAAGATCACGATTCACTTCTATTGTGGAAGGGTAGAGTTTGATTGTTACATCTTCAGAGGCATAATGATCTTCTGCATAAACAGCTTGTGTTGTATTTGATTGCACACCAAGATTTCTGCCTCTAAAGCTTTGTGCCGAGATTTCTTTAATCCCCGAAGCTTTAGTAACAATGACAGCCAGTGCTGTGTCGTAGTAAGGATCTGTGAAGTCAATTTTTTGTAAACGCTCTTGTGTATGAGAGAGGGAAGCAACGATAGCATCATATTTTTTTGCAATAAGTCCAGGGATCATTCCCTCGAAATCTTGCGTAACAATCGTACACTCGACATTCATTTTTTTACAAAGTGCATAAGATATATCAATATCAAATCCCTGTAGTTTGTTATTTGAGTCAATATAGCTAAAGGGAGGATAAGTGCCTTCACTCGCGATTTTTAACGTTTTCGCATCAGCCAATTGGGTGAATAGCGCGGCGCTTATTATAAGAGCTCCTGCGAATAGTTTCATGATATTCTCCTATTGGATAAGCGGGCAAATATGAAGTCGTCTACGTTTTTATAATCTGTAAGCTTTTCTGGAGCAATGCAAAAATTTATCAGTGTTTATTTTAGATTATTATGCTGGGCATTATTATCAAAAAATTATCTTCTTTATTAATTTAAAGAAGAATAAACATCTTATTGCTGTACGACGATTAAATTTCATGAAATGATAAGTTTACATCATTTCACAAGTAAAAACTGAGGGCTTTTCTTTAAGAATAAGGCTATTCAATTTGAACATAAAAAATTAGATTTAGATAAGATAAAAATACAATCTCATTGTTGCCATTAGATTTCATAAACATTTAACTATCGAGAAACATTAAAAATTAATTTTTTGATAAATGTAAATTTTTCTTATGAAAATTCTGAATTTCCAACATTTTTTTCCTGTTCAACAACAAGTCAAAAGATCTTTTCTGAAAAGATTCAATTTTAATTGATAGTGATATTTAATCGATATCGGATGTAAAATATTTTCTCATAATTTTTTCATAGGTTCCATCGGTGCGTATCGCTTCTATTGCTTTATTAAAGCTGTTTTTAAGGTCATTATTATTTTTACGGAGTGCAATTGCGACAGGGAATTTTACTTCGTCTAATGTTCCTAGAAGCTTACAACAATCTTTTCCTTCATTTTCAAGCCAATTTAATGCCTTTAATTTATCAAAGATGATGATATCAAGCCGATGGCTTAAAAGATCACGATTCACTTCTATTGCTGTAGGATAAAGTTTGATATTCACGCCTTCAGAGGCATAATGATCTTCCGCATATGCAGCTTGTGTTGTATTTGATTGTACACCAAGGTTTTTACCTCTAAAGGCTTGTGTTGAGATTTCTTTAATTCCCGAATCTTTGGTAACAATGACAGCAAGTACTGTGTTGTAGTAAGGACCGGTAAAATCAATTTTTTGTAAGCGCTCTTTTGTAGGAGAAAGGGAAGAAACAATAGCATCATATTTCTTGGCCAGAAGGCCGGGTATCATTCCATCAAAGTCTTGCGTGACAATGGTACATTCAACATTCATTTTTTTACAAAGTGCATAAGATATATCAATATCAAACCCTTGGAGCTCGTTATTTGAGTCAATATAACTAAACGGTGGGTAGGAAGCATCACTTGCTATTTTCAGCGTTTGAGAATTGGCTGATAAGGTAAACAGTGTTGCGCTTATTATAAGAGCTCTTGCTAATAACTTCATTATGTTCTCCTATTCAATAAGCAGGCAAATATGAAACCATGAGACATTTTTATAATTCGTAAGCCCTTTGGGAGCAATGTAAAAAATTTATCTGCCTCCATTTTATTATCATTACGCTGGATATTAATGTCAAAAAAATGATTTGTTCGTATTAATATGAAGGGAGAAATACAGGCAAGAAGGCAAATTCTCGTTAATGAAGAGATGAGTTTTAATAGTTTTTTTAAAATCAATTAATTATCTTTAAAAGAAAAACTATTCGTTTAAATACAAAGAAAATTTCAGCTCTTGTATGAAATGCCTCGATATTAAAGAATATCAAAATAAAGTGATTTTTATAATGCTTCCTATAGAAAAGTGTCATTTGGGGTAGAAATTTTAAGAGGACATTTCATGTTTATTCTAATTGATTCAAGAGAATAAAAAGTTTTTGGCATGGTAAAAAAGCACTTTAGGTAAGCTTTTTGCAATTTTATTTGCGAAGATTAGAGAATAAAATAATTCTAACATTGCAAGTTAAAATACACAATAAGGCTTTTAAACATGAAGGAATGATAGGAAGTATGCTTCATTAAAGATAATGAGAATTATAAGGTAAGAATTTTTAATTTCCTTTTGACTCATTTTAAAAGAATATTCTCAATTTATTGAAAGAGCCAAAGCTTAGAGTTTTTTTATAAACTTTTATGATGCTGTTATTTCTGTAGAAAGAGTTTTTAAATCAGACTTTGTAAAAGTTTTAAAGGATGTTTTTTAAATCATTTACAATAAAGCTTCAGTTTACTGAAGCTTTATTGATTTCTTTCTTTAATTTACACGTTTATCTATAGGAACATAATCACGCATAGGGTGGCCTGTATAGAGTTGTCGAGGACGACCAATTTTTTGTGCAGGATCTTCAATCATTTCTTTCCACTGCGCTACCCATCCGACACTGCGCGCTAATGCAAAAAGAACAGTAAACATTTCCGTTGGAAAGCCTAGAGCTTTTAATGTAATACCGGAATAGAAATCAACATTGGGATAAAGCTTTTTCTCAATAAAATATTCATCACTCAAGGCAATTTTTTCAAGTTCTATTGCAATATCAAGAAGTGGATCATCTTGAATGTTGAGCTCTTTTAACACCTCATGACAGGTTTTTTGCATGATTTTTGCACGTGGATCATAATTTTTATAGACACGGTGACCAAAGCCCATAAGGCGGAAAGGATCATTTTTATCTTTTGCACGTGCAATAAACTCAGGAATTCTTTTAATAGAACCTATTTCTTGTAGCATTTTTAGACATGCTTCATTGGCACCACCATGTGCTGGTCCCCAAAGACATGCAACACCTGCTGCAATACAGGCAAACGGATTAGCACCCGATGATCCAGCAAGACGTACTGTAGATGTAGAAGCATTTTGTTCATGATCAGCATGAAGGATAAAGATTTGATCCATTGCCCGAGCAAGCACAGGGTTTGTTTTATATTCTTCACAAGGAACAGCAAAACACATACGGAGGAAATTTGCAGCATAACTCAGATCATTGCGTGGATAAACAAATGCTTGTCCAATACTATATTTATAGGCCATAGCAGCAAGTGTTGGAACTTTTGAGATAAGACGAACAGAAGCGATCATTCTCTGGTGAGGATCTGTAATATCAATAGAGTCGTGATAGAACGCAGACATAGCGCCAAGGCAGGCAACCATGACGGCCATGGGATGTGAGTCACGACGAAAGCCATGGAAAAAGCGCGCAAACTGTTCGTGGACCATGGTATGCTGCATGATACATCGATCAAAGTCATTTTTTTCTTGCTGTGTTGGGAGTTCCCCATAAAGGAGAAGATAACAACTTTCGAGAAAGTCTCCTTTTTCAGCCAATTGGTCGATAGGATATCCACGATAAAGCAATATCCCTTTATCGCCATCGATATAAGTAATTTTTGATTCACAAGAAGCTGTTGAAGTAAAACCAGGATCATAAGTAAAAATGTCGGTTTTTTTGTAGAGAGAAGCAATTTCGATGACCTCAGGTCCACTCGTGCCTTTACGCAAGGGAAGCTCTACTTTTTTATCATTCACAATAATATGTGCGTTATTCTCAGACATTCGGTATTCCTTTCAGATCCTTTTCTTCTAAAAATTAAGACTCTGCTTCATCAGAGTGCGAGATATATAATAACTGAAGCTTTTTTACTTATTTTTCTTACTTATATTAAGGGCAGATTGCCTCTAAAAGTGAGGACATGCAATCAAAAATATTTCCTTATTAATCATTATTACTCAATAAAAACTGTATTTCAATGATATAAGATAAAAAAACTCTTTTAGATTGTGTTGAGATGTCTACATAGATGCCCATTTGAGGAGATATACTCAGTACATATCATGAACCTATTGTTGTGATAAGTTGATCTTTGATGCGATGAAGAGATTCATCGCGTCCCAATAAAATAAGAACATCCAAAACACCTGGCGATGTGGTACATCCTGTAAGAGCTGCACGAAGTGGTTGGGCGATAGATCCAAATTTGAGATTCTGTGTTTGGATATAAGAGCGAAGCGTTTCATCGAGGTTTTTTGTATCCCAAGAGGGGCAAGCTTTCAGGGCAAGATAAAGATCGTTTAAAATGGTTTGTCCATTTTTATCTAAGAGCATTTGTGCTTTTTCGTTAAGCTGTAATGGTCGTTGCGTAAAAATGAAGGAGGCATTGTTAATCAGTTCGCACAGTGTTTTTGAACGTTCTTTCAAATGTGGGATGGCTTTGAAAAATTGAACACGGCGTTGTTCATCAAGTCTTTCAATGATTTGTGCTCCCCCATCGGTTTCTGGTAGAATATCAAGAGCGGCATCAAAAAGTTCTGCATCATTGCTCATGCGCATATAGTGTCCGTTGATGGAATCGAGCTTTTTGAGATCAAAACGAGCAGCACCTTTGTTAATATCTTCAATATCAAACCAAGAAATCATATCTTGAAGTGACATGAGTTCGTCATCACCATGGCTCCACCCTAAACGGACAAGGTAATTGCGCAAAGCAGCAGGAAGGTATCCCATTGTTCGATAAGCATCAACACCGAGTGCACCATGCCGCTTTGATAATTTTGCACCGTTTTCACCATGGATAAGAGGAATATGGGCCATAACAGGAATATCCCATCCCATCGCTTTAAAGATGATCGTTTGTCTGGCTGCATTGGTTAGATGATCATCACCCCGTATGATATGTGTAACCCCCATATCATGATCATCAACGACAACAGCGTGCATATAGGTAGGCGAACCATCAGAACGCAAAATAATAAAGTCATCTAAATCTTTATTAGGAAAACGAACATCACCTTGAACACGGTCGTGTACAATCGTTTCTCCATCTTCAGGGGTTTTGATACGAATAACAGGTTTGACACCTTGAGGAGCTTCAGAACGATCACGGTTACGCCAACGTCCATCATAACGTGGTGGGCGTCCTTCTGCACGGGCTTTTTCACGCATTTCAGCTAACTCTTCAGGTGAGGCATAACAATAATATGCTTTACCATTTTCGACCAACTGTTCGGCGATTTGGCGGTGACGTTCTGCACGTTCGAATTGCGAAATAGGGGGACCATCATAACTAAGCCCCATCCATTGCAAGCCATCTATAATGGCTTTTACAGCTGCTTCTGTTGAACGCTCTCGGTCTGTATCTTCAATGCGTAGAAGCATTTTCCCACCGGTATGTTTTGCATAAAGCCAATTAAAAAGAGCAGTACGAGCGCCACCAATATGAAGGAAGCCTGTGGGGGAGGGAGCAAAACGAGTAATAACAGACACGAATATTTTCCTTTAAATTGAGATATTACTTATGGAATTTTATAGAAAGGTTATGTTAGCATAGGTGATGGGGTGTGCAATAGATGCATTGCAAGTTAAAGTGGGGGGGCGGATGTTTAATCAAAATAAAGTTAAAGAGGGTTTATTCGTAACATCTGCTACAGAAAGAAAAGGCGCCTGTCAAATAGAGCAGGATGTTTTTTCTAGGTATGATGATGCAAAGAATGGCAGTTATAGCCAACAAAAACTTTCTTTATTGACGTTCTTAAAAGAAGCAATCATTTTTATGAGACAATGGTTAGCGGATTGTATCAATAAAGAGGTTTCTTTTGGGATCCTTTTTTCGCTGATTTTAGTCTTTTTTTCCCTAGGAATCATTTTTTATTTTCATTTAGAACAGGAGCCAAGTTGGGGACAATTGGGGGCATTGATCGGCATCTTTCTAGGAATATTCTATATTACACGTTTTTATCGAAAAGTATGGATTCCTACGGGATTTTTGTTTTGTATCGTATTGGGGGCTTTGGCGGCAAAAATAGAAACATGGCGTATTGCAACACCCATGTTAAGCAGTGACATTGTCACCACATTGACGGGAAGAATTGTTTCTATTGAGTCAGTTACCAAAGGGGGATTTCGTTTAGTCGTGGATGTTTTGAGTACAGAAAAGCCCATATTACGCCATAGTCTTCATCGTATTCGTTTATCGGCAAGATATTTGCCATCTGGATTAGCAATTGGTGATGGCTTGTATGGGAAAGCTAAGATTCGTGCATTTTCTGGGCCGGTGCGTCCAGGAGGCTACGATTTTAGTTTTCATAATTATTTTAAAGGAATTGGGGCTCAAGGCGTTTATTTAGGAAAACCAAAAAAAATATCCGTTTCGCAACCTGATGGAATATTCGCTATCATTCTACAGAAAATTGAAAATTTACGCCTGAAGATGACGCAAAGAATCCATATAGCGCTTGAAGGAGAAAAGGGGAGTGTTGCGGCGGCTCTCATAACAGGACAGCGTGCTGGGATTTCAAGTGAGACAAATGAAGCATTACGTAAAGCTGGATTAGCGCATATTTTGTCAATATCAGGTTTACATATGGCTCTGTTGAGCGGTCTAGTTCTTTTGAGTATCCGTAGTTTTTTAGCATTTTTTCCAGTTTTTTCTTCCTATTATTCCAGTAAAAAATTTGCTGCTATCGTTGCATTTATGATAACATCTTTTTATTTGCTCTTGTCGGGCTTAGCGATATCAGCGCAAAGAAGTTTTGTGATGATTGCTGTTATGTTGGTTGCTATATTGTGTAATCGCTCGGCTGTAACAATGCGTAATTTTTCTATTGCGGGGTTGATAACTCTAGCAATTAGGCCCCATGAAATATTAGGCCCTAGCTTTCAAATGTCCTTTTCTGCGACGGCAGCTTTGATTGCGTTTTTTGATTGGTGGAGCAGAAGGTCACTTTTTCGTAAAAGAAAAACAGTCTCCTCTTATGTTGGAGGGGGAGTGATAAATTTTGCTTTTTTATCAATATGTTCGACATGTGCGTCTTCGTTTGTAGCAGGGAGTGCAAGTGGAATTTATGCTGCTTATCATTTTTCTAATACGGCATCTTTGAGCGTTATCAGTAATGCTTTTGCTTTGCCTATCATCTCTATTTTCGTCATTCCTTTTGGCTTAATCGCAGTTCTGGCAATGTTAGGAGGTGTCGAATGGCTTCCCCTTCAAATTATGGGTTTTGGTGTTGATCTTGTGATAAAGATTGCACACGCTATCAAGGCTATTTCTCCTGATTTGAATCCTGGTTTTATGCCGTTGTCTGCGTTGCTTTTATTGAGTATAGGCTTGGTTGGACTGACTTTTTGCAAAACACCCATCAGGCTTTTTTTTAGTCTTTTTATTTTGGCTGGTATTTCTATTTGTATCACGCATTCACCTGTACAATTGATTATAGCAGATAATATGCGTCTTGTGGGCGTTATCCAGGATAAAAAATTATATATTGATCGTTATCATCATTCTAAGTTTACGACATCCATATGGAAAAAGTCATTTCGTTTGAATGAAACGATTAAATCAACAAGGTATGGACCTTCGTTTCACGGACAATTTATTTGTGATCACTATGTCTGTACATCCTTATTAGAGAATGGATTAAAAGTTATCGTTTTACGTGGAGAAATAGATCACTGCATAGAGGCAGATATCCTCATTCAGACATTTGTAATGCATACTCCAACATGTCACAAGAGGGCAAAAATAATATTTACTCCCCGGCAATTATTATCAAGAGGAAGCGTTATGATGACTAAAGATGGGGATATTATTTGGTCTTCGCTAGGATTTCATAGACCATGGAATATGCACAGACAGCATTTACAAAAAAACATATAATTTATCGCGTTTTTTTCATATCTGGATAATTGATAGAAAAAAAATAAGAGAAGATTTTTCTGATATATTTTGCGTTTTTTAATTGATCAGTTTATCAATTTTATTGTGAATGAGAGAAATACCAACAATTTTTTTTGAAAAAATAAAAAAGATAATTGTTGATTATTCTATTTTATTCTTATCATATATTTCTATAACGAGTAACATCTCTTCAAAAAAAGATGACGGTTAAATTTAAAAAATTGAGTCAAGAGGCTGCCTTTTATTATCATTGTTATTGGTAGTAATCGTGGTGATAAATGTTGTTTGCGGATAAAAGGTAAAGTCATTTATGGATGTTCAGCAGTTAAAAAAAAGGGCAGCTGTTAAGGCGCTTGAATTTATTGAAGATGATATGCGGCTTGGTATCGGATCTGGTTCAACTGTTAATGAATTTATTCGTCTTCTTGGTGAGCGTGTTACGGATGGTCTTCGGGTGACTGGTGTTGCTACTTCAAGATATTCTGAACAACTTTGTCATAAGTTTGGAGTGCCTGTTAGCACTTTAGAACAAATACCTGAACTGGATCTTGATATTGATGGAGCAGATGAAATTGGTCCTGAGATGATGCTCATTAAAGGGGGAGGGGGAGCATTATTGTATGAAAAAATTGTCGCATCGGCATCTCGTACAATGCTTGTCATTGCTGATGAAACAAAGATGGTCAAAAGACTTGGTGCTTTTGCACTACCGATTGAAGTGAATCCATTTGGTGTCCATACAACACGCAAAGCCATCGAAAAAGTCGCTGATGATTTAGGACTTTCTGGAGAAATTACATTGCGAATGAATGGAAAAAATCCTTTTAAAACAGATGGTGGCCATTTTATTCTTGATGCATTTTGGGGATGCATTTTGCAGCCTAAATTATTATCAGATGCGCTTCTTGCCATTCCTGGTGTTGTTGAGCATGGTCTTTTTTTGGGGTTGGCTTCACGTGCAATTGTCGCTATGGCGGATGGTCAAATAAAAGTTTTAGAACCATTTGATTTTTAGAAAAGACATTTACATTGTGATATGTTAGCAGAATAAAAAAAGATTTTGAGTAGAATAACGAATTTAAATTATAATTAGCGATTGGGGTAATCATTAAAATGAGAATAATATTTTCTTTTCAGCGTTTTTTCGTATGTTTTGGTGCAATTGCCATTTTTTTTGTGAATATTGGAATGGTTCATGCACAAGGTGTGAGTGATCAACATTTAGATTCTGCCCGAAAGGCGATTAGGGCCATTCATGCAACGGATCAATTTGATAGTTTTTTACCAAATGCAGTCCAAGATTTAAAAAATGAACTGATCAGTGATGATCCGAATTTGGCAACAGCTATTTCTGATATCGTTGATAAGCAGGCGCTTGCTTTAATTAAAAGGCGCTCGGATCTAGAAAAAGAGATTGCTCATGTGTATGCAAAATATTTTACTCAAAAAGAGCTTGATGCAATCACAGCATTTTATAATTCTGATACCGGTAAAAAGTTTTTAACAGAAGTTCCCAATATTGCACGTGATTCCTATTCCGCATTTGATGTATGGCGCTCTGCTCTTATGCAGGATCTTGTAGAAAATGTGAAAAAAGAGATGTCTGAAACACTTAATTTGAATAATTCTACAATGCCTACAAAATCAGAAGCTTCAGAAAATAAAAAATAACTTGATTGATATCATGACAGAGATCGGCAATTTCTGATTTTTTAAGAGCGGCGGTTTTTCCGCCGTTTTTAGTATTTTAATTAAGAGTCTGTCCTTTTAGACTACTCTTTATAGAAAAATGCTCCTTTAAAAGAAAAAAGACTTTCATTTGATAATAAATGACCTTAGCCTATCGTTGCAGATATATGAGAAGGAATAGTTCGTGGGCTCTTTTGATTTTGATTTATTTGTTATTGGAAGTGGTTCTGGTGGGGTGCGTGCAGCACGGCTTGCTGGAGGTCTTGGTAAGCGTGTCGCTATAGCAGAAGAATATCGTATAGGGGGAACCTGTGTTATTCGTGGTTGCGTTCCCAAAAAGCTTTATGTTTATGCTTCACAATATGCAAAAGAATTTAAGAAAAGCGTTGGTTTTGGGTGGAAATATGCGGATCCAATTTTTAGCTGGGAAAAGTTGGTTGCGGCTAAAAATAAAGAAATATCAAGATTAGAAGGACTGTATCGTCAGGGGTTAGAAAATAACAATGTGCATATTTATGAAAGTCGTGCTACTTTTATCGATGATCATACATTAGAGCTTTGTGCTACGGGTGAGCGAGTAAGGGCGGAAAAAATTTTGATTGCAACGGGGGCAAAAGTTGCAACAAATACGACCATAGAAGGCGGTGATTTTTGCCTAACTTCTAATGAGATTTTTGATCTTGATGAACTCCCAAAATCAATAGTCATTGTTGGTGGAGGGTATATTGGTGTTGAATTTGCTAATATTTTTCATGAGCTAGGTGTAAAAACAACACTCCTTCATCGTGGTGATTTAATTCTCCGTGATTTTGATCATGATTTGCGGCAATTGCTCAACGATGCAATGATTGAAAAAGGGATTTCTATTCTCTATGGAGTAACAATTTCTAAAGTGCAGGCGGCAGAAAATTGTTATGATGTTCTTTTATCAAACGGGCAAACGATCAACACTGATCAAGTTATGTTAGCCACGGGGCGTATGCCCAATACAGTGGGTTTAGGACTTGAGAGGGCAGGTATAGAAGTTAATGAGTTTGGTGGTGTTATTGTTGATGAGAAAATGACAACAAATATCCCCCATATTTGGGCTGTAGGAGATGTAACGGGCCATATTCAATTAACACCTGTTGCGATCCATGATGCAATGTGTTTCGTTAAGACAGCATTTGAGAATATTCCCACAAAACCTAATTATGATTTAATTACAACAGCAGTTTTTTCACAGCCCGAGATTGGGACGGTAGGTCTTTCAGAAGAAGAGGCAATACAGCGTTATAAGCATCTTGAAATTTATCGTACAGTCTTTCGTCCTATGCGTAATGTTCTGTCTGGTAGTTCAGAGAAAATGTTTATGAAGCTCATTGTTGATGGTGAAAGCCGTATTGTTGTAGGCGCTCATATTTTAGGAGAAAATGCTGGTGAGATGGCACAACTTATTGGCATATCTCTTAAGGGCAAACTGACGAAGGATATCTTTGATGAAACGATGGCAGTGCATCCAACAATGGCAGAAGAATTGGTAACGATGTATAAACCAAGTTATATATATGAAAATGGGAAGAAAATAGAAAATTAAACAACATTCATAGTGTGGTAAAAAGTTTTTGATATGGCAGGCTTGGAAACTTCATTTTTAGAGAGAGTGTAATGATAAAAGAATGGGCGCCTAACTCTTGGAGAAAACGGCCAATTAAACAAGTTCCGACTTATCCGGATAAGTCTATGTTAGAAGATGTAGAACGAAAGCTGAGGAGCTATCCTCCTTTGGTTTTTGCCGGTGAAGCACGTGATTTAAAAAATGAATTAGCAGCTGTTGCGCAAGGCAAGGCTTTTTTATTGCAAGGTGGTGATTGTGCCGAAAGCTTTGCAGAACATGAAGCTGATAATATCCGCGATTTTTTTCGTGTATTTTTGCAAATGGCGATTGTTTTAACCTTTGGTAGTTCTAAACCCGTTGTTAAAATTGGTCGTATTGCTGGTCAATTTGCAAAGCCCCGCTCTTCTGATATAGAAAGAAAAGAAGGAATTGAATTTCCTGTTTATCGGGGGGATATTATTAATGGCATTGAATTTGGAGCCGGTTCTCGTATTCCAGATCCGCAACGGATGTCTATGGCGTATCGCCAATCTGCGGCAACACTTAATTTATTGCGTGCGTTTTCACAAGGTGGCTATGCTAATTTAGAAAATGTTCACACATGGATGTTGAGTTTCGTTTCTAACAGTCCGCAGGGGGAACGTTATGAATTATTAGCAGAGCGTATTTCTGAAGCAATTGATTTTATGCGTTCCATAGGGATTACATCCAAAACGCATTCTTCGTTGCGTGAAACATCTTTTTATACCAGTCATGAAGCGCTTTTGCTTGGTTATGAAGAGGCTTTGACGCGGATTGATTCAACTTCAGGAAATTGGTATGCAACATCTGGTCATATGTTATGGATTGGTGACCGCACACGTCAGATTGACCATGCTCACGTTGAATATTGTCGCGGCATTAAAAATCCTATAGGATTAAAGTGTGGTCCTTCTATTGAGCCGGACGAGCTTTTAAAATTAATTGATATTTTAAATCCTGAAAACGAACCGGGGCGTCTTACTCTTATTACGCGCTTTGGTTATGATAAGGTTGAAAGTTATCTGCCTAAACTCATCCATGCTGTTGAACGCGAGAAGCGTGAGGTTATATGGTCATGTGATCCAATGCATGGCAATACCATTACTGCTAATGGTTATAAGACGCGTCCCTTTGATTATGTTTTAAAAGAAGTAGAGAATTTTTTTGCAGTGCATCATGGAGAGGGAACCTATCCAGGAGGCATTCATATCGAGATGACAGGTCGTGATGTCACTGAATGTACGGGAGGAGCGCATGCTATTTCTGTAGATGATTTATCTGATCGTTATCATACGCAATGTGATCCACGACTAAATGCAGATCAAGCGTTAGAATTAGCTTTTCTTGTTGCTGAACTCCTTAAAAAAAAACGTGTAACTGATCCATTAGCACTTGCTGTTGGTGAGTAGGCAAAAATTTGTCTGACATTTTTTATTTTAGATCATTATGGCAGATAAAGAATTTTTAAAAAGGAGTATTTCCGATAATGAGGAATAAAGTTGTGGTTGCCAAACTGATGAAGTGATACAAAGGCTTATGAAAAATAACTTTCGGGTCGCAGTTGCCCAATTAAATCCTATTGTCGGTGATATTGGGGGAAATTTTTCTCTAGCCGTTATGGCGCATCAAAAGGCTAAAGAAGAGGGGGCTGACCTTGTTTTATTCACAGAGCTTTTTATAAGTGCTTATCCGCCAGAAGACCTTGTTCTAAAACCTGCTTTTACGAAAGCATGTGAAGAGTCTGTTGAAAAATTAGCAAAAATAACCGTAGGCGGACCAGGAATTATTATTGGTCTTCCATTAAGACGTAATGGCAATATTTACAATGGTGTCATGCTTCTTGATGAAGGACGAGTCATTGCTGAAAGCTTGAAGTTTGATTTACCTAATTATGCTGAGTTTGATGAAAAGCGTCTATTTTCTTCTGGACCGCGTCCTAAGCCGATTAATTATCATGGGATAAAATTGGGGATAGTGATTTGTGAAGATATTTGGAATGATTCCTCTGTGTGTGTAGAACTTAGCAATAAAGGTGCTGAGATGATTCTGGTTCTTAATGGATCTCCCTATTATCATAATAAAATACGAAAGCGGATAGAAGTTGTTCATGCGCATGCACTTCAATCTGGAGTGCCGATTATCTATGCTAATCAAGTTGGTGGTCAGGATGAGCTGGTTTTTGATGGAGGCTCTTTTGCCTTGAATGGTCAAGGCAAAATGGTATTTCAAATGAAACATTTTGAAAGTCATATTTCTGTAAGTCATTGGCAACGAAAAACGACAGGGTGGCACTGTGTTTCAGGCCCTAATGAAAGTCTTCTCGATGGGGTAGCGGCTGATTATCAAGCTTGTGTTTTAGGTTTGAAAGATTACGTTAATAAAAACGGCTTTAAGGATGTTATTCTTGGTCTTTCCGGAGGAATTGATTCAGCTCTGTGTACAGCAATGGCGGTAGATGCTCTTGGTGCTGAGAGAGTTCGCACCATTATGATGCCTTATCGTTATACTTCACAAGAATCATTGAAAGATGCCAAAGAATGTGCCGATCTTTTGGGATGCCACTATGAAATCATACCAATTGAGCAAGCTGTTGAGACTTTTTTAAATATAGTATCACCTTTTTTTTTAGGGCTACTACCTGATGTGACGGAAGAAAATCTTCAAAGTCGTATACGCGGTACGCTTTTAATGGCTCTTTCAAATAAATTTGGCTCAATGGTGGTAACAACAGGCAATAAGTCAGAGATGGCTGTGGGATATGCAACACTGTATGGTGATATGAATGGCGGGTTTAATCCTCTTAAAGATATTTATAAAATGCAGGTTTATGCCTTAGCTGAGTGGCGTAATAAAAATTATTTGCACCATTTAAAGGGCCCAGAAGGAATTGTCATTCCATCCAATATTATAGAAAAAGCACCTTCTGCAGAACTGCGGGAAAATCAAAAAGATGAAGATTCTCTACCACCTTATCCTATTCTAGATGATATCTTGCAATCTCTTGTAGAAAATGACATGAGTATTGATGATATTGTTCAACGTGGGTATTTGAGGGAAACTGTTGAGAAAATTGAACAGCTTCTTTATGGTGCTGAATATAAAAGACGACAATCTGCACCCGGTGTAAAAATCAGTTACAAGAATTTCGGACGCGATCGTCGTTATCCCATAGTCAATCATTTTCGTGATAAAAGTTGAGTATTCTTTTATGGTTAAAGTTCGTTTTGCTCCCTCTCCAACAGGTTATATTCATATTGGCAATATCCGTAGTGCCCTGTTCAATTGGCTTTATGCACGAGCGCATAAGGGAGAATTTATTTTGCGCTATGATGATACAGATGTTGAGCGTTCTAAACAAGAATATATCAATGCTATTGCTGTTGACCTTGAATGGCTTGGTATTCAACCAGATGCAATTTATTACCAATCTAAGCGATTTAGTCGATATGACGAGGTGGCAGAAATTCTCAAACAACGTGGTCTTCTTTATCCTTGTTATGAGACAGCGGAAGAATTAGAGCGGCGTCGGAAAATCCAGCTTTCACGCAAACTACCTCCCATTTATGACCGTGCAGCATTGAAGTTAACAGAAGAAGACAAAAAAAACTTTGAATTAAAAGGTCGCAAGCCCCATTGGCGTTTTCTTCTTCCTAATTTTGAAAATAATCCTTTGCAAACAAAGCGAACAGAAGTTTGCTGGAATGATGCCGTAAAGGGAAAACAGACGATTGATTTGGCTTCTCTTTCAGATCCTGTGCTTATTCGTGAAGATGGAACCTATCTTTATACATTACCATCTGTTGTGGATGATGTCGATATGGCCATTACACATATTATTCGTGGTGATGATCATATTACAAATACAGGTGTTCAGATTGCTCTTTTTAAAGCTCTTGATGCAGAATTACCTGTTTTTGGTCATACCAATTTATTGGCAACAGTTTTAGGAAAAGGATTTTCAAAACGTAATAATGATCTTTCTATTCGTTCTCTACGAGAAGAAGGATTTGAATCAATAGCCGTTCAGTGTCTTGCTGTTTTAATTGGAACATCACAAAATGTACATCCCTATCCCCATCAAGAAGCACTTTTAGAACATTTCAATTTACAAGATACATCAAAATCAGTTGCAAAATTTGATATTGCTGATCTTTGTACTTTGAATAGTCATCTTGTTCATGAACTAAATTATGAGGACGTTAAAACGCGCCTTAAAAATCTTTCTATTGAAGGAGAAAAGGCGGAGTATTTCTGGAATGCGATAAGAAGCAATATTGATAAAGTCAATGAGGCTGTCTTGTGGTGGAAAATCATTCATGATGAACAGAATTTTGATACAGTGGCACAAGAGGATCGCGCATTTGTGCAGCAGTCGCTCAATTTCTTACCTAAAGGTGTCTTGAAGGATGAAAGCTGGAAAGTTTGGACGATGGCATTAAAAGAAAAAACGGGGAGGAAAGGAAAGTCTTTATTTATGCCATTACGTCAAGCACTTACGGGCGTGGATCATGGACCTGAAATGGGAAAGCTTTTGCAGCTTTTAGGGCGTGAAAAGGTAATAGAAAGACTCTCTAGGAAATAAGAGCAACTTTTTAAAAGCTTTTTTATTTATTTTACGCTTACAGAGAGTAAAACGCAGGGTTATCTACTCGTTTTTATGAGCATGAATGCAGGAATATCATCACCAAATCCAAGGGGAGCGTAATTCTTATTTTTTCGAAGGCGCTGTTGCTCGGATGGTGTTTCTTTACCCTTCACTTTTTTGATATAATCTGTTTTATTCTCTTTTACAGTTTTTTTAGGGTGAGCAATAGACTCTTTTGAAGCAGTTTTCTTTGATGATTGTGAAGATTTTGTCTTGACAACATGATCTTCTGTTTGATCATTGGTTATTAAAGTCGAGAGATCTCCATTGAGCCATTCAATTTTTTCATTACTCATTTCCTCAATGGCATCAATATATTTTTGATCAGCTTTCGTGACGATTGTAAAAGCTTTTCCACGACGATTTGCACGCCCTGTACGACCAATTCGATGGATGTAGTCTTCAGCATGTGTAGGAACATCATAATTAAACACGTGACTTACCGCTGGAATATCGAGTCCACGGGCAGCAACATCTGAAGCAACCAGAAGTGTCAGCTTATTATTCTTAAAATCGGCTAGGGTATTCATGCGTGAATATTGGTCCATATCTCCATGAAGCGCCCCTACATTAAAGTTATGTTTGACGAGCGATCTAAAAAGTTCAGAGATATCTCTCTTTCGATTACAGAAAATAATTGCATTTTGAAGTTCTGCACCTTCGTTTTGGATAAGCTCTCGTAAAACCGCTCTTTTATCCCATGATTTATTTCCAGATTTGACAAGCCGTTGTGTAATTGTGGTCGCTGTTGAGGATGCTTTTGTAACTTCAACGGATACAGGAGAATGTAAAAATTGTTTCGTTAGCTTTGTAATTTCTGGCGCCATTGTTGCAGAAAAGAACAAAGTTTGACGCGTGAAAGGGGTTAGTTTACAGATACGTTCAATATCAGGAATAAAGCCCATATCCAACATGCGATCAGCTTCATCAATAACAAGGATTTCAACGCCCATCAGGAGCAATTTACCACGCTCAAAATGATCAAGAAGACGTCCTGGTGTTGCGATAAGCACATCAGCGCCTCGTTCAAGTTTACGATCTTGGTGTTCAAAAGAAACCCCACCAATCAAAAGAGCAACATTTAAACGATGATTTATTCCGTATTTATCGAAATTTTCTTCAACTTGAGCTGCAATTTCCCGTGTTGGTTCTAAGATGAGCGTACGGGGCATTCGTGCTCTTGCACGACCTTTTTCAAGGAGAGTGAGCATAGGCAATACGAAAGAGGCGGTTTTACCCGTTCCTGTTTGAGCAATTCCTAGAACGTCTTTTCTTTGAAGGACATGAGGAATTGTTTCACTTTGAATAGGTGTTGGAATTGTATATCCCGCTGACTTTACTGCACTAATAACCTTTGCGGAGAGACCTAAATCATCAAAACTATTCAAAGATGGTATCATTTTTTTATCAATTGCTCTGTGCTTTTAACTTCGCTATCTCAATGATAAGTACAACTAATATTCTCTATTCTTAAAGAGTGTTAAGATGCTTTCAAAAAAGCCAACTATAACAATCATATACATATAAAGCGCATAATACAATCATTAATAGCGAAATTGTTCTGATAAAATGCGCTCATCCCATGAATGACTTGAGTCAAAAAGGATTGAAGCTGTTACTTCTGTTGCCATTGAAATAGTCACTGAATGGACAGATTTAACTTCAACATTATCAGCAGCAGCATTGACAGGGCGTTTGTCAGGTTCAAGCATATCAAAACGCACTGTTACTGTATTGGGAAGCAATGCGCCATGCCAACGCCTTGGGCGAAAAGGGCTAACGGGAGTGAGGGCCATAAGGGGGGCCATAAGGGGGAGAATAGGTCCTTGTGCTGATAAATTATAGGCGGTTGATCCTGCTGGTGTCGCGACGAGGATACCATCACAACTTAATTGTTCTATGCGTACGTTATTATCAATGGTGATGCGAATTTTTGCTGCTTGATAAGATTGCCGAAAGAGGGATACTTCGTTAATTGCAAGCGCCTCGATAGATTCTTGACATTCAGCTTTTGCAATCATGCGCAAGGGATGAATTTCTTTTTTATGGGCGACAGCAATACGATTAGGCAATTTTTTTTCATGAAATTCATTCATAAGAAATCCTACAGAGCCTTGATTCATGCCATAAATAGGTTTTCCAGTGTTCATAACGTCTCGTACGGTTTGTAACATTGTCCCATCACCCCCGATTGCAACAACAATATCAGTTTCTTCCAGAGAAGAATGACCATAAACGGAAATTAATTTATGGGTAGCTTTGATAGCTTCCTCAGTTTCAGCGGAAATAAAATGAAAGCGACTTGGTAATGTAGTCATTTAAGAATTATCCTGATACTTATAACTTATCTTGTAACTTATTTTTTGAGAGTTTTGAAGTTGTAATAAAAGCTTTTTTTATAATAAAAAGAGTATTGAAAACAAAAAGAGAAGCTATTTCAAGATAAAGTATCATTGTAGAAAAGAAAGAATATTGCGTCGTTAGATAATTTACAAATAAGTAATTTTTTTATTAGAATGATAATTCAGCATTGAAGCTGAGAGTATGATTAGTTAAAAGAGCACAACTGGTTTTAATAATCAGTTTGAAGCACCCGTAGCTCAGCTGGATAGAGCGCTGCCCTCCGAAGGCAGAGGTCACAGATTCGAATTCTGTCGGGTGCACCAAACTCCTCAACTTGATATCATCCTCAATAACAATATCACCTAAGAAGAGGCAAATTTTCTCTTTTATGAAAATAGCCATTTGAATTGTTGCAAAACCGTATTGTGGCTCTGGGTATCACCATTGGTGAAGTGCTCCTGCCTCCTCTCAACAGTCTCATGGAAACTGTTGGGGGATTTGTCAATGGTTTGATGGCGTGGGCGAATGCGCATCCAACTTTAACCGGTGTGATCATCAAGACCATTGCCGCCCTGATGGCTTTTAACATCGCTTTACGGGTTGTACGTTTTTCCATGGCGGGAACCCGCCTTGGGATCTTGCAATTGATTGCCTCTTTCATCAAGCTTGGGTCTATTAGCCGCATGCTGAAGGCAAGTTGGTGCGGGCTCTTGGCTTCAGGGCGCTCACTGGGCTTGCTCACCGCAGGGTTTGGGGCACGTTTCCTCAAACTTTTGCGCCCCATGACCTTGTTGGTGGGTGCTTTGCGGGGGATTGCTGTTTCAGGGGCGGCTTTTGCGAGCAGCTTTGGTTGGATGGGAACCGTGATCGAAGTGGTTGGGGCAAGCCTGTCCTCTGTTGTGGGAGGGCTTTTTACTCCGGTAGGGGCTCTCATTGCTGCTGTTGTGGCTGTCATATTGGCTGCTGGTTTTGCTTTGTGGAAATATTGGGATCGTTTTTCTTCTTTTGTCAAAGATTTTGCACGGGGGATAACACGGGCTTGGGGCCAAGCCTTTGAAGCCGTTATGCGTTTTTTTGGTGCTGATACGGCAACCATCACCAAATGGAAAAATATCATTGCTGCTGCTTTCGACTTCTCTTCCCATTGGCAAAAGTTTAAACAAGGACTTTCCTCTGTTTCTCAAAGCTTTGCTGGTTTGTGGGAGGGCGTTAAACAAAGCTTTTCCAACTTTTGGCAATGGTTGAAGCGTTTTTTTACACAGGAAAAGCTCACAGAGAGTGCCAAGGCTGGTATGGAACAAGCGGGCGAAGATCTGGCTAATTCGATTATTGAGGGCTTTATGTCGTCCATCTCACAATTGATGGATTATTGTAAATCTTTACCTCACCGCATTAAGGAGTGGATTGGATCCATTGATGTAAGAGAGTTTTTGCCAAGTTTTTTGGGGGGTAAAACGCCAATCCAGCCCATAGCACAATTTGCGGGGGCTTCTCCTCAGCCATCAGGGAGAGAACCAAGAGACAAAGACCGCTCCCCCATCACACACAATCAAAATGTCACAGTGCATGTCAATGGGGCGCGTGAACCCATGGCCACTGGTCGTGCGGTTGCCCATGCTTTGCAACGGGCACGCGCCAATGCCCTGCATGGCGGGACAGAATGATAAGGACGACAGAATAAGGGAAAAGACGGCGTGCTGGAAAGAACACAATGAGGGGAGGGATGAAGTGTTAGGAGGGCGCAATGATAGGAGAGATGCAATGATAGGTTTCGAAAGAGATGACGTGTTGGAAGGAATACAATCAAGGGGAGGGCGTCTATGAGAGATCCTTTGCTGGTGTTAGGTTCACATCTCTTTTATGTGGACTGGCTAAATTTCCAATCGTTTGAGGAAGAGTTCTCTGCTTCATGGGTTTGCCTAGAGCGTTTTGGTGAGGCTCCTGGTTTGCAATTTACTGGCTATGGCAATGATCCCAAAACCATCCACGGGGTATTGTTTCCAGAAGAGTTTGGGGATCGTGTAGCTCTTGATGCCATCACCAGAACCATTCGTGCCGCCAAGCCCGTTCAGATGATCCGTTGGATGAGTGACAACGGCTATAGTGCCCTTCTCCATGGATCTGTGGTGATCACTAGTGTCACGAAAGACCATGATTACATCAGTCGTTCTGGTCAATCGGGGCGCATTCGCTATGCCATTAGCTTGATACCGTTTTTTGATGGTGGAAAACCGCAAGGACAATACCAAGTGGGATATGATCAATATTTCCAAGGGGGAGAAACGCCATGAAGATACCAGAAAAGCACCTTGTGGTAGAGCTAGAGGATATGAGTCTTGATCTGATCTGCTTTCAACATGCTATGGCTGTTTTAGGGGATCGTTTTCAAGTTGGAGCGATCAGAGGGTATTGTGAGGCTACTTTGCAAGCCAATCCAGGTATTGCAGGGTATGGTGCTCTGTTGCCGCGGGGCTTAAAGGTCATTCTGCCTGAATTTTTATCATGTGAAAAGAACAGCGTGGTAAAAGGCTATGGGATTAATGCGCACACATCCTTTTATTGAGGTGAGGGTGGGGGAGAATCTTGTCCATGAGGTTTTTTACCAGCGTCTTTTAACGGCAACGATCACCGATCATGCGGGCAATGAAGCTGATACATTTGAAGCGGAGTTTGATGATAGTGGCAATGATTTAGAGATTCCCTCCAGTAACAGTGCGCTGCAAGTCACCTTTGGCTATGAGAACTGCATCAGTGCATTTATGGGGTGTTTTGTTGTCGAATCGGTTGTAAGTTGTGGTGGCAGTGATGGAGAGATTTTGCGCCTTTGTGGCAAAAGTGCTTCGATGCGTAAAGAACTCAAAGAACAGATGAGTGAACATTTTGACCACAAAACCATTGGTGAGATTGTCGAGACACTCGCCAAACGCCATGGCTATCAAGCAAAGATTAGTCCCCAGTTCACCAAACAAACTTTGCCTTATGTGGTGCGTACAGATCAATCCACGGTTGATTTTTTAACCCGCCTTGCCGACCGCATGCAGGCACGTTTTTTGATCAAGGATAATAAGTTTTTGTTTTTAAGCGGAGATAATTTACCAGCACTCCAACTTCATAAACACGACTGTTCCAACTGGGAATTTACCCTTGAGCCACGTACGCAATATGGCACCATTGAAGCTTCTTATTTTGATCGCTCAAAAGGGCAGCAATGCCAAGTCAAGCATCAGACAGGATTTAGCGGTCCCGTGCGCTGTCTTCGCACTTGTTACACCTGCAAGGAAGAAGCACAAGCTGCTGCTGCATCAGAATCAGACCGACTTTGCCGTGCTGTGGGCAGTGGTTCTTTGACCCTTGCGGGGCGCCCCGAAATCATGGCGGATCAACCTCTTTTATTGCAAGGGTTTCGGGAAGAAATCAATGGCTCATGGAAAGCCGCTACCGTCACCCACCGCTATGAGAAACAAAGCGGATACACCACCGAAATCACCTTTGAGGCACCAATCGAGGCAAAAGAGACATGGAAAAAGGAAACCAACTAAAAATGGAAAATCCAAAAGGCTGCTTCCCTCCTTCTGTTCGCCAACTCCCGCATAATATAGAAGCCGAACAAGCATTGCTTGGAGCAATTCTGATTAATAATGATGCACTTGATAGAGTTTCTGATTTTCTCAAACCAGAACATTTTTTTGAAGCCTTCCATCAAAGGCTTTTTGATATCATCTTACAAATTGTTCAAAAGGGAAAAGTTGCAGACCCGATTACCGTGAAGCCCTTTATTGCAAATGATGAAAACATTGGAGATATCACAGTCTTTAATTATGTTGTTCGTTTAGCCAAAGAAGCTGTCACCATCATCAATACTCAAGATTACGGACAGGTTATTTATGATCTGTTTATTCGGCGTTCTTTAATTAACCTTGGCACTCAAATTGTAAATAGTTCTTTTGATTCTCCCTTAGAACTTACCCCCTCTAAACAAATTGAAGCGCTTGAAAATCAGTTGTTTGCATTGGCAGAGAAAGGCAAGTATGGGGCTGGTTTTGAAAACTTTGATAGAGCCATTGCCAAAGCACTGGACATGGCAAGTGCTGCAAAAAAGCGTTCTTCACAGCTTTCTGGAATGGCAACCCATATTAAAACTCTTGATGAAAAAATGGGCGGGTTGCAACCATCTGATTTGATTATTCTAGCAGGGCGCCCTGGGATGGGTAAAACGTCCCTTGCAACCAATATTGCCTTTAACATTGCCAATGCTTGTAAGCGTCATGATGATAGCCAAGCCAGTGAAGGGGGCATTGTTGGTTTCTTCTCCCTTGAAATGTCAACAGAACAGCTTGCAACCCGTATTATCTCAGAACAAACAAAGGTTTCTTCTTCTGATATGCGACGGGGTAATCTTTCTGATGATCAGTTTATAAATATTGTTCATATGACGCATTCCCTTCAAACCATTCCTCTTTATATTGATCAAACGGGAGCTGTATCCCTTGCACAATTGGCGGCCCGTGCAAGGCGTCTTAAACGACAACATGGTCTAGATGTTTTGATAATTGATTATATCCAACTGATGACAAGCGGTTCAAAGCGTTCTTCTGAAAACCGCGTTCAAGAGATTACAGCCATTACTATGGGGCTTAAAGCACTTGCAAAGGAACTCAATATTCCCATCATTGCGCTTTCGCAATTATCACGACAAGTTGAAAATAGAACAGATAAACGTCCACAACTCTCCGATTTACGGGAATCAGGTTCAATCGAGCAAGATGCCGATATTGTGTTGTTTGTTTATCGTGAAGAATATTATCTCAACAATGAAGAACAAAAAGAAGGCGCTCCTGAGTATCACAAATGGAAAGAAGCAATGGAGCAAGTTAAGGGAAAAGCTGAGGTTATCATAGCCAAGCAACGCCATGGGCCAACAGGAATCGTTCCTCTTGTTTTCCAATCTGAATTTACATGCTTTAGTGACCTAACGGATAAAGACAACTTTCCAGAAATATCCGCTTGAGCTCAAAATAATGATCCGATGCTTGAGAAGCAAAAACCCATAGATTCTCACAAAAAATGACGAATCTTAAAACACCCTTTGAAAGGCCTTTAAAGACCCTTTGAGAACCCCTTAAAAATCATGTGAAACAAAATAAATTGGTACAAAACCTGGTGGCAAAATATACAAAACACGCTGGCAAGCTACACGCACCTTAAAAAAAGACATATAGAATCAAGAAGTTATAGCACGACAAAAGCGCTGTGGCGGAGGGGGTGGGATTCGAACCCACGGTACAGTCTCCTGCACGCCGGTTTTCAAGACCGGTGCCTTAAACCGCTCGGCCACCCCTCCAAATTAGATACGCTTTTTGACAAACTTCTTGCAAAAGGTCAATCATTTTAATACGCATTCTAAAGCGTTTTTTGTAAAATTATTTAAGTTTCAAGCAAAATAATTCCTCATAAGTCAATTTTTTGAGTGTGTTAGCTAATAGTTTTACTTTTAAACATAATAATTCTTTCTGAAAAAATGAAAGGTAAATATGATATTTATCATTTCATTTTCTTGTCTAAAAGTTTTTCACAAAGCAAGATTTTTGAAATTTTTGACAATTATTTTCATAATGATAAGATATGTTTAGTGGGAACTGTTTGATAAATTATATTAAATTCTTTGCAGACGTATATTTTTGAATTATTTTGCTTTTCTAGATATTTATTCCATTTAGTTCGTTCATATTTTGCGAAAAGAAAATGTTATTGCTCTGACAGTTTATGAGAGGTAAATTGTAGGAACGACATATTATTCAAGGTAAGCTTGTATTGATTTTAAAGTAAGTATGATTTAATAAGAAAACTCTTTAAAGGATTTTAATTTTTTTAATAAAAATATTTGAGTATATCATACAGTTAAAGAATAGCTTGAAGAAAGCAGTTGATTTATTCTAATAGAGAAAGAACTGAAAAATTCAGCTAGAATCACGACAAATTTTTTATTGATTAACAGTGATTTTTTTTAATTCTTATACTATTTGAACAAAATTTTACGCAAGATTTGCATTGAAAGTATAAAACTTCTTCCAAGCTCAAGCATGACTGAAAAGTGGATATATTTATAACGCTTTTTGCTGTAAGATTAGTAAGAAGTTGATTTGAAGAGAAGAAAAGGCTTATTGAGCAATACACTTAGATTAATAGGGAGGTTCCTTTCATTAAAGAATCAAAGCTTTCACAAAGAGTTTTTTTAATTCTTTGAATAATATAGAGGTAAAAATACTAGGGCGTTTGTTAAAGTATTGAATAGTTTTCCAAGAACAAAGCTTAAAAATACTCATTGTACATAGGCAAAGAACATAAACTTTAACCAAGCTTCAAAAGCTTACTCACTCATGAGTATGTATAAAACCAACAAGTTATTATTGATATAAAAACAAATGGTGGGCGATGAGAGACTCGAACTCCCGACATCCTCGGTGTAAACGAGGCGCTCTACCAGCTGAGCTAATCGCCCAATGCCAATGATCAGCAATTGAATAGGCTCTCTTTAAGGAAATTTTTTCGCAAACGCAAGAATAAAGATTGTGTTTGATGATTTTTTTAAAAAAATGCATAAGTCTTCTTGACATAAACGTATGAACCCCTTACACGACCCCTTATACCAATAATGAATTGGTTCGAAAGAAATGCGCGAGTGTAGCTCAGTTGGTTAGAGTGCTGGCCTGTCACGCCGGAGGTCGCGGGTTCGAGCCCCGTCACTCGCGCCATTTTATGTTTCCTTATGGAATTTCTCTTGATATTTATGTGTTATGAATTAGGTATGGAGTGTCTAATTTAGGGGGGATATGTTTTTTCTTCCTTTTTATATGGTTTATAAGAATAGTGCTTGCGTCTTTCTTTGCTCTGCGTTACCTATGCCGATAAGAAAAGTATCGCTCTGTATACCTTTCAAGCCGTATGAGCAGAATTAATAGAGCGATTGTTAAATTTGTCTGTTTGATCTCGCAATATCGAGTCATTGTGTTAAACTCAGGCATTTCGTTACGATGGAAGAGGGTTATGGCTTATTTATTGAGCTCTTATTTGCCGGTCTTGATTTTTATTATTGTGTCAGCGATTATTGCTGGGGTTTTGTTGATTACACCTTACATTGTAGCATATCGTTCTCCCGATCCTGAAAAATTATCGGCTTATGAATGTGGGTTTAATTCATTTAGTGATGCACGCATGAAGTTTGATATTCGTTTCTATTTGGTTTCAATTTTATTTATTATTTTTGATCTTGAAGTTGCTTTTCTTTTTCCTTGGGCTGTTTCATTCAAATCGATAGGTATGTTTGGCTTTTGGTCGATGATTGTGTTTTTAGCGATTTTGACTATTGGCTTTATATATGAATGGAAAAAAGGAGCTCTTGAATGGAATTAAGATCTAATAATTCAACGATTACAGCTCCAAAACCAAAAGGAATCATTGATCCCAATACGGGAAAACTGGTAGGATCAGATGATAAGTTTTTTCGTGATATTAATGCTGAATTATCAGATAAGGGTTTTTTAGTTACCTCAGCAGATGCCTTGATTACTTGGGCACGTACCGGTTCTTTAATGTGGATGAGTTTTGGTTTGGCTTGTTGTGCTATTGAAATGATGCAGTGTTCAATGCCGCATTATGATAATGAGCGTTTTGGATATGCACCACGAGCTTCACCCCGTCAGTCAGATGTGATGGTGGTAGCAGGTACTCTAACAAATAAGATGGCGCCTGCTTTAAGAAAAGTGTATGATCAGATGCCAGAGCCACGTTATGTAATTTCTATGGGGTCATGTGCAAACGGTGGGGGATATTATCATTATTCCTATTCAGTGGTGCGTGGATGTGATCGTATCGTGCCTGTCGATATATATGTTCCAGGCTGTCCTCCTACAGCGGAGGCATTATTATACGGCATATTGTTGTTACAGAAAAAAATCCGTCGTACCGGATCCATAGAGCGATAGAGAGTTTTCGTATCATGATGGATGAATCACTGGTTGAACTTGCAGCATATTTGGAAAGCAAGTTGGGAAATAAGCTAGAAGAGACTGTTTTTGCTTTTGGTGAATTAACCATTGTGGTGCGTCTTGATGCAATTATCGATGTCCTAATGTTTGTTCGTGATGATTCTCGCTGTCAATTTATTAATCTCACAGACATTAGTGGTGTGGATTATCCTTCTCGCGATAAGCGTTTTGATATTTCTTACCAATTACTGTCTCCTCGTGAGAATTTACGCTTACGTGTTAAAGTTCGTACAGATGAAAATACGCCTGTTGCTTCCGCTTGTATCGTTTATCCTGGTGCAGAGTGGTATGAACGTGAAACCTATGACATGTATGGGATTTTATTTTCAGGTCATCCGGATTTGAGACGGATTTTAACAGATTATGGGTTTGAAGGATATCCTTTACGCAAAGACTTTCCTGTGACAGGATTTGTTGAATGCCGTTATGATAATGAAGCAAAGAGGGTGATTTATGAGCCCGTTGTTTTGCGCCAAGAAATGCGTAATTTCGATTTTCTTTCTCCTTGGGAAGGTGGACAATATATTTTACCTTGTGATGAAAAAGTAGATGGAAAAAAATAACATTGGTTTTGATAAGGTATTATATTAGAGTAGTGTGTTTCTTAAATAATTAAATGTTTTTAATATGATAGATTTTTTTAATGTTTGATATGAAGTTTTTTAAGAAAGCAAGGGGTTGATTGTGGCTGAGGTCAATGTTCGAAACTTTAATATCAATTTTGGTCCGCAGCATCCTGCAGCGCATGGCGTTTTGCGCATGGTTCTAGAGTTGGATGGTGAAGTTGTTGAGCGTGTAGATCCGCATATCGGGTTATTACATCGCGGTACCGAAAAATTAATGGAAACAAAGACGTATCTTCAAGCAGGGCCTTATCTAGATCGTTTAGATTATGTTGCTCCTATGAATCAGGAACATGCTTTTGTTCTTGCGATTGAAAAATTATTAGGTGTTGAGGTTCCCAAAAGAGGACAGTTAATACGTGTTTTGTTTTCTGAAATTGGGCGTATTCTTAATCATTTGCTTAATGTAACGACACAGGCGATGGATGTTGGTGCTTTAACTCCACCGCTTTGGGGGTTTGAGCAACGTGAAAGATTGATGATTTTTTATGAGCGTGCCTGTGGAGCGCGTCTTCATGCCAATTATTTTCGCCCTGGTGGTGTGCACCAAGACTTACCAGAATCTTTAGTTGAGGACATTGGTAATTTTATTGATCCGTTTCTTGTTTCTCTTGGAAAACTTGATGCGCTTGTGACACCAAATCGGATTTTTAAGCAGCGTAATGTGGATATTGGTGTTGTCAGTATTGACGAAGCTTGGGCACGTGGTTTTTCTGGGGTTATGATCCGTGGTGCTGGTGTACCGTGGGATTTGCGTAAAAGTCAGCCTTATGAATGTTACGATGAAATGGAATTTGATATTCCTATAGGTAAAAATAGTGATTGTTATGATCGCTATCTTATTCGTATGGAAGAAATGCGTCAATCAGCGAAAATTATGCGTCAATGCGTAGAACGATTGCTTGGTAGTGAAAAGAATGGACCAGTTTCGAGTTTAGATCGCAAAATTGTACCACCAAAGCGGTCTGAGATGAAAAGCTCAATGGAAGCGCTGATTCATCACTTTAAACTCTATACGGAAGGTTTTCATACGCCTCCTGGAGAAGTCTATGTTGCAGTAGAAGCGCCAAAGGGTGAGTTTGGTGTTTATCTTGTTTCAGATGGAACCAATAAGCCTTATCGTGTTAAGTTGCGTGCTCCTGGGTTTGCTCATCTCCAAGCTATGGATTTTTTAACCCGAGGTCATATGTTGGCGGATGCTACAGCTATTTTGGGTTCGATTGATATTGTTTTTGGGGAGGTTGATCGCTAATGTCCGTACGCCGTCTTGCAGATGATGTCTATCAGCCCGCAGAGTTTTCTTTTACAAAGGAAAATCAGATATGGGTGAAAAATACCATAGAAAAATATCCTGTAGGGCGTGAACAATCGGCTGTTATTCCGTTATTAATGCGTGCACAAGAGCAAGATGGTTGGGTGACACGTGCTGCAATTGAGCATATCGCTCAAATTCTTTCTATGGCATATATCCGGGTCCTAGAGGTTGCTACTTTTTATACTCAGTTTCAGCTTAAGCCTGTAGGGACAAAAGCGCATATTCAAGTGTGTGGTACGACTCCTTGTATGTTACGTGGTTCTGATGAATTGATTAAAGTTTGTCAGAAAAAAATTCATCATGAACCTTTTACGACCAATCAGGATGGAACATTATCATGGGAAGAGGTGGAGTGTCTTGGCGCTTGTGTTAATGCTCCTATGGTTATGATTTTTAAAGATACTTATGAAGATCTCACAGCTGAACGCCTTGAAGAGATTATTGATGCATTTAAGGCAGGAAAGGGGGCTGAGATAAAGGTTGGTCCACAAAACAGTCGTCAATCTTCGGAGCCGATTAGTGGTTTAACATCTCTTCTTGAAGATGAAGAAAAAAGAAAATCTCTCAAATCTTCAAAGAAAAAAGGATCATAAGGGAATGGGATCTTAGTTAAATATTTTTTGAAAAGATATTTCATTATTTTATCCATATTATAACGACATTTAATTAAAAGTAGAAAGTTTTAAGAAGTTTTTTAAAATTGCATTTGAGGAAAAGCTAAAAATGCTACGGGTAATAGAGAAAAAGGTGGGGTATGCTAACTGATAAAGACCGTATCTTCACCAATATTTATGGTTTAAAAGACAAATCATTAAAGGCTGCAATGTTGCGTGGGCATTGGAGTGGTTTGAAAGAGATTATTAATAAAGGTCGTGATTGGATCATTGATGAGGTGAAGGCGTCAGGTTTACGCGGTCGTGGTGGTGCTGGTTTTCCTACTGGAATGAAATGGTCCTTTATGCCAAAGCAGAATGATGGTCGTCCTCATTATTTGGTTGTTAATGCTGATGAATCGGAGCCTGGGACATGTAAAGACCGCGATATTTTACGCCATGACCCCCATACTTTGATTGAAGGATGTGCAATTGCTACTTTTGCAATGGGATCAAATGTTGCTTTTATTTATATTCGTGGTGAATATATTCGTGAGCGTGAAGCGCTTCAAGCGGCTGTGGATGAATGTTATGAAGCAGGCTTGCTTGGCAAAAAAACAAAATATGGTCATGCTTGTGATATTATTATTCATCATGGGGCCGGTGCTTATATTTGTGGTGAAGAAACAGCGCTTCTCGAAAGTCTTGAGGGGAAAAAAGGGCAACCTCGTCTCAAACCGCCATTCCCTGCAAATATGGGGATTTATGGCTGTCCAACAACAGTCAACAATGTCGAATCGATAGCGGTTGTTCCAACGATTTTACGTCGAGGGGCTTCCTGGTTTTCATCAATTGGGCGTGCAAATAATGTCGGAACAAAATTATTTATGGTTTCCGGTCATGTTAATGCCCCTTGTACCTTTGAAGAAGCCCTAGGTGTTTCTTTCCGTGAATTAATTGAAAAACATACGGGGGGTATTCGTGGCGGATGGAATAATCTTTTAGCGGTTATTCCAGGAGGCGCTTCTTGTCCAGTTGTTCGTGGTGAGGATATGGTTGATGCGATCATGGATTTTGATGGAATGCGCGATGTCGGATCTTCTTTTGGCACAGGGGGTATGATTGTTATGGATAAATCGACTGATATTATCAAGGCAATTTGGCGGATATCGGCTTTTTTCAAACATGAGAGTTGTGGTCAGTGTACGCCATGCCGTGAAGGCACAGGGTGGATGATGCGCCTTTTAGGACGTATGGTTGAGGGAAGAGCGCAAAAGCGTGAAATTGATCTGTTATTTGAGGTTTCTAAACAGGTTGAAGGGCACACAATCTGCGCACTTGGTGATGCGGCAGCGTGGCCAGTACAAGGGTTGATTCGTAATTTCCGTCCGGAAATCGAGCGTAGAATTGATGAATACACGCGAAATGTCGTGCAAAGAAAAAATATTGCTTTGGAAGCAGTGGGATAGAAGATTTTTAAAAGAGCAACCGAATGCAAATTTTAAGTGGATTATCCGCAGGTTGGATGAGTGATGATAAATATCAAAGTTGATGGCAAAGAGATTGAAGTTCCTGATTACTACACGTTGCTTCAGGCAGCTGAGGCGGCTGGGGCAGAAGTCCCGCGTTTTTGTTTTCATGAATCTTTGTCAATTGCTGGCAATTGTCGCATGTGTTTGGTTGAGGTCAAGGGAGGTCCTCCAAAACCTCAGGCTTCTTGTGCGATGGGAGTTCGTGATTTACGGGTAGGGCCTAACGGTGAAGCACCAGAAATTTTTACCAATACGGCGATGGTAAAAAAAGCACGTGAAGGTGTTATGGAATTTCTTCTCATTAATCATCCTTTGGATTGTCCAGTGTGTGATCAAGGGGGAGAATGCGATCTTCAAGATCAAGCAATGCTTTATGGGCGAGATTGTTCTCGTTATACAGAAAATAAACGTGCTGTAGAAGATAAATATATTGGGCCTCTTGTCAAAACTGTGATGACAAGGTGTATTCATTGCACACGGTGTGTTCGTTTTACAACGGAAGTCGCAGGTATTTCTGAACTTGGTTTGATCGGTCGTGGTGAAGATGCTGAAATTACGACATATCTTGAAAAAGCTATGACATCTGAATTACAGGGAAATGTTATTGATCTTTGTCCAGTGGGGGCTTTAACTTCAAAACCTTACGCATTTCATGCGCGTCCGTGGGAATTGGTGAAAACAGAATCGATTGATGTGATGGATGCTCTTGGTAGTGCTATCCGTATTGATAGCCGCGGCCGTGAAGTTATGCGGATTATGCCGCGTACAAATGAAGATGTAAATGAGGAATGGATTTCTGACAAAACGCGTTTTATTTGGGATGGATTACGGACTCAGCGGCTTGATAGACCCTATGTACGGAAAGACGGAAAACTTCAACCTGTTAGTTGGGCAGAAGCTTTTGCAAAAATTAAAACCGTAGTTTCTAAAATCTTGCCAGAAAAAATTGGAGCTATTGCTGGGGATCTTGCTTCTGTTGAGGAAATGTATGCCCTTAAAGCATTACTGATCTCGTTGGGTTCAAAACTCTTTGATTGTCGTCAAAAAGGCGTTGCTTTATCGCCAGAGTTTGGGCGTTCGAGTTATATTTTTAATCCTACAATCGCGGGGATTGAACAGGCTGATGCCCTGCTTATTGTGGGCTCTAATCCACGCCATGAAGCTGCTGTTTTAAATGCGCGTATTTTAAAGCGCCAACGGATGGGAAATTTTCCTATCGCGCTCATTGGAGAGGAAGTCGATTTACGTTATCCTTATTCTTATCTTGGATCTGGGAGTGATGCATTAAATACACTTATTCGTGGAGAGGATTCTTTTTTTAATATCTTAAAAGAAGCAAAGAGGCCTCTTATTCTTATCGGAGAGGGGGCAGTTTCAGGAAATGAAGGATTATCTGTTTTAAAAAGCCTTGCTAAGTTAGCGGATAATATTGGTGCTCTTAGTGAAGAATGGAATGGGTTTGGGGTTCTTCATAATGCAGCGTCGACCGTTGGAGGGTTGGACATAGGTTTTACGTCTCAACTTGGGGTTGCAAATATTCTAAAAACCTGTGAAGTTTTATTTTTGCTTGGTGCTGATGAAGTGGAATTGGCCAATATAAAAGCTTTTAAAGTTTATATTGGTAGTCATGGTGATAATGGTGCACATGCTGCTGATGTTATTTTGCCTGCATCGGCCTACACTGAAAAATCAGGGCTTTATGTGAATACAGAAGGGCGTGTTCAAATGACAAATCGGGCTGGTTTTGCTCCAGGTGAAGCAAAAGAAGATTGGGCTATTTTGCGTGCCTTATCGGATGTTTTAGGGCAAAGGCTCCCTTTTGATTCTCTCTCTCAATTAAGACAATGCTTGTTTAATGATTATCCACATTTTTATGCCGTTGATGATATAATGCCTTCTGATATAAGTGATCTTAAGGCGCTTGGTTCAAAAATGGTTTCCCTGGAGAGTCAAACATTTACTTCTATGGTTAAAGACTTTTATTTGACAAATCCGATAGCACGTGCTTCTGCCGTTATGGCTGAATGTTCATCTCTTGCAAAAAGCCGTGCTATGCAAGCTGTAGAGTAAGGGCAAAAGAAAAGGAATAATGATGTATGATTTCTTTATGACTTGGCTGTTGCCATTACTTATTATCGTTGGAAAAACACTCTTTCTTTTGGTTGTTCTGTTGGTTTTAGTTGCTTATCTTCTCTATGCAGATAGAAAAATTTGGGCTGCAGTACAATTGCGGCGTGGTCCCAATGTTGTTGGTCCGTGGGGATTGCTACAGTCTTTTGCAGATTTAATTAAATTTGTTGTGAAAGAACCTATTATCCCTGCAGGTGCAAATAAGGGGGTTTTTCTTTTAGCTCCTTTTGTTTCAGCGACTCTTGCTTTATCGACTTGGGCTGTTATCCCTGTCAGTGAGGGCTGGGAAGTTGCGAAGATTAATGTTGGTTTGCTTTATATCTTAGCCATTTCATCTCTTGAAGTTTATGGTGTTATTATGGGGGGATGGGCATCAAATTCAAAATATCCTTTCTTGGGAGCTCTTCGTTCGGCGGCACAAATGGTTTCTTATGAAGTTTCTATTGGTTTTGTGCTTGTGACCGTCATTTTAGTAAGTGGTTCGTTGGATCTCACAACAATTGTTCTTAAACAAACAAATGGTCTTGGTACAACTCTAGGTCTTCCTTTTAACAGTTTTCTCGATTGGAATTGGTTAGTCCTTTTTCCAATGTTTATTATATTTTTTATTTCTGCGCTCGCAGAGACAAACCGTCCTCCATTCGATTTGGTGGAAGCAGAGTCTGAGCTTGTTGCTGGTCATATGGTAGAATATTCTTCAACGCCTTACATGCTCTTCTTTCTTGGTGAATATGTTGCTATTGTTTTAATGTGCGCATTAACAACCATTTTATTTTTAGGCGGTTGGCTCCCTCCCTTGGATGTTTGGTGGCTGAATTGGATTCCTGGTGTTATTTGGTTTGTTTTAAAAGTCTGTTTTGTGTTTTTTTGGTTTGCTATCGTTAAAGCATTTGTTCCACGTTATCGCTATGATCAGCTCATGCGGCTTGGTTGGAAGGTTTTTCTTCCTCTCTCACTAGCAATGGTTGTGATAACAGCGGCTTTTTTAAAGTTTACGAATTTCGTTTAAGAGGAGATTTTACGATGTCAGGTTTTATTCAGGCGGCAAAGTCACTCCTTTTATTAGAATTTGTGAGTGCTTTTTTCTTAGCCATGCGTCAATTTTTTTCGCCAAAGCCTACGATTAATTATCCTTATGAAAAGGGTTTTGTATCTCAGCGTTTTCGTGGTGAACATGCACTGCGTCGCTATCCGAATGGTGAAGAACGGTGTATTGCCTGTAAATTATGTGAAGCAATTTGCCCTGCACAAGCAATTACAATTGAGGCTGGACCGCGACGGAATGATGGTACGCGTAGAACTGTTCGTTATGATATTGATATGGTTAAGTGTATTTACTGCGGTTTTTGTCAAGAAGCTTGTCCAGTAGAGGCTATTGTTGAAGGTCCAAATTTTGAATTTGCAACAGAAACGCGTGAAGAACTCTATTATGATAAAGAAAAACTTTTAATGAATGGAGATCGTTGGGAGCGAGAAATTGCTCGAAATATATTGATGGATGCACCTTATCGTTAAGTGTGTCGCTAAATGAGGTGTCGGATAATTTCCGATAAATTGTAATCTGGTATGAAAGTTTTGTACCAATTGTTTGGATAATTAAGGAGAAGCCTATGCTAACAGATCTAGCGGCGGCATTTTTCTATTTGTTTGCTTTTATTATGCTAACAAGTGCAGTGATTGTTATTACAGCACGCAATCCTGTGCATTCTGTTTTATTTTTAATCCTTGCATTTTTTAATGCAGCGGCTTTATTTTTGCTTGCCGGAGCAGAGTTTTTGGGGCTTATTCTGCTTGTTGTTTATGTTGGAGCTGTCGCTGTTTTATTTTTATTTGTCGTTATGATGCTGGATGTTGACTTTGCTGAGTTAAAGAGTGGCGCTCTTCGATATGCGCCTATTGGAGCTCTTATTGGCTTTATTATCGCTGTAGAATTGATTGTTGTTTTTGTGAGTAGCCATTTTTCTCCAGTCTTAAGAACGCATGTTACGCAACCAATGCCAGATTTAGTACAGCGAACAAATACACAAGCATTAGGAGATATTCTCTATACGGATTATGTTTTCTATTTTCAAATTGCTGGAATAATTTTATTGGTTGCAATGATTGGTGCTATTGTTTTAACACTTCGTCATAAATCAGGAGTAAAGCGACAATCTATTGCGGAGCAAGTTTCTAGAACGGTAGAAAGTGCCATTGAGATTAAGCAAGTTGAATCAGGCAAGGGTATTTGAGGGGGCTATGGATATGTATATTGATATTACGCATTATCTCACTGTTTCTGCTTTAATGTTTACAATTGGTGTTGCTGGAATTTTTCTCAACAGAAAAAATGTGATTATTATTTTGATGTCTATTGAGCTTATATTACTTTCAGTTAATCTCAATTTTGTTGCATTTTCAGCATTTCTTCATGATCTCGTTGGTCAGATATTCGCTTTATTTGTTTTAACTGTCGCGGCTGCTGAAGCGGCCATTGGTTTAGCAATTCTTGTTGTTTTTTTCCGTAATCGTGGTTCTATTGCGGTTGAAGATGTTAACGTAATGAAAGGCTAACCAGTGATGTATTATACGATTGTCTTTCTTCCACTTTTGGGTTTTCTCATTGCTGCACTAGGTGGAAAAACGATAGGAGATCGTGCAAGTGAATTGATAACATGTAGCTTTATGGTGATTGTTGCCATATTGTCGTGGATAGCATTTTTCAATCTTGCACTTGGTCATACTCCAGCAATTGATGTATTAGTATTACATTGGCTCGCTGTTGGTAATTTAAGTTTTAATTGGGCTTTCCATATTGATACATTAACAGCGGTCATGCTCATTGTTGTAAACAGTGTTTCGGCATTGGTGCATATTTATTCAATTGGTTATATGCACCATGATCCTTCAAGGTCCCGTTTTTTTTCTTATCTCTCTCTGTTTACATTTATGATGCTTATGTTGGTGACATCCAATAATTTGATCCAGATGTTTTTTGGCTGGGAAGGTGTAGGACTTGCGTCTTATTTGCTTATAGGTTTTTGGTTTCAGCGCGATTCTGCCAATAAGGCTGCAATGAAAGCTTTTGTGGTCAATCGTGTTGGAGATTTTGGTTTTCTCTTAGGAATATTTAGTATTTTTGTTTTATTCCAATCGGTTGATTTTGCCTCTATCTTTGCAAAAGCTGCAGACAATAGCTTTATACAAAATATGACATTTTTAGGTTGGCAGCTTGAAGGACAGGCGGCACTTACCATTACATGTCTTTTATTATTTATTGGTGCGATGGGAAAATCAGCACAATTTCTTTTACATACTTGGCTTCCTGATGCGATGGAGGGACCAACACCCGTATCAGCACTTATTCATGCCGCCACAATGGTAACGGCGGGTGTTTTTATGGTTGCGCGTATGTCGCCAATTTTTGAACTATCTTCAACTGCTTTGACCGTGATTATTATTGTTGGCGCAACAACGGCGTTTTTTGCAGCAACTGTGGGGTTGGTGCAGAATGATATTAAACGTGTTATTGCTTATTCTACATGTTCTCAACTTGGGTATATGTTTGTGGCATTAGGTATTGGGGCTTATGGTGCTGCTGTCTTTCATCTTTTTACCCATGCTTTTTTTAAAGCCTTACTGTTTCTTGGTGCGGGTTCTGTCATTCATGCTGTATCTGATGAACAAGATATGCGAAAAATGGGTGGGTTACGCAAGCATATAAAGGTCACGTATTGGATGATGATGGTCGGGACCATTGCATTGACCGGTGTTGGAATACCAGGAACACTTTTCGGGACGGCTGGTTTTTTCTCAAAAGATGCGATTATAGAGTCTGCTTTTGCATCCCATAATATTGCTTCAGGATATGCTTTTTATCTTCTGGTTTTTGCTGCTTTATTGACAAGCTTTTATTCATGGCGGCTTATCTTTATGACATTCCATGGAAAACCACGGGCAACTGCTGATGTTATGCATCATGTTCATGAATCGCCTCCAGTGATGTTAATTCCACTCTTTATTTTATCTATTGGAGCAATATTTGCTGGTGTCGTTTTCCAACCTTACTTTTTTGGTAACCTCTATGATGCTTTTTGGAAGGGAGCATTGTTTACAAGCAGCCACAATCATATTCTTCATGATGCTCATAATGTCTTTAATTGGGTAAAATGGTCGCCATTTATAGCAATGGTTCTTGGTTTTATGTTCGCCTATTTGTTCTATATTTCTTTTCCATCTCTTCCCAAGAAAATGGCTCATATTATGCCAAGAGTATATCACTTTCTTTATCAAAAATGGTATTTCGATCAATTATATAACTTTTTATTTGTTCGTCCTACCTTTAGAATTGGTTCTTTTCTTTGGAAAGTGGGAGACGGTAAAATTATTGATGGTCTAGGTCCTAATGGTATTGCAGCACGTGTTGTTGATATTACAAATAGAGTTGTTCGGATGCAAACAGGCTATCTTTACCACTATGCATTTGCGATGCTTATAGGTGTTGCGATGCTTATTACATGGATGATGATCGGGGGCATAAACTAATGACCGATTGGCCTATTCTTTCTACGGTTACATTTTTACCACTTGTTGGTGTGCTTCTGATTTTGTTTATCAAAGATGATAGTGAAGCTGCGCGCCATAATATACGGAATGTCGCATTTTTTACGACGATATTTGTTTTTATTATTTCTTTAATTATTTGGATAGGGTTTGATTCTACCAATCCGAATTTTCAAATGGTTGAAAAATTTAGTTGGCTAGGGAATGGTATTAGCTATCATATGGGGGTTGATGGTATTTCTATTCTTTTTGTTGTTCTCTCGGCTTTTCTTTTGCCTTTCTGTATTTTAGCAAGTTGGGAGAATGTTAAAGAGAGATTAAAAGCTTATATGATTGCTTTTCTTCTTCTTGAAGTTACGATTATTGGAGTCTTTTGTGCTCTTGACGCAATATTGTTTTATGTTTTTTTTGAAGGCAGCCTCATTCCAATGTTTATCATTATAGGGGTGTGGGGTGGAGCCCGTCGTGTTTATGCAAGTATCAAGTTTTTCTTATATACTTTACTGGGGTCAGTACTTATGCTGGTTGCTCTTATGGCTATGTATTGGCAGGCTGGAACCCTTGATATACCAACTTTACTCAATTATCAGTTTCCTGCTCATATGCAAATGTGGTTATGGCTTGCATTTTTTGCTTCTTTTGCTGTTAAAATGCCGATGTGGCCAGTTCATACTTGGCTTCCTGATGCGCACGTAGAAGCACCCACAGCAGGTTCTGTTATTTTAGCGAGTGTCTTACTCAAATTAGGTGGGTATGGTTTTCTTCGCTTTTCTTTACCTATGTTTCCTATCGCTTCAGCAGATTTTGCGCCTTTTGTTTTTACATTATCACTTATCGCTATTATTTATACCTCATTGGTTGCACTTGTTCAAAGTGACATCAAAAAACTTATTGCATATTCCTCAATAGCGCATATGGGATATGTAACGATGGGTATTTTTGCTGCGAATGAACAGGGGATACAAGGGGCTATTTATCAGATGCTGTCGCACGGAATTGTTTCCGCGGCTTTATTTCTTTGTGTTGGGGTGATCTATGATCGCTTGCATACGCGTGAAATTTCAGCATTTGGTGGTTTAGTAAATAATATGCCCAAATATGCTGTTGTTTTCTTAATCTTCACCATGGCAAATGTCGGATTACCTGGAACTTCAGGATTTTTGGGTGAGTTTTTAACCTTAATAGGTGTTTTTCAAGTGAATAAATTGGTTGTTGTTTTAGCAACAACAGGTGTTATCTTGTCAGCAGCCTATGCTCTTTATCTTTATCGGCGCATGGTTTTTGGTTCCTTGGATAAAGAGAATTTAAAAGTACTGATAGATCTCTCTTCAAGGGAAAAATTTATTCTTTATCCGATGGTTATTCTTACAATATTCTTTGGTATCTATCCAACGCCTATTCTTAAAGTGACGGCGTTTTCCGTAGAAGCCCTCATCAATAAACTACACTAGATCAGGGAAGAATTCTCATGCAAAGTGAAATAATAACACAATTAGTCTTAATTCTTCCAGAGATTTTAATTGCATTAGGGGGGGTAATGTTGCTTATGATTGGTGTTTATTCCAATGCACGAGCTTCTCTATCAGTGACAGGTTTAGCCATGGCTCTTCTTGTGGCAACCATTATTATTCTCATCGTTTTTCCGAAAAGTGGTTCATTTCAAACCAATGCCCTCATTATCGATTCCTTTAGTCGTTATATGAAAATTTTAATGCTTATTGGCGCACTCTTTTCTCTTATCATGTCTGTTGGTTTTGCCAATGCGCAAAAATTCAATATATTTGAATTTCCAGTGCTTGTTCTTTTAGCAACTCTTGGCATGATGTTTATGATTTCAGCAGGTAATATGCTGTCGCTTTATATGGGGTTAGAACTACAATCCTTAGCTTTATATGTTTTAGCAGCGATTAATCGTAATAATGTAAAATCTTCTGAAGCCGGTATAAAATATTTTGTTTTAGGAGCATTATCTTCAGGATTACTGCTTTATGGTATTTCTTTGCTTTATGGTTTTACCGGTCAAATTGGTTTTCACGAAATTGCTCTTGCTTTAAAAGGTGAAAATTTACAATTGGGGGTTATTTTTGGAATTGTTTTTATTTTAGCTGGTTTGGCTTTCAAAATTTCTGCTGTTCCATTTCATATGTGGACACCTGATGTTTACGAAGGAGCTCCAACACCGATTACAGCATTTTTTGCTGGTGCGCCTAAAGTCGCTGCAATGGCTTTAATCATTCGTATTATTGTGATGACCTTCATTCCCCTAGGGCGTGTTGATAGCGCGATGCCTGCATGGCAGCAAATTTTGGTCTTCATGGCACTTGCATCAATGATACTTGGTGCGTTTGCTGCAATTGGTCAAAATAATATTAAGCGCTTAATGGCTTATTCGTCGATCAGTCATATGGGCTATGCACTTGTTGGTTTATCGGCTGGAGATATGCTAGGAATAAAAAGTGTTATTCTTTATATGACCATTTATCTTGGTGTCACTCTTGGCTCATTTGCTTTTATTCTTGGAATGCGCTCCAAGAGTGGCAATGTTGAAAATATTTATGATCTTTCAGGGTTAGCAAAGACAAATCCGTTTATGGCGATTGTCATGACAATACAGCTTTTCTCGCTAGCCAGTATACCACCTATGGCTGGTTTTTTTGGGAAGTGGTATACATTTTCTGCTGCTGTTCATGCTGGTCTGACACCACTTGCTATTGTTGGTATGATAGCGTCTGTCGTTGGCGCTTTTTACTATTTACGAGTCATTAAAATTATGTGGTTTGATGACGCAAAAGCGCATTTTGTTGCTTTATCAAATGAGCTTCAATTTTGTCTTGGCCTTTCTGCATTATTTATTTTATTTTACACTTTTTTTGGAATTTGGTTTGCCGAATTGGCAGAAAAAGCAGCCGCTGCGTTATTTTAATGAATATGGTTTATATTTTATCAGATTTTGCCAAGAAACAAGGATACACCGTTGAATCGTACGAAAGTGTTGATTCAACCAATCTCATTGCGCAACGAAAAGCGCAAACTGGTCATCAAGGTTATCTTTGGATTGTTGCACAAGAACAATCACAGGGAAGAGCGAGAAGGGGGAGGACTTGGTCTAGTCCAAAAGGGAACCTTTATTCTAGTCTATTGTTAATTGATGATATTGTTCATCAAACTGCTGCTCAACTTGGTTTTGTTGCTGGAGTTAGTGTGGCAGAGGCAATAAAACAATTTACAAAAGATGAAAAACAAACAAACAATATTGTGAGCTTAAAATGGCCCAACGATATTTTACTCAGAGGAGCGAAAAGCTCTGGAGTTTTGCTCGAGATTTTAAAATTGCCATCACAACAATATGCATTGGTTATTGGTATTGGAATAAATGTGAAATATAATTATGAAGATGCACCCTATCCCACTTCAAGCTTACAGAATATCGGTTTGCATGTTGAGGCAGAACAGTTATTTACGGTTTTGACGGAGTCTTTTTCTAGAAATTACCTTCTTTGGAAACAACCAAAAGGATGTGAAATAATCCGAAAGAAATGGCTTTTATATTCTGCTCACCTTGGAAAATATGTCAAAGTAGTGAATGATGACAAAATCGTTGAGGGTATTTTTAATGGTCTTGATCATGATTTTAACTGCATCATAAAACAAAAAAATGGTCAGACAGCCATTATAACAGCTGGAGATGTTCATTTTGGTTCGGCTGCTTCTGTTAATGCAGGTCGTTATTAAAAAAATTATTTTACCATCCGATTATCTTAATGATTTGGGAGATGTTTATGGTTGCAACCAATAGATGTGAATTTGTTTTTTTACCTCTGGGAGGTGTGGGTGAAATAGGAATGAATTTGGCTGCTTATGGATTTGGCTCCCAAAATCTTCGTGAATGGTTGCTTGTTGATATGGGCGTTAGTTTTGCTGGTTCTGAATTACCAGGGGCCGATCTTATTCTCCCTGATATTCGTTTTCTAGAAAGTGAAAAACATAATATACGTGGTCTTGTTTTAACACATGCACATGAAGATCATTATGGGGCTGTTCTTGATTTATGGCCAAAGTTACAAGTTCCACTTTACTGTACCGCTTTCACGGCAGGGTTATTGGAAAGTAAAAGGCAATCAGATTTTGAATCTCAAAAAATTTCACTCAATATTTTTCAAGCAGGGGATTGTTTTCAGGTTGGTCCCTTTGCCATAGAGGCTATTGCTGTTAATCATTCGATACCAGAATCTGTATCTTTAGCCATTACAACGTCTTTGGGGACTGTAATCCATACGGGTGATTGGAAAATTGATCATACGCCTTCATTGGGGGCTGTAACGGATGAAAAAAAATTTCGAGCTTTAGGCAATAAAGGTGTTTTAGCATTGCTTTGTGATTCCACAAACGCGTGTCGGGATGGTATATCTCCATCAGAGCAGCAAGTTCAAACCAGTCTTTCTGAGATTATTTCAAAAGCTGAAGGGCGTGTTGCAATAGCAACTTTTGCTTCTAATATTGGTCGGATACGTTCTATTGCTCTTGCGGCTGAAGCTGTTGGGCGTAAGGTGCTTGTCATTGGGCGTTCCCTTAAGCGAAGTATTATGGTCGCACAAGAGCTTGGTTATATGGATGGGTTAGCGCCATTTGTAACGGAAGATGATTATGGTTATATTCCACGAAAAGAACTTGTTTTAATTGTCACAGGAAGCCAAGGTGAGCCATGTGCTGCTTTGGCTAAACTGTCACGTGAGGGAATGAGAAATATTGCGCTTTCCACGGGTGATACTGTTATTTATTCATCACGAAGTATTCCAGGCAATGAAAAAGCAATTTTTGAGATACAAAATCGTTTCATCGATTTGGGTATTAAAGTTATTACGAATGAAGATGCACTTGTTCATGTTTCAGGTCATCCCCGTCGTTCAGAACTTCTCCAGATGTATGATTGGATAAAACCACAGATACTTGTGCCTGTGCATGGTGAGGCAATACATCTTACTGCTCAAGCTGCTTTAGCGCGTCAAGCAGGTATTAAAATTGTTAGAGATATTAGAAATGGCCATATGTTGCGTCTTGCACCAACGCCTGTAGAAGTTATTGATCAAGTTCCTGTTGGCCGTATTTATAAGGATGGCTGTCTTCTTGGAGATGAGTATGAGCTAGGAATTCGTGAACGTAGAAAACTAAGTTACGCTGGTCATGTTGCTGTTTCTCTCCATATGAATAGCAAGCATGAGTTATTAGATGATATCGGTTTCAGTATGTTTGGACTCCCTGAGAGTAATGGAAAGGGGGAAAAATTGAAAGATATTCTTTTAGAGGTTGTGGAAAATACAGTTTATAACATCCCACGCATGAAACGGAAAAATAATGAAGTCATTCGAGAGGCAACACGACGTGCAGTAAGAGCGGCTGTTCATGAAATTTGGCAAAAAAAACCTCTCTGTACAGTTTTTTTACATCGATCAAAATAAAGCATTTCCATATTACGTTATTTAAAAAGAGAAGAGTATTTTTATTTTATTGCTCAATAAGAAAAATAGAGAATAAAGCACAACAAATTTTTAAACGATAAGATCGTTATATTTGCAAGTATTCAGAATATGGCTATAGATGAATAGAGGGTATGTTAAATTGTTCCAATATGATAGATCTGTGTAGGAGTTAATTATTTCAATGCGTCTTTCTCAATATTTCCTTCCTCTTTTAAAAGAGAATCCTAAAGAAGCAGAAATTGTTTCTCATCGTTTCATGTTGCGTGCTGGGATGATTCGACAACAAACATCAGGGATTTATTCTTGGCTTCCTTTGGGAAAAAAAGTGCTTGATAAAGTTTGTAAAATTATTCGTGAAGAGCAAGAACGTGCGGGTGCAATAGAAATATTGATGCCTACAATTCAATCCACTGATCTTTGGCGTGAAAGCGGTCGTTATGATGATTACGGTTTGGAAATGCTCCGCATTAAAGATCGTCAAAAGCGTGATTTACTTTATGGTCCGACCAATGAAGAGATGGTGACAGATATTTTTCGCTCCTATGTTCGTTCTTATAAAGATCTTCCGCTTAATTTGTATCATATTCAATGGAAATTTCGTGATGAAATTCGCCCACGTTTTGGTGTGATGCGGGCACGAGAATTTTTAATGAAAGATGCTTATTCTTTTGATCTTGATTATGAAGGCTCTAAAACATCTTATAATCGTATGTTTGTGGCTTATTTACGCACTTTTTCTCGCCTCGGCTTAAAAGCCATTCCCATGCGTGCAGATACAGGTCCAATAGGGGGAGAACTTAGCCATGAGTTTATCATTTTGGCTGAAACGGGAGAGAGCGCTATCTTCTGTGATAGACAATTTCTTGAACTTAGCGTTCCCAACAGTTCAATTGATTTTAGTGATAAAGCTGTTTTAGATGATACTGTTAAACAATGGACATCTTTTTATGCCGCGACAGAAGAAATGCATGATGAAGAAGAGTGGGCTAAAATTTCTGAAGAAAATCGTCTTTCAGCGCGTGGTATTGAAGTTGGGCATATTTTCCACTTTGGTACTAAATATTCTGCCCCAATGGGGGCAAAAGTTATGGGACAAGATGGAAAAGAGCATGTGGTCTCTATGGGATCTTATGGGATTGGACCTTCACGTCTTGTTGCGGCCGCTATTGAGGCTTCTCATGATGAAAAGGGGATTGTTTGGCCAAAGTCGATGGCACCGTTCGATTTTGGGATTATCAATATGAAACCCGATGATGAAAACTGTACAAAGGCATGTGAGTTTCTCTATCAGGGATTAAAGGATGCTGGTTTTGATCCATTATTAGATGATAGAAATGAACGTCCTGGATCAAAATTTGCAACAATGGATTTGATTGGCTTGCCCACGCAAATCATTATTGGTCCTAACAGCATTGCACAAAATGAAGTTGAAATTAAAGATCGAAAAACAGGCGTAAAAAAATCTCTAAAGGTTGAAGATGTACTCAGCCAACTTTCTATACTTTAATAGGAAATGTTATGAAGAGGCTGAAAAATAAATGGTTTTCATCGTATGAGTGGATGATTGCTTTTCGTTATATGATTCCCAATAAAAAGCATGTCGTTGCATCTGTTATTTCAATTATTTCTCTTATTGGGATTATGTTGGGCGTATTCGCTCTGGTTGTTGTTATGTCGGTGATGAATGGCTTTCGTACAGAACTTCTCAATCGTATTCTTGGTATGAATGGGCATCTTATTGTTCAAACCGTTGATTCTGGTTTTTCTGATTATAGGACTCTTATTTCTTCTTTAGAATCTAAAAATGGAGTGAAGTTTGCTTTGCCTGTTATTGAAGGTCAAGCGCTTGTTCAAGGTGAAGTTCAAGGGGGTTCTGGCGCTTTAGTTCGCGGTATGCGCAAACAAGATCTAGAAAAACTTAAAACAGTCTCTCAAAATATTAAATTAGGATCGATTTCTCGGTTTGATCAAGAAGAAGGTGTTGCAATTGGAAGTGGCTTAGCAGAAAAATTGGGGCTTACAGTTGGGAGAGATCTCCGTATTATTACCCCCGATGGTGATGAGACTCCTTTTGGTGTTACACCACGTGTAAAAGCTTATAAAGTCGTTGCTATTTTTGAAGTTGGTATGTCTGAATATGATTCAATATTTGTTTTTATGCCTCTCCATGAAGCACAAATGTTTTTTAATTTGGGAGATAAGGTACAGTCTTTAGAATTATTTCTAAACGATCCTGATGCTGTTGATCAAATAAAACCCGTTGTAGAAAAAGCAGTTGATCAACAAGTCTATTTAATTGATTGGCGTACACGCAATCAGGCCTTTTTTTCAGCCTTACAGATTGAAAGGAATGTCATGTTTTTCATTCTTTCTCTGATTGTTCTTGTTGCTGCTTTAAATATTATTTCAGGCCTTATTATGCTTGTAAAAGATAAAAGTCATGATATCGCAATTTTACGCACGATGGGTGCTCAACAGAGTGCTATTTTGCGTATATTTATCATCACAGGAATGATGATTGGTTTTATTGGAACGATATTGGGCTTAATTTTAGGTATTATCGCAACCGCGAATATTAATCATATCCAAGACTTTATATCTTGGTTATTTAATGTCGATGTTTTTAATCCTCAACTTTATTTTTTAACAAAATTGCCTGCACAAATTGAATGGAAACAAACTGTTTTGGTTGCTATCATGGCTTTATTCTTGTCATTTATTGCGGCTTTCATTCCGGCATGGCGCGCCGCTAAGCTAGATCCCGTACAAGCCTTGAGGTATGAATAATGACAGCGATTTTAGAGCTTGTAGAGATTGAAAGACGCTTTTTTGAGAGTCATAAGCCGCTCATTGTTTTAGATAAAGCAAATTTTATTCTTAATCGTGGAGAGCTTGTTGCCCTTGTCGCGCCATCTGGTGCTGGAAAATCAACACTTCTTCATATTGCAGGGTTATTAGAAAAACCAACAGCTGGTGATGTGATATTACGGGGGGTTTCTTGTGCAAAGCGCTCTGATAGTGAGCGAACAGCTATTAGACGAAATGATATTGGTTTTGTCTATCAATTTCATCATTTGCTTCCAGAGTTCACGGCTTTAGAAAATGTCATGATACCGCAAATGATAGCAGGATTTAAAAAGTCCATCGCAGAAGATCGTGCGCGTAAATTATTGACGTATCTGCGCATTTCTCATCGTGCTAACCATCGTCCCTCAGAGTTATCGGGAGGAGAGCAACAACGTGTTGCTATTGCACGTGCCGTAGCAAATGGTCCTTCGGTTCTTTTGGCTGATGAACCTACAGGAAATCTTGATCCCGTAACTTCAGCTTATGTCTTTCAAGCTTTATCTGTCCTTGTTCGACAGTCTGGTCTTTCTGCTCTTATTGCAACACATAATTATGCTTTGGCGAAGCAAATGCATCGTCGAATCACACTTAAAGAACAGAAGATTATTGAACTTCCTTAAAGGCAAGGTACAAATTTATACGACTAATTGAATGGTTTATATTACTTTATTCAAGGAGACTTTTTATGACAGTTTTTGTCAACGACAAAAATCAATTGGATGCGCGTCGTCGTCGGTTGATTTTTCGTGCATGGCATCGTGGTATTCGTGAAATGGATCTCATTTTTGGACATTATGTTGATGCTCATATCACTGGGATGAATGATAAAACGCTCTCTGAACTTGAGTATATTATGTCTTTTGATGATCGCGACTTACTCGCATGGATTACCGGAGAAATTTTACCACCCTCTGAAATTGATAGTCCACTTTTTCGTGATATTGCCAATTATCATACTTACTTAACTTATTGATTTCGATGCCTATATTTAAAAAAATTGTTATTCCCCAAAATAGTTCTGTTCATATGATTTTTGATGGCGTTACTGATGGATTTGAAGCCTTTGCTCTTGCTAAATTAAGTTCAGAAATTGCACAAGGTAAACCACTTATCTATGTTGTTCGAGACGGAACAAAAATTGCGCATTTACAACAAGTTTTAAATTTTATTGAGCCCAATTTGCCCGTACTTCAATTTCCTGCATGGGATTGTTTACCCTATGATCGCGTGTCACCAGGAATTGCTATTATGGCACGTCGCCTATCAGCATTGGCACGCATGGCCAATTTACGTCAAAATCCACATCCTGCAATTATATTAACAACAGCAAATGCAATTATGCAAAAGTTGCCTCCCCGTGAAATGATAGAAGCTCAGCTTATTCACGCACATGTTGGCCAGCGACATAACATGGGGCATTTAATTCAATTCCTAGAAACCAATGGTTTTGAACGCGTTACGGTTGTTCGTGATGTTGGTGAGTTCGCTGTAAGAGGAGGAATACTTGATATCTTTTCTCCTATGGATATTGAACCTTTACGTCTTGATTTTTTTGGAGATACCTTAGAAAGCATCCGCGTATTTGATCCAGAAAGTCAAAGGACAATACGCCAAAAAACTGAACTTTTATTACAGGCAATGAGCGAAGTTGTTTTGACAGCTGAATGCATCAATCGTTTTAAAAGCAATTATACCCGTACATTTGGTGTATCACAAAAAAATAACATGCTTTATGAAGCAATTGCTCAAGGTCGGCGTTTCGCTGGTATGGAACATTGGCTCCCATTTTTTTATGAAAACCTTGATACTTTTTTTGACCATTGTGGCAATTTACCGCTTGTTTTTGAACATCTCATAGAAGAAGTCTTCATTGAACGCTATCGCCTTATTAAAGACTATTATAACGCGCGTAAAGAGCGCGAAAATGATAAAGAAAATACGACTTCTTACCACCCGATAGATCCTAGTCTTCTCTATTTAACGCCAAAGCGTGTTTTGGAATGTGTGCAACAATCTTCACAGCGTATTGATTTTTCGCCTTTTAATATTCCACAAAGTTTGGAACAAACAGTTATTCACACTAATGTTAAGCAAGGATATGATTTTGTAAAAGAGCGTAATGCGCAAGAAAAAAATGTTTTTTCAAGTGTTATTGATCATATCGTATCTTTACGCGCTGCTGGCAAAAAAGTACTTTTAGCGTGTTGGAGTGAAGGATCTCTTAATCGTTTGGTACAAGTCCTTGACGAGCATGGATTGAAAAAAATAGATGTTGTAAAATCCTTGCAAACTGTCAAAGCAACACCACGAGATCGCATATTAGCAGCTGTTATCATGATAGAACATGGTTTTGAGGCTGAAGATTTAGCGATTATAGCAGAGCAAGATATTTTGGGCGATCGCTTCATAAGATCACCAAAGCGGCGTAAGAATAATACAAATTTTATTTCTGAAATTTCTGCTTTAAATTCTGGTGATATTGTTGTGCATATCGATCACGGTATTGGCCAATTTGTTGGTTTAAAAACTATCACAACCACTGGAATTTTGCGAGATTGTCTTGAAATTAAATATGCTGGAGGTGATTTACTCTTTTTACCTGTTGAAAATATTGAGCTTCTCTCACGTTATGGCTCAGAAGGAACAGAGGTAACTTTAGATAAATTAGGGGGTGTTGCTTGGCAAGCACGTAAAGCTCGGCTTAAAAAACATTTATTAGAAATGGCAGGGCAATTAATCCGTATAGCTGCGGAGCGTGCAACCTGTACTGCGCCTGCTTTACTTCCACCAGTTGGACTATTTGATGAGTTTGTTGCATGCTTTCCTTATGAAGAAACAGAAGATCAAATGAACGCTATTGATGCCGTTTTGGATGATTTAGCCTCAGGAAAGCCGATGGATCGCTTGATATGCGGTGATGTTGGCTTTGGAAAAACCGAAGTGGCTATTCGAAGTGCTTTTGTTGCAGCATTAAATGGATATCAAGTTGCTATTGTTGTACCGACAACTTTACTTTCACGTCAACATTACAAGACGTTTATTTCTCGTTTTCAAGGATTACCGGTTAAAATTGGTCACGCTTCAAGGCTTGTGAAAGGGAAAGAACTTGCACAAGTTAAAAAAGGTATTTCAGATGGTACAATCGATATCGTCATTGGAACCCATGCATTATTAAGTGGTGCAGTCAATTTTTTACGCTTAGGCCTTCTTATCATTGATGAGGAGCAACATTTTGGTGTAAAACACAAAGAGCGTTTAAAAGAGCTTAAAAGTGATATTCACGTTCTTACACTTTCAGCAACCCCCATACCACGAACTTTAGGATTAGCATTATCAGGAGTCCGTGAACTTTCATTAATTACTACTCCACCCATTGATAGAATGGCAGTTCGTACTTTTATTTCACCATTTGATGCACTTGTTATACGCGAAACTTTGCTTCGAGAATATTATCGTGGTGGACAAAGTTTCTATGTTTGTCCTCGTATTTCTGATCTAGCTTTTGTAGAAGAATATCTCAAAACACATGTTCCAGAACTTAAATTTGTTGTGGCTCATGGACAAATGCCGGCTGGACAACTTGATGATATTATGAATGCATTTTACGATGGGCAATATGATGTTTTGCTATCGACAACCATTATTGAATCCGGTCTTGATATTCCAACAGCCAATACATTAATTGTGCATCGCGCTGAGATGTTTGGTCTTTCAGCACTCTACCAGTTACGAGGGAGGGTAGGGCGCTCAAAACAACGTGCTTATGCACTCTTTACGTTTCCTTCTGGTAAAGTTTTAACACCTGCGGCTGATCGTCGTCTTAAAGTATTACAATCTCTTGATACATTGGGGGCTGGGTTTCAATTGGCAAGTCACGATATGGATATTCGTGGTTCAGGTAATTTTTTAGGTGAAGAACAATCAGGACATATCAAAGAAGTTGGATTTGAACTTTATCAAAAAATGCTTGAAGAAGCTGTTGCTGAATTAAAAGATGGAGAGCTAAGAGAGGATAAGCAATGGTCACCTCAAATCTCACTCGCTACAACCGTGATGATTCCAGAAAGTTTTGTGCCTGACTTATCATTACGTATGGGGCTTTACCGACGCTTGACAGAACTTGAGAATTTAGAACAGATTAATGAGTTTGCAGCCGAGTTAATCGATCGCTTTGGTCCTTTACCCCTTGAAGTTCAACACATCCTTAAAGTTTTTCATATCAAAACCTTGTGTCGAAAAGCACATGTAGAAAAATTGGATGCTGGACCAAAAGGTATAGTCATACAGTTTCGCAATAACTATTTCGCCAATAGTATTGCTCTTGTTCAGTGGGTGGGGAAACAAGGTTCAATGGCAAAAATTCGCCCAGATCAAAGTATCGCTCTTATTCGGGATTGGACTACCGTTGATGAAAGACTTATTGGAGCAGCAACGATTATGACACAGCTTGTAGAAATGGCAGAACAACATTCTGTTTAAAGCAGTTTCTCTACTTTTTAGAATTATTCCTTATTTTTATAAAATTATTCTATGAAAATAACAACTTATTGATTTGTTTATAAGAATAAAATCTAAGTTTATAGTAAAAGAATCCCTTGCATATTGATTTGGAGTTTTTATTATAACACGTATTGATATAATAAGAAAAATAGCTTAGATTGCACAACTACAATAATAGCATTTGCATAGGTGTTTTTTGTAAATTCTCTAAAAATTTAGGTCAAGATAACATGCTTTCTTCATTACAAAGGTTGTTGACGATAGTTTTTGTGTTACTTCCTTTAATATATAGCGTACAAAACTCTTATGCTGAGTTCTCTTCTGAAGAACAATACCAACGTTTTAAAAACAAAAGAAAAAATATTAAAGATAAGATACAATTGATTGAAGAAAGTATTTCTCATTTAAATATTTGGGAAAAAAATATTTCTAAATCAGAGTACTATAAGCGTTTGCAGGCGCAGAACAAGTTTTTAAAAGAACTGAAAAATCTGAAGGATGAATATTATAATTTGGGTTCGAAATTACAGGATCTATTTGAAAAAAAACAAAAATTTATCTCTAGGATACATATAGCGAGAGAGTACGAACTAGGGGAGTATGAAGAAAAGCTGATTAAAGCGAAGGATTATCTGAAAAAAACTCATATGTTTAATGAATGGAGAATGAATGAGGAGAGTGGAGGTGATGATGAGATAATGAAAAACTATCTCATATTTATTATTAATTGCAAAACTTTAGCGGATATATTGCAGAGTGATATAGGTGCTGTTTTGCGCAAAGATTTTGATTGGAAAGATAAAGATTTTGGTTGGGCAAAAGACGCAATTAATTCAATAAGTCCAAGTTTGGTCATGGATATTAAAGAATTACTAACAGATAGTTCTTATAGTTATGAAAAACAAACCTTTGACGATGTAAAAGATAGTATTACAGGAGATGGTTGGCTTATAAAAAATACACCTATGCTTTGTAGAACCATTAAAGAAGTACATAATATAATACTTCCAGACAAGAGAAAGAATGTTATGAATCGTATGCGTTCTCGTTTTGAAGAGTGGTTCAATTAGAGAGTATTCTTCTATTTTTTTAGTAATCTGTTCAAAACAGAAAAATATTTATTTTTTTATCACAGTATATTTTATAAGCTCTATGAATAATTACTTCAGGTAAATACAGTAAAAAATTAAGTTAACAAACTAAACAATAGAAAATATTTATAATAACTAGTTTATTTATATATATTTTTTAAATTTTTATTTTCTTATTATATAAATAAGTTTTCATATCTAATATATTATTATTCTTATCACATAAGATACAATTTAATCATTTTATAATGTATTCATTTCATATCACAAAATTTATTAATTAATAATAAGAGAGCTATTTCATAGCTCTGGTTATTTTATAGAGGGGAACAGAGTGATATGTTGAATTCATTTTACGTTAAAGTTTAAGTCATTAACCATTTATATCTTTAAAATTTGAAAAATAAAATCTTGATAGTTTATTTATCCATTTTATGAAGAAAAAAAGTTTTTAAATTTTGCTATAATTATATCGTGTTCAAACATAAAATGCTTTTGGTTTGCTTATCATTGACAGTTCTTATTTCAACACGGATGCTTATATTTCTCAGTACACTTAAGCTTATTTCATGAGGGGCCTATGAATAGTACAACATAAAATTTCCCATGAAGTGTATAAGATCTATTATCATCATTTTTGTTTAATAAAAATATAAAGTGGTACCATCATTACAATTGTTATTCCTCAATGTTGTACAACAGCATTGGACACGTGAGATGATTCCATAAGGGGTATTCTTATTTCTTTTCAACAGTTTGTATTTTATACAATCAACACCGCTTATAATGTGCAAGCGAATAGATTTTATTGTTTCAATACAAGAGAGGTTTACGCTATTAGAATTTATCTAAGCTATTGATTTATAATAATTCATTGTTTTCACATTGAATGAGAGTATAATGTAAGCTTATCTCATTCCAAATTTATTTACGTTGAATTAATCAAAGCTATTGGCTTGCACATTACAAGGGGAAAGGAGCCGTGTGGACAAAAATTGTCTAAGAAAGGAATAAAAATGCTTCTTATGAACCGTTTCGAGTGCCAAGGGCTGTTACGCACAACATTGAAAGCTGGCAAAGTATGCGATAGTACCAGCTTGATCCTTCATAAGCGTAAAAATGGGGGGGACTCAATAACTTTATCATTATATCATTCAAAAGCGCCATCGCGAAATGGGTTTAGGTACCTTGAGAGATGTGTCTTAAAAAAGCGCGTGAATAATACAATGGTGCTCTGTTATTCATGAGGGGGACCCATTAAAGGCAATGCGATAAACAAAAACGTGAGGCAATGCATAATCTTTAATATAAAAAATGCTAAATTATTTTTATAAATTAATATATTATTCTCTTTTAAAGAGAGTTTATTATAAAAATATTTTCAACAGTTATAAGTTGTCTGTCTAAGGAAAAGTATCGTTAAATTAAGAAAAAAGTAATTCCTTAATAGCTTATTTTAAAACTCAACTTTTTCAACCAGGATCTATAAAATACGAAGGTTTTATTACGAAAGCAGTTTTATGATAAAAGCGTACGATTATTGTTTCATAAACAAGGATAGAAAATTGTCTACAGAAAAAATTCCTTTACAATTTTTAAAAAGCTGCAGATTAGGAATGGATTTAATTCATCAAATGTCCTTATAGATTAACTTTGTCCTTTTCATTTATACTAGGGACATATAAAAATATAAACTTTATCTAATATTTTGAAACTTCACGAATTGCAATATTTGTTGCTAAAGCCTTAGTGCCTAAGATAAAGAGTAATAAGTGTAAAAAGTTTTAAATTCGTAAGATTTTTAGAATAGTATAGGAGTTTATTTTAATTGATATTGCAATATTGATTCGTTTGTGTAATCTTAGCGCAAATGCACGGAGGTGTTTTGTGGGTAAATTGCATCAAATTTCTGTGTGATAAAGAGGGGAAAGCTATATGGGTATATAAAAGTTTACATAGATCATCGTAGTTTTTTCTCTAAATTTGATTTTTTTTATATTGAAGTAAAAATAATAAAATTAAGTTTTATTTCATTATAATTTAATAAAATTTAAATTGGAACTATACTTAATATTTTTTAAAATTACTTAAAAGCGCGTTGAAAGGATTAACTTAATCATGTCGCATAAAAATTTTTATTCTGCTGTTTCGGTATTAGTTGGAGCAGCTGCCCTTTTTCTTGTAGCTGGTATTTCTGCAAATGCGCAGACTTTGTCGCAAGGTTGGTACAAAGTTTGCAGTAAGCAGCATGATGTTGATATTTGTAATACAATGAATACTGTATTATCGAATACGGGACAACCTTTAACGGCTTTTAATCTTGTTGAAATAAAAGGGAAGCAAAATGAAAAGCGTATAGGTATTCAAGTGCCTACAGGTCGTTTTTTGCCAGAAGGTGTTCACATTCAAATAGGTGATGGCTTCTCTAAAAAAATTCCTTATATCATTTGTAATGGACCAAGTTGTATTGCCAATGATGTTTTAGATGATAAGCTTATTGCAGCTATGAAAAGTGGTACAAAAATGGTTGTAACCACTGTTAATTTCCGTGGTTCAGCTAATCCTATTGAATTTTCTCTTAATGGATTTACAACGGCATATACCGGTCCTGGTATGGAAGAAAAAGATTTCCAACAAGAACAAATAAAGCTGCAGCAAGCTATTCAATCAAATCAAAAAGAAATTGAAGAGCGTATGCGGGCTGAGCAAGAAAAAGCAAAACAAAAATAATACACATACGCCATAGAATTGGTTCAAACTTTTTCTATAATTGTTTATTTAGACCGCCACAATTTTTTGTGGCGGTCTCTTTTTATTGTTAATTTTTTGAAAGAGTTCTGCGTTTCCACCAACCAATACGCGCAGTTTTAGGAGAATCATGAGGTGTTGATGAAAGAACAACAGGTTGGTTAATTGTTTCTTCAATTTTGGAAGGAGAAGGTTCGACAGCTTTCTCCATCTTCATATCAGTTTCTTTTTCTAATGTTTTTTGTATTTCTGTTGTTTCTTTAGAGGATGAATTTTTACGTGTTCTACGTGTTGATTTCTTAGTGTTTTCAGGGGTTTTATCCTCACCCTCATGAACAGATTTATCCGCTTTTTTTGTTTTAATTTTACGGACTGAACTGCTTGTAGGCTTTTCTTCAAGAGATTTTTGTTCTGCGACATTTTGATTATTCTCTAGAGAAAGATTATTTTCTACTGCCTTTGAAGAACGTGTTTTACGTTTTTTAGGTTTAACATTTGTATCAACTTTTGTCGCTTCATCTTGCTGTTGTACATCGAGAGCTTGTGTATCACTTTTCATTTCTTCAAGTTTAGAAGATTTAGCAGATGGAACACGACGTTTGCGGTGCGCTGCTTTAATTTCTTCTAAAGCCTGCTTAGCAAAATCTCCTACTGGTTCTGCGTAAGGAACGCGAATCTGATGAAAACTATTATCTTGATTGCGTCGACCACCACGACGTCCTCGACGGCGTCCTCGACGATAAGAATCATCACTCAACGTATCTTCTTTTTTATGAACGGCGGAGAGAGAATGATCAGTCATTTCATCGTGACGATTTTTGCGTCGACGCTTTTGATTTGTTTCAATGGGAGGGGGATTTTCAATAGATTCACTTTTTATGAAAACAAAATCTTCAATTTCTTGTTTATTGTCATCTTCTAATGAAGATTGAGAAATGCTTTCTGCTATTGTGCCTTTAGAAATAACAAGATGTTGCGTTCCAATACTATCATCTGCTTCAATACTAATATTAAGTTTAAAGCGTGCTTCTAAATTAACAAGAATATTGCGTTTATGATTTAACACATAAAGCGCTGTTGCTACGGGTGTGCGCACAATAATATTATATTGCGAATTATGAAGAAGATATTCTTCAATTGAGCGCATAACATGTAAAGCAATTGATGATTCAGAACGTATATTTCCTGTTCCTGCACAATGAGGGCAGGGCTGTGTTGTACTTTCTAAAACTGATATGCGAATACGTTGACGGCTCATTTCTAAAAGGCCGAAGTGTGAAATATGACCCACTTGAATACGAGCACGATCATTTTTTAAACAGTCTTTTAATTTTTTTTCGACCTGTCGCACATTGCGTTCTTCAAGCATGTCAATAAAATCAATCACGATTAAACCAGCAAGGTCACGTAAGCGTAATTGACGCGCTACTTCTTCTGCAGCTTCAAGGTTAGTTTGTAAGGCTGTCTTTTCGACAGAGAATTCTCTCGTAGAGCGTCCAGAATTTACGTCAATAGCAACAAGTGCTTCTGTTTGATTAATAACAAGATAACCACCAGATTTTAAAGAAACCTGTGGTTGCAACATTTTATCAAGCTGAATTTCAATATTATTTCTTGCAAAAATAGGGGTAGGATCGCGATAAGGTTGCACGACTTTTGCATGACTTGGCATAAGCATACGCATAAAGTCTTTTGCTTCACGATATCCTTGGTCTCCGGAGACAAGAATTTCACTAATGTTTTTATTATAAAGATCTCGTATAGAACGTTTTATGAGATTGCTTTCTTCATGAACAAGGCATGGTGCCGTTGACTCAAGTGTCAAAGTGCGAATAGTATCCCATAATCGCATAAGATATTCATAATCGCGTTTAATTTCAGCTTTTGTTCTATTGGCGCCAGCGGTTCGTAAGATAACGCCCATACCCTTTGGAACGGCCAATTCTTTTACGATTTCTTTAAGACGCTTACGGTCTTGCACATTCGTAATTTTTCGTGAAATACCACCACCGCGTGCTGTGTTGGGCATGAGAACAGAATAACGACCTGCTAGAGAGAGATATGTTGTAAGGGCGGCACCTTTATTACCACGTTCTTCTTTGATGACTTGCACCAACAAAATTTGACGTCGTTTAATCACTTCTTGAATTTTATACTGGCGCCCTTGTTTTCTTTGATACGCAGGAAGCTCTTCACGGATGTCCTCAGCACCGACCATTTCGATCTCATCATAAGAGACATTGGCATTTAATATTTCTTCTGTATGATCAATTGTTACAGCTTCGGATGTGATATCATTTTCAACATCGGCTGCTATAACATTGTTTTTCGCATTTTTTTTTGTTCTTCTGGAGCGTTTTTTATTTTTAGTTGTTTCTTCCGGGAAAACATCTGCTGGATTTTCCCCTACAGCTGCTGCTTCCTCTTCTTCAAGAAGAGCAAGGCGATCAGCAATAGGAATTTGATAATAGTCAGGATGAATTTCAGAAAATGTTAAAAAACCATGTCGGTTCCCGCCATATTCAACAAAAGCTGCTTGGAGAGATGGTTCTACACGCGTAATACGTGCAAGATAAATATTCCCCTTGAGCTGTTTTTTATGTTCTGATTCAAAATCAAGTTCTTCGATTTTGTTTCCGTGAATAACAACAACACGTGTTTCCTCCGGATGGGAGGCATCTATAAGCATTTTGTTTGACATAAGTTAATATCCTGCAGGCGACATGCACAATTTTATTCAAACGAACGGTGTAATTATTCGTAGATGTAAAGGGCTGTCTGCCATAAAAGGGAAGTACCAGAAAAACAGGACGAAACATCACGTGTAGATGCATGACTGCATTTACACCATTTCTCATCATTATCTCCATCCGTTTTTTATGACTCATATTTCTTAAAAGTCTCTGGTAGAATAATCTTTAAAACAGTTCGGATATCCGAACCAACGAATCTTAAGTAATGCAATCCTAGTTTATAACATAGAAATTTTTCATCCATAACAAAGTCTCAACGCATAATATGCAACAGCCCCTTTATCAAGACAACTTACTATGAGTTACAGATAATTAGATCTATTATCAGCTAAGAAGCACCAATATTCTTTTATGTTGATATCATGCGTTTGGCAAGTAACAATGTAAATCATGTATCATGATAATATTTTTATTACCTTAATTTTGTTTTTGAGTATTTATAATGGAAGGGATTAACATTTATTGAAAAATAGAGAATAAATTGGTGTATCGTTTTTATATAACCAAGATAAATTATTACAAATGTCGTGTAGAGTACTTTGCTTATGATAAGAGGGCTTATGATAAGAATTTTTTTTACCCAAAAGCTGAAAATAGCCTATTGGGATGTTATTGTGCAATTCACATGCTTATTATTATTTTTTTTGGTATGTCAAACCAGTGTTCAAGCCGCGGGTCCTTTGAAACTTATTAGTTTTCGAACCATTGGTGATAGTGCTCATACGCGTATAATTGCGGTTTTCAATTCAAAACCAAATGTTCGTTTGCAGGTTTTGGATAGGCCCGCACGTTTGATTATCAATTTACCTACCATTGACTTTTCAATGCAAAATACACCTTTAAAAAAACAGAATACATTGTCCGTTATGCTCTCAGATGTGCGTTATGCATTCTCTGACATACAGACTTCACGCATTGTTTTGACAAGCAAAACAGCTTTTGTTGTTGAAAAAAGTATCGTAAAAAAATTAGACAATGGTTTATGGCAATTGCTGGTTGATATTCGTAAAAGTACACAAGAAAAATTTGATAAGATATTAAAGAGCCAGCAAAGGACCAATTTTGATACAAAAGCACCGTTGATTTCGGCACAAAATTTTCGTGTTGTTCTTGATCCTGGTCATGGTGGTATTGATGGAGGTGCACGGGGGGTTACTGGAATTTTAGAAAAAGATGTAACTTTAGATTTTGCGCGGGCACTGCGAGATGAATTACAAAAAGATCCTCATATTAGCGTTGCCTTAACGCGTGATTCTAATATTTTTTTAAGATTAAGTGAAAGAGTTAAAAAAGCGCAAGAGTTTGAAGCTGATCTTTTTATATCCATTCACGCGGATACGATTGATGTACATTCTCTTCGTGGTGCCACAGTGTATACCATATCAGATAAAGCCTCTGATGCCATTGCGAAATCTTTAGCTGAAAGTGAAAATAAAGTTGATTTACTTGATGGTTTGCCTGCAGATGAAACGCTTGAAGTTACAGATATTTTGATGGATCTTACACGACGTGAAACGCATACATTTTCGGTTAATTTTGCAAATAGTGTTATTTCAAGTTTATCAAAGAGCCATATAAACTTGATCAATAACCCTCATCGCTATGCTAATTTTCAAGTTTTAAGAGCTTCAGATATACCCTCTGTCTTGATAGAGATAGGTTATTTATCCAATAAAGAGGATGAAAAGTTATTAAACGACCCTCATTGGAGAAAACAAATGGCAATCTCTATTGCTCATTCTATTCGTCAATTTGCTGATTATAGGCAGAAAATGGTACAGCCTCTTTAAATTTGTAAGAAAATAGAGTAATCAATATGGGTTTTTATGTATCCTAGTATAAATAAAAGATAGAAAACAATTTTTCTTTATCTCAATCTTGTGGTGATATCCACGTGGTGTGATTGAAGTAACATATTTTTTCTTTGATCAATTCTTAAGAAAGCGATAGCCGTTTTTATGATGATTTTTTTAAGATATCTTCTTCGTTTTTTTGTTGCTACTGGACTTTGTGGTGCAATAACATGGGGTGTTATAAGCAGTGGTCGAGCAAATGCACTTCCTGATTATGAAGTTCTTTCACTTTATGAGCCACCGGTAATGACCCGTGTCCATGCTTCTGATGGTCGTCTTATGGCAGAGTTTGCAACAAAACATCGCCTCTATTTGCCGATTCAATCAATCCCAAAGCTTGTTAAAGATGCTTTTATTTCGGCTGAAGATAAAAACTTTTATCATCATTTTGGTTTAGATCCCGAAGGGCTTTCTCGCGCTTTGATCAATAATATTCGTAATATTGGTGCTGGAAGACGTCCAGAAGGTGCATCAACTATAACGCAACAAGTTGCTAAAAACTTCCTTTTAAGTTCAGAAACAACGTTAGAGCGTAAATTTAAGGAAGCTATTTTAGCAATGCGTATTGAGAAAACTTACTCAAAAGATCATATCCTAGAGCTTTATCTCAATGAAATTTATTTGGGGCGTGGTACTTACGGTATAGCCGCTGCTTCTTTGACCTATTTCAATAAATCCGTCAATGATTTGACGCTAGAACAATGTGCTTATTTGGCGGCTCTTCCAAAAGGACCAGCAAATTATGATCCATTTAAGAATACACAGCGTGCTATTGATCGGCGCAATTGGGTTATAGATCGGATGGTTGCAAATGGGTATGTAACGCGTGCACAAGGTGAAAAAGCGAAAGCTAAGCCTTTAGGAGCGACAATGCGCGGGAGCGATAGCTATGTTTTTGCGGCTGATTACTTTACTGAAGAAGTGCGTCGTCGTTTAATGCATCGCTATGGGGCTAAAACACTTTATGAAGGTGGTCTTTCAATTCGTACAACACTTGATCCGCATTTGCAAATTCTTGCTCGACGGGCTTTACACAATGGATTAATTAAATTTGATCATGCACAAGGATGGCGCGGAGCTTATGCACATATTGATAAGAAAGATGATTGGGGGATAGAACTTGCGAATATCACAGGGTTAAGTGATGTTCCTGAATGGCGTTTAGCTGTTGTTCTTTCTGCAAATCCCAATAAAGTAGAGATTGGTTTACAGCCAGAGCGTGAAGCTTCGGGGCTACTCTCAAAAAAACGCGAAATTGCTGTTTTATCTGAAGCTGATTCAAAATGGGCACTCCATGTTGTGAAAGAAAATGGTTATCGAAGAACTGTTCAGAGCTTGTCTCATGTTCTGCAAGTGGGGGATGTCATTTTTGTTGAAAAACTATCCAATACAAACAACACTTATCGTTTACAGCAAATACCCAAGGTTGAAGGGGCCATCGTTGCTATGGAACCTCATACAGGGCGGGTTCTTGCGATGGTGGGAGGTTTTTCTTTTGCTGCATCTGAATTTAATCGTGCAACCCAAGCTTATCGTCAACCGGGCTCTTCTTTTAAGCCTATTGTCTATGCAGCAGCGCTTGACATTGGATATACACCAGCAACGCTTATCTTAGATGGTCCCATCGAAGTTCGTCAATATAATGGAGAAGTTTGGCAACCCAAAAATTATGGTGGTACCTTTGCAGGACCTTCAACACTGCGTTATGGCATTGAGCATTCTCGTAATCTTATGACAGTACGGCTTGCCAATGATATGGGAATGCCTCTTGTCGCTGAATATGCAGAACGTTTTGGTGTGGTCGATAAATTGCAGCCTTATCTTCCAATGGCTTTAGGAGCTGCTGAAACAACAGTGTTACGGATGGTTACAGCTTATTCCGTTATTGCCAATGGGGGACGCTCTATTAAACCTTCTCTGATAGACCGAATTCAAGATCGTTATGGGAAGACAATTTATCGTCATGATGATCGTATTTGTGAAAATTGTAATACGCATTCATGGAACAATCAAAGAGAACCCACATTGATTGATGAGAGAGATCAAGTTCTTGATCCTATGACGGCTTATCAAATTACATCAATGATGGAAGGGGTTGTTCAACGCGGTACAGCTGCGCGTTTACGTTATCTCAATCGACATATTGCCGCTAAAACAGGAACCACCAATGATTCTAAAGATGTCTGGTTTATGGGATTTACTCCTGATCTCGTCGTTGGTGTTTTTGTTGGGTACGATCAACCAGCATCGCTGGGATATAATGGTACGGGAAGTTCATTGGCAGCACCTATTTTTGGTGAATTTATGGAAGCAGCTCTGAAGGGGAAACCAGATGTTCCCTTTAAGATGCCAAAGGGTATGATTTTAATGCCAATTAATCGGAAAACAGGAATGCTTGCGGAAAGAGGAGATCCAGATGTCATTATAGAAGCATTTAAACCAGGGACTGGTCCTGCGGATATATATCAAGTCATTGGGGGAACGAATTCTTTTCAAGAAGGTGTCCCTGCAGTAACCACTTCTCCACAAGTCAATAAAGCCCTTGAAAGTGGGACAGGTGGGCTGTATTAATCGATAAAATCTTCTTTGCCATGAGTCTTGGTTTTTATCTATTTTTTTATAGTGTTTGTCCTGTAAATAGAATGATGAACTTGTTCCATTTTCTGATAGAGGCTATTAAGTTTGTATAAAATGCTAAGAGACATAACGAGAAAGAGTATAGAAAAATACGGTGTTAAATTATGCGAGCAGAAATAGAAACATTAGTTGATGAAATCCAGAAGGCAATTCAATTGCTAAGGGGGCATCTTTGACTGGGATCAATCACTAAAACGTCTCGAATATCTTAATCAAAGAGCGGAAGATCCATCATTATGGGATGATGCGCAACAAGCACAGGATATGATGCGGGAGCGTCAACGTCTTGATGATTCAATCAATGGTCTTTTATCATTTACAAAAACACTTGAAGAATGCATTGAGCTCATCGCGATGGGTGAAGAAGAAAGTGATGTTGAAATTATCGCTGATGCAGAAAATTCAATACGTAATCTTAAAAATGAGATCGATAAAAGGCAAATTGATGTGCTTCTTTCAGGGGAGGCGGATCCCAATGATACCTATTTAGAAGTTCATGCTGGGGCAGGGGGAACAGAAAGCCAAGATTGGGCTTCTATGCTCTTGCGTATGTATATGCGCTGGGCTGAACAGCATGAAATGAAAGTTGAGCTATTAGAAATTCATGATGGGGAAGAAGCAGGAATAAAGTCAGCCACGATTCTTGTAAAAGGGCATAATGCTTATGGATTGTTAAAAACAGAATCAGGCGTTCATCGCTTGGTACGAATTTCCCCATTTGATTCGAATGCAAAGCGCCATACCTCTTTTGCAAGCATTTGGGTTTATCCGGTTATTGATGACAATATTGAAGTTGATGTGTCAGAGGCAGATGTGCGTATTGATACCTATCGTGCATCGGGAGCAGGAGGACAACATGTTAATACGACAGATTCTGCCGTTCGCATCACACATATAAAAACGGGGATTGTTGTTCAGTGTCAAACTGAGCGTTCTCAGCATAAAAATCGCGCCACGGCTTGGTCTATGTTACGGGCCCGTCTTTATGAAGAAGAGCTCAAAAAAAGAGAAGAAGAAACCAATGCTGTTGAATCTTCTAAAACAGAAATCGGATGGGGACATCAAATTAGATCTTATGTTCTTCAACCTTATCAACTTGTAAAAGACTTACGTACAGGGATTGAAAATACTGATCCACAATCCGTTCTTAATGGGAACTTAGATGCATTTATAGAGGCAGCACTTTCTCAACGTATTTATGGAAAAGACAAAGAAATTGAAGATATTCGTTAATGATATATCCCTCCTTCAAACCGTGTCGATTTATTTCTTAAACTGTTTGTTTTATTGATGTTGTGATGTATCGATAGTCCTTGATACGTAAAAGATTCAAAGAGATATTTTCTTGTTCCTTTTTTCAACAGCATCTTCTCACAAGCCAATCCTGCTTATGATGGACGCAAGTAAATTTTCTGATTAATTCAAGATAAGAAGGCTCCAAAAGGAGAAAAAATTACGATATTCGGAGGATTAATTTTAAGGATAAATAATTAGTTATCCTTATAAACGGACATATTGCAAAAATTGAATCCCTTGGAAAAATAAAATCAATTGGGGAGGCAGGCTATTGCTTTTAAAAGTATAGTACACCTCTAGTTCATATGCCATCATTACACTGTAAAAGTGTTGCAGCAGCTAAAACATTTTCAGCATGTCTAGATACGCTCACTTTGCGCCATTCTCTTTCTATCATTCCATTTGCATCAATTAAAAAAGTGCTCCGCTCGACACCCATATATTTGCGTCCATACATGCTTTTTTCCACCCAAACACCATAAGCTTGAAGGGTTGTTTTTTCTTCATCAGAAACCAAAATGACATCAAGTCCGTGTTTTAATTTAAATTTATCGTGTTTTTTTACATTATCTGGAGAGATTCCTATAACAGCAACACCGATTTCATCGAATTTCGTCTTTAATTGTGTGAAATCAAGAGCTTCACTTGTGCATCCACTCGTATCATCTTTGGGATAAAAATATAAAACAACAGGTTTGCCTCTAAAGTCAGAAAGACAGATTGTTTCTCCTCCATCGCGTGGCAAATTAAAATCAGGAGCAAGAGTACCTTTCATTGATTTTGTCATTTTTTTATCTTTCTTTTTGAGTGAAAAGATCAATTACCAGCATACAGAGAAGGAATAAAGTTTCAACTCTCTAGAAGACACTTATTTCAAAGATTTTTCACTATCATGTAAAAATCATTCTGTCATAAAAACTAAATGAAAAAATCAGCAAAAAAGCGTAAGAAACATCCCTATTTGGGATATAAAACCTATAGAATGAATGAGACATCAATAGATTATAAAGGTTTAATCAATATATGCTTTTTCTTCCCAAAAGAAAGTTTAATGATTCCTTCTGCTGTGACATCTTTTTCAATAATAAGGTGTGTTTCATCCTTTATTATTTGATCATTAACACGTATCCCTCCGCCTTGAATATGACGGCGCGCCTCACTGTTTGATTTTGCAAGTCCTGCTTTTACTAAAAGAGAGAGCAATCCAGCACCTGTTTTTAATTCTGTTGCGCTCATTTCAACCGTTGGAAGATTTTCTCCAAGTGTTTTTTCTTCAAATGTTTTGCGGGCAGTTTCTGCAGCTGCATCGGCAAGAGAACGTCCATGCAACATTGCTGTAATTTCTGTTGCAAGAATTTTTTTTGCTTCGTTAATTTCAGTTCCTTGTAATAGAGAAAGTTTGAGAATCTCATCCATTGGTAATGTGGTATAGAGTTTTAGAAATCGCGTTACATCAGCGTCTTCTGTATTACGCCAATATTGCCAAAATTGATAAGGTGAAAGCATATCGGCATTAAGCCACACAGCACCATTCAATGACTTACCCATTTTAGCACCGGAAGAGGTTGTCAGCAATGGTGATGTTAATGCATATAATTGCGGTGTTCCTAAACGATGCCCCAATTCGATACCGTTAATAATGTTGCCCCATTGATCCGATCCCCCCATTTGCATACGCAATCCATAACGTTTATAAAGTTCAACAAAATCATATGCTTGAAGAATCATATAATTAAACTCTAAGAAGGACAAAGAGTGTTCACGCTCAAGTCTGAGTCTAACAGAATCAAATGACAACATACGATTGACAGAAAAATGTTTTCCTACATCACGCAAAAATTCTAAGTAGTTTAAATTGCACAACCATTCAGCATTATTCACAATACAAGCATCGGTTTCTCGATCACCGAATGTCAAATAGTTAGCAAATACTTTTTTAATACCATCAATATTTTCCGCAATATCATCTTGTGTTAGAAGGCGTCGTGCTTCATCTTTAAAGGAAGGATCACCGATCAATCCTGTTCCTCCACCCATCAAAGCAATGGGGCGGTGTCCCGTTTTTTGTAACCAATAAAGCATCATAATCTGAAGAAGACTTCCAGCATGTAAGCTTGATGCTGTGGGATCAAATCCAGTATAAGCACTTACTGTTTTTTTTAAAAAAAGATCATCTAAGCCTTTTTCATCCGAAATTTGATGGATAAAACCACGTTCGCTCATAATGTGTAAAAAATCAGATTTAAAGGCAAACACAGAGTCAATTTCCTAATTTAAGAGGGCATTCATTTTATATAACAGATGATCATATAATGGATCATTAATGCCTTATCTAGCATAAATGACACACATATCACAAGAAAACCAGATATATTGATCATGAAGATAATAATACGGGGACTATTCCCTTTTTACGCTAAAAAACATAGGCCAATAGAAAATAAGATAAAAAAGACACTTTTTTATCCTGTTTTCTATCCTAAAAAAATTTAGAAAAGTCGCAAATACAGCCTGAAAAAAATTACTTTGTTATGATCAGAAACGATTTTTGCTGATTTTTTATAAATCTTTCGTGTTTTCCTAAGTGAGTGAAAGTATTTCAGGAGGAGAGCCTAGAAGTTCATTGGTGATGTGGTTATCCAAATAGTGGGCACATCGTTCAATCAGTTCTTCATGATATCCACTAAAAAAGTGATTAGCCCCTTCCAGTATTTCTTGTGTGATGATGATACCTTTTTGTGTTTTCAATTTATCAACAAGCAGTTGAACATCTTTAGGAGGGGCAACTTTATCGATACCACCATGAATGATAAGTCCAGAGGAGGGACAAGGTGCAAGAAATGAAAAGTCATAAACATTAGGCTGAGGGGCAACAGAGATAAATCCTTCAATTTCTGGTCGACGCATTAAAAGTTGCATACCAATCCATGCTCCAAATGAATATCCCGCTACCCAGCAATTTTTAGAGTCTGGATGTTGTGTTTGTACCCAATCGAGAGCCGCTGCCGCATCTGAAAGTTCTCCTATTCCATAATCAAATTCCCCCTGACTACGCCCGATACCACGAAAGTTAAAACGGAGAGTTGTAAAGCCACGTTGTTGGAACATATAAAAGAGATCATAGACAATTTTATGATTCATCGTTCCACCAAATTGGGGATGAGGGTGCAAAATGATTGCAATGGGTGCATTTTTTTGTTGTGAAGGTTGATAACGCCCTTCGAGCCGACCCGCGGGACCGTTAAAAATAATTTCTGGCATAAAATGCTCCTTAAATGCTATGAAAGGCTTTTATTGACCTTGGTCGACTTTTACCATAGAATCTCTTAAATAATCATTAGATATTCTTTTTTAAGTGCACTTTTCAAGAAAATTGCGCTATTTTTTTAATCAATTCATAAGATTAATGGTTGCGATGTAAAATGGTTATCAAACGTCGATATTTTGATCATAACGCAACAACACCGCTCAAAAAAATGGCGCGGATGGCGTTACTGGAATCTTTAGAGATATTTGGTAATCCATCATCTGTTCATAAGGAAGGGCGTGCTGCTAAAACTTTATTGCAAAAGGCGCGTCGACAAATCGCTGAAAATCTTAAAACAGATCCAGATAACGTTGTCTTTACCTCTGGAGCGAGTGAAGCAGCAATGACTTTGTTAACACCCTTTTACACAATGGGGAATGCAAAGGTTCAATTTTCTCATCTTTACCTTGGAGCGACTGAACACCCTTCTGTTGCAGAAGGAGGACGTTTTTCTAAAGAATTGATAAGTGTCATTGCTGTTGATCAAGATGGGCTTATTCAACAAGATAAATTAACATCACTCTTAAGGGCTCACGATAAGACAAAAGGTTTACCTCTTGTTGCTATTCAAGCTGCAAATAGTGAAACTGGTGTTATTCAGCCGTTAAAAGAAATAGCTGCTATTGTTCGGAATTTAGGAGGCACTCTTGTTGTTGATTTGACTCAATATATCGATAAAAATTTTGTTGATATTAATCAGCTAGGAGGAGACTTTTTTATACTGTCTGCCCATAAAGTTGGCGGTCCTAAAGGAGTTGGTGCATTTGTTTCATGTGGCAATCTTCTCATGCCAACTCCTCTTATTACTGGGGGGGGACAAGAAAAAGGCTTTCGTGGAGGAACAGAAGCATTGCCCCTTATTGCTGCTTTTGGAGCAGCAATGGCTGATTGTTTCACAAAGGAAGAAATAAAACAGTTAATATATTTACGAGGTAAATTAGAAGATGGACTCCAAAAAATAAGTCAAGATATTGAAATATTTGGCAAAAGAGTTCAACGTTTGCCAAATACAACTTACTTTACCGTAAAAAATATAAAAGCTGAAACGATGCAAATTGCTTTTGATTTAGAAGGTTTTTCTGTATCGGCTGGTTCTGCTTGTTCTTCAGGAAAAGTAAAACAAAGCAAAGTTTTGGAAGCAATGGGGTATCATGTTCCAAATGGCGCCATTCGCATTTCGATAGGACGTGATACAACTTCTGAAGACATTGATGATTTTCTATTGTTTTTTTCTCAAATGATAAACAAGAAAAAAGGATAAAATTCATCATGAAGAAATTATAAAAATTAGAATTATTTTAAAAATAAAATAACTTTGATTGAAATTTTCGCACTTTGCCTATAGCCTAAGAAATAACTTGCTTAACTTTAATCTTGTAAAAAAAACAAGGCTTTTAGTTACCGGTTTTTGATGCCAAAAAATGGAGAAGATTTATGCCGGCAGTACAAGAAACGATACGCCAAGTTCGTGAGATAGATGTTGACCAATATAAATATGGCTTTGAAACGAAAATTAAAACGGATAAAGCGCCGAAAGGTTTGAATGAAGATATTATCAAATTTATTTCTGCTAAAAAAAATGAACCTGAATGGATGCTAACATGGCGCTTACAAGCTTACCGCCGTTGGTTGACAATGCAAGAGCCACATTGGGCGCGTCTTGAATATCCTAAAATTGATTTTCAGGAGCTTTATTATTATGCTGCCCCTAAAAATCATACAGGACCAAAATCTTTGGACGAAGTGGATCCTGAGTTATTAGCAACGTACGAAAAACTTGGCATTCCCCTTAAAGAACAAGAGATTTTGGCAGGGGTAAGAAAACAGTCTGATCCCTCTACGTTTGATGACAGTGTATCTGTATCGGGGCAGGTGGCTGTTGATGCGGTCTTTGATTCTGTTTCTGTTGTGACAACATTTAAAAAAGAACTGGCACGTGCTGGTGTAATTTTTTGCTCTATTTCGGAGGCGATTATTGAACATTCTGAGCTTATTAAAGAATATTTGGGAACCGTTGTACCAGTAGGGGATAATTATTATGCGGCCTTAAATGCAGCTGTGTTTACAGACGGCTCATTTGTTTATATTCCCAAAGGGGTTCGTTGTCCTATGGAGCTTTCAACTTATTTTAGGATTAATGAACGCAATACAGGCCAATTTGAGCGAACATTGATTATCGCTGCTGAAGATTCCTATGTTTCTTATCTTGAAGGGTGTACAGCCCCCCAACGTGATGAAAACCAGCTTCATGCTGCTGTTGTTGAGCTTATTGCCCTCGAAAATGCAGAGATTAAATATTCTACAGTACAAAACTGGTACCCTGGCGATAAAGATGGAAAGGGCGGTATTTATAATTTTGTGACGAAGCGTGGAGATTGTCGAGGGGATAACTCTAAAATTTCTTGGACACAAGTTGAGACTGGTTCTGCGATTACTTGGAAATATCCATCATGTTTACTTCGTGGTGATAATGCGCGTGGAGAATTTTATTCTATTGCTGTTGCAAACGGTCACCAACAAATTGATTCCGGTACAAAAATGATTCATTTAGGAAAAAATACCTCCAGTCGTATTATTTCCAAAGGCATTTCTGCTGGTTTTTCAAATAACACTTATCGAGGACAAGTCACTGCACATCGAAAAGCACAAAATGCGCGTAACTTTACGCAATGTGATAGTTTGTTAATCGGAAATGATTGTGGGGCACATACAGTCCCTTATATTGAAGCAAAAAATGCAACAGCTCAGTTTGAACATGAGGCTACAACATCAAAAATTTCTGATGACCAACTTTTTTATGTTATGCAAAGAGGAATTCCTGAAGAAGAAGCTATTGCATTAATTGTCAATGGTTTTGTAAAAGAAGTTATTCAAAAACTTCCCATGGAATTTGCTGTCGAAGCGCAAAAGCTTATTGGTATTAGCCTTGAAGGAAGTGTTGGGTAATTTTATTTAATGAAGATAAATCGAAGACTTGATGCAAAAAGGCTGTAACAGTAGAAAATAATGTAAAAAAATAACTTCTATTGTGATTACAAAAGGAGCTAGATGCTAAGGCAAAAAAATATATGCATTGGTATCTGAAAAAAACAGCCAGAACAGGATAAAATTGATGTTAGAGATAAGAAATTTGCGCGCCCGTATTGCTGGGACCGATACAGAAGTTATTCGTGGTTTAAATTTGACGGTTCAAGATGGGGAAGTTGCCGCGATTATGGGGCAAAATGGTGCCGGAAAATCAACTTTGTCTTATTTACTTGCTGGTCGTGATGATTATGAAATAACAGAAGGCGATATTCTTTATAATGGACAATCACTTTTAGAAATGGATCCAGCAGAACGTGCAGCATATGGTATTTTTCTTGCATTTCAATATCCAATGGAAATACCAGGGGTAGCAACGATGGAATTTTTAAAAGTTGCGATGAATTCTCAACGCAAAGCGCGTGGTGATGAAGAACTTAAAATTCCTGAATTTATAAAATATGTTAAAGACGTTTCAGCCAAGCTTGAAATAGATATGGACATGCTCAAACGTCCATTAAATGTAGGTTTTTCAGGGGGAGAAAAAAAACGTGCTGAAATTTTACAAATGGCACTTCTTGAACCTAAACTTTGCATTTTAGATGAAACGGATTCTGGTTTAGATATTGATGCACTAAAAATTGTTGCAGATGGTGTTAATAAACTTCGGGATTCAAAACGTTCATTTTTAGTGATTACCCATTATCAACGACTGCTTAATTATATTATTCCTGATACGGTACATGTTCTCTATAAAGGACGAATTATCAAAAGTGGGGATAAATCCTTAGCGCTTTATTTAGAGCAAAATGGGTATGCTGATCTTATCAGGGAAGCGGTTTGAGGTTATTGAATATGAAGGCACGGCAAAACTTGTTAGCGGTTGAAGAAGATATTATCAATAATTTCAATCAGTCTATCAACGACTTACCTGGTGACAAAGCTGTGCGGGCAATCCGCAAGAAAGCTATTGAGCAGTTTCAAACGACACGTCTTCCTTCTCGTAAAATCGAAAATTGGCATTATACCAACCTGCGCACATTACTGAAATCTGTGAGTAATTTTTCAAAAGCTCAAGACAATCCATTGGTTGATCCATTGTTTTCAGAAAGCGCTGTTTTTTCTATGAATAATGGAAAAACATCGACACAATCAAAAAAGCTAGACAATATTACAGTAAAACGCCTTTCAGATGCATTAGAAGATAATTCTATAAAGATAGATCAAAATATTTCTGATGAAGATTTTATTGGACAGTTAAATACAGCTTTCGTTACAGATGGTTGGCTTTTTCACATTCTTGAAAATACAAAGTTAAATATACCTATCGAATTGCAAAATATACAAATGGGAGGACAATCCCATACTTTTTCAGACATAAAAGTTGATAAAAATAATCAAGTTATGTTTGTTGAACATCAAGTTGGCAATGATCAAGATACCTTTGTCAGTTCAATATTTTCATTAAACATTGCCGCTCATAGTGATGTTACGTGGATTCTTATTCGCAACCGCGGTTTTAATTCTACACAGTTTGGCCGATTGCGTGCTGTTCTTGCTCAAGGAGCGAAGTTATCGCTTTATGTCATTAATATAGGGAGCCAACTCAATCGTCAGGAAGTCGATATTGAGTTACAGGGGGAAGGATCTGATTTTCAATTACGTGTTATAAATTTATTATCAGGACAAACCCATAGTGATCTTACGATGACCGTTCGTCACGTGGAAGAAAAATCAACATCAACCGAAATTATACGCAATGTGGTTACAGATAAGGCTGTGGGTGTTTTTCAAGGGATAATACGTGTTGCTCAAAAAGCACAAAAAACGGATGCACGCATGGCTTGTAATAGCCTTATCCTTTCGGATGATGCAGAATTTAATGCAAAGCCTGAACTGGAGATTTTTGCTGATGATGTTGCCTGTGGTCATGGCGCAACAGTTGCGAATATTAATCACGATTATCTTTTCTATCTCATGGCGCGCGGTATTCCATTTAAAACGGCTCGTGCTCTTTTAATTAAAGGATTTATTGCTGAGCTCATTGATGACATCAAACAAGATAATATCCAAGCTGTTTTGGAGAATATCATTAGGCAATGGCTTGAAAAAAATGTTTAAGGGGGGGAGAATGGAAAATGACGTACAAACATTCAATTATAATGTCGACGAAATTCGACGTGATTTTCCTCTTTTACACCATAAAGTTTATGGAAAGCGCTTAGCGTATCTTGATAGTGGTGCTTCTGCTCAAAAGCCGCAATCAGTACTCAATGCAATGAATAATTATTATCAGCATAGTTATGCTAATGTACATAGAGGAATGTATTTTTTAGCCAATACAGCAACACAATCCTATGAAAATGCTCGTGAGACTGTTCGTGTTTTTCTAAATGCTCAAAAAGTTGAGGAAATTGTTTTTACGAAAAATGCAACAGAAGCTATTAATACGGTTGCTTATGGATGGGCTATGCCCAAACTCAAGGAAGGTGATGAGATTGTTCTAACGATCATGGAGCATCATGCAAATATTATCCCTTGGCATTTTCTGCGTGAACGAAAAGGGGTTAAACTTATTTTTGTTCCTGTTGATGAAAATGGTGTTCTGCATATTGAAGACTTCCAAAAGGCTTTAAGCGAAAAAACACGGCTTGTCGCTATAACGCATATGTCTAATATATTAGGCACTGTGCCTCCTGTTAAAGAGATGATTAAGCAAGCACATCAAAATTCTATACCTGTTCTTATTGATGGTTCTCAAGGAGCAATACATTTAACTGTTGATGTACAAGATCTCGATTGTGATTGGTATGTCTTTACAGGACATAAGCTTTATGGTCCCACTGGGATTGGTGTTCTTTATGGTAAAGAACACCGGTTAGAGGAAATGCGTCCTTTTCAAGGGGGAGGTGAAATGATCGAGGAGGTAACAACCGATAAGGTTCTTTATAATGCTCCTCCTTATCGTTTTGAAGCAGGGACGCCTCCTATCGTTGAAGCTATTGGATTAGCTGCGGCTATTGATTATATAAAAGAAAAAGGTCTTAGTACAATTCATGCCCATGAAATGTCTCTTTCGGCTTATGCGCATGAAAAACTTAAAACGATTGAGGCATTGCGCATTTATGGCCATTCTCCCAATAAAGGAGCTATTATATCATTTGCAATTGAAGGTATTCACGCTCATGATATTGCTATGTTTATTGATAGAAAAGGGGTTGCAATACGTGCGGGCACTCATTGTGCACAGCCTTTATTACAGCGCTTTGGTCTAACATCTATTTGTCGCGCATCGTTGGCCATGTATAATACTCAAGAAGATGTAGATCAATTAGTTGAAGCATTGAAAGAAACAAGGACATTTTTTAATGGGTGAGTTAATAGAAGAGCGTCATTCTAAAGAATCTGTTGAAACTGTAGGCGAAAATGAAAAATCTTACATATCAGCAATTCCAGCAGACGAAATTGATCGGATGACGAATGATATTATTGCTGCTCTTAAAACAGTTTATGATCCAGAGATTCCTGCTGATATTTATGAGCTAGGACTGATTTATCGTATTGATATTGAAGATGATCGTTCAGTAAAAATTGAAATGACTCTTACAGCGCCAGGCTGTCCTGTTGCTGGTGAAATGCCGGGATGGGTAGAAAATGCTGTCAGTGCTGTTGAAGGGGTTTCGCATGTTGAAGTCACGATGACTTTTGATCCACCATGGACACCTGAGTGTATGTCAGAAGAAGCGCAAATTGCTGTGGGATGGTACTAACAATACTGTTTGCAAATACATCGTTTTTTATAAACAGTTGGATTTAAAAACGATCATATGCGTTATAATAAACAAAAATTAGAACTTACCTGGATTGGAAAAGAAGAACGTCCCAAACTAGAACCTCATGTCTTATTAGAAGATCTTGAAAAATCTTATCATGCCTCGCATCAAATATCATCGCAGGATATTTTTGATAATAAACTTATTTTTGGTGATAATTTACTCGCACTCAAAGCACTAGAGCAAGAATATACGGGGAAGGTGAAATGTATCTATATCGATCCACCTTATAATACAGGCAATGCCTTTGAGCATTATGAAGATGGTTTGGAGCATTCCATATGGCTCAGTCTTATGAGAGACAGGCTAGAGTTGTTACATCATTTGCTTGCGGATGATGGAAGTATCTGGATATCAATCGATGATGATGAACAAGCCTATCTTAAAGTAATGATGGATGAAATTTTTGGTCGCCAAAATTTCATTAACAATGTTATTTGGCAAAAGAAATATGCTCCACAAAATGATACAAAATGGTTTTCCGATAACCATGATTTTATAATGGTTTATGCCAAAGATAAAACGATTTGGCGCCCTTACTTGCTTCCTCGTTCAAGCGCTATGGATGCACGCTATAAAAATCCTGATAATGATCCGCGTGGTCCTTGGAAACCTGGAGACTTATCCGTAAAAAGGGTGACGCTTAAAGATATTTACGAAATCGTCACACCTTCTGGACGAAAAGTGATGCCTCCTCATGGTAGAAGTTGGGCTATGAGTGAAAAAAAATTCTCTGAATTGTTAGAAGATAATCGCATTTGGTTTGGTCCAACAGGAAGCAATATTCCTTCTTTGAAGCGTTTTTTATCAGAAGTAAAAAATGGTATGGTTTCAATGACGATTTGGCCCTATACGGAAGTAGGGCACAATCAAGATGCAAAAAGAGAAGTCAAAGCCTTTAATTCTGATCATGTCTTTACAACTCCCAAACCTGAGCGTCTAATGGAACGCATCATTCAACTTGCAACGAATCCCGGTGATCTTACCCTGGATTCCTTTGCGGGTTCTGGTACGACGGGGGCTGTTGCTCATAAAATGGGCCGCAGGTGGATTATGATTGAACTTGGAGAACATTGTCATACCCATATTATCCCTCGTTTAAAACAAGTGATTGATGGAACTGATCAAGGGGGAATTTCCAAAAGTGTCAATTGGCAAGGGGGCGGTGGATTTCGTTATTATCGCCTTGCTCCTTCTCTGTTGCAAAAAGATCCATGGGGACAATGGATTATTAGTTGCAAATATAATGCAGCAATGCTGTCAGAAGCGATGTGTAAACATATGGGGTTTACTTATGCGCCGGATGAAAATCATTATTGGATGCAAGGGTATTCAACGGAAACAGATTATATTTATGTTACAACAAGTGCTATGACTCATGAACAACTGCGTATTATAAGCGAAGAGGTGGGGTCTCATCGCACGTTGCTGATTTGTTGTACAGCTTTTGATACAAAATCAGCCTCCTTTGAGAATCTCACACTGACTAAAATTCCCCGTGTAGTATTAGAAAAATGCGAATGGGGAAGGGATGATTACAGTTTAAATATCGCCAATCTTGAACCAATGATTGTGGTAAAAGAAAAAAACAAAGATAAAGATGATGCGCAAGCAGAATTAGATCTATTTGGATAATATATAAAAAGCGGAGTTTTTCATGAACACTGTTGAAAAAAGGATTTCTGCTCGCCTATCGTTGCGCGATCCTCAACGTGAATCTTTAAATATTTTGGTGAACATCTTAGAAAATATAGAGCTTTCTAAAAGTGCTGATTTGATTGCAGAATTAGAATCGGTAAAAAATCTCTATCCTTCTGTACAAGACTTTGAACGAAACTTTCCTTCTTTTTGTTTTGCCTTAGCAACGGGTGTTGGGAAAACACGACTTATGGGCGCTTTTATCAGCTATCTTTATTTAACAGGACGTAGTCGTCACTTTTTTGTTTTAGCGCCAAATTTGACTATTTATGAAAAATTAAAACAGGATTTTAGTCCCCAAAGTTCAAAATATGTTTTCAGTGGAATGAGTGAGTTTATTGCCAATAGACCAGTCATTATTACAGGTGAAGATTATGAAAGTGGTAAAGGTATTCGCGCTGATGAACACCACTTTCACGGACAAAAGCGTTTGTTTGAAAATAGGGATACAGCCTTTATCAATATTTTTAATATTTCTAAAATTAATACAATGGATAATAAAAAAGCTGCACTAAAATCTAGTATTCCGCGGATTAAACGCTTACAAGAGACGATTGGTGAAAGTTATTTTGATTATCTCGCAAATCTTCCTGATTTAGTTTTGTTAATGGACGAGGCACATCGTTATCGTGCTTCTGCTGGTGCGGCGGCAATTAATGAGTTAAAACCTATATTAGGTATAGAGCTTACAGCAACACCGAAAACAATAGGTGCAAAACCTGTAGATTTTAAAAATGTTGTTTACAGTTATTCACTTGCAGAGGCTATGAGGGATGGTTTTGTAAAAGAGCCTGCTGTTGCTACACGTAAAGACTTTCAACCGCAAAATTATACATCTGAGCAATTAGAACATATTAAATTACAAGATGCAATTCTTGCACACGAAAACGTAAAAGCAGATTTAATCGCTTATGCCAAAGATTATAACAAAAAGTTCGTTAAGCCTTTTATTTTAGTTGTCGCTCAAGATACAAATCATGCACAGAAATTGCGTGATTTATTGGAATCAGATGATTTTTTCGCAGGGGCCTATAAGGGAAAAGTTTTAGAGATTCATACAAAGCAGTCAAATATAGAAGAAGATCAAAATATTCAAAAGCTTATTGCGATTGAAGATCCTCATGAATCAACAGAAATTGTTATTCACGTTAATAAATTAAAGGAGGGGTGGGATGTTACCAATCTCTATACGATTGTACCGTTGCGTGCATCGGCTTCAGAAATTTTAACAGAGCAAACAATTGGGCGTGGATTGCGTTTGCCGTATGGATGTAGGACCGGTGTAGAAGCTATTGATCGTTTAACAATCATTGCGCATGATCGTTTCCAGGATATTATTGACCGTGCAAATGATCCAAACTCAATTATAAAAAAGCATATTGAGATTGGAAAAGGGGGGGGACATACCCTCTGAAAAAACAGATATAGTGACGGTTCCATGTCAAGTGGAAGCTTTATTTATGCAAACGGCGGGAACGCGTCATTGCGATATAGATAGAGCATCAGATCTACAAAATATCATGTTACGAAATACAGATTCCCCTATATTGACGCCCGAAGAGCAACAAATTGCTGCTATTGCGTGGAATATTATCAAAGAGAATGATAATTTACTAAGTTCTCAAATGCTTTGTTCTGCACCGATACAAGAAAAAATGAGCAATAAAATTATGAGTACTATGCCGCTAGCACAAAAGTCTCTCGTGTCAAAAGTGGTTACAATTTTGACAAAACAATTAGCAGAATTGATGATAGATATTCCCAATATTATCCTCATTCCTTCACGTGAGGTTACTTATGGTTTTTCTGATTTTGATTTGGAAAATCTAGAAAGCTTAAATTTGCAACCTGTTAGTAAAGAGCTTTTAATTCGAGAATTGCGTACCCACAAAAGCATTTTTCTTACTTCTAAGAATGAATATATCAAAGAGCCTCATCTTGAAAATTATATCATTCGTTGTTTAATTGATAATGATTTTATCGATTATGATAGCCATACGCTATTATTACGAAAATTAGCTGGTCAGATAGTAGAGCATTTCCGATCTTATTTACCTAATGACGCAGCCGTTGAGAACGTATTAATTCACTATCAGCATAAGCTGAGTGATTTTATTGTTGCACAATTGAGAGAACATCAATGGGAAACGAAAAAAGATTATGAGATCAAAGTGACACGAAGTTTTACAACTTTAACACCTATCCATTATGTGTTGCCGCAAGGAACATCTCCTGTTGATTTTCGTAATATTCCCGCCATTAAAAGCGATATTAAAAAACTTGTATTCAGCGGCTTTAAAAAATGCTGTTATCCTTTGCAAAAGTTTGATTCAGTAGAAGGAGAATTACGATTTGCTCAGATATTAGAGGATGATTCACAAGTATTGAAATGGATGAAACCCGCTAGAGGTTTTTTCAAGATAGAGTATGATAAAGGCTCAACTTATGAACCGGACTTTGTTGTAGAAACGAAGGATGCCAAATATCTTTGTGAGCCTAAAAAAGCCTCTGAAATACAAAACGTTATTGTTTTAAAAAAGAGAGAAGCTGCAGTTCAATGGTGTTGTCATGCAACGCGCTATGCGGCTACTTATGGCGGTAAAAAATGGTATTATGTTCTTATTCCCCATGATGCTATTAAAGCTAATAGTAGTTTTGAAGGTTTATGTGCAGAGTTTACTATTTCAGAATCTATACTTGAAAGCCCATAACGTTTTGCTTCAAAATAAAACATATAAGTTTTTTAATTGACGGATGTGAGGCTCGATCAAATATTTGAATATTATTTTTAATTTTATGCATTATCGCATCATTAATTTAAAAATATTAGGGATTTCTTAAATAAGAAAGTTATTATTTTTTTCTAAAACATTAAAATAAAAGGAAAAATATATACAAGATTATACTTTTTTATGGGGATTTACAGCTCATTTACAATTTTTTCTGAAAATACATCCTCACTTTACTTTATACGAAACAGTTCTTGAGTTTATAGTGATAAATTGAGAAAAAATATTTTAATTTTATTGAGTAATTTCAGAGATATGCTTTTTTCAAAAAAAAAATTAAACAGTTTGTTGTTTTTTCTTTTGGAACATCTGAATATAATGAAATATCCAGAGGATAAAAGTGGAATATTCTACATATGACTTTGAATTTAACAAACACTGTTTTTAATTTTTTAAAGAAAAACCCGACAAAAAAATTTACAGCTCGAGACATTGCTCAATGGATATTTGAAAATTATCCAGAAAAATGCCGACAAAAACAAAAGCGGTCAACGGCAACAATCGCTCCTCTTAAGAATGATATAGCTCTTATTCAGCAAATTGTCGCTGAAATAGGATCTCAGCGACCTCAGTTACAAAAGCGTTATCCAGAAATTAAAACCACTGAAGGACGACCACGGCAATATTATTTTACAAGACAAACAGATAGCGCTGAAATTGATGCAGTAGAGGACAATGCAGAGGGTAGAACAAAAGATGGTTCTGTTAAAGAACATGACCTTTATCCGTTATTATCTAAATTTTTATGGTCAGAACTTGCAGTTTACAGCAAACGCATTAATGAGAAATGTTCTCATAATAAACATGGTTCGGGCGGGAACAAATGGCTTTATCCGGATCTCGTAGGAATACAAGATTTAAGTAAGGAATGGAATCGTGAAATCAAAGATTGCGTTTTGCAATATTTTGATAAAAAAACGAAGCTTTGGTCTTTTGAAGTTAAAATTCTTATCAATCGTTCAAATTTACGAAAAGCATTTTTTCAAACGGTTAGCAATTCTTCATGGGCTAATTTTAGTTATTTAGTGGCTAGTGAAGTTGAAGGTGTTGATACATTAAAAGAACTTCGAATGCTTTCAAGTTTGCATGGAATTGGATTTATAAGACTCAACAAGGAAAACGCTTCTGAAAGTGAGATCATAATTCCAGCGAAAGAACGGAGTGATATTGATTGGGATACTGCTAATAGATTAGTGGAGGAAAACAAAGACTTTCTTCATTATATCAAGCTCATTCGTCAATTTTATCAAACCGGCGAGACGCGTCCATCCGATTGGGATCATATGGGGCCATGAGGGGTATTTAAAAAAAGACTCTATTTTTTAAAGCTCTTTTGTTCAGAGTGACAAAAAATTACTCTAACTATTTTATTGATTATATTTAGATAATATATTGATTAATAATGATAATTATTCTTTTTTTACTTAAATTAGAGATTAGAATATTGTAGCATTCAATCGTTTCAAGACATCTTATATTGATAGTGAAACAATCAAAATTTTATGTATGCATCAAGCGAGGGTGAGTAAAAATTCTATTTTAGACCCATTTTATTTTTTGTGTGTGGCATGATTTCATTAAATAATAGAGTTAATGATGATAATTTATTACAAATTTTCTATTGTAGAGAGTAAAAATCAAGTTTTTATTTGTTAATATCAATTACTAAAAATATTTTTTCATATTTAAGTCTTCTTTCGGAAAATTTACACTGCTATTTCTTTAGTTTCGACTGCTTTTTGTTTTTATTATTGTTAACTGCTTTATCATCTGTATTAAACATTCAAAAAGAAATATCGATTAAATAAACTATGTGAATAGTTTATTTAATCTCTTGAAGTGGATTTAAAAAATAAATTTCTATCACATCTTATGATAAAGTGAAAAGCATACGATACAGTTTACCACAATACGCTTTTTATTTTTCAACAATACCGCATGCCAAACGTGCACCACCTCCGCCAAGCGGTAATGGTTCATCTGATTGATTATCAGCCCCTAAATGAATTATTAATGAGCGCCCTGTAATTTCAGAGATTTTTTTCAATCGTGGAGCAAGAATGCTCATTATGGCATTTCCTTGCTTATCAACATAAAGTGCTGGTAAATCACCAAGATGACCATTGACATTATAAGGTCCTAAATGTTTTCCGGTATGCTCAGGATCATAATGCCCACCTGCGCTTCCACCAATTATGCCATCTTTTGTATCACATGAAGGATTTACATGTACATGAAAACCATGCATTCCCTCTGGTAAAGTAGATAAATTAGGGATGAAAATCAAACCGTATGTGTTTTCTTCAATTTTAATGCTACCAATAGCCTTTTTGGAATTATTATCTTCTAGTTTATAGATATTTACTTTTGTTGAGAGCGCTAATACAGCATTTTTATGCATTAAAAATGCCATAAAAAATAATAATAAAAATAATATTTTTTTCATAAGATACCTTTATACTTATCTTAAATAAATTTTATCTATAAAAATAATTATATTACTTAAAATTTTAGTAATAATATATATTATTAAATATAAATAAGCGTATTAAATTGAAATTAAAAAAATAACTTAGATATAAAATTAGTTCTTAGAAATACTAAATAAATTAAAGTATATTCTTATATATATTCTGAATATAAGTCTTGTTTTTTGATTTATAAAAAATGTAGCTTTTATGAACGAATAATTATATCTCGCTTACATTTCTTCAAGAGATGCTTAAAAAAAATCTATTTTTTTAAGGTGTAATAATCAATTAAGCAAGCAATTTTAATAAGTTAGTTGTTATTTTATTTATAATATGACGATCGTTTCATCAAAAAACAGAGCATATAATTTGCTGATGATTTTAATGTTTTATTCATAGAAAAAATGACGAGAACTTTCTATTCTTTGTGAAATTTATAAGAGAAAGAACTATTATGATTCATATAAATTTCCCATAAAATACAGCATATACCGACACTTCCCCCCATTCCTGATCCTATCAGCGCTCCTATGATCATTCCGGCAGAAAGTGCTACTCCTATACCCATTGCGATAAATGGACCAAATCCTGGAAGAGCAATATGACCATAAGTAGCAAGAGTTGCTGCGATTACTCCTGATATGCTACCATTTAAACCGCCAATGAAAGCAAATTCTTTAATAGAATGACAGCACTTTTTGAAAATTTTTTTCTTACAATGATCAATAGAAACATTGCTGTAAGTTTTAAAATTAATCATATTTTTTTCTTTCATTTTGAATGCTAACTGTTCCTGAATAGTCAACGGATACAAAAAAATGGGACTTTTTAAATTTTACTAAAGCACGCCAGATTCCTTTGTCATCTAAACGCAATCGTTTAATGTTCTCAAAACCATTTTGCATAAGACAATTTTTAACTTGTGAAGCAGTAAATGAATTTTGACCTATTTTAGTGACATTTTGAGTAGAGCTATAGGTAAAGGTTTGACAATAAGGAAGATGAAAAACTTCACTGATTGAAGTCGTGACGATCAATGAAACACATACAATTATCATAAAAAAAATGCTTAATTTTAAAATGTTATTTAGTTTCATCTTGTCACTCTCTGTTGAAACAACACTTCATTAACCGTTGTATTGCTAACAGGTTCCCAAGCTTATTTTATTTTTAATATTATACTTAACAAAAAAATGAAAATTTATTGATTAAATAAAACTGTTTTTTATTATTTATTTTTTATTAAAATTGATATTATAAAATAACTATTAATATTATTATTTTTTTATCTATAAGTTTGATATTTAATACAGTATTATAAGAAATATATTTATTTTTTCTCTTACTTCATATCAATATGCTAAATATATAGAGTAATTTTTTCAGAAAATATGAGATATATAAATATTAGTTTTATATATATTATTATACACATTAAAAGAAATATGCTTCGTCATTTTAATATAATTTGTTTTTTTAGAAAGAACAAAAATGGTGTAAAAAAAACAGTACAGAATTTTAAATGCTTGATAACAATATGAAAATCAAAAATTTTATCATATCAGTAAGAGATATGCTTCAAAGCGCAATATTAAACCATAGAGCGATTATATTGCTCATTGATAACCATAGATTTATAACGATAACTCATTATTTTGTATGTTAAATAAGCGTTTCGAATATTGTATGATTGCTCTCATTTGAAATCTGTTTATTCTGAATTAATTAAAATCATTTGTTTGTATGTCAAAAAGGGGCTGGTGTATGAGTAAAAAGCTATGAAGTGTACAGATTTGCACTTTCATAAGTATAAAAATGATAGGTTTAATAGCTTTTTGTTTATAGCATTAACGAAGCGCTATTGCGAAATAGATTTAAGTGCTAGATGTTGCTTTAAAACAAGCGCGCAAATCAATAAAATGAAATAATTATCTTTTATTATTCTATATGTTCAAATTTAAAAAAATCTTAAATATTTACATTAGAAAACGTATGATAGAATATAGCATTTATTACTCAATAAATGTACTAGTAAAATGTATTATTAGAAATAACTATTTCTTTGGTTGTTTATACATTATGTACTTTTTTAGTTTGCATGAGTAAGTTAGATACAAAATTAGTATTTATTTTGCGTTATTATCCATTATTTCCCAATAGAGTTTGTTTAGGCGATTTTGTTGGGAATATTTGCATCATTTCCTTGAATCCATAACCAGGATACATTCCTTCGCGCATAAATAAATTACGTAATGGCGAGCAATGATGTAATAGAGCAAGCCCAATACTGCGCATGATATGAACAGGTAACATATGAGAAAGCAAAGCAGAGTTGAGGGTATGAACAGCTCCACTTCGGATTAATATATCTGGTTTGCGGTATTGGTTATATCGTGTAACAATCATTTCAGAGTTAGAATCGGATATTTGATTGGGTAGAATATCAATCAAAGTTTGAACATCACGGAATCCTAAATTTAATCCCTGTGCTCCAATAGGGGGGAAAACATGAGCAGCTTCCCCCACCAAAATCGTTCGATTTGCAGCAAAATGATGAGAGAGAAGCCCTGAAAGCGGCCATGCTTGAATTGATGTTTCTAAGGTTAGCGTTCCAAGCATTGATTGCATTTGGTTTTCGATTATTTTTGTAATTGCTTTTGATTCTATATTCAATAACTCCTCAGCTCGAGAAGGGTGAACAACCCACACAAGACTGGATCTTCGCCCTGGTAGCGGAACCTGTGTAAATGGACCATGTTCTGTATGAAATTCAGTTGATGTATTTTGATGAGAAAACTCATGAGAAAAGTTGAGAACAAGTGCTTTTTGTGGATAGTTCCACTGTTTGATACTTATCCCCGCAGCCGCACGCGTAAGAGAGTGACGTCCATCAGCAGCAATAACAAGTGGCGCTTGAATGTTTCTACCATCAGCAAGAGTAATAGATACATGGCTTTTGGTATGATTAAAAGATTTGGCTTCAGAAACAAATCTTTTAATATTGGGCATATGTGTAACAGCATCAACTAAAGCATTGTTTAATTCTACATTGGGTATATTATAGCCAAAAGCTTTTTCACCAATTTCAGCAGAAGAAAAATGCACCGTAGGAGCATGCACAATCCTGGAAGTTATATCTATAATTCTCATGCACGATAAAGCTGCAGCCTGTTTTTGAAGATTATTCCAAATATTGAGTTTTTGAAGCGTGCGTATTGCAGGCATCATAAGAGCTGTTGTCCGTAACTCATCTGTATGAGCAGGGGGCCCAACAAGAAAAACAGAAAAACCTTCATGCGCAAGCCTCAACGCGGCTAACATCCCGACAGGACCTGCACCAATAACAGTAATAGCTTTATATTCTTTCTTTTCAAGTATCACAACGATTTGAGCCTTTCCTCATCGAGCAAATATTTTAACATTTCCAAATAATTGCTCTCTTTTTATTGTACGAAGCCCTTCTATTATATTATGTAATAAATAATGCGATATAAAAAAGTAACCTTTTTATGATTTTTTTACGCTAAATCATATCATGGGTAAAATGGCGTATTGGTAGATGGATGAAGACTTTAAAAACGAGGATAAGAAAGCCTTGAAACGTAAGCTAACAAAGAAAATTAAAACAAACGCTAAATTATTACGCCATAAAAAAGTAACAATGCCACAAGCAAAAGCTTTTTCTGTTCATTTACTAACAGCTTCGGGATCATTTTTAGCGTTTCTTTCTCTTATATCGGCATCTCAAAAAGAATGGACAGCTATGTTCTGTTGGCTTGGGCTTGCACTTCTCGTTGATGGTATAGATGGACCAATTGCACGCAAACTTGATGTTAAATACGTACTTCCAACATGGTCTGGAGAGCTGTTAGATAATATCATTGATTATGTAACTTATGTTTTAATTCCTGCTTTTGCCCTCTATCAAAGTGGTTTTATGGGGGTAGGGTTATCGTTTGCATTGAGTGCAATCATTGTTATTTCATCCGCTATTTATTATGCCGATACTGGTATGAAAACCAAAGAAAACTTTTTTAAAGGATTTCCTGTTGTTTGGAATATGATGGTTTTTACACTTTTTGTCGTAAGACCAGCGGAGTGGATTACTTTTATCATCATTGTTTTATCGGCAATTATATCTTTCTTGCCAATTTATTTCATCCATCCTGTAAGAGTCCTTCGATTACGGAGAGTTAATTTTCCAATTTTTCTCTTATGGTGTTTCTTTGGTGTTGCAGCCTTCTTTTATCAATTAGAGGCTCCATATTGGGTCAAAATAGGGATTTCAATAACAGGAATTTATATATATTGTATTGGCGCGATTATGCAAATATTTCCTCAACTTGGGGCAAAAAATATAAAAAAAACAGTTGATTAGTTGTTTTTAAGAAGGGTGTGAGATGCAAATTGATTTTGGAGCGGGTAATGATATTTCTTTTACGAAAGAAGGGCGTGCTGGTATTATAAAACTCTCACGTCCTTTAGCATTAAATGCTCTTAATGGGCGGATGGTTTCCGCTTTAAAAAAAGCTCTCAAGACCTGGGAAACGGATAATGATATTTTTTGTGTCTTAATTGAAGGGGAGGGACGTGCTTTTTGTGCTGGTGGAGATGTTGTAGAAATCTACCATATGGGGAGAAGTGCTTCTGCTTATCAATATTTTAGAGATGAATATAGTTTAAATGCTTATATTAAACGTTTTTCAAAGCCTTATATCTCTTTCTTAAACGGTATTTGGATGGGAGGAGGGGTAGGCATTTCTCTCTATGGTTCACATCGAATTGTTACAGAAAATACAGTTTTTGCAATGCCGGAAGCTGCGATTGGATTTTTTCCAGATGTTGGTGCAAGTTTTTTCTTACCATCTCTTCCCAATCATTTTGGCATTTATCTTGCATTAACTGGTGCTCGTATCAAATGGGGAGATTGTTTAAATTTAGGATTAGCAACACATGCTGTTCCTGAAATTGAATTCGATATAATTAGAAAAGCTGTTATTGAGAAAGGAAATCCTACTTTAGCTTTAGAGGAGTGCGCAATTACAAAAGACTATGAAACAAGTCATGAAATACGTTGTATCATTAACACTTGTTTTAGTGCTAATACATTAGAAGAATGTCTTGAATTGCTTAATAAAAAAAATAATGAAGGTATTTTATTTGCTAAAGAATGTTATGATATTTTGCAGTCACGTTCTCCGATGAGTTTAAAAGTTATCTGGAAACAAATGAAACAAAATATACCTCGAACTTTAGAAGATTGTATAAAAATTGAAAACCGCATTGCACATCATATGATTAATGCACATGATTTTCATGAAGGGATACGTGCTATGTTAATCGATAAGGACAAAACACCTCAATGGCAGCCAGATAAACTTTCAAATGTAACAGATGAAATGGTCAATTCTTACTTCCAACCTATTGAACAAGAGCTATTATTGTGAAAAATAGTGCACAAAAACGGATTTCAAAAATCGACTTAATTTATAACTGTTATTTACGTTTTTTGGCGCTTATTTGCTTAAGTTTGAGTGTTTTTTATTGGATACGCCTTGTTGGTGTTTTTCCAGGTGTTCTATGGCGCTTTGACCTTATGCCTTGGCAGTGGCAATTTGCATCAGCTATATTGGCCATTCTCTATCCTGTTGCCTTGATTGGACTTTGGATGTATTCGCTATGGGGCATTATTTTATGGTGTAGCGCTGCATTGATTGAAACAATAACAATCTATTATTCCAATTTTATTGATCAGCCATTTGTACCATTATTTCATGGAATATTATTTTTAGCTTTTGTGATCCTACAAATTATGATGATTTTTTTTAAAAGAGTAAAAAACAAAAAACGAGTGTGATTAAAACTTTCCAGCTAAAATAAAACACGATCGGTTTTCAATCTAAAGTCATCAAGTCTTTAAAATTAAAAAAGATATTCGCTACAATTGCCAAACAACTCATATTTCAAAGTGCTGATACTATAAAATACCCTTTCCAAAAAAGTTACATAATATATATTATGCGATAATCTGATGCAGAAAATAAAGCCTCTAATCCAAATAGAAACACCTAAATTCTCTATTAGAACATATATATCCTCTCGCCCCAAATTTACGGAAGATTTGGAGAAAATGGAAAATGAATTTGGCTATAATTTTAAAGAGCGTATGCTGCTTAATTGGTCTTTAAGTATATTCCCCTTAAAGACCAAATAGTTATAATAAAATTACGGAGTATAAATAAGAAAAATTATTGTGCTATTTTACAGCGTTTCATACGCGCAAGATCACTCAAAACAGCATTACGATTATTTAAAGCTGAAATTTCATTACTTTCGCTTGATTTTACATCCATAAAAAACAAAGCAGGTACAAATACAACACCTGCTGCTGCTAAAGCTACATTTTTGTTTCTTGCTTTAGAGCGCTCTGCAATTGTATCATTAATCTGACGTTTATTAGCAAAAAATTCCCGTTGAATATCGGCGCAACTCATTGCTCCATCATGTAATGTTGTCGTTGAAATATTTTTTTCTAAACGCCCCCCACATGCTGTTAAGGAAACAGCTAAAGCCACAATACATATTCCCCGCTTAAAATATCTATACATAAAAAAACCTCATTCTTGACATAAAAAGCACCAATTACGACAAAAATAAAACAAAATAAAGGATAATCTTTAAAAAGTATTTTTATTTAACCTGAAATATTACGTTACAATAAGCTTATGCCTCTGTTTCAAAAATAAGCCCTTGATATGCAGGTTTTACGTATGCTGGAACGTAATTGACAACCTCATTGTAATCTAGCGATCTGTCCATATGTGTGAGTATAGCTTGTTTTGGCTTTAAATATTCTATCCATTGTAATGCTTGATCAACAGAAAAATGACTCGGATGAGATTTAAATTGAAGAGCTTCAATGATAAGAATATCCAAATCCATTAATTTAGATAATGTTTTTTCAGGAAATTCACTAACATCTGTACAATAAGCAACATTCCCAATACGAAAACCTAAAGAATGAATATTACCGTGACATTGTAAATGTGTACTGACAGTTATTGCTCCACCCTGCCCTTGAATGATGAATTGACTATCTTCATCGATAGGATGTTCTTTTAAGATAGGCGAATAAGATGAATCTTTTGGCGTTTGAAAACAATATCCGAAAGCATTTTTGAGATGTTTTAATGTAAACTTATCTGCATAGATATCGATTAAACATTTTTGTGCAAGTGCATAGCTGCGTAAATCATCAATACCGTGGATATGATCTGCATGAGAATGCGTATAAAGTGCAGCATCAAGATGGTTTACACGCGCATCGATCATTTGTGAGCGAAAGTCTGGCCCTGTATCAATAACGACTGTTGTTTTTTTTCCTGATGGTTTAATGCGTTCAACTAATAAAGAACTTCTGTAGCGTTTATTTTTAGGGTTATTCGGATCACAAGCTCCCCAATCACCATTGGGGCGTGGGACTCCTGGAGAAGGACCACAGCCTAATATTGTAAATCGGTATCGATCAAACATACCCTTTGCCTTATTTCATTTTGCTAAATAAACGAAAAGCATTACGCGTTGTTATTTGAGCTGTTTCTTCAATGCTTAGGCCAATTGTTTCAGCCAAAACAGCTGCTGTATAGCATACAAAAGATGGTTCATTGGTTTTTCCTCGATGAGGAGTGGGGGCTAAAAATGGTGCATCTGTTTCCACCAATAAACACTCATGGGGCACAATTTTTGCTATTTCACGGATTTCAAATGCGTTTTTAAAAGTAAGAATACCTGAAAAAGAAATATAACCACCAAGTTCAATGCCAGCGCGAGCAAGCTGTATTCCAGAGGAATAACAATGAAGAATAAAGGGAAAAGCCCCTTCCTTTATCTGTTCGCGTAAGATTTTCTCCATATCAATATCTGCATTGCGTGAATGTATAACAAGAGGAATCTGTGTTTCTCGAGAAGCAATGATATGTTCTTGGAAAACTTTCTTTTGCTCTTCTGGTGTAGAATAATCATAATGGTAATCAAGCCCCCCTTCCCCAAACGCAACTATTTTAGGGTGCTTTGAGAGCTGTATAAGCTCTTTGGCTGTAATATTTTGTTCTTCATGCGCATGATTGGGGTGTGTTCCAACGGAACAAAAGACTTGATCATAGCTTTGTGCTATGGCTAACAGCTTATCTAACTTACGAACATGGGTTGAAATTGTTATCATACGTCTAACGTCAGCATCTAAAGCTCGTTGGATAACATTATCCAAATCTTGTGAAAAATCTTCAAAATCAAGATGACAATGTGTATCAATGAGCATGATGAGAATCTTCTTTCTTCAAGACATAACGAGGAAAAATCGGTTCTGGCGGTGGAAGATCAAGTCCTTCTTGAATTTTTGCATGACTTATATGATACAACAACCGATCATCTTCAGCAACCGCAAGGCTATCAAGAAGTTTTGCTGCTGATTGGGGGATGAAAGGCAAAAGCATAATTCCTATTCGTCGCAAGATTTCTACAGTTATATAAAGAACTGTAGAAAATCGCTCTGGATCATTTTTCCGTAAACTCCAAGGTTGTTCGTTGGCAAAATAGCGGTTGGCATCTGCTACAGTTGAAAAAATAGCTGAAAGAGCTAAATGCATACTATGAGAAGACATCGCTTGGTGTACAGTTTCAAGCACTTGAAGAGATTGTTCTAAAAGCTGTTTATCTTGAACTAAAAATGTAGCGGGTCTAGGAACCTTTGCATCACAATTTTTGGCAATCATAGATAAAGAACGCTGTGCTAAATTACCAAGGTCATTAGCAAGATCGGCATTAATACGGTTCATAAGGCTTTCATGGTTATAACTACCGTCTTGTCCAAAGGGTACTTCACGGAGAAGAAAATAACGAACCTGATCAAGACCGTAATGATCAATCATTTCAAAAGGATCAATGACATTTCCAACAGATTTTGACATTTTGGCACCACGATTAAGTAAAAAACCATGTGCAAAAATATTTTTAGGTAATTCAATTCCCGCAGACATTAAAAATGCCGGCCAATAGACGGCATGAAAACGAATAATATCCTTACCAATAATATGCGTATTTGCAGGCCAAAAATCACATTTTTTTGAATTTTTATTAAAAAAATCAATTGCTGATAGATAATTTGTAAGCGCATCAACCCAAACATACATCACGTGTTTGGGATTTTCAGGAACAGCAATCCCCCAATTAAAACTTGCCCGTGAAATAGAAATATCTTTTAAACCTGATTTGATAAAACTTATAATTTCATTACGCCGCTCAAGGGGAGCAATAAAATCAGGATGTTTTTCATAATATTCAAGAAGAGCTTTTTCATAACGAGAAAGTCTAAAAAAATAACTTTCTTCTTCATTCCATTCAACGGGAGAACCTAATTCTTTTTCGCGACGGATATTATCTGGTCCAACTTCCGTATCTTTCTCTTCATAATAGGCTTCTTGGCGAACCGAATACCAACCCGTATAACGGCCGAGATAAATATCGCCATTTTCTTCCATCTTTTTCCAAATTTCTTGACAAGCTTGATAATGGCGCTCTTCTGTTGTACGGATGAAATCATCGTTAGAACAATTTAATACCGCAAGCATTTTTTGAAATACAGCACTATTACGATCTGCAAGTTGTTGAGGTGTTATGCCCAATACTGCTGCGGTTTGTTGCATCTTTAAACCATGCTCATCTGTACCAGAAAGAAAAAATACCTTTTTTCCGTTTAATCGTTGAAAGCGGGCTAAGACATCACTTGCAATGGCACTATAGGCATGTCCAATATGCGGATTACCATTAGGATAAAAAATAGGAGTTGTTATGTAATATGTGTCACGCATGTCATACTCACTGTAAAACGCTATAAATAAAAGATACAATGACATAACGCCTGTTCATCACATTGTCACGGAAAAACTAATCCTCATGAATAATCTTATGAACTCTAAAAAGTAAGTTAATAACAAACTGCTTCTTATCAAGATTAAACAGTTGTATTTCCTCTATTTCTTGATGAATCTCTTGCCATTTTTGCGCATATTTTTTTGAGAGAAATAAGTTTCCTTTTTCAACGAACATGATAGCTTTTTGTTGAATTTTATCAAGAATTTCATCACAAAATTGTTGAAATTGGAAGGGGGAAGAAACAGATGAGAATGTTTGTGCAAGCGTGTGTACAATCGTTGCGTTACAAACAGGTTGTTTTAGAAGGGCATCAATCGTTTTAATAATTTCAAGACCGCCATGGCGAATAAATAAAGCAGCTTTTCGAGGGCTTCCTTTGGATTTTTTAATGATCATTTCAATTGTTTTTTCATCAGGTAAATCCTGATTGGTGAAAATATGTGTAATGACTTTTTTCATTTCATCATGACACAGTGGGCGAAAAGAAATTTTTTGACAGCGTGAATGAATTGTTGGAAGCAATTTGCCTGAAGAATGTGCGATAATAATAAAGAGCGTCTTTGCAGGAGGTTCTTCAAGTATTTTAAGAATTGCATTTGCTGCATTTCTGTTCATATCATCTGCGGAATCAATAATAACAATACGCCATCCATTATCTTGCGATGTTCGGCTTAAAAAATGCATAATATCACGGATATCATCAATGAGTATTCCTGTTTTAAACTTTTGTGTTTTTACATCAAATCGACGTGAAATATACAAAAGACCAGGGTGACTTCCTTGTGTAATTTGGCGCCATGAAGTAGAATGAGGATCGGGTTTTAGGAAATTTTTCTTTTGAGAACTTAAAATATTCCAAGCAAGATGAAACGCTAATGTCGCCTTTCCAATTCCATATTCCCCTTCGAATAATAAAGCATGGTGCAAACGCTCTTCTTTAAGCATTTCTGCCAAAAAGTGACGAACATCTTCATGACCAAAGATAACATTATTCTGGGACGGCGATAAAATTGTATCAATATCATCATATTGTCGTAAAATATTTATTACATCACTCATGAAAATTGATCCAACAATACCTGATGACAAATATTTTTTATTTGATGCGCAATGACTTCCACTGAGCCAGTAGCATCAATGACTCGAAATCTCTGTGACTCTTGTTTAGCCAATTGAAGAAAAGCTTGACGCCTTTGTTCTTGGGTTTCCAGCGGGTCTTTTTCAAAATGATCGATTTCTTCAGTTTTTTTTCTTCGCAAATTTGCACGCTTTATACCACACGCTGCTGGCATATCTAATAAAAATGTTAAATGAGGCATGATACCATTAAGCGCAATACACTCTAAGATAGAAAGAAGAGAAGTATTGACTGTCTCATTGAGCCCTTGATAGACCCGTGTAGAATCAATAAAGCGGTCACATAAAACGATTTTACCTTTTTGCAAAGAAGGCGCGATAACCTCGGCGATATGGTCGGCGCGTGCCGCAGTAAACAAAACCGCTTCAATCAATGGTCCATACTGCTGTGCCTGCCCCGACAACAAAATATGCCGGATTGCTTCTGCCCCTGCTGTTCCTCCTGGTTCTCGTGTTGTAATAACATCATAACCTTGGTGAGAGAGATATTCAGCAAGTAAAGAAATCTGCACTGTTTTTCCTACCCCGTCCCCTCCTTCAAATGTAATAAAATAACCTGACACGTATAAACCTTAACCCTTATTAGCGCGTAACTACAAATATTTCCGTAACCATCCAATTGTTATTTCATAGAATGCATCTTTTACTTTTGTAAAGAAACTTCCTTCCTGAACATCCACTTCGGCAAAAACTGGTTTTTCCAAAAGAACCTTTTTATCTTCTAAAATTTGAATAACGCCAACGGGTTGTCCTGAAACGATGGGAGCTTTCAATGGACCATGATATTTAATTCTTGCTTTAACGTTGACTTCTTTTTCATTGGAAAGCATAAAACTTATCGGTTTTTTAACAATAAGTGGAACAAAATTTTGCTTCCCACCATAAACAGAAGCACGACCAACCGTTTCCCCTTTTGTGAAAATCGTTTTGAGATCAAAAGCCGTTATTCCCCATTGAAGAATGCGTTCTATTTCCGTTGTATGTTTTTTACCATCTTGCAAACCATTGATTGCTAAAAAAAGACGTCGATGATTTTTATAAATGGTGGCAACCATTGAAAATCCTTCTTTTTCGCTGTAGCCAAAGCCAAATCCTTCTACACCAATTTCCTTAGAAATAAGAGGGTTTTTATTCCGTTGAAAAATATTATTCCACGTAAAATGAGGCTCACGATAAAGTGCATAATAATCCGGATATTCGTGAGCAATATGGCGCGCTAATATAATCATATCGTGCACGGTTACAAATTGTCCCTCCTCGGGAAGCCCTGTTGCATTAACAAAATGGCTCTGAGATAAACCAATTATTTTAGCGCGCTGATTCATCAGCTGTGCAAAATGGGCTTCATCTCCTGATATTCCTTCAGCCAGAATAATAGCAGCATCATTTCCATTAACAATAATTAAACCACGCAAAAGATCAGAAACACTAATTTCTGTCTTTATTTTTGCAAACATAGTGGTTGTACCAGAAGGTGCCCCACCCTTGCGCCAAGCATTTTCACTGACCTTAAATTTTTGGGAATTCTGTAACAATCCTTCTTTTAATTGATGAAAGATGACTTCCGCTGTCATCAATTTTGCTAATGAAGCAGGAAAAAAAGGAATATCAGTTTGTTTTTCATAAAGTATTGTCTCTGTATCATCATCTAGTAACAACACTTGTGAAGCGGAAATTTGAAAATCTTGCGCTCTCCCCCACGTATTAAATACCAACATCCCCCATAAGATCAGTAAGATCCTTAATACTGTATACATAGCCACTCCTCCCATCCAAAGATTAGCATAGAGAATCACTATATAGGAAAAAACTCTCTTATTTCCGCAAATTGAGGAATTATTGATAACTCAAGAAAAGATTTTATTTTCATTCAGCATGAGCAAAAGTAAAATGATATATTTTTTATCTTCCACGCAAGAGCTAATATTAACATTTTAAAGCATGAAAGACAAAAAAGACTTTTTAGCTTTTTTATTTCCAGTACATTGATTTATTTATGATAAATTATTAATTTTTAAAATTTAAGCTGACCAAAATACTGTAAAATTCTCTCATCATCCCACCTCTTTAAAGCAATTAAAATCGCTTTTTTTTATTCTTCATAAGCAAGGTTAGTATAGGGGTGAAGATTAAGATTATTAAAGAGAGAATAAAAATACTTTTTATAAATCTCTCAAGTCCCAAGGTATTGCAAAACATAAAAGCTTTGCAAAATGTATGATGGTGTCAGTTTATATCTTCATACGTGTAAAGACTATGATGCCTAATGGCTTTACATTCTACTATTCAGGAAAGCTGTCATAAAATGGGCTTGAGAGCCAGATATACCTCTTTAAAATGGAAAATGAGCACATGTGAACAGACAATACAAAAGTGTATTTTTTTTGAGGTTGTTCAGTTTACGTGAAGGGTGTTATGCTATTAAGAAATCGATAAAAAAGCATAAAACAATGCATAATCTCCTCATAAGATATTACCCTTATGCTTTCGAAGGCCGCAAAGTCAGAATCAAAAGGAAATATCTTTTGCTTTTTAGACTTTATATTCTTTCCCAATTAGATTGTATAGTCGTTTCAGAGATTACACAAACAGACTCACACAATCCGGCTTTTCTCATTTGACAAAAGCCATTATAGCAGAAAAAAACACGCGCTTTATCAGCAAACACTGTCATAAAATCAAAAATAGACTGGCAATGGATTGGAGAGACGTATTAAATTATTAATGATAACACTCAACCTCGACCTTTTTTCATCACTTTTTATTTGAAAATGATATCGATTAAAAATTAACATATTTTTTCTCAAAACAGTTGTAGCCAATTAATCTTTGTTCTTTTGTTTAGCTTATTTATAGAAGCAACTTGATCGAATGGTACCGGTTTATCAACCATGATAGGACCAATTTCTGGCAATTTTACTGAAACAGTTTTATTGCGCTGTTCTTGTGAAACAGAGGAGGCTTTAGCTAATTCTTCTTTGTTTCCTGTATTGCGCTCCTTGAACAAAGCAGTTTCTCTTTTTTTCGAAACATTTTCCAACGCTAATGAATATGAGGCAGAATTTCCAGGAGTATAAGAGGCCATTAAATATGCACCATCATAGTAGCCAATGGGCGCTTCAGCAATATACTCTACTTTAACATCTGCGACTCCCCTATCCACATAACCAAGTATTGCCGCAGCTTGCTTTGATAAATCAATGATACGATCTTTCATAAAAGGTCCGCGATCATTCACTCTAACAATGAGTGAAGATCCATTTTTCAAATTAGTAACACGAGCATAGCTAGGTAAAGGCATTGTAGGATGAGCAGCAGTCAGAAGATTCATGTCGTAAATTTCACCGTTGGCAGTTAAACGCCCATGAAAGTCTGAACCATACCATGATGCTTCACCAACACGTTTATACGTTGGATCATTTTCAGGGTAATACCACTTTCCTTTTATTTGGTAAGGTTTACCAACAACTGCTCGTCCACGCCTTTTTTCTTCTGATTGATTTCTGTTATTGGACATTTGTTTCGGGAGAACAGAAGTATTTACGTCAATTGGTTTATTCTGATAGGAATCTTTTATTGAAAAATGCATAGTTTCGCTTGCGCAACAAGACACCAATGACAGAGAAATGACGATCATAGAAAATAATTGAAATGTCGGTTTAATAATAGAAGTAAATTTCTTTTTACTATTTGAAGGCATCTATTCAGTCCACTTAGTTTTTGTTAAGTACTACTGTAAAAACCACGTCACGCTTTTTGTACGCGATAGGAGAATTCACGTTTTTAAATGATACCCCTCGCGCATATACCACCCTTGAATTCGCCCCTTTTATCAAAAAATTAACACATTGTTAACCATTTTATGATTGTCATGAGAAATAAATGCACTTTATAAAAACGTTAGAAAATAAAAAAATAGATAAATCAATATGTTATTATATAAAATCATCTTATAAGATAAGCTGTGAATAAACACAAACTGTGAATAAGTATGACGATTTTACCAGCTTGTTCCATATAATGCAGCGGGTATTAAAGCACAGCCCATGAATTGCGAAAACGAGTAGCTATACGTGCTATCAGCACAGGTTTAATTGTTTCATAAACATAAAGCACTTTTGGGTTGGAGAAAAAACGCTCTATATAAAAACAGCTGATAAAAAATAATCGACTATAGAATCAATCAAAAAATCTCAAAAAGAATTAGGGCAGTCAAAAAAACTAAAAAGAATCAAAATAACAAAGATTCTCAAACTTCTGTATAGTTTATTGATATTATTTAAAGTTGGTGAGCGCGCAGGGATTCGAACCCTGGACCTACTGATTAAAAGTCAGTTGCTCTACCAGCTGAGCTACGCGCTCTCACACAAGCTATCTAGTTTGCAGACTATATAATTTGTAGAAAGTGAAGGGAACATACGGTTGACTTTTCATTTGGTCAACACCTTTTGAAAAAATATTATTATTTTTTTCCAGTTATCAATAATTTTCCGTTTTTTCCCTTTCCTCGTCATTGTAAAGTTACTCTTTGATCTTCTTTTTGAAATCTCGATAAAGAAATAATCTAACGATAAAAATATCTCATAGATTCGAAATGGTAAAATTATAAGCCCCCCTCTTCCTCCACACATGGGCTGTTAAGCATCATGGATAGAGCAGAAAAATACTTCTTACTATAGTTTATTTTTATATCTTTATGTCTTAGTTTTCAATTTTCAAATATAAATAGAGATTTATAATATATCCCATTGATTTATAATAATTTATCATTTTATCACTCGAGTGAGAGATCTGAATACCGTAAGATTTTCTCATATCAAATTCTTTTGTTCTTTTTATATTAAAATAATAAAAATCATTTGCTTACTCAACACAAGGAGAAGAATAAAACGATTAAAAAAAGAAATGAAAATGCCTCTTGTATGTCCTTTCAACAACCAAAAATTATTGCAACATAAGGGGCGGACAAAATAGTATGGTGGTGTAGACTTTTGAGATATGAAGATAGCGTTGCTCAAAAGATTTTATGTTATTTGCAAGATCATTTTGATGGAAGCAGGCACATTGAGAGATATCTTTTTAAAAACAAATATGCGAATGAGCAATAATGGCATTTTGAAGATATGACTTTTACTCACGTACAATGATTCTATAACAATAGCCAATTATTCTATAGAATAAGGCAGATATGAAGCAAAAAAATTTAGTTTCATTGAAAATATCAGACATGACTATAAATTATGCTCATTATTGTAGCTGTAGATAATTTGACTAAAAAATAAAAAAACAGAAACAATATGCGAAATGATTCTAAATACACATAAAATAATTCTAAATACACATAAAGTCGCTATTGAAAGAATGTATTCTATTTAACTTTTTATACGAGAAATGATAAAATACGTAGATCTATTAAAAAATAGAAGGATAACACTCTGACCATAAAATTTAGTGTAGGGTAATTCAGTCAGAGCTATAAAATATTTTTTATATATTATTTAATATTAATGTGTTTTTACAATATATAAGAAATATTATGATAACTTTATTAAAGTAAAATTCCATACCTATCATACCTTAAATATGTCTCTAAATAAATAGATTGCCTAATTAACTTCACTTATAAGGTCAAAAATAAAGCAAATAATTTTGATTTAGCGAAAAAATTGTAGAATTATTATATATACACGTATTTTTTACTATAAATTTTTTTATTTTTTTGATTGGAAGATTGAATGCTGACATGTAAACAATATGAGCTCCTCTTATTTATTCACAATCATATAAAAGAAACTGGTGTTCCTCCTTCTTTTGAAGAAATGAAAAATGCTTTAGAACTTTCTTCAAAGTCAGGCATTCATAAGCTCATTATAGCCTTAGAACAACGAGGTTTTATACGCCGTTTGCCCAATCGCGCTCGTGCAGTGGAGGTGATTCGACTCCCCGAGAGAATAACATTTAACCTTTCTCTAGCACGTAAGATTTCTCCCAGTATGATAGAAAAAAATAAAAGGGAAATATCAAAAAACTTGACTAATCTTGGTAACTTTGAGGTAGAAGAAATAAAAAATATCACTATTCCCATTATGGGACGTATTTCTGCAAGCGTGCCTGTCTCTGCCATACTTCAACAAACAAGTACACTTTCTCTTCCACACGATATGGTTAATACAGGTGAGCACTATGCATTAGAAGTTAAAGATAATTCTATGGTGGAAGCTGGTATCTTTGATAAAGATACAATTATTGTGAAACGTCAAAATACAGCAATATCAGGTGAAATTATTGTCGCATTTATTGATAAAAAAGAGGCAACATTAAAACGTTATCGACGCAAAGGAACCTCTGTTGCATTAGAAGCCGCTAATCCTCATTACGAAGTACGTACATACAAATCCGAGCGTGTAGAAATACAAGGCAAACTTACCGGTCTTATTCGCAAATATTAAAAAACAACCCTATTTTATAATACGCTATACATACGCCAATAAAATAGAGTAAAAGAATCTGTTAAGTATTTTTTATTGTGTCACACGCAATTGACTTTCTCCCCATAGCCAAAGGAAAAGGATGCCTCCAGTTTGGTCTATAAACAATCCAAATCCTTATCGAACGGATTCCTCCTTCCCTCTTATGTTTTTCGATGATGGAAGGCTCGACAAGTAAGCTTAAAATATTCACTACGTACTCTAAAAGAGCTTGAATACTTTGAAGGAGTCTGTCTTATATCATCATCCTCAACGACGGTATTTTACGGTATAATAAGTTAAAATCGTATGCCAGTATAAAATCACATAAAATATTGTAGAAAAAAATCAAATAAATTTGTAACAGATTGTTATATATAAAAATAAAAAACATTTTTTACTTTTTAAGTCAATAAAAGCGGAACTCAATCGTTCATAGTAATTATAGGATCATCATGGTAGCACCTCGTATTAGTTTTGTCTCCCTCGGATGCCCAAAAGCACTCGTAGATTCTGAGCGAATTATTACAAGCCTCCGCTCTGAAGGGTATGAGATTTCACGTCAACATCAAGGAGCTGATGTCGTTATTGTAAATACCTGTGGTTTTCTTGATTCTGCCAGAAAAGAATCATTAGCCAATATTGATGAAGCGCTCAAAAAAAATGGCAAAGTTATTGTGACTGGTTGTCTTGGTGCTGATCCTGATGTTATTCGTCAAACCTATCCAAATGTATTAGCTATTACAGGACCGCAAGCTTATGAAAGTGTTATAGAAGCTGTTCATACAGCAATTCCTCCAATTCATGATCCGTTTATTGATTTAGTTCCTCCCCAAGGTATTCGTTTAACACCTCGCCATTACGCCTACTTAAAGATTTCTGAAGGATGCTCTAACAGGTGTAGTTTTTGTATCATCCCTACACTGCGTGGTGATCTCACTTCACGCCCCATTAGTGACGTTCTTCGCGAAGCTGAAAAACTCGTACAAGCGGGTGTAAAAGAACTTTTGGTTATTTCACAAGATACGAGCGCTTATGGTATTGATCTTAAATATCTCGAAAATTCTTGGAAAGATCGTACAATTAAAACAAAGTTTTTTGATCTTTGTCGTGAACTAGGTGATATGGGTATTTGGGTACGTATGCATTACGTTTATCCTTATCCTCATGTGGATGAAGTTATCGAACTTATGGCTGCGAAAAAAATTCTCCCTTATCTGGATATTCCTTTTCAGCATGCATCACCGACTGTTTTGCGTCATATGAAGCGTCCTGCTCTTATGGAAAAAATAAACCGTAGAATTGAAAAGTGGCGAAAAATATGTCCAGATCTTACTTTGCGATCAACATTTATTGTTGGATTTCCAGGTGAATCGAGTGAAGATTTTAATATGCTGCTAGAATGGCTAGAAGAAGCAAAAATTGAACGCGCTGGATGCTTTAAATATGAAGAAGTAAAAGGGGCCGTAGCAAATGATTTGGGATTAGAAAATATTCCTGAGGACGTGAAAGAAAATCGCTGGCATCGTTTTATGGCAAAACAACAACAAATTTCGACACATCTTTTAAAGAAAAAAATTGGAAAAAGACTCCAAGTCCTTATCGATGAAAGTCAAGGAAAAGTTGCCAAAGGACGTAGTCAATACGATGCTCCAGAAATAGATGGTGTTGTCCATATATCATCACGACGCCCCTTACGTATCGGTGAATTTGTCACCGTTAAAATCGAACAATCGGATGCCTATGACCTTTATGGTATAGCAGTTTGAAAAAATTTAACTTATTCCCATCCCCAATGACAAAGTTTCTGATCAGAGACAGTTTATAAAAAAACAACTGCTCACAATAGGGCGCGATCACTTATGTGACTCACTTCATGAGGATTTACGGATAATTCCTGCCTTGAGTTTTTGCTATACACTCTAAAAATACTTAATTTATCAAGTGCTTATATCATTTTGGTTCACCACCCTAAATGACGAGATGTTTTATTGCACAACAGGATAAGATAAAATAAAATCTAAAAGGTTCTCTTAAAAAAAGAGCAAACCAACCGTCATATTATTTTCCCATTTTTCCATATTGCGACAGTCATTAATTATTTAAAGGAAGCTTTTTAAAATGTGTTTTATACACACAAGAGCTCTGTTTGTGATATGCAAGGAGATGTTTTTATGGATACAATATAAGAAAATTTGAAATAAAACACCTATGGTCGTTAAATTGCAAAGCAATAAATTATCATTATAAATAAGTATTTTATCTTAAACTATTTGAACTTATTTTTTTATATCTCATTTTATTAACACCTTTTAAAATCAAAGAATTTTTTATCAAGCAAATGACTTGGGCGCACATTCGTTAAAGCGCGAATCATTGTATCTTTACGTCCTGGCATTTGTCTTTCGATATTTTTCAGCATTTCTTTCATTGCATTACGTTGTAAACCATCTTGACTACCGCAAAGATTACAAGGAATAATTGGAAATTGCATTGCTTGAGAAAATTTTTCCATATCTTCCTCAGCGGCATAGACAAGAGGGCGTAATACAAAAAGATCTCCTTCATCATTTTTAAGTTTTCCAGGCATAGCGGCTAATCGGCCACCGTGAAATAAATTCATAAAAAATGTTTCCAAAACATCATCACGATGATGTCCTAAAATTAATGCAGAACACCCCTCCTCACGTGCAATGCGATAGAGATTACCGCGTCGTAATCGAGAACAAAGTGAACAATATGTCTGTGTCTGTGCCAATTTATCTGTAACAATGGAATAAGTATCTTGATATTCAATACGATAGGGAATTTTATAAGAACTCAAAAAATCTGGAAGAATATGTTTAGGAAATCCTGGTTGTCCTTGATCAAGATTACAAGCCAGAATTTCAACGGGTAAAAGACCACGCCACTTTAAATCTAAAAGAAGTGCTAATAAACCATAAGAGTCTTTTCCACCCGATAAAGCGACAAGCCATTTTTTTCCAGTCGAGAGCATCGAAAAATCATCCAAAGCCTGCCGCATATGACGCAAAAGTCGTTTGCGTAATTTATTAAATTCCACACTTGAAGGAGCACGCCGAAATATTGGATGACAATCATCTGATTGGTTTGCCAAAAAATCATCTTTCTTTTCGTTTTCTTCTGTTGCCTGATATTCAACTGAAACATCATTCATAAGATCATAACCTGCACAAGTAGTCGCTCGTTTTGTAAAGACAGAAACAAAATATAAAGCACGCTTACATTTATGTTTTCTGAATTTATCAAAACAGATATGAAAAAAAATGGAACTATATAAGCTTATAACACGAGAATAGTGTCATAAACTTAATATAGAACCATTCACAAAATATTTGTTAACCTCAAGGATTATAAAAACAACACAATAGTTTGAAATTATAATAATAGAAGAGAAACAATTTTTTTCATAAAAAATTATCGAGAATAAAATTCAACGACCAAATTAGGCTCCATTTGCACAGCATAAGGAACATCTGCAAAAGCAGGAATACGTGTAAAGGTCGCTTTCATCTGTTTATGATCTGCTTCAATATAATCAGGGACATCACGTTCTGCTAATTGCACTGATTCTAAAACCAAAACAAGCTGTTTCGATTTTTCCCGAACCTCAATAACATCACCTGGCTTACAACGATACGATTGAATATTTGTGCGTCGCCCATTTACATTCACATGACCATGATTAATAAATTGGCGAGAAGCAAAAATCGTAGGAACGAATTTTGCACGATAGACAACAGCATCCAAACGAGATTCCAACAGACCGATAAGATTTTCACCCGTATCACCCCGTCGACGAGCAGCCTCCACATAAGTTTTATGAAACTGCTTTTCTGAAATATCGCCATAAAACCCTTTCAACTTCTGTTTAGCGCGCAATTGCACCCCATAGTCAGAAAGTTTTCCTTTACGGCGCTGTCCATGCTGACCTGGACCATAATCACGACGATTGACAGGAGATTTGGGACGACCCCAAATATTTTCTCCCATACGACGGTCAATTTTATACTTTGTTGTTTCGCGTTTACTCATCGCATTTCCTTTAAAATAAAACACGAGATCTTGAAGATCCCAAGGAAACGCGCCCTCCTCTGCCTTTAAATACAAAAGACTGACAGAATAGCTTAACATACCAATATGCAAAGTTATCCACGGGACACGTCAATTACTGCCATTTCTTGAAAGAAAAAGCTGGAGCATCTTTATTGATCTCGTATTTCAAAGTCAACTCTTTTCATAAGTTTTAAGCCAAATCCTTTTAACAAATGCTCCGTTGAAGCAGTGATATTTTTCGACGTCAGCAACGCAAAATCTTGATATTTCTTTATGGGTTTCTGATGTATTTTTTCAGACAAGGGTAATAATGATCTAATATGTTTGGCGATCGCTTTTGCTGGATCAATCCATTCAACGGACCATAAAGCTTGTTCACGAAAGAAATTAATCAAAAAAGGGTAATGAGTGCAGGCTAAAACAATAACATCAGTATATTTGCCATTTTTTTTCACAAAACATGGCTGGATTTCTTTTCTTAACTCTTCTGAATCGATAGATTTTCCACGTAAATAATCTTCAGCAAATCCAGCAAGCTTTTCACTTCCTACAAGCTGAACATGACACTGTCCAGCAAAAGAGTTAATTAATTCATTTGTATAGGCACGTTTAACTGTTCCAGGAGTTGCTAATACGGAAATAAAACCAGATTTTGTTTGTTCAGCAGCAGATTTAATTGCAGGAACCGTTCCTACGAAAGGAACATGAGGAAAGTTTTGTCGTAAATCTGCCATCATCAGTGTAGAAACAGTGTTGCAAGCAATCACACATAAGACGGGATTATAGCGCGTTAAAAGATTTGTAAAAATCTTTAAAACGTGCTCTTTTAGGATATTTTCTTCCCAATTACCGTAAGGGAATCCCGCATCATCAGCCACATAAATAAATTGTATTTCAGGGATGAGCGCGCGCGCTTCCCTCAATACTGTCAAGCCACCAATACCACTATCAAAAAAAAGAACTGGCCTCTCATCCATCAGTTTTCACACTTGTTTTTAATTTTTTGACGATCGCGCTCTCGAGGCGCTCTACTCCCCCGTGGATATTGTGGAGAAAAATGATCCAATGAAGATACAACACCTCGCAATAAGCGAACCTCAGATTCACTAAAGTTGGCGCGCGTAAACACAGAGCGCAAATTTGCAAGCATAACTTCTTTTCGTTCTTGGGGTCTAAAATACCCACGAATATCCAAAGCCTCTTCTAATTGAGATAAAAAACCATGAAACACTGTTTTATTTGCAGGCTCCATCTCTGGTGCACGAAATGCTGTATCGCTCACATTTTCTAGACCTGTTTTCATCCATTCATAAGACATCAGAAGAACCGCTTGCGCAATATTAAGTGATGCAAAAGCAGGATTAACTGGAAAAGTGATGATTTCATCAACAAGGCTGATTTCATCATTTTCTAGTCCCCATCTCTCTCTTCCAAAGACAATACCTGTTTTATGTCCGATATTTTCACGCTGACGGATTACATTTGCGGCTTCGACAGCACTTTTTACCGTTTTAAATCCGCATCTTTCACGTGCTGTTGTGGCAAAAACATAGTGTAAATCTGCAATTGAATCACGCAATGTGTCAAAAATCACGGCGTTGTTAATGACATGATCGGCTTTACTTGCAGCAGCTCTAGCTTTTTCATTCGGAAATGTTTCTCGAGGTTTGACGAGCCGAAGCTTAGAAAGCCCAAAATTTGCCATTGCCCTTGCAACCATACCAATATTCTCAGGAAGCTGCGGTTCAACTAAAATAATGATGGGACCATTTGTTAAATTTTCACGATTCTTATTCGTTCCAGCCATCAATCTTACCTAGTTTCACTTAAACAATCTCCCTCTCCACTATTTTTTAATGCAACCTTTTTTATATTATTCTAATGTTGTTTAATAATAAATTATAGACAATGTCATTTTCTCACTCAAAGAGTGTAGACTTTCTAATAGTAAATTTCAAAAGCCATTAAAATAAATGATGCAGTTTATAACAATTTATATAAGCTATCGTAGCATTTTTTACATCAATTTTATCTTTTTTAATAAGAATAGCCCCTACAAATCATAATCTCAGTTGAATTATGAAATCATAAACCCTAAAAAAGAATATGCATTTTACTCCCAAACTTTTTCCTGCAAAGCTTATCCGTCGTTATAAACGCTTCCTTGCAGATGTGAAACAAGATGATCAACATGTCTTCACCGTGTCGGTACCAAATACAGGATCAATGCTTGGACTGACAGCTCCCAACGCCAATATTTGGCTTTCATATCATAACAACACCAAGCGAAAATATGCCTATCAATTAGAAATTGTTGAATCCGATAATACTTTGGTTGGTATTAATACCACTTTACCTAATAAACTTGCATTAGAAGCAATTCAAAGCGGATTACTACCAGAATTAAGTGGATATAAAACAATTTTAAAAGAACAACGCTATGGAACACAATCACGCATTGACTTTCTTTTACGGGATGGCATTCTTCCTGATTGTTACCTAGAAGTCAAAAATGTTCATTTTATTCGCCAAAAAGGATTAGCAGAATTTCCTGATACTGAGACAAAACGTGGTGCCCGTCACCTTGAGGAGCTCATACAAGTCCTACAACAAGGAAAACGAGCTGCGATGCTTTATATTATTCAACGAGAAGATTGTGCAGCTTTTACAATTTGTCATGATCTTGATCCACTCTATGGACGTAAGTTTAATTTAGCATTAAAATCACGGGTAGAATGTTATGCTGTAAAGTGTCACGTAAGTGTAGAAGGCATTTTTCCGATTCAGAGAGTAAAAATAGAAAACAGAAAAAACAATGATTGAGTATATCGAATATAATAAAATCCCTTTAAAATTTAACGGGAAAATTCGCATTTTCGATGACTATGCTTTCGCTAAAATGCATGAAGTTGGTCGTATTGCTGCAGAATGCCTTGATGCACTTACGGATATTATTAAACCTGGCGTCACTACGCAAGAAATTGATGATTTCGTATTTACTTTTGGTGCACAAAAAGGAGCTCTTCCTGCTGATCTAAATTATCATGGATACAGCCATTCATGCTGTACATCTATCAATCACGTTGTCTGTCATGGTATTCCCAATAAAAGACCCTTGCAAGAAGGCGATATTGTGAATGTTGATGTGACCTTCATTCTTGATGGTTGGCATGGTGATTCAAGCCGTATGTATCCTGTTGGAAAAATCAGACGTGCTGCAGAACGCCTTTTACAAATAACCTATGAAAGTCTTATGAGAGGAATCGCTGTCGTTAAACCTGGAGCAACAACAGGTGATATTGGTGCAGCCATTCAACAGTACGCAGAATCTGAACGGTGCTCAATTGTAAGAGATTTTTGCGGACATGGTATCGGTCAACTTTTTCATGATGCCCCCAATATTCTCCATTATGGAAATCCTGGAGAAGGAATCGAATTAAAACAAGGCATGATGTTTACGATTGAACCTATGATTAATCTTGGTAAGCCACAAGTTAAGATTTTATCTGACGGTTGGACAGCCGTTACCCGTGACCGCTCTCTGACAGCACAATATGAACATACAATTGGTGTCACAAATGAAGGGTATGAAATATTTACACAATCACCTAAAAATATTTTTTATATTCCAAATTCGAAGACCTAACGCAATGTAGAGAAGTTATGGCTAAAAAGTTAAATCAAAAGGAAGATATTCAAAGGAATCACTTTGCATTAACATCAAGTTCTCCACTCATCACCCCCGTATCAGAAAGAAAAAGTGAAAAGCCTAAGAGAAATACACCGCTTGATAAACATTATCAAGGACATCGTGAACGTCTTCGGAAACGCTATTTAAAGTCAAAAGGAAATGCAATTGAAGATTATGAATATCTTGAATTATTGCTTTTTCGCACAATACCCCGCGCAAACACAAAACCGATAGCTAAAAATTTGATAGCACATTTTGGTTCATTAGCTGATGTGTTAGGCGCTGATATTCATCGACTTCAAGAGGTTCAAGGATGTGGTCCGGCAACTGCAATTGATTTAAAAATTATTTCAGATGTTGCTGGACGTCTTGCTCGTGCAGAGTTGTTTAAACGCGATATTTTTTCATCATGGGATAAAGTATTAGCTTATTGTAAAGCAGTTATGGCTCACGAAACACGTGAACAATTTCGTATTTTATTTCTCGATAAGAAGAACGGCTTACTTGCCGATGAGGTACAACAAACCGGAACCATTGATCATACCCCTGTTTATCCTCGTGAAGTTATTTCTCGAGCTTTAGAGTTATCCGCATCAGGACTGATCTTAGTCCACAATCACCCCTCTGGTGATTCCACCCCCTCTGATGCAGATATAACAATGACATACAGACTAAAAGATGCAGCAAATGCATTAGGCATTACGATCCATGATCACCTTATTATCGCACGACATAACCATACAAGTTTTAAAGCATTAAAACTTATATAAATCTTATGGGATAAAAAAGACTGCATTCAAGGATGAATAGCAAATCAATTTTCTAAATCAATATCCAATATAGCCATTGAGAAATTATAGGATAGCTCATCTTCATCTTCATCTCGATAGATAACGCCTAAAAACTCATCCCCCATATAAACCTCACAAGAATCATCCTTTTTAGGCCGTGCTCTGACTTGCAATGCTGAGTTTTGGAATGTATTTTTTAAATAATTATCAAGTTTTTTTATTTCATCAGCATTCACTATGCTCTCCTGTTTTTTGATATGATTAAACTAATTGCGTGTCGCGCGAATAAGACACTCCTCTGATTCTGTAAAGCCATTAAAAAAGCTTAATCTGAATATTGACTTAATATTACATATATTTACAGCTCTTTCTTTATATCTTCATAAAGAACTTTTATAAAAGGATTCTATCATTATTAAATATACTCGTATAGATAAAAAAATGGCAGAAAACTCTATGACTTTTAATAATTTTACTTTATCTCCAATTTTAGCATCTGCATTTATGATGCATATTCAGAAGAAAAATTAATCAACGATTTATAATTTTGTTCCTTCTATAAAAAATTAAAATAATAATAATTTTTTATTTAAAACTAAATTTTTTAGCCTAAAATATTATTACATCATTTTAAAATATAGTTATCTAACCTTAAAAGAATTACACATCTTAAAAAAGGTAAAAAATAAGTGAGTAAGAGTTTATTTTTGTGCCTATTTTTTATAAATAACTTATGTCAAAATAGAAAAGTTTTTAAATAAGCTTTTCAGTTTATACGCAAAAAATATTGGGTATTTTTGTAAATGCTAAAACCTATAAAAATTTTTATTTTATAGGATAACGAGAAAGAAAATCGATAACGCCTTTTTTATAAACTTTATCGCCTACAGCAAGCATATGATCGCGATTAGGAATTGATAAAGCTTCACCACAAGGCAATAAAGCCGCTAATGGCTCTGCTGCACCACCAATCTCATCTAATGAACCAACGGCAACAAGTGCAGGTTGTTCAATTTTACAAATTTCAGATGCCGTCAGCTCTTGTTTTGATGTGATTATACAAGCAGCCAAAGCACGTCTATCACTTTTCGTTTGATCGGCAAATTTACGGAACATTAAACCACGCGTATTAGTAATGCTAGAAGTATCCTCCGCTAAAAGAGCCTCAGCAACAGGTTCCCAATTTCCTGCTCCCGTTACCATACCAATACCTAGACCACCAAAAATAACACTGTTCACATATGTTGGATGCAAAAGAGCCATAAAAGCACTAATACGAGCTCCCATAGAATATCCCATAACATGGGCTCTCGATAACTCTAAATGCTGTAATAGTCTTACTGCATCGCCAGCCATAGCTTGAGGTGTATAAAAAGCAGGATCATAACTTTTAACTGAATCTCCATGCCCCCGATTATCAAGAGCAATAACACGATACCCTGCTTCAGTGAGAATACGAAACCAACCCGTTGTATACCAATTTATCCGTGCAGAAGACCCAAAACCATGGATCAATAAAATAGGTGCGCCTTGTCCTTCTTCTCGATAAGCAAACCGCAAACCATCATATTCAAAAAAACGAACGTCTTCAGTTGTCATTTTTTATTGTACTTTCCACAAACGACAGGATGAATAACACGTTGCCCTTTTTGTATCTGTTTTTCAGAAACTTCACCAGCGTTAATCTCAACTGCAAAAGCTGCAGAAACGCCTGATGAAATGATCTTTGTTGAAAATGGAGAAGTGTTTTCAATAATCGATACAATAATCCCTTCAGAGTTTAAAAAAATCATATCTAAGGGCAAAGGTGTATTGGCCATCCACATAAAAAACTTCTGTTCATCTCCCGATTGATAACTTTCTTGCTGCTTAAAGAGCATTGCACGATCGCGTGGGAAATCAGTCCGATACATTAAACCAGCTTCTGCTTGAGAGGGTGTAAAAGCAATCTCTACTTTATAAGAAACCGTACCGTTCTCTGTCTGTATTTCTAAAGGAATCGGATGAACAGGGATCTTTATGGGCTCCTTCGCGATAGTAACGCGCATTTCCAACATAAAAAGTATTGCCAATAAAACAATATGCCCTTTTCTAAAAGGCTTTACCATTCTTATCTCCACCACAGAAAATTTTTTCGTCTCTAAAATAAAAAATATCAGAGTTTAAAAGCCAAACGACAAGAGAGCTGTTTCCTTGTTTTTCTTTATTTTCTTCAATAGGATATGCACATTATTTCACTTAGTTTATAAATTCACAAGAGCCATAACAAAGCTACTCCCATAGCCATTTATGCAATAACCGCCCTTTAAAAACACAGAAAAATACTGATTTCACTCGTAAAATTTAATGCGTAGCAAAAGGAAACCCTATATCTGGATAAATTTCTGCTGTCATCAAACCTTTCTCTCCTTTACCAAAACGGACAAGAACAACTTGTCCAGAACGAAGCTCTGCTAAACCAAAACGGCGCAACGTTTCCATATGAATAAAAATATCTTCTGTCCCCTGCCCGCGGCTAAGAAAACCAAAACCTTTATCACGATTAAACCATTTAACAATTGCACGTTCTAGGCCACTTTCTGGAGTAACAACAACATGAGTACGGGCTGGAACTTCTGATGGATGAACCGCAGAAGAACAATCGATGGATTTCACTTGAACGCACTTTAACCCTCGTTCCGTTTTCTCCACAGCGCAAATAACTTTAGCGCCCTCCAAAGCTGTTTGGAAACCATCTCTTCGCATGACTGTAACATGCAATAATATATCGGGGAAATGAGGTAAATCAGGTACAATAAATCCATAACCCTTACTACCATCAAACCACTTAATGACACCACTGATTTCGATAATCTCCCCACAAGCGCCTATACTATCCTCAGATAGGGAACAATCCTTTAATGCATCCTTACTCGTCATAATAACGTGATCCTGTAGCTTATAAATTGCACGATATTGATTCTCTAGGTTTAAGTAAACATTGCTCTTGTATCAACACGCAAGCCCCAAGATAAGATTTCCCCATATTGTCTTATCTCTTACATGTTAATATCAACATGAATATTTATAAAAAATATTTATAAAACTATTTGATTGTACGCTTTACATATCTTACAAAGAGTGCCCTACAAAAAAAGTTTTTTACATAATGTGTAACTTGCATGATGAAGAAGTTCAATATAAGGTGCAAAAACGACAATTCAATTAAGGAAAATGCGCAATGCAATTGAAGAAAATCCTTACGACAATCACAGCTTTCATGGCGCTTACAGCAAATGTTTATGCGAGTGAGCCTATCAGAATTGGTGTTTATCTTCCATTAAGTGGTCAAAATGCTTTTGGAGGTCAGCTTGAAATTCGAGGTATCGAATTAGCCCATAAACAAGTTCCAGAAATTTTGGGACGTAAAGTGGAACTTGTTGTTATTGATAATAAGTCTGATAAAGTGGAAGCGGCTAATGCTGTTATGCGTTTAACAGCAAGTGAAAAGGTAAGTGGAATCATTGGCAGCTATGGTTCTTCACTCTCATTAGCGGGTGGTGAGATATCTGAAAAAGCAAAGACTCCAACCATTGCAACTTCTTCAACGAGTCCCCTTGTTACACAGGGTAAAAAATATTACTTTCGCGCTTGCTTTATTGATTCCTATCAAGGGATAGGAATCGCAACTTATGTAAGCCAGATTTTACATGCAAAGAAAGCTGCTATCCTCAAAGATATTTCAAGCGATTATGCCATTGGTCTTGCAAGTTATTTTACGCGTGCTTTTAAAAAATTAGGTGGTGAAGTTATTTCAAATTTAAATTATAATTCCGGAGATCAGGATTTTTCAGCTGTTCTCACACAGATCATCGCGCAAAAACCTGATATCTTATTCATTCCATCTTACTTTTCTGAAGGTGCCATCATCATGAAACAAGCGCGTGAATTAGGGGCAAAGTTTCAAATTATGGGTGGAGATGCCATGGATAATCCAGAAACTATTACGATTGCAGGAAGTGCTGCAGAAGGCTTCTTACATACAACACTTCCCTATAGTGAGGATATGCCAAATATGTCAGCAGCTGCGCAAAAATTCACAGAAGAATGGAGAGAAGCTTATCCTGACAAAGAGCCAAATATCAATTCAGTTTTGGGATACACAAGTTATATGATGTTCATGAAGGCTATTGAAAATGCTGGTAGCGCTGATCGTGAAAAAATTACGATTGAACTGAGCAAATTAAAAGATTTTCCAACGCCCTTTGGTGAAATGTCAATGGATGAAAATCATAACCCTAGGATTCCTATTGGTATCATTAAAATCCAAGATGGAAAACGTGTTTATTTAGAAGAAGTAAAGCCTGCTTTTTAGTGTAAGGGTTGTACTTATTAAAATACAAGAATTGGTTGAGATTTTTTCTCAACCAAAAACTTAAAATTTTCTTATTATCCTATGTAAATTAACAAATGTGGAAGGATGAGAGATGAGCACTGAAATGTTCATCCAGTATTTTTTTAATGCACTGGCATTAGGTTCTCTTTATGGGCTTATCGCTATTGGTTACACCATGGTATACGGTATACTGAGGCTGATTAACTTTGCTCACGGTGATATCTTTATGCTGGGAGCCTATTTTGTTTTCTTTTCCACAATTAGCTTTATGCCTGCTTGGGCAGCACTTCTTCTTTTATTCTTTGCTGCTCTAATTTATTATTCAGTTTTTATAGGATTTAAAAGGCGCCCTCCAATTTATTGGATCGCTATTTTTTTAATTCTTGCGTTAGGATTTGTTTATTATTTTAAAATTTCCCCACAAGCTTTTACACCGATTTGGGTTTTAGCTCTTTGTTTTTCTATTTTTATTACAAGTGCAGTGGGGATTACTGTTGATCAATTTGCTTATAAACCTTTACGCCATGCTCCCCGTATTTCGGCACTTATCGGTGCAATTGGTGTTTCTTTTTTCATTGAAAATCTTTCTACAGTACTCTTTAGTGGTGTTCCCAAAGGTGTAAAACAGCCAGATTTTCTGGTAACACCATTTTTATGGCATCTAGGATCAGAAGCAGAAGGTATCATTAGAATTGCTCCCATGTCTCTGATTGTTCCCATTGTATCACTGATTCTTATTGTTTTACTGTTATGGATTATTCATAAAACAAAACCTGGTCTTGCTATGCGTGCAATCTCCCATGACATTGAAACGACGCGTTTGATGGGGGTTTCTGTCAATAAAGTTATTGCATTTACATTTGGGATAGGTTCAGCACTTGCCGCTATAGCAGGCATTATGTGGTCTTTACGTTATCCTCAAATTCATCCTTATATGGGCGTTCTCCCGGGTCTCAAAGCCTTTATCGCTGCCGTTATTGGAGGTATTGGTTCGATACCAGGAGCAATGTTAGGAGGATTGTTATTAGGGTTTATTGAAATTATGATTATCGCATTTTTTCCCGCGCTATCTGGATATCGAGATGCCTTCGCTTTCATTTTATTGATTCTGATTTTATTGGTATTGCCCACGGGATTAATGGGTAAAAAAAATCAGGAGAAAATCTAATGGCAAAGTCAGCGACAACTTTTTTATCGTGTGTCAGTATTTTAGTTCTTATAGGTTTTTTATTTTATGCGGACAGCCATTTTAATGACTATACGCTTCGTATCATAAATCTGATTGCTATTAATGCTATATTGGCAATTTCGCTTAATTTGATTTATGGTTTCACAGGTATGTTTTCTCTTGGACATGCCGGCTTTATGGCTATTGGTGCTTACGTCTGCGCAATTTTACTTCTTTCTCCTGAACAAAAAGAGATGATGTGGATTTTGGAGCCTATCGCTGAACCATTGTATTATCTGCAGTTACCTTTTTTTGTCGCTGTTGTTGTAAGCGGTTTGTGTGCGGCTGTTATTGGTTTATTGATTGCTTTGCCAATATTGCGTCTTGGTGGCGATTATCTTGGAATTGCAACATTGGGTTTTGCGGAAATTATTCGCATCATCATTACGAACGCAACATCACTCACAAACGGCTCTTTGGGAATCAAAGGAATACCTCAGAATGCAACATTATGGTGGAACTACGGTTGGTTAGCATTTACAGTTCTCTTTATTGTCCTCTTACTGCGAAGCAATACTGGTAACGTATTACGTGCTATTCGTGATGATGAAATCGCTGCGAAGACTATGGGAATTAACGTTTTTTTCTATCGTAGCTTTTCTTTTACTGTTGGAGCATTTTTTGCAGGTATAGGTGGCGCCTTAATGGCTGCTCTTATTTCAACCATTGATCCGAAAATGTTTAATTTTTTGCTCACTTTTAATATTTTAATGATCGTTGTTGCTGGTGGTCTTGGTTCAATTACAGGAAGCATTATTGGGAGCATTATTATTACAGTCATGCTTGAATGGCTTCGTATTATTGAAAGTCCTTTTGACTTAGGTTTTATACATATTCCAGAAACACCAGGACTTCGCATGGTTGTTTTTTCTCTTTTATTGCTGGTAATTATCTTGTTTTGGAGAAAAGGATTGATGGGACAACGTGAATTTTCATGGAATGGAATTTATAGCTTTTTGACACGCAAAAAGCTTTCTAATACTGAGGGAAAGCTATGAACGACGCCATCCTTTCACTCAATGATATTGTAATGCGTTTTGGCGGATTAGTGGCTGTCAATAAAGTTAATATGGCCATTAAACGAGGAAGTATTACTGGGTTAATTGGTCCCAATGGTGCTGGAAAAACAACAGTTTTCAATATGATTTCTGGGTTTTATGCCCCTACAAGCGGCACCATTCTTTTTGATGAACAAAAAATTTCTGGAGAACCTCCTTATATTATCTGTAGGCGTCATATTGCCAGGACATTTCAAAATATTCGCCTTTTCTCAGGATTAACGGTTTTGCAGAATGTTATGGTGGGGGCGCATGTTCGACAAAAATATCCTTGGTTTTCTTCAGCTCTCTTTTTTTCAAAAGCAATGAAAGAAAAAAAGGAAGTTTATAAAAATTCCATGGAACTTCTTGAACGGTTACAACTTGATCATCTTGCCAATCAATTGGCAACAGCTTTACCTTATGGTGTGCAACGACGTTTAGAAATTGCACGCGCGTTAGCCACAAAGCCTAAATTGCTTCTTCTTGATGAACCTGTCGCTGGCATGAATCCACAAGAAAGTGAAGATCTTAGAAAATTCATAGCAAAAGTGCAAAAAGACTTCGATCTTACAATTCTTCTTATTGAGCACGATATGAAAGTGGTTATGGGGCTTTGTCAACATATTTTGGTTATGGAACATGGCTGTTGCATTGCCAATGGCACACCAGATGAAATTCGTAATAACCCTAAAGTTATTGAAGCTTATCTTGGCGGAGATGTTTATGGATATTCTTAAAATAAAAAATCTTCACGTTCATTATGGCGCCATTAAAGCTGTACAAAATCTTTCTATGTCCATAAAAAAAGGAAGTATTGTTACTTTAATTGGAGCCAATGGTGCAGGAAAAAGCAGTATTGTACGTTCTATTACAGGACTTAATCGCTCTGTTTATGGAGAAATTACCTATAATGGCGAATCAATTGTTAAAAAATCACCAGAAGAGATTTTGCGATTAGGGATTGCTCTTAGTCCTGAAGGGCGGCGTATTATGCCCCATCTCACTGTTTTAGAAAATCTCCATTTAGGCGCTTATATCCGTCATGATAAACAGGGAATTTCTCGTGATATTGAATGGATATTTGATCTTTTCCCGCGCCTGCGTGAAAGATCAAAACAGTTGGGAGGAACAATGTCAGGTGGGGAACAACAAATGGTTGCTGTAGGGCGCGCCCTCATGAGCAATCCTAATATGGTCATCTTAGATGAGCCCTCGTTGGGGTTAGCCCCCCTTCTCGTTCGGGAGATTTTTTCGATTATCCGAAAAATTAATGATATGGGAAAAACTGTTCTTCTTATTGAACAAAATGCATTTGCTGCACTTTCCATAGCTGATTATGCTTATATTTTAGAGGTAGGGCATATTTTATTTCACGGTGAAGGCAAAGCGATGCTTTCTGATCCCCGTGTTAAAGAAGCTTATCTTGGTGGATAAAAGTGAGACATTAAGGAAATAGAACTCATCCCTCCCCCTTTTAAAAAAGCATTTTTCATCAATGATAAGAAATGCTTTCTTATGGGTTTGATGATTATATCCACCATTTTTCTGCACAGAATATTCCTGCGGTTTGTTCAATAATGTGTGCTATTTGAAGAATGACTTCTTCAGCAAAAGGTCTACCAATCAGTTGCAATCCTAGGGGTAAACCATTTGATGACAGACCAGCAGGAACAGAAATTCCTGGTAAACCAGCCATGTTAACGGGTACCGTAAAAATATCATTAAGATACATTGCAACAGCATCATTTTTTATTTTTTCATCAGCAATACCAAAGGCAGGTGTTGGTGTTGTTGGTGTAAGAATAGCATCAATACCTAAATCAAAACATTGATCAAAATCACGTTTTACGAGTGTTCTTACTTTTTGAGCTCTTAGGTAACAGGCATCATAATAACCTGATGAAAGAACATAAGTCCCAACCAAAATACGCCGCTTGACTTCATCACCAAAACCAACAGAACGCGTATTTTCATACATCTCAATGATATCTTTTCCAGGCACGCGCAAACCAAAACGGACACCATCATAACGCGCTAAATTAGAAGAGGCTTCTGCAGGAGCGATAATATAATAAGAAGGTAGAGCGTATTGTGTATGAGGTAAAGAAATATCGTGTATTTCAGCACCTGCATCTTTTAACCAATTTATTCCCTTTTGCCAAAGTTCAATAATTTCAGAAGGCATTCCATCCAGATAATATTCTTTTGGAATACCAATTTTCATTCCTTTGATTGATTGGCCAAGATAACTTTCATAATCTGGAACGGGTAAATTCATGGAAGTAGAGTCTTTTTCATCAAAAGAGGCCATTGATCTGAGTAAGATAGCACAATCACGAACATCTCTAGCAACAGGTCCAGCTTGATCAAGGGACGAAGCAAACGCGACAACGCCCCATCGTGAACAACGTCCATAAGTTGGCTTTATTCCTACAGTTCCAGTAAAAGCTGCTGGTTGACGTATTGAGCCACCTGTATCTGTTGCTGTTGCACCAGCACAAATTTGTGCGGCAACAGCGGCTGCCGATCCCCCCGATGAACCACCGGGGACGAGTTTTTCATTCGAGCCTTTTTTTCTCCATGGACTAATAACGGGACCATAATATGATGTCTCATTAGAGGAGCCCATAGCAAACTCATCCATATTAAGTTTCCCTAACATCACGGCACCATCTTGCCATAAATTAGCCGTAACGGTTGATTCATAATGCGGTTTAAAACCATCAAGGATATTTGAACAGGCTTGAGTATGAACGCCACGGGTTGCAAAAAGATCTTTAATTCCCAAGGGAATTCCTTCCAAAAGCCCCCCCTCTCCTCTCGTCAAGCGGCCTTCTGATTCAGCAGCCATTTTTCTTGCTTGTTCTGCTGTTATTGTTACATAAGCGTTCAAAATTGGATTAGCCAATTCTATTGCTTTTAAATAAGCTTCCGTTAATTCCGTTGCTTTAAGCTTTTTCTTTATCAGAGCATCACGAGCTTGTGCAATTGTGAGGGTTGTTAAATCGGTCATATTGGTTCTCAAATTTCAAAAATATAAAAAGTTACTCAACAATTTTTGAGACAAGAAAAAATTTTTCTTCTGTAACAGGTGCATTGGCGACAATATCTGCTGCTTTATTGCCATCTGTAACACTATCTTCACGCATTCGTAGAGTCATCGGTATCACAGATGTTAATGGATCAACTTCACTAACATCAACTTCATTCAATTGCTCTACAAAACCTAAAATAGCATTGAATTTTTTTGTCATAGGTTCCACCTCATTATCGTGAATGGCAATCCGCGCTAAACGTGCAACCCGCTTGACGGTTTCTTGATCAACAGACATACTTTTTACGCCTTTCTGTTTTTTGTTTATTTATTGATCTTTATTCTGGCTATACAAGGCTCTGCTTACAAGCGCAAGAATATTAGATAACATAAATAAGGAATATAATTATAGATCTGAAACATTAAAAAACGTATTATAATCCCTATGGCTGTTATTAATATAAATGAAGTTATAACACATCTTTTGCCTGGCCAAACAATAGCAGGCTTAGATTTAGGGACAAAAACGATTGGAATTGCAATTTCTGATATGGGATTAACTATTTCAAATCCGCGTCCTGTGCTCCAGCGAAAAAAATTTACAGAAGATGCCCACACACTTATTAAAATTTTTGATCATGAAAATGTAGGCGTTATTATCATTGGCTTACCTCTTAACATGAATGGAAGCAGTGGCTCTCGTGTTCAAGCAACCAAAGCTTTTGTGAGCAATATGAAAGAGCATACAAAAATTCCATTTGTTTTTTGGGACGAACGCTTATCAACAATTGCTGCAGAACGTTCTCTTTTAGAAATGAATGTATCGCGCGCTAAAAGAGCAAGCAGAATTGATTCGGCCGCCGCCGCTTTTATATTGCAAGGTGCTCTCAATAGAATTCACAACTTTCATCATATGGAAGGATAAAGAACATTGAGCAAATGCCCTGCATTATAGCGTGCAATGAGCATCCCGTAGGAAGATCTCCATTGTCCTCCAAGTCGGCTTTCCATATAGGCATTTGCAACATGTTCTATATCCGTAGAACGTAATGACGCAGCAGCTGCTGCATAGGCTACTTGTTCAACAAAAAACCTTCCTGCACCTTCATTTGCAGCGGCCATATCACCGGCAGACTTAATAATTTCAATGGCGCGTGGTCCTGCTGGTCCAATATCAAGAGCAATTTTTTCCAACAATTTCTGAAACAATCCCGGTGCCTTTTCAGCAATAAGAATGGCATCCTTTACCAATTGATTAGCAGAACTATTTCTCACAATTCGCGCAGGCCCATTATGCAACATTTGTGATAATGGATTATTTTCTATAAAGCTTTCAATACCAAGTTGTGCAATAATTTCACCAATAATAGGCACAACCAACTGACTGACGTGATAAGCAATAATAGGTGTCATAATGCGCGCAAAAGCTGCTTCAGAACGGTCATTTGCTGCATTGTCAAACGCTCGCGCTAAACGCAAAACCAATGCTTGTGAAGCAGCAATATCTAATGCAATATCTGCAAAAATACGTTCTGTCAGTGGTGGTAAAGGCTGATTTGGCATTTTTTTCCGGAAAAAATCTATACCAAATTGAAGGGCTGCGCGCAAAACACCTGCCGATATGACAGATTGATCAAAACGCATCATCGTCTCGATATCTTTAATAACTTTAAGACCTTCTCCAGCATTTCCCAAAAGCCAGCCATAACTGCCTTGAAAATCAACAACCCCCTCTGGTGTTAAAAGTTCTCCAGAACGCTGAATTAAATGACGAATCGATATCAGTCCATTTAATGCACCATTTTCCTGTATACGTGGAACAAAAAAGCAACTTAAATGACCATTTAAATCTGCACTAACAAGGTATCCATCAGCTGTAGGATTAATAACATTGGTTTTTACGACATTTAAGCGATACAGATCGCGTTCCATATTTTCATCGAAAGAAATTTTCTTAACACTTGGAAAATTGAAAGCGTATTGTTCAATATCATCAAAGGCACACGTCAGAGAAGCAGATTTTTTATGATGAATAGGCTTTGATGAAGAATCATATTGGCGTGACAAAAGGACATTTTGCCATTTTTTGAAAAGCTCACTATCACTAATTAAGACAGCAATTGCTGCACTGGTTATAATAACCTCATTCAAATGCCCTGTTTCTAAACCAGCAGATAAAGCCAAACGAATCGCCCGCGCTTGATAGCGTACTCCATTTTCTGAAGAAGTATTTTCCCAAAGCGAGGTAACCAACCCCGCTTGTCTAGAATATCGTTGAAGGTCTTGATAGGAAGAATGTATTTCTAATTTTTCTGTTGGCTTTCCCCATTCATCGTTATAACACAATAAAGGTTTATAATGATTCGCTAAGCAAGAAAGCTTCCATGCTTCTCGACTCGCAGCAAAATCCCCTATTTCTTCAAAACTTGCTAATAAAAACTTAGGCAAAGTAGAGGCCACACGAAACATAAGCGTATCGCTAAGAAATGTATTTTTTCGACGAGCATTTTGCGCAGAGACAGCACTCATAGGTCTATTCCTATATTCAAATCATTCATATCATAGACTATTTGTCTTTTTAGAGTTAAGAAACATTTATCATATTCAAACAAATGCTTGTTTAACCTGTTTAGAGAGAGATAAAGAAGAATGCTATGATTCAAGATAATTTTTTTTCACTTTTCCCTCATGAACATCTTTTAGCTATTAAAGATCTGAGTGTACAAGACCTTAATACATTGCTTGAGCGTGCAGAAGCAAATGTTATCCTTTCTAACAAAATTGATAAAACCAAATCTATTTTGCGCGGACGGACTCAAATTAATCTCTTTTTTGAAGCTTCTACGCGAACACAATCTTCTTTTGAATTAGCAGGCAAAAGGTTGGGAGCAGACGTGATGAGTGTCGCGATCGGCAACTCATCTGTAAAAAAAGGGGAAACTTTACTTGATACAGCTGCAACGCTTAATGCAATGAAGCCAGATCTACTGGTTTTTCGCCATAGCAGTGCGGGAGCAGCAGCTTTATTAGCGCAAAAAGTTGATTGTTGTGTCATTAATGCAGGTGATGGTGCTCATGAACATCCAACCCAAGCTTTATTAGATGCTCTCACCATTAAGAGAGCAAAAGGTCGTATTGAAGGATTAACTGTTGCCATTTGTGGAGATATCTTGCACTCACGTGTTGCACGTTCTAATATCCTTAGTCTTAATGCTTTGGGTGCTCGTGTTCGTGCTGTTGCCCCTTCAACACTCTTACCCGCCGAAATTAATCATATGAGTGTTGAGGTTTTTAACACCATGAAAGAAGGCCTTAAAGATGCTGACGTTATCATGATGTTACGCTTACAGAATGAGCGGATGACAGGCTCTTTTATTCCCTCCACGCGTGAATATTTTCATTATTTTGGCTTACATAAAGAAAATTTAGCTTATGCCAAAAACAATTGCATTATTTTACACCCTGGTCCCATAAACCGTGGTGTGGAGATTGCATCTGACATAGCCGATGGACCACAAAGTATGATTCATACCCAAGTAGAAATGGGAATTGCAGTGCGTATGGCGGTCATGGAGGCTTTATTAGATTCACGCTTGAAGATCAATGGAGAAAAAAAATGATAAAACCGATTGTTTTTCAAAAGGCTCGTATTATTGATCCTTCACGTGCAATCGATGAAATTGGTACAGTTATTGTTGAAAATGGGCGGATTGTAGCTTCTGGAAAAGAAGCTCTGAATCAGGGAACCCCTGCAGGGGCAGAAGTTATTAATGCACAAAACAAAGCAATTCTCCCTGGACTTGTTGATGCACGTGTTTTTGTTGGAGAACCAGGAAATGAAAACCGTGAAACAATTGCATCTGCAAGTCAAGCAGCCGCAGCCGGTGGTATTACTTCCTTTCTTATGATGCCAGACACGCATCCAGTTATTGATAATGTTGCCCTCGTTCAATTTATTAAGCGTACAGCAGAGGAAATGTCAGCGGTCAATATTTATCCCGTTGCGGCAATTACACAAGCTTTCAACGGACAAGAAATAACCGAATTTGGTTTACTCAAGGATGCAGGAGTCGTTGCTTTTAGTGAAGGAAAAAAAACACTTCAAAATTCATCTGTTATGCGACGTGCAATGACTTATGCACGCGATTTTGATGTCCCATTGATACACGAAACGCAAGATAAAGATCTTACAGGACAAGGCGTAATGAATGAAGGACTGCTTGCCAGTTGGCTTGGCCTTTCTGGCATCCCCCGTGAAGCAGAAGTTATCCCACTTGAAAGGGATCTGCGCTTAGCAGCATTAACGCAAACACGCTATCATGCCGCCCAGATATCAACAGCACTGTCTGCTGATGCCCTTCGTTTAAGTAAGCAACGCAGTGAGAAAATTTCAGCCGGTGTATCGATTAATCATTTATCTCTCAACGAAAATGACATTGGCCAATATCAAACTTCTTTCCGCCTCATGCCCCCATTGCGGACAGAAGAAGACCGTATAGCAATGATTGAAGCAATAAAAGATGGAACTATAGATGTCATTGTCTCTTCCCATGATCCTCAGGGTATCGACACAAAATGTTTACCATTCAATGACGCAGCAGCTGGCGCTATTGGTATGGAGACCTTATTGAGTGCAGCCTTACGTCTTTATCATGATGAGAGCTTATCTCTTCTACGGATAACTGAACTTTTGTCAACGACGCCTGCAAAGCTCTTTGGACTCAATGCTGGAACACTGAAGAAAGGTGCTTATGCAGATCTTATTGTCGTTGATCTTGAAGAACCATGGGTTGTTTCGACAGAGAAGCTCTATTCACGTTCAAAAAATACCCCTTTTGAGAATGCACGTTTTCAAGGACGCGTGCTCCAGACCTTTGTGAAAGGGAAATCCGTTTTTCAATTTGATCAACAAACTTAATGAGATTTTTAATGAATGAAGCAGAAATATTTTTTCAGTTCACTCCATGGTTTATTTTCCTCGTATCTTATCTCATTGGCTCGATTCCATTTGGTCTTCTGTTTACGAGATTGGCAAAACTTGGCGATATACGAACAATCGGTTCCGGCAATATTGGTGCAACAAATGTTTTACGAACAGGAAATAAAAAAGTTGCTGCTCTAACACTTCTTTGTGATATGTTGAAAGGAGCTATCGTTGTTTTTGTTATAAAGTTCTTTAGTGATCCGCAAGACAATAGTATCCTTGTTTCTCTAGCGGGTTTTTTTGCTTTCTTAGGACATCTTTTTCCCGTATGGCTTAAATTTAAAGGTGGCAAAGGTGTTGCTACCTATCTAGGGGTTTGTTTAGGAGTCTATTGGCCTGCAGCAATTATTTTTATTATTGTATGGAGTGCGATTTTTCTTCTCATGCGTTATTCTTCATTATCTGCGCTTGTTGCAGTTACGATCACGCCGATATTTGTTTTTTATTTTTCCGATTCTTATTTCTGTTGTATGCTGATCGCGATGAGCCTATTTGTGTTCATAAAACATTCTGCAAATATCAGTAGATTACTCATTGGGGAAGAAAGTAAGATTGGTACGCAAAACAGAGATAAATAAAGGAATCCTGCTTACTGATCGTCAACGTCTAAGCTGGTTACGGTTATTGCGCAGTGAAAATATTGGAGCTGTTAGTTTTCGCAATCTCATTGATCATTATAAAACAGCAGAAAATGCTCTAGCAGCGCTGCCAGAGCTTAGTAGAAAAGGAGGTGGTTCTGCATTACTTAAAATAGCAAGCTTAGAAGATGCGGAAAAAGAAATACAAGAAGCTGAAAGATTAGGTGTTCGGTTTATCGGTATGGGAGAACCAGATTATCCAGCTTTTCTTAAGGTTACGGAAGCTCCTCCTCCACTTATTGCTATCAAAGGGAATGTTTCAATTTTTCAAAAAACTTCTATTGGAATTATAGGCTCTCGAAATGCTTCAGCTGCTGGGAAAAAGCTTACGGCTCAATTTGCACATTTTCTCGGAGAAGCAGACTTTATAACAATTTCTGGGCTCGCTCGTGGAATTGATAGCGTTGCGCATCAAGCAAGTTTAAAAACAGGAACTGTTGCAGTCATGGCTGGGGGAATTGATCATATTTATCCTCCTGAAAATAAAAAGTTGCATGAAGATATTATCGCCAACGGTGGAGCCATCATCAGCGAGATGCCCATTTCTTGGAAGCCACGCGCTATCGATTTTCCGAGAAGAAATCGTATTATTGCAGCTCTATCGCTTGGTCTCTTGGTTGTGGAGGCAGCCCTGCGCTCCGGGTCCTTAATTACCGCGCGTCAAGCCGCTGAAATGGGACGATTAATTTTTGCCATTCCCGGTTCTCCACTTGATCCAAGATCTGTTGGTACAAATAATCTTATCAAGGACGGCGCTCTACTCACCACACATCCTTCTGACATCATAGAAACACTTACACCATTAATTTCACCACTTCCAAATTCCCAACTCAATTTTTTTGAGGAACCACCCTCTTTACAACTTGCAAAGGAGAATTTTAATTCAGTAGACGAAAAAAACAGCCAGCCCTCTTTAACAAATGATGATGCAGCACGTGCAGCAGTTCTCTCCGCGCTCTCAACAACACCAATCGACTTAGACACACTCAGTACGCACTCAGGTGTTTCACTCCCAACTCTCTACCTCTTGTTGGTAGAACTCGACCTTGCTGGAAAGCTTATTCGACACTCTGGTGGTTGTGTGTCATTGTCGAATCTTGATCTTCCCCAAGAGCCTCAGCACTATTAATAATGCTTTGCCCTTCTTTGGCAACCATATCCAACAGCAATGCTAAAAGCGGACTACGCGCCTGATGCGCCATCTGATTCATTTGCTTTGACATATCTGTAATATATTGGATAACTTTCAAATGATTTATAAACATAATCCTCTATCCTTGAGCATTTCCCCTCCTACCTCTCAATAGACGTTATCTTAGTATTTCGCCGTACATTTTTGTAATAACAGTGGAAAACAAATCGTGTAATTCTATATAGGGTACGCTTTAATAATAACAATCACAAGTTGTACAATATTCATGTTTTTTATATGGCTAATATTTTTTTTATCTGTTCTTAAGCAATTGCCATTAGCTATTCGCGTGAAAGGCGTTTATAAAAAGGTTTTTATTTCAATATTCGGGTAAAATTATGAATATCGTTATCGTTGAATCTCCAGCTAAAGCAAAAACAATTAATAAATATCTTGGGTCTCAATACAAAGTTGTCGCATCATTTGGACATGTTCGTGATTTGCCTGCAAAAGATGGTTCCGTTTTACCGGATCAAGATTTTTCGATGAAATGGGATATAGATTCTGCTGCTGCTAAACGTTTAAATGAAATAGCAAAAGCCGTTAAAGAAGCCGACAGCCTTATCTTAGCAACAGACCCTGATCGTGAAGGGGAAGCTATTTCATGGCATATTCTGGATGTTCTTCGTCAAAAAAAAGTTTTAAAAGATAAACCTATTAAAAGAGTTGTCTTCAATGCCATCACTAAAAAGTCTGTACTTGATGCCATGAACAATCCACGTGATATTGATACATCACTTGTCGATGCTTATCTTGCACGTCGTGCTCTCGATTACCTCGTAGGTTTTACACTTTCACCTGTTTTATGGCGTAAACTCCCTGGTGCACGCTCGGCTGGGCGCGTTCAGTCGGTTGCTTTGCGTATTATTTGTGATCGTGAATCAGAAATAGAACATTTTATCAAAGAAGATTATTGGTCCATTACAACACAGTTAAAAACCATCCGAAATGATCATTTCCAAGCCAGATTAACAATGTTTAATCAAAGAAAGATTGGCAAACTTGATATTCAATCTCAAGAACAAGCAGATCAAATTCGCCTTATGTTGGAGAAGGCTCAATATCATACACTCAGTGTTGAAGCAAAACCTACAAAGAGAAATCCTTTTCCTCCGTTTACAACCTCTACACTACAACAAGCGGCTTCTTCAAAATTAGGCTTTTCAGCTTCTCGCACGATGCAAATTGCCCAAAAGCTTTATGAAGGGATTGAAATTAACGGTGAAATGGCAGGACTTATTACTTATATGCGTACCGATGGTGTGCAAATAGCACCAGAAGCCATTGATGCTGCAAGAAAAGTAATTTATGAATCTTTTGGAAAGGACTATATTCCTGAAAAACCGCGTTTTTATTCAACAAAGGCAAAAAATGCTCAGGAAGCGCATGAAGCAATCCGCCCAACAGATTTTCAACGGTCCCCCAACCAAGTCCGTGATTTTCTCGACAATGATCAGGCAAAGCTCTATGAGCTGATATGGAAGCGCGCTATTGCTAGCCAAATGTGTTCTGCTGAAATTGAACGTACAACCGTTGAAATTGAAGCCCAGCAGGGAGACAACCGTGCAAATCTTCGTGCAACAGGATCTGTTGTGCGTTTTGACGGGTTTATTTCCGTCTATACGGATCAACGAGACGAAGAAAATAATGAAGAAAATGAATCAACACGTTTACCACAAATAAACACGGGTGAAGTACTTACAAAAGAAAAGGTTGAATCTGTACAACATACCACAGAGCCCCCTTCCCGTTATTCTGAAGCCTCCTTAATTAAAAAGCTTGAAGAATTAGGAATTGGTCGTCCTTCAACTTATGCCTCCACATTGGCAACATTGTGTGATCGTGGGTATATTGTCATTGATAAGCGCAAACTTATTCCTGATGCTAAGGGGCGTATTGTTACAGCCTTTCTTGAAAATTTCTTTAATCGCTATGTAGAATATGGTTTTACAGCAGATCTTGAAGAAAAGCTGGATCTTATCTCTGATGGCAAACTTTCTTGGAAAGACGTATTACGCGATTTTTGGGATGGATTTAATGCATCTATTAGCAATATCCAAGAACTCCGTATCGCCAATGTTCTTGATGTTTTAAATGTGACATTAGCACCTCTTGCCTTTCCTGAACGCGAAGACGGAAGTGATGTGCGTTCCTGCCCTCTGTGTAAAAATGGTCAGTTATCATTAAAACTCGGTCGTTATGGTGCTTTTGTTGGCTGTTCCAATTATCCTGAATGTAAATACACACGCCAACTTGGTACAGATACAGAAGAAGAGAATGAAGCTGTGCGCAATGACGAACCTGTTATGCTTGGTCTTGATCCTGAAACTGGAAAAGATATTTCTCTTCGCAATGGCCGTTTTGGTCCCTATATTCAATTGGGTGAAAGCAAAGAAGTTAAACGTGCAGGACTACCAAAAGAATGGCAGGCAGAAAATATAACCCTTGAAAAAGCCTTGGCTTTACTATCTCTTCCCCGTGAAATTGGCGTCCATCCTGAAACTGGAAAAATAATCACGGCGACAATTGGACGATATGGTCCCTACCTTAGCCATAATGGAAAATCTGCGCGCCTTCTTCATGCAGATGAAGTTTTTGATATTGGTATCAATCGCGCTGTTACAGTATTGGCAGAACAACAAGAAAATAAAACCAAGCAAAGCAGAACAACATCTGCAGCATTGGCAACATTAGGAGAGCATCCAGAAGGAGGAACTGTCACCGTGCGCAATGGGCGTTATGGTCCTTATATCAATTGGGGTAAAATTAATGCAACATTGCCAAAAGAGAAAGATCCCATTAGTGTAACACTTACAGAGGCATTAGAGCTTATATCGGCTAAAGAATCGAGTAAAAAGACAACTTCAAAAAGAGCTTCTTCCAAAACAAAAGCAAAAACAAAAGAGACATAAATTTTGGCTAAAGGTGAAAAAAACGTAAAATACCTCTCCTCAGTCAAGGGAGAAAAATTGCCCAATAAGGAAGAAATTCTTTCCTTTATCAATGAGAACCCTGATCGATCAAGTAAACGAGAAATCGCCAAAGCTTTTAACTTAAAAGGCGATTCTCGTATTTGGCTTAGAGATATATTACGTGCACTAAAGGATCAAAATCTTATATCTAAACAGCGTAAAAGGGCAATAAACAAAAAAAAATTACCCCCTGTTGCTTTAGTAAAAATCAGCGGTCGTGATAAAGATGGCAGTTTTATTGCACAACCTTTTGAATGGGAAGATACTCCAAAGCCCAATATTGAAATACACTCTTTTCATCACATAAAGGGAGGGAGCATTGGCGTTGGAGATCATGTTCTTGTAAAAGTTTTTCGAAATAAAAATTCTCAAAGTTCCTCTTATACGGGGCGAATTATTCGTAAAATTGATGTATCCCCAAAGAGCACATTTGGTATTGTACGAAAGTTGGAAAATAATCAATGGCGCCTTGATCCTATAGACCACAAAACCGATGAGCTCATGGTTGAAATATCTCCAGAAATGAAGATTGAAACGGGTGATCTCGTCGAAGTTGAAATAAAAAAAAATACTGGTTATGGACTGAAAAGTGCGCAAATAAAAAATGTTTTAGGGCATATTAAGAGTGAGAAAACGCTCTCAATGATTGCTCTTCTCTCAAAAGGAATTCCTTATATTTTTCCTGAAAGCGTTCTTGAGCAAGTTAAACATATCAAAGCTGCCAATATGGATAATCGCGAAGATTGGCGACAATTGCCATTTATTACGATTGATCCACCAGATGCAAAAGACCATGATGATGCAGTCTATGCAAGCAAGGATGAAGACCCTACAAATAATGGTGGTTGGATTATTATTGTGGCCATTGCGGATGTTTCTTATTATATCAAAACAGGAAGTGCTTTAGATAAAGAAGCATTAAAACGCGGAAATTCTATTTATTTTCCCGATACCGTTGTACCAATGCTGCCTGAACGCCTTTCTCATGATTTGTGTTCTCTGCATGAAGGAAAAGAAAGACCAGCTTTAGCCGTTCGTATGATTTTTGATGCAAACGGTAATAAACAAAAACATAGTTTTCATCGTATTATGATGCGTGTAAGAGCTAAACTCTCCTATCAAGAAGTACAATTGGCAAGAAAAGGACATATCCATAAAAAAATCGCTCCCCTGCTTGAGAATATCTTGCACCCTTTATGGGAAGCTTATACATGCCTTGAAGCAGCGCGAGATCGTCGACAACCACTAGAATTAGAAATAGCAGAAAAAAAAATTATTCTTGATCAAAATGGATGCATCCAAGATGTTGTGAGTGAAGAACATTTAGAAGCTCATCGTTTGATTGAAGAGTTTATGATACAAGCCAATATTGCTGCTTCTGAAACATTAAAAAAACATCATCAGCCCCTCATCTATCGTATTCATGACAAACCCTCTCTTGCCAAACAAGAAATATTGCGGAATTTCCTTCGAAGTTTAGGGATATCCCTCTCCAAAAGTGCAGAATTAACTTCAGCACGCCTTAATAGAATTTTAGAAAAGGTTGCTCATACCGAACAAAAAGAACTAGTCAATCAAGTTATTTTGCGTTCACAATCACAAGCAGAATACAATCCTAAAAATAGTGGCCATTTTGGTTTGAATTTGCAGAACTATACACATTTTACATCACCAATTCGTCGTTATGCTGATCTCATTATTCATCGAGCACTCATTAAAGCTCTTAAACTAGGAAATGATCAATTAACTGATACACAAGAACAGAATCTTGTAGAAATTGCTACGCAAATTTCTTTATATGAGCGTCGTGCAATGATGGCTGAAAGAGAAACGATTGATCGGCTTGTTGCTCACTATTTAACGAATAAAATCGGCCGTGTTTTTACAGGCCGCATTTCTGGAGTCACAAAAGCAGGCCTTTTTATCTCACTTGATAAACTCAATACAGATGGTTTTGTCCATATTTCTACACTTAAAAATGATTACTATCATTTTGATGAAGCGCAACATATTCTTGTAGGACAACATAGCCATAAAGGCTATCAGCTCAGTGATATTGTAGAAGTAAAACTTATAACTGTACAACCTTTTGCTGGTTCTTTAGGCTTTGAACTCTTAACAGAGCCTCGTCCAATCAAATTTTCATCGACATCCTACCATAAAAACAAATTAAAAAAACAAAAGCGCACTTTTTATGGAAGAAGGAAATATTAATTAAAAATAAATTAAGCTTTTTATTCCCTCTTTAATAATTAATAATATAATAATGATTTAACACAATAAATTTTCTATACTGTTTATTCTCTATATTATTTTATGTATACAATACGCTTTCTTTAGCATATAATAACATATATGTTTTATTTTTTATTAAAAGTATTGCAGAGTTTTTTATACTCAATGAAATGAGAAAATCTGCAAAAGTTGGTTTGATCTTTCTTTTATTTCAGCTCACCTTTTGGTTGTTTGAATAAACAAAAGTACCTTAAACTATTTTCATGAAAAAATTCTTTGACGCTCAAAATAATTCTTTACGTGCAATTATTGCAGCTATTGCAACCATTGGCACTGTTGGAACAGCATTGGCAATGGGAACACAACTTGTCTCTATTCTTATGACAGAGAAAGGACTTTCCAACAGTACGATCGGTTATAGTGGAACAGTTGGTGGAATTGCCACAATTATTGCAGCTATTTTTACGTCTCGAATTGCTTTATGCTTAGGCATCGCTCAAACAATATTGCTTATGATGGCGATAGGATCTTTAAGTTTTTTAGGATTCTATTTTTTTGATCCCATATGGGTTTGGTTCATTTTAAAGTTTATATTACATTTCACCATGACAGTTATGTTTATCCTGTCAGAGTTTTGGATCAACAGTTATGCTCCTCCTAGAAAACGTGGTTTGGTCCTTTCTATTTACGCTATTGTCTTAGGATTAGGGTTTGTGATAGGTCTAACGCTGCTAGCAAAAGTGGGAACACAAGGATTTATTCCTTTTGCTGTTGGCTATAGCCTTATTATACTTTCTACTATACCAATTCTTGCAGCTTGGAAATTAAGTCCAGAATTTCAAAAAAATCAATATACGCCATTTTTTCGTTATCTTTTTCACGTTCCAAGCGCGATGATGGCGGTCCTTGTTTACGGGGCCATTCAAATGGGCACATTAACGCTTATAATACCCTTTAGTTTATCCATTGGTTATAATGAGAATGAAGCAGCACACTTTATGGCAACCCTTGCACTCGGGAATGTTTTCCTCTTAATTCCTATCAGCATGATAAGTGACTACGCCAAAGATCGGCGCTATCCGTTGATAAGTTGCGCTATCTTAGGCTTTGTGGGAACTTTTATAGTACCATGGATTACTCAATATCCATGGATTCTGATGTTTGATCTGTTTGTTCTAGGGGGGGTATCAGCGAGCCTTTATACAATTAGTCTTGCACATTTAGGAGCACGTCTCAAGGGGCAAGAACTTGCTGCTGCTAATTCAGCTTTTATTTTTTGCTATGGAATTGGTATGCTCATCGGACCGACCTTTATTGGAAAATCCATGGATATTTTTAAACCCTTCGGTTTTTCAATAGCCATGGCTATTTTTTTCGGTTTATATGCCATTTTGGTGTTTGTTCAACTTATAAGAAAATTAATCAGCTCTTGACTTTTTTGAGAACATCCGTAGTGTTGCCGGGAAATCTGATGATGTCAGAAATAAGTTTTGGCAGGGATAATATTTTTTTCAGTATAAATAGGGTTTTTACATTATGGCTAAAGCAGCAACCATTAAGATCAAGCTTTTATCAACTGCAGATACTGGTTTTTTTTATGTAACAAAGAAAAACAGCCGTACAATGACAGATAAAATGAGCAAACGTAAATATGATCCAGTTGTAAAAAAGCACGTTGAATTTAAAGAAACAAAAATTAAATGAATAAGCCAATCATTCTTGATAGGTTTTATACTCTAAAAGAAATGTGGCGTTATTGCTCTTCAAAGTTATTTTCTGGGGAGTGTTTTTTGGTGTCTTAAAAAATTCACCTTAAAATCTGTACAACTTTAAATTTGTATGTTCTGTACAAATTTGGCTGAGTTGATTTATTTTTTAAGTTGCTTACATATCATACTGCATGAGTATTTGATTATTGTGATATCTAACAAAGATTTTATCATTAAAACGAGATATTGTTTTGTCATGTGAATAAAAGTTTTTTGAAAGAATTATACGTAATACTCTATAAAATGCGTTATAATGATAGTAGCAGTTTCTTTATTTCATGAAAAAATTTCTTTCTCATTTTAATCTAAGAAGCTTAAAAAAAATTATCGGTTTTAGTATTTTTGTCGCCTCTAGCATGCTTATCATTATGGCAACTTATTTTAAGCAGACTCAACCGTTACCTCAAAAAGAAAAATTTTCTTCTCAAAATTCTGTTGAAGGAAAGGCATTAATCATGGATGGCGATTCCATCACGATTTCTTCCATTAAGATTCGACTGGTTGGAATTGATGCTCCCGAGCTCCACCAATTTTGTGGAAAAAAAGATGCACAATACCCTTGTGGGCTTGAGGCAAAAAAATATTTAGAACAACTACTCGAAAATCAAATTGTCACATGTCACTGGCATAAAACAGATAAATATCGCCGCATTCTTGCAACATGTCAAACGAAACAAGTCAGCAATATCAATGCAATGCTTGTACAGAATGGTTGGGCTGTAAGCTATTATGAGTATCCCAAAGAAGAGCAAGAAGCCAGAAGAAAAAAAAGGGGGATATGGGCATCAAGTTTTCAACGACCGAAAGAATGGCGCAAAGCAAATCCTCGCACAGAATAAGAAAAATATTTTTAAATTTTATTGACCAATGAAACAATGTAGTCAGATTATCAAACTTGAAAAAAAAATCTATTCCTGTCGGGTTTGTATCCAACAACCACATTATTTTCCTCCTCTTCCTCATGAACCCAATCCCGTGGTTTATTTATCTGATACGGCTTCAATTGCAATTGCAGGACAAGCACCAGGATTGCGTGTTCATGAAACATCTATCCCTTTTAATGATCGCTCTGGCGAAAGATTACGTGATTGGCTTAATGTAACAAAAGAAGAATTTTATAATAGATCTCTTTTTGCACTTGTTCCTATGGGATTTTGTTTTCCAGGTTATGACAAAAATAAAGCTGATTTGCCGCCACGACGTGAATGTAGAGAAATATGGCATGAAAAGATATTTCAAGCGATGCCTCAAATAAAGCTTGTTCTTGCTATTGGCAGTTATGCGCAAAAGTGGCATATTACAGAATTAAAACATAAAACCGTTTCAGCAACCGTTCGTGATTGGAAAAATATCCTTTCCATCTCTCAACCTCGAGGCTATAATGTTATGCCTTTGCCTCATCCATCATGGCGAAATACTTCTTGGTTACAGAAAAATCCATGGTTTAACGATGAGCTTATTGTATATCTGCGTCGTTTAGTGCGTAAATTTTTATAAACTATTGAGAAAAAATATGGATCGTCTTGACCGAAAAATTTTACATCTTCTGCAAGAAAATGCGACACTTTCTGTCGCTGATATTGCTAAAAAAGTTGGGCTTTCGACCACCCCTTGCTGGCGTAGAATTCAAAAACTTGAAGAAGATGGTGTCATTCAGCGACGCGTTGCCGTTCTCTCTCCAGAAAAAGTAAATGCGCACGTTACTGTTTTTGTTTCTATTCGTACAAACACTCATAGTCATGAATGGTTTAAGCGTTTTTCAAAAATTGTGCAAGAATTCCGTGAAGTTATTGAATTTTATCGAATGAGTGGAGATATTGATTATTTATTGCGTGTCGTTGTTCCCGATATTGAAGCTTATGATCTTTTTTATAAAAAATTAATTTCTAAAATTGACATCCGTGATGTTTCATCTTCTTTCGCAATGGAACAGATTAAATATACAACAGAACTTCCACTTAATTATATTAAATTACACGAAAAGGCGAGTGAACAAAATTCTTAAGAGTTTTTTATATCCTTCTCATCATTCTTTTATGTATTCAAACTTTCTTGTTCCAAAACCGTCATTTGCGCATGTGTTAAAACAGCAGCCTTGACAATACCAGCAGCCATAGCGGCTCCTGCTCCTTCACCAAGGCGCATTCCCAAATCCAGAAGTGGTTCTTTACCAATTTTTTTTAAAAGTTTACGATGAGCTTTCTCAGAAGAAGCATGTCCAACAAGGGTATGTTCAAGAGCTCTTGGATGCATTTTATAAAGGATAGCAGCAGCGGCCGTTGCCACAAAACCATCTAAAATAACGGGTATTTTTTCCATTCTTGCCGCTAAAATAGCACCAACCATAGCAGCAATTTCACGTCCTCCTAAGCGGCGCATTATCTCAAAAGGATCATTAAAATGTTCCTTATGCAAAGCGACGGCTTTCTTAATCGCTGCTATTTTACGTTGATAAAAATCACCTTCCGATCCCATACCATTTCCTGTCCACTCTTCAACTTCTCCACCAAATAATGCAAAACATAAAGCTGAAGCTATTGTTGTATTTCCAATCCCCATTTCACCGATACATAAAAGATCTGTCCCACCAGCAATAGATTCCATACCAAATGCCATTGTAGCAGCCGCACTCCGCTCGTCCATCGCGGCATCCCTCGTAATATTCATTGTTGGATATTCAAGTGCTAAATCGAATATTTTTAATCCAAGATCATAAGCTATACAAATTTGGTTGATAGCAGCATCACCAGATGCAAAATTTTGAACCATCTTTTGTGTCATAGATTGTGGAAATGGTGTAATATTCTCTTCTACAATACCATGGTTTCCAGAAAAAATAGCGACCAAAGGTCGCGTTACGATAGGTTTTTCTGTACCTCTCCACCCCGCATACCAAACAGCAATATCTCCCAGTTTTCCTAATGCTCCTCGCGCTTTTGTTAAGTTTTCTTGCCGTTTTTTAGCCAAAATTATAGAAAACTCATCAGCAACAGGTAAATTTGTAAGCAAAGCACGAAAATCATCAAATGGACTAACGGTCATGAGGATACCTTTTAAAATCTGCAATGTTTAATGAAAATCACGTCATATATATAGGGTATGAATAATTTATTGCTTTTTTAAACAGTGTTTTAAAAATATTAAATATTATAAAAACGATGATTTTTATATTCTATTTTCTACCCCAATAACAAACATACAAGATCCAAAATATCATCAATATCTTGTGATTGCCTTTACAGGATACCCTTAACCTATTTTCTATAATAAGTATGCCCTTTAATATATAAATTCTAACATTCTTTTCATAATAAAAGTTATGAACTTTTAAAAATTATAAAATTAAAGTGGGAAAAATCATCGCGAAAAAATCAAATTGCATAAATGATCTAAATTAATTGTCGAGCTATCATCCAAGGAGAGCGGAAAAAGCCTCTTTTAAAATATATATATCTGCATTTGGTTTTGTCGCATCATTTGATAATATTTGTCGCCATCGACGTACCCCACCCCGCCCATGAAATAAACCAATCATGTGACGCGTCACATGAGAAAGCCGCCCTCCCGATGCAATATGTTGAGCCGCATAATCACACATGGTTTCAATAAGATCACTCTCACTCAAATTATTCTGCGATTCCCCATAGAGTTCAAAATCAATATGTTTTAACAAAGTTGGATCATGATAAACTTGGCGGCCAACCATGGTAGCATCACAGAAAACCAAGTGCTCTTTGATCTCATCAATTGATTTAATTCCCCCATTTATTCCAATGAATTTATGAGGATATTTGCGTTTTAATTTATAAACTCTTTCATAATTAAGGGGCGGAATATTGCGATTTTCTTTCGGGCTTAATCCTTTTAGCCACGCTTTACGCGCATGGACCCAAAGGGCATCACACCCTGCATCCCAAACTTTATCCGCTAAAAGATCTAACGCTAATTCTTCATCTTGTTCATCCACTCCAATTCGACATTTGACCGTTACAGGTATAGTAACTACTTTTTTCATCGCTTCCACAGCATTTGCCACAATATCAGGATGTAACATCAAACAAGCTCCAAATACGCCTGCTTGAACACGATTTGATGGGCAACCAACATTGAGATTTATCTCGTTATAACCAAAATCTTCAGCAATCCGTGCAGCCTCTGCCAACTTTTTCGGATCTGCTCCCCCTAATTGTAATGCAACTGGACATTCCTTATGGCTAAAAGCCAACAATTGTTCGCGAACACCATGAATGATAGCATCTGCTACCATCATTTCCGTATAAAGGAGTGCTTTTTTTGTTAAAAGACGATAAAAAAACCTGCAATGTCGGTCTGTCCAGTCCAACATTGGTGCTACTGCAAATTTTACAGGCGATGGAAGATTGTAAAATATCATAAGGGCACTGCTCTTATATCCCTATAGCTCTCTCTTTGATATAGAGAAAAATACTTAACTTTAGTTTACAGAAAATTTTATTTTCTAAGACCATTATGAGCATAATAACACCCCCTTTATTCAATTGATATAAAGGGATATAATAATCGATCATATTAAACTATACTTCTCATAGAGTCATATTCAGATATATATAAACATGAAGAAAGAAGATTGTTATCTATAATGTAAAAACTCATTTACAAGTTCTTATTACAGCCCATTAACCTTCTATCGTTACATGTTTTAGCACAGAGTTTAAAATAATAAACTAAAACATTATACAACTTCCCATGATAGGTTTAATTTTCTTTAGCCTTTTTCAATTCATTGTGAAACAAAAGTACTTTTATTTCTTCTCCAATAAAAAACAGAGATTTCTTATTCCATACGAATCCGATTATAAATTATCTTCTCTCCATGAGTTTTTCTTAGTGAGATTTATTAGTTTTTCCTGCATAGAACAGACAAATTTCATTCTAAATATTCCACCCAATTTTGCCATTTTATGATTGTTGCAAAAAAAACTAAATTGATGATATAGACAATCGTTGTCTTTTCGACCTGTATGGTTTGTATCAATATCTCTTGAAGAAAAATATTTTACAACATTGCAGATAAAATCTATGAAGCTAAACGATTATAAACGTTTTTCAATTTCTTTTTGGCTTTGCATATAGGAAGAAAGAGTATCAACCTCTTGCTCATTAAAGAAAAGGCCAAGTTTTGAACGACGCCATAACACATCTTCACATGTTTTAGCCCATTCCTTTTCCATCAACCATTTTACTTCTACTTCATAAAGCCCATGTCCAAAATCTTTTCCTCTATCTGCCTTACGATCTGCAAATATCACCAATGCTTCCGTACCATAGGAGCGTGCAAGTCTGCGATGTGTAAAAGCATCTAAATCTGGTGTCAAAAGAGCAATCCTATTTTCAATTGTATCTAATTGGTTATAAGGAAAATCACCTCCTGGAAGTACTGCATTAGCCGTCCATGAAGCTCCCTTTTTCCCAAGCGCTTTTTCAACGAATTTCATCGCATCTTCAGCCAATTTACGATAAGTTGTAATTTTTCCACCATAAAGATTAAGAATCTTTGGTGTATTTCCTGTTCCCATTTCTTTTAAAACATAATCGCGCGTAATTTCTTGTGCCTTTGCAGATCCATCATCATAGAGTGGACGAACTCCAGAGTAAGACCAAACAATAGTTTCAGGCGACACTGGTTGTATGAAATATTCACTGGCTGCTGCGCAAATATAACTAATCTCTGTATCTGTAATATGAACATCGGCCGGATCGCCCTGATAATTACAATCTGTTGTTCCAAGCAAGGTAAAATCTTCTTGATATGGAATAGCAAATATAATACGCCCGTCACCATTTTGAAAAATATAAGCACGATCATGGGTATAAAGCTTGGGAACCAAAATATGAGACCCCCTAATAAGCCGTACTGGTGGATGTTCTTTATAGCTTAATATGCTTCTCAAAACATGATCAATCCACGGACCTGTCATATTCGCGACATAAGAGGCTGTGACACTGTATTCTTTACCACTTAATTTGTCTTGTAGAACAATACGCCATTTTTTGTCTTCTTTTTTTAAAGAAAGAACTTCTGTCCGTACTTTTATATCAGCTCCCCACTTTTCCGCATCACGCGCATTGGCAATGACTAAACGGGCATCATCTACTCTGGCATCAGAATATTCAAAACCTCTCTGATATTCTTTCTTCAGTATAGAGCAAAACTTTTTTGAAAAATTAATCGTTTTACTGCGCCATAATTTCTGATTCCATTTCCCTAAATAATCATAAATAAAAAGTCCAAGACGCAACATCCAAGCAGGGCGCAATTCTTTATGATAAGGAAGAAGAAAACGCAAAGGACGCACAATATGTGGAGCCATACGTAAAATGATCTCACGTTCTTTTAGTGCTTCACGAACAAGTTTAAACTCGTAGTGTTCAAGATAACGAAGACCACCATGAATAAGCTTTGTTGATGTACTTGATGTCCCCGATGCAAGATCATTCATTTCAGCTAATCCCACTTTAAAACCGCGTCCAGCTGCATCTCTTGCCAATCCACACCCGTTTATTCCCCCCCCAATGATAAACAGCTCATAATGTGTTATGGTTTTCATAATTTTATTTTTCATTATTTAAATTTGTTTCATACGACTCAATAAAGTAACAGTAAAAAATCAATACAAGTGCGCTTCGTATTATCAACCTGCTTTTCTCCACAATCAATAGGCATAAAAAGCTTTTTGACACCCTTTTATCAAAACAACATTTGACAAATTAAAGAGAAATTTTTTATCCTTCAGAGACCATAATCTTTGCAAATGTGCATCATATAAAATTTTTTAGAGAAAAATTGATGTTTTTGCTCATTCGTGAATGCACAATATAACTAATGCTTTATTGCACATAGAGAACGCTTTTCATATAGTTTACTCAATGACACAATAGAAAATACGAAGGGATACAGATGATTCATCAACTTCAAAACTCAAAAATAACGCTTGTTTCAAAAATTTTAGCCCCTGTTATGTTGAGTATTTTAATTTTTTCCCCTTCTTTATCAAACGCAACATCAGCCCCAAAAACAGCAGATCATTTAAACTTAGAAAATCTTAAAATACAACTTCTGGAGGATTCTAACTTTTTATCTAAGCTTAAAGAAAAAGTTACACCCCATATTGATTCTCATCATATTCAACAAATTGTGAGAGAGTATCTTCTTACTCATCCAGAAATTATGATTGAAATGCAGCTTATCCTTCAAGACAAGCTAGAAAAACAGAATGCATACGAAAGTCAAATACAAACTTCTGTCATCCATTTATTAGAAAAGGAAATTTTTCATTCTCCTCATGACGCTGTTTTGGGCAATCCAAATGGTAAAAAAGTACTTGTTGATTTTTTTGATTACAACTGTCAACATTGTAAAAGTTCCTATTCAGATATAGAAAACTTGATAAAAGATTACCCAGATCTACGGGTTATTATCAAGGATTTGCCGATTTTAGGACCTGATTCTATAGCGGTCCATAGCGTTGCCTACGCATTTCGAAAACAATTTTCAGAAAAATATCCACAGTTTCACAAAGCACTTTTAATGCATAAGGGGCGCGTGAATGAAGCCAAAGCTATAAAAATAGCTATTTCATTAGGAGCAGATGAAAAAAAACTCCGTAATGCAATAAAAGATCCTGACCTGCAAAACACCTTTAAAGAAAATATTCAAATTGCCTCTAAACTTCATATTACGGGAACACCTTCTTACATTATCGGTAATAAAATACTCATTGGCGCAGCCGGACAAGATACTCTAAAACAAGCAATAGACAATATACAGTGAATAGCTGTTCTATACCTGATCCGTTTTAGGAAGAATACTGTAAATGAAGTGATTTTATGCTTTCTCTTTTTTGACAACAGGCTTATAAGTGCAATTTTGCGTAAAGCAGATACGAGTTTAAAATTGCAAAGTGTAATGACTTAAAGGAAATAAATATCTTTAAAGCCTCAAAAGGTATCATCCCTAATCTAGAGATATTCAGTCATAAATTAAGATAATATGACGTATGACGATCTTCATTGATCAAGGAGTTAGAAATAAAATGGCAACAAAAAAAATAGATTCGGCAAAATATACCGCAATTGATACGAAAATTATTCGCGATCTTGCTGAAATTTTGAATGATACAAATTTAACGAATATTGAAGTTGAACAAGGGGAGCTTCGTATTTGCGTTTCACGCCAAAATACCTCAACTTCTTCCGAACAAGCAATTTATTCACCTGTTGCTACTCCTAGCTTTTCTGTAACATCTTCTCCAGTTCCAACAACCGAATCTCCCATACAACCTCCCCAAGAAGATAAATCAAAAAATACAATAACCTCTCCAATGGTTGGAACAGCTTATCTTGCCCCTTCACCAGGTGCGCAACCATTTGTAGAAGTAGGGCAAAATGTTTCTGAAGGAGAAACATTACTGATCATTGAAGCCATGAAAACAATGAATCAAATTTCATCACCACGCTCAGGCAAAGTAACCGCTGTTCTTGTCAAAGATGGCCAACCTGTTGAGTTTGGTGAATCACTTATTATTGTTGAATAAAGCGAGGGGTAACCATGATTCGAAAAATCCTCATTGCTAATCGGGGAGAAATTGCTCTTCGCGTTTTACGTGCCTGTAAAGAACTTGGCATAAAAACCGTAGCTGTTCACTCTATTGCTGATGCAGACGCAATGCATGTTCGTCTTGCTGACGAAAGTGTCTGTATTGGCCCTCCCCCCGCTCGTGATTCTTATTTGAGTATTCAGCAAATTATTGCTGCTTGTGAAATTACAGGAGCTGATGCAGTTCATCCAGGTTATGGCTTTCTTTCTGAAAATGCAAAGTTTGCAGATGTTCTAGAAGCCCATGATATTACATTCATCGGTCCAACGGCTGCTCATATTCGAATCATGGGCGATAAAATTGAGGCAAAAAAAACTGCCAAAAAGCTTGGTATTCCTGTTGTTCCTGGTTCAGATGGAGCTGTTAGTGAAGAATCAGATGCTTTACGCACTGCTCGTGAAATTGGTTATCCCGTTATTATAAAAGCTTCTGCCGGTGGTGGTGGGCGTGGTATGAGAGTCGTTCATTCTGAACAAGAATTTTCTATAGCTCTTAAAACAACGCGTTCAGAAGCGAAAGCAGCTTTCGGTGATGATGCTGTTTATATAGAAAAATATTTAGAAAAACCCCGTCATATTGAAATTCAAGTCATAGGTGATGGTGCAGGAAATGCTATTCATTTAGGTGAACGCGATTGTTCAATTCAACGACGGCATCAAAAAGTATGGGAAGAAGCGACATCACCTGCACTTAATGAAACTGAACGGAAAAAAATTGGCAGTATTGTTGCAAATGCTTGTGCTGAACTTGGATACCGTGGAGCTGGTACTGTTGAATTTCTTTATGAAAATGGTGAATTTTATTTCATTGAAATGAATACGCGTTTACAAGTCGAACATCCTGTAACTGAAGAAATTACAGGTATAGATTTAGTCCATGAACAAATTCATATTGCATCAGGCTGCAAGCTTTCAGTGACACAAGATGATGTTTGTTTTTCCGGTCACGCTATTGAATGCCGTATTAATGCAGAAGATCCTCTTACCTTTACACCATCACCAGGAACCATTACACATTTTCATACACCTGGAGGTTTAGGAATTCGCGTTGATTCAGGTGCTTATTCAGGTTATCGGATTCCTCCTTATTATGATAGCATGATTGGAAAGCTGATTGTTCATGGGCGTACACGTTTGGAATGCATGATGCGTTTACGGCGTGCTTTAGATGAATTTGTCGTTGATGGGATAAAAACCACATTGCCTCTCTTTCGTGATCTCATTAATAATCAAGATGTTGCAGACGGTAACTATAATATTCACTGGCTAGAGAAGTATCTTTCTCAGAAACCAACTTCTTCAGATTCTTAATTCAAAAACGAAATTATTAGATTATCATCAGATTCTATAAGATCAGAGCGGCATAAGGATAATTTCAACGTTGCTGTAAACATTGTTAAAAAAAGAAATAAGCTAATTATTTTTTATTTGTTATATAATTTTCTTTTAATATGTACAAAAATTGATAATTTTCTGTTTTCCTTTTTACGAGTTTGTGCTAACTCCTACGTGGTTACGCCCTTATAGCTCAGTTGGTAGAGCACCTGATTTGTAATCAGGGGGTCGGGAGTTCGAGTCTCTCTGGGGGCACCATAATCTTTTAAATTGCGTGTAGCTTATTAGTTTTTCGAGAGTTTTTAAATGCAAGAGAAGGAAGAGGTGGATTTACAAAGCATGTATTCCTATCATATTTCTTTGTTAATGCTTTAAATACAGCCAGTTTCTATCAAGAAGAGTATTGAATTAAATTTCTAATGAATATGTTAAAAACTTCGTAGCATTGGCAAAATTTTCCAATCGTTCATTCACAAATCAGAAAGTCTTTTTGTAAAATTCTTTCAAGAAACATCTCCTTCAATAAAGCTCCCAAATCCGCCAGCCTTAACTTTACCAAAGATATCACCAAAGTTTTTTAGGCTTTAATGCTATAAGGAGTGTGATTATTAAATATACGAGTCTCGTTTATTAATGCGAATTTTTTCTTTAAAAAGATTAGAGCCTTCTAACGGCATTGTTCTCTATAAAATTAATTATCTATCTGCTCAACTAAAAGAGCTTTTATTGTTTAGCTTTCGAGTTTTTTCTCAAAGAGATGTGGGCTTTCAACAATAAGCTTTTCTCGCGCTTTTTGTAACTGTTTAATGACTTCATCAATTTTTGATGGAGAACAAAAAGACTCTTCACTATTCAACAAATGCAGCTTCTCCTTCCCATCATATAAACATTGCATCTGAGATTGAAGTATTCTAACTTCTTGAAAGAAAAGACGTCCAGTTTCCTTAAAACCATTATTAAGTGAAAAAAGTTGATCGGAAATGGATAGCAAAATTTGTTTCAAAAAGCGCTCATTTTCTTGGCGTTTACGATATTCTAAAATAAGAGCATGGCTTATCTCATCTAATTGTTTTTTTGTAGAATCAATTTGACGCAATAAATTTGGTTTCTCCCCCATATCACCTTTTCTCACCTTCACAAGCATAGCATGAATTTCTAACAACTTAATTGCGGAATGAGATAAATAATCAACAATTGTAGGCGTATTGACATAGCTTTTGCGTGCAATCATCACAAACTCACCTAATAACTGTTTTTTACATTCATCCCACTATTTCTTTTTTATTTTACAAAGCCATTCTAAAGAAAGTGCTAAAAAATATTCCTCCAATGCATTATTCGATAGTCCCCTTTCCTCTCTTTTCGCTATCGACGAGGAATCCGTGGAGAAAGAAAACGTAAAGGCGTATAAAGGATAAGATGTGTTGTTTTTTCTAACACACTACTACTATCTGCAAGAAGAGCTTGACTAGGTGACAATTCCGTACCTTGCATAATTGTTGAAGCCAAAGAACCTTCGCGAGAAAGAGCCATTAACGTTGGCGAAGACGCAAAGACATTGTGTGCTCCCCCATCCACATGAGAGAAATCAAGAACAGCTATTCCATTTTTACGCAACATTTCAATATCTGAGCCATCACCCACACGATGATGTCCACCCGTAAGACGTCCTGAAACAGCGAGAGCTTTATCCGCTCTGGATACTAAAATCGCTGTTGGCTGTGGGAGTTTTTTTATATCATTAAGTTGGCGCTCAAATACATCAATATCAATGTCTGGTGCAGCCATTAATAAACTTGTAATACGACGAATAGGCTTATATTTTCCCTGTAGAGCTAAGGTTCTAAATGCTTCCATTATAACAAAATTGCCCATAGAATGTGCAATAACCGAAATCTGATCAGCATTGGTTTCACTAATAAGTGTTAAGAGTTCTATCAATCCATCACGGGCAAAATTAGCGCTGTCACGATCATAAATGTAAAGAGGAACTGATCCAGCAGAAGGCCAAGAATAATGCACAGCGACAACATTTAAAGAATAATCGTGTGTAAACTGCGCCGTACGAAATGTACCATCTGCAAAATTATTATTATATCCATGGATAAAAAGAAAAATTTCTCTTTTTCCTTTTGGTTTTTTTGCTAAAGCAGCATTTAATTGCTGTTTAAACTGTTCTTTATTATCGTATTTTTGCAAAGAGACTGCTGCAAAATACTTATCATGCGTAGGTTTATACGCATTTATTTCAACAAACCCGTTTACATGTTGCTGAGGAATTCCTACGTCAACGCGATTATAATGTACTTTATTTGATCGCTCTGAGCCATAAGGTTGAGCGTAATTATTTTGCATCATACGACTTGTCGCAACATACACTGGAATGATGGCTTTTGGAGAAATCGGTTTTCCCTCAACTTCTCTTTCTACTGCAGTCATAGAAGGAGTTGCATGCACCCCATGCCAAAGAACAGCACGCGAATCGCTACACGCTGATAATAAAGAAATACAAATAAGAAGTGTTAAATACCTTAGAAACACGATACTTCTCACTGCAACTCTACCCCACCTATAAAAAATATAACGTTTCAAATGCACAGATAAAGTAATAAAAAATGAAACATTATGAAGAAAACACCAGAAAATAACACAAAAAGAAAAATTTTTCTATAATGGGAAAAACTTTTCTATAATTTGCATAGATCACCTCATCTCTGCACAGCGCCTTCTCGTTACAGAGAAATTAAGCCAATGGTGCGGTCGAGAGGTACCATTTCATGATAACTTAACAATATTTTTCAATAAGTTAATAAAAACGTTAAATAACAAAACCACCTTTTAAACCACCTAATATATAGAATCTTCGACGTTATCAGATAGCACCATCATTTATACATTGCAATTGCGAATCAAAACTTCTTTTTAAGGAGAGGTTTGGATAATTTTAGAATGAAAAACCTTACGGTATTTCTTGTTTCCTAAATGAAGTGGAAAACTAAAACCGTTTACTTTTGCCACGAAATAAAAATCGTTAAAACTACCGGAACTATAGCGTTTTGCAATATAGCAATCATCAAAATCCTCCTTGAAGAAATCAGACAAATAATAATTAATCAACGCAATACGTTGTTCAATTGCGTCATCATCAGAAAAATCAATCACATGCTTCTGAAAACTAATATCTGGATTTTTTACTTTATTTTTTTTCTAATGATGATAGCTAACTATGAGAAGATTATTAAAAATTTTTTGCCATTGACGATTCATTGTTGATGTTAAGAGGCAGTCTTGTTCTAAGCTTGAATCTCCATTATGAGTTTTTAAAAATCTAATTCTATGTGGTATATCAAACATAGGTTTTCTCTAACTTTTAGCTATCCATTTTTTTAAATGTGAGAAGCTATTCCCTAATGCGTCCACAAAACGGGAAAAATCAATTACAAACATAAAGACAATAAAGGCTAACCACTTCACAATACGTGACATCATCTTTAAGCCTTGATAGGTTTCTATCATCTCGTGAAGAAGCTGTCGTTCTGTTTGTGTAAGTTCTTGCTCCTCATTACTTTTCTTTCTACTCATTTTGCCAACCACATAAGCGTGCTCCCTGTTGATTATGTTTCAAAATATCTCTTGCTAAATTGGGACTGATCGCGTTCAGATCTTGCTTGTCTAAATAAATGGGCAACCACCCAACACAAGAAACTGTCCTATTTGCCCCGCACCCAACGAGACAAAGCAGAACGCACACCAGCATCAGTTTTTTGATTAACTTCATTTTCTACCTCAAAACGGGTCCTTGCCGTCTTTAAAGCATGCTCTTTTTGCTTTTGCCGTTCACTCTTCTTGCCAAGGTGAAAGGCTTTCGCTAAAGCCACTAAAAAAACGGCTAAAGCCGCTAACAGAAGAGACAGATTTCTTTTGAACCAAAAAATCATAAGCGCTGCTCCTTAAAACGCTTGGCAACAATCACAAGACCTGTACAAGCGGCTAAAACCATAATCCCTGCTAAAGCCCACTGAATCGGTCCATTGCCTACCAAAAATCCTCCAAAACCAGAACAAGACCCTATAATCGGCGCGAGTGCTTCTATCTTGAAAAGACCAGTTGCATTACGCGTTTCTGCCCTTTGATAGTTTGAAGCAATATAAGACCCTTTTGCCCACAAGCCGGCTTCTGCGGCTCGACGGTTGGCTAGCCCCACAAAAGTCTTCCCACCAACTTTATTCCACTTCTGTAATTCTGTTGGAACGGCTTCATAATCCCCTTGATTAAGTTTCTTCAAAAGGCTCGATTTGCAAAAGGCTTGTCTGCCTACGTTATAACAAAACGACACCAATGCCGCGAATTGATTATCCGTTAACGAAACCGTCACGGATTCCTCGACTGTCTTTTCGAATTGCTTTAAGTCTTCACGAAGAATTTCTTCTGCTTGCTCTTTTGTGATACGCATGCCTTTTTTGACAAGCGGTTGACCAGCATTGCTGGTGTGCCCATAACCAATGGTCCAGATACATGCCACATCTCTATATGCCTCTAAACGCAAGCCTTCCCATTGCTTGATAAGCTCTAATCCTTCCTTTGATATCTTTCTCATCTCAATCCTCCATAAAAAAAGCCCCACAGAAGTGGGGCTGGATTAAAATCTATTCTATAATCTCTATTGGCTATGCTCTTTGATCAATTGTTCAACTTCTTCAACGCTAAAGCCAAGTTGGAAAAGCGGCGCATATTCGCTTTCCTGTAATTCATACTGACAACGCTTTTCGACAAAATTTCCTTTCAGATCAGAGGGTATTTCTGTTGTCACACAAACCCTATGCCTATCATCTTCTAGCCCTTCTTCTCCTTCTTGTAGCTCTTTAACAAAGACCCAATAAAAACGCGTTGATAAAAGGACCTCTAGCCTTTTGACCGTTTCTTCCTTATCAAATTCGAGCATATTCAGATAATCTTGCTTGCTATTTAAATGTTCTGGATAATCTATCATCTCTCCCTCCTAAACAAAATGACGCGTATGGCTACATCCACGCGCCGCAACTTGTTCATTTCCACCATTGACGATCATGGCGGCTCGAGTAAAACGCCCATTATCCGTTGTATTACTCCAGCTACCACCCCCTAACAATGCTCTCATTTCAAACGTATTTTGCGTCTGACTTATGGGTATAGGAAACGTTCCCGATAAAAATTGCCAAACATAACCGCAACCATCCTCACACCCTATATGAGAAACCATACGACGATTTGCCGTATCCTTATATCCACCTGAAACCTTAGAGGTTGGTTCTTTCTTGCCAACAATATGTGTCTTTTCATTGCTTCCATACATGGCTGAAGCAAACGCCTCATCACTCAGTAAAGATTTTTTAACACGCGCCATATCTGTTACATGATTGATATAATTACGGTTTGTTGTTATATTGGTACGATAGACTGATTTCGTATTTTCACCCGTGCCTGATTGAAGATAAATATCTACCCAAAGATCTTTAGAGGGATCGTATACCATTCCCTCTGGTGAACTATAAGGGCGGTGATTCAAACACCAGACAGAATTGGGTAAAATATCCCCTGCTCGATAACCAGACAAGGGGTGACCAGAAATCGTGCCAACATCCGCACAAAGCGTATGAAACCCTCCTATCTTACGGCAATTCGTCGCTGTGTAACCTGTAGGATAAGTAGAGTTTTCTGATACAACAATTTTATGAGAATCTCTCTCCGGTACCAAATAAAGATAATAATCCTTACCCGCCGAAAGAGGCGGCATGCTTATTCTCGCATCTGCCGTATAGCTTGCAACCAAAATATCATGGGTTCGTGGCAAAGTTAGATAGGTTCCTTTTTTCACGGTTAATTGCGCTTTGCCCGTCGCAACAAGAAAGGGGGTGAAAATTGATAAAACCGTTAAATGAGACTGTTTTAGAAAAGTGTTTATCTTTTCTGCGAGATTTTTTGCTTGTGTGGCTACTGTATGAGCTGTTGTCGCTGTTTCCAGAGAACTCTTGATACCACTAAGCTCTTTGTTCGTTGTATCGGCTGTTGTTTTGGCTTCTTCTGCTGTTCTTTTCGCTCTATCAGCGGTTTCCTTGGCTTTATCAGCTTCGCTCTTGGCTTGATAAGCTTTTGAATCTGCTGCTTCGGCTTTTTTCTTGGCTTCGTCTGCATATGTCCGTGCTAAACTTGCTATAGTCTTAGCATTATCGGCTACTTCCTTCGCGTTGTTAGCTGTACTCCACCCTTGATGAGCTGTGTTGCCTGAATTTTCCGCTATCTTCTTGGCTTCATCTGCGTACGTACGCGCTAAACTTGCTATAGTCTTAGCATCACCTGCTACTTCCTGAGCTTTATTGGCATTACTCCACCCTTCATGAGCTGTACTTTTTGCCTTTTCTACCTCACTGCGCGCTTGTGCTGCCTCATAGTTAGCATAACCAGCTGTCTGTTTGGCTTCTTTCGCTATCTTTTCAGCTTCACCCGCTACTGTCTCTACCTGTGATGCCTTCTTTTGTGCACCATCAGCTACCTTCTTTGCCTCTTCGGCTGTCGACTTCGCACTATTGGCTACTTGTTTTAGACTATCCAAAGCTCCTTTCGTTTCTTCTGCTACCTTCTCTGCTGCTTCCGCTTTACTCTTTGCTGCTGTAGCTATACCCTTCAACGCTTCTGCACTCAACTGCCCTGCCGCCTCTCGTGAACGCGCTGCTGCCTCTACTGCCGCTTTCGCTTCCTCTGCTAAGCTCTTGGCTGCTTCAGAAACTTGTTTAGCTTCTTGCGAAACTGTCTCTGCTATCAATGCCTTTGCCTTAATCGAAATAAGATCTACTGTTGTTTTCCTCGCAGATGTCTTCGCATCTTCGGCTGTTTGTTTCGATTCATTCGCTATTGCCTCTACGCTTTCGGATTTAGCCTTTGCCTCTTCTGATAATGTTTTCGCTTCTCCAGACTTCGTTAACGCTTCTGAGATCTGTTGGCTTAAATCATCACCTGTCTGCTTGGCTTCCTTGGCTGTAGACAATGCCCTTTCTGCTAAACCCTTAACTTCTCCTAGCGTTTGATTGGTTTGTGTTGCTAGATCTTTTGCCTGTGACGCAATGGTAAGAGCTTCTGCCGCTGTATTCTTCGTAGAATTAGATGTTGCTGTAACCGTTCCTAAAGAATTCTTAAGATTATCAAGTTCTTGGTTCGTTGTTTCTAAAGTTTGCTTTGATTGATCTGCAGAACCTTTTGCTTCATTGGCTAATCGAGACGCTTCTGTCGCATCCTGTTGAGCTTGTTCTGATTTCAACGACGCTCTATCTGCTGTCTCTTTCGCTTCCCTTGCATCCTTCAACGCCTCATCAGATTTCGTTTGAACTTGCTGTGCTGTCTTTGTCAATTCTGTAACTGAAGCTGTAGCGCCTTGCGATAAACCTTTTGCCTCTTCCGCAAGCCCCTTGGCTGCATCCGCAACACTCTTCGCTTGTTCTGCTGTCTCTTTCGCAGCATCTGCTGTCTGTTTGCCTTCTCTTACCTTTGTTAAGGCTGTCTCTACTGACTTTTCTACTTGGGATATTGTTTTCGTCAGTTCTATAACTGAATCCGTCGCCCGTTCCGATAACCCTTTCGCCCCTTCCGCCATATCCTTGGCATCATCAGCTGTCTGTTTGGCTCCATCTGCCTTTAGACTTGCTTGCGTTGCTACAGTCTTAACTTCGTGACACGTCGCTACCGCCGTCGCTGCTACTTGGGTCGTCTCTGTCGCTGTTTGAGAAGCTTCTCTTGCTGTTTGTTCTGCACGTTCAGCAATCAATTTCGATTCATCGGCTAACCTCTTGGCTTCTGTCGAAACATTCACTGCGCTGTCACTCGCCTGCTTGACCTCTGCAAAACTTTCCAATGTCGTCGCTAAAAAACCTTTTGTATTACTCACTTCTCCTGTGGCTCTATCTACGGCTGCTTTGGTCTCTTCCGCCATGTGCTTTGCAGCTTCAGAGGCATTTTTGGCTTCTTCAGCTAAGCCTTTAGCGCTATCCGCTGTCTCTTTTGCAACATTCGCAGTTGCCGTCACGGATGTAACCGCTTCACCCGTTTTCGTCACTTCGCTAAGCGCTTGTTCCGATACCTTCTTCGATTCTTCTGCAACTTGTTGCGCACCATTGGCACGCGCCATCGCTTTTTCCGCTTCTTGCCTTGCATTAACAACCTGTTCTAGCGGTGCAAAAGTTTCATACGAATATAAAGAGGCCGTTCCTAAAAGCTTGGGAACAACAACACTATCTTGCGAAAGCCCTTCTCTGATTTCCTCTTCAGTCGCTACCGGTATCAGATACTCATGACTATGATCAGGTATCTTCATCTGCTGTCCTCCTTACTCCCTCTAAAGTCCTTCATACAAAGAACACTCTTTCAAATCTTCAACATCTTCGCTTAAAGAGTCTAAGCGCTTCTCCATCTCTTTCAGAGAGCCATCAAACTCTGTTTTCAAAATGCCTCTCATCAACTCTAAAACGCCATTAAGAGGCGCATGGACAAAACCTCCCCCTGAATACAAAACAACCCGTACTTGAGACGGGTCGCTAAGTTCTGATATTGCAAACGGTTTTAATGACATTTCAACTCCTCATGTCTTGATCCCATAAACCACACTCACATTAACCGGGCGCGTTTCAA
>NZ_JAQITF010000020.1 GCF_028618665.1 Bartonella sp. AU16XJBT
TCACGCAGACTACGCGCTAAAGTCATCTCTGCTACTTGCTTAACAAGAATACTGTCTCTTACATCAGCAATTTCATTATTTGTTGCCAAAAGCTGGGAACCAGTTACTGCTTCGGTCGATTCTGCTGAGAGAGAACCTTCTTTAATGCCTGTTATTGTCTTACTACCAGCATCAATACCACCCGTTGTTATTTTCGGACCATTCTCAATCACTAAACCCGTTGCATCTAAGGTATTTGTACCTGCTTTTAAGCTTGTTAACGTAACGTCTTTAGCCAGATCAAATTGTACCTTATTATCTTTATCACCTTTGGTAATTTTAAAATTTTCACTTCCAGTGGAAAAATCTACATCGCTGTCCATAAGAACAGTCTTGCCATTCTCACCGCCAACAGACAGTTTCCAGCCGTGTTTTCTTACAACTTCCTCTAAGTCTTGCAACTGTCTAAGGTTCACTGCATCGACAGGTTTGCTACCAGCTGCCACACCTGTGATTTGTCGTGTTATATTCTTATCAAGATTACCAACACTCACAGCGCCTCTCGTACTTTTCCATTGGGATTCGGTGTTTGTAGCCGGCCCTTGCAGAAGAGATGTATACCCAAAAACACCAGCAGCCCTATCGGACACAGAGTCGTTCCCGATAGCAACACCACCCTCAACTGTTACATTTGCATAAGAACCAATTGCAATACCACTCCCTCCTGATGCACTTGCATAAACACCCATAGCAACGCTGCTATCCGCTCCTGCTTTTGCTTTATATCCCATAGAAACAGAATATGTTCCTAATGCATCTGAACCCGCACCAAAAGCAGTAGCATAATCTTTTCCAGCAGTCGCAAAATCTCCCACAACTGTTGCAAAACCACCCTCTGCTTTTGTAATACTTTCACCCGCATTATAGTTACCTATTGCGATACTATTTACACCCAAAGCTTGCGCCCTGTGGCCTATAGCAATGCTATCTTTTTTTGACGCCGTTGCGTCAGCACCCAAAGCAACACTCATGTCCCCTGATACTTTTGCGTAATCACCAAGGGCAATACTTCTATCCCCATTCGCAGAAGCGCTGGCACCTAGAGCAACACCTTTCTCTTTTGATGCATTTGCGCCATTACCAATTGCAATACCTTGATCTCCTGATACTTTTGTCAAAAGACCTATAGCAATACCTTGTTTTCCTGATGCGGTTGCAATATGGCCTAAAGCAATACTATCCTCTGCTAATGCTTTTGAGGAATGCCCTAAAGCAGTACTGCCTTTCCCCTGTCCAGATGCAAAAGCACCTAGGACAACAGCATTATCAGCGCTTGCGTTTGCAACAGCACCAATAGCAATTCCTTGAAAATTCTGAGCGACAGATGCTAAACCTATAGCTATAGCTCTCTCAGCTAAGGCTCGCGCTGCGGTGCAACCAAGCTTACCTTCTATATTTTTACATTCGGGGTCTTCTCTGCCTATTGCAATACTCGAATATTCAGTTGCTTTTGCGTTCTCTCCCAGCATAACACCTTGATTAGCTCTTGTCTCTCGCAGCATTTCATTAATAGGAATCAATCGTTTTGTTATGGTGTAGTCAAACGCTGGTGCAAAAACATCAGAAGATTCCTCTTCCCTATTAAAATCTCCTTTTACAAATGTTTTTGGCGCTTTTAACAGTGCAGCATTCCCAACTTTTAATATATCTTGCACATATCTTTGCGCAGAATCGCTGTCTTCTACCAAAACATTTATTATAGAGCTCTCATCATTCTTACCAGACAGAGTTCTAGTTAAAAAATTTGCATAGTCACTAGAAGTTTTAACCTTTTCTGCTCCTGCTTTATTGAGTACTGTTAAATAATCCTCTTTTGAAACAGAAGAAGCATTCAAACCAGCAACAGAGACAATGCTTTGTGGATAAGAGATACCAGCACTGTTAACACCTTCGAGAAATACGTTTCTAAAATCAGAATTTGCTGAAAAAACAGAAGCAACACTCGATAAAAATGTAGCCGCTGTAGCCAACGAAAGAATTTTAACAAAAGAAAAACGAGAACGCTTTAATTCACTCGTTGCTTGTGGGGCATATAATTTTTTCATAACAAACTCTCCAATGAAAAAACCTAAAAACACCTCCAAAACATAAAAAAGACACATTTCAGCATTATTGATTTCTCTTGAATTTGAAGTTAGAGAATCATTGCTTAGAGCATGAACATTTTGAGTCTTTAATCTTGTTTTGTTTGTGCTTTCTATAATGAGATCTAAATATTTTTTTGGTTGTGCTTTTCGGACATAAATATGACACATTTAGATTCTAAGGGTTTTAATGTGCTGTTTTTTACTAACTAAAAAGGTTTTTCATATTTGATATTACTTTTTACTTGGTAGTTGTTACTATAAAATCGTTTTACAAAGGTTTTGTTATGTATTTTCCTAATTATAGACTTTAGTTTTATTAAAAAGCATTTTTTTTAATAACAAGTAAAGTAAAAAAAATATTTTTATATGTTCGAGATATGGTTTCCCTTGGATGATTGGCTTATTAGTTAGGTTTTCTCTTTTCAAAATATCATGTAATGATATATGCGCGATTTTGTGATATTCTTTTTATCTTTACGCACTGCTTATCCCCCCTTTGAAAGTTATTTTATCAAAATGAGTCTTACTAATATACATTTCTGTACTATTATAGACTGTTCAAGAAAATAGCAACATAAAAATATGACTTTTTAGCAATATGGATTCTATTGTGATATTTTTGCAATAAACGCATATAAAGATTTTCTATAAAATCTCAAAGTTTATAGCGTCATCAAATATTATCTCTAGTTAAATACTGTGCGTCTGTAAAAAAAATCACCCTCATTTCAATAAATGAGGGTGATTATTTTGTTCAGTTTTCGTTGTTCGTATTATTTTATTTTCAGAGTGATTGCACCACCTATTCCCCAATGACCACCAGCGCTCGTGGCAGAGAGATTAGAGCGAATTTTTCCGTTTTCAGATGTATAGCCAGCTCCAATAGCAAATACGGATTGTCCACGCCATGCGCCGCTACCAAATGAGACACTCAAAGACCCTGGTTCGTCGAAGTACCGTAAGTTAGATACGCTAAACCAACAGCCGCTGCTTATCCTGCTTCTTTCTGAGCTGTCCTAATATCATATCTTAATGCTTCAAATTTTGTATCCGTGTAAAATTTTACATCATTAACACCATTACTCATCGCATTATCCTATGGATTCAGCAAAACATTTATTTGTATATTTTTTCGCATCACCAAAAACTATCTTAATCTGCTGCGCACTGTTATGTAATTGATCACCTTTTATGTCATTATACAATCCAATAACAATCTTATCAGAAGTAGAATTATTGCAAAATAATCCCCCCTATCTTGTCATAAGAAAATAATGCGCATTCATTAATAATATTATTGTAATATATATTTCTCTTATAAGGAAAAAACTCTCTTAAAAAGAAATATCGATTATTCAAATAATTCCTTTTGGAGATGATAAACGATTTTTTCATATAAAATTTCACAATAAAAAATACATTTTTACTCGAAATACACCCTTATCTTCTATTGCTATTCATTTATGACGAAAATAACTTTCCTTCTCTTAAAATACCACATATGACGCATTTAATAAGAGAAGGAAAATTTATTTTGGATTCTCTATTGTTAATTCAGTGTTATCCTAAATCCAGCACCTACCCCCCAATGCCCCCCAGCACTTGTTGCAGATATGTTAGAGCGAAATCTTCCATTTTCAGACATATAACCAGCCCCAATAGCAAATGCGGATTGACTGCGCCATAAACCACTACCAAATGAAAAACTTAATTTTCCTGGTGTATCGTCATAGCTTAAATTCGATACTGCCAAGCCAATAGCAGCAGCTTGTCTTGCCTCCTTGCGGACATCCTCAATGGCATAATTTAACGTCTCAAACTTCATATCTGTATAAGCTTTGGACTCACTAACACTATTGTTGGCTATATCATTGATGTGCTCATCCGTATACTTCTTTGCATCTTCAAGGACTATCTTCATCTGCTGATCCGTATAATCATGCAACTGACCTCCATTGACGGCCTCTTTCGAACCTTTTTCAATCTTTCCATCGGCTACATTGTCTATCAATACTGGATCACTCTCATTGCCTCCAACTAACGTGATCTTATTCGTCTTATGACCTTCTTTATCTTTATCATACTTAACTGCTCCATCCGTTGAAGTCGCAATATCTTTTACTTGCTGGTCAATACTATCTACCTTACTTTCAACCTTGCTAACCCTATCATTCGTCTGCCAAAGCTGTCCTCCATTCACAACATCTTGTGAACCTTCTTCTATAAGGCCATCAGATACATTGCTAATCTTACTCGACGCACCATTATGTTTCCCATCATAAGCTCCAATCTCTTTATTCCAATTCAGACCATTCGAAGAGACATCTTTTTCAACTTCTTTTATACGATCATTGATCGTAGACATGCTTCCATTAATACCTTCAAACGCACTCGCTACATCATGATAGCTTTTGTCATCATCAGAACTACCGTCACTCTTGAAACGCGCTACCTTAAACTCTGGTGATATCCAGCCGCCATCCTTATAACCAGCGCCTCCTCCAAAATATCCCGCTAACGTATTGCTCATCGAATAAAGCTGAGAACCATTAATCGCTTCCATTGAGCCGTCTGAGAGCAAACCGGCTTTTACCCCGGACAGAGTCCGTGCTGCTCCATCAACATTTGCTAACGTAACTTCAGTACCGCTCTTTTCTCCTCCTACACTAATAACATGCGTCTTATCATCCTGCTTAACAAGGCTATCTCCCACAACTTGGTTTATCTCATTCTTAAGCTCTTGATGAAGGTTCTCAAAAGACGTACCTACTCCCGCAAAGGCTGCCGCTACATCATCATACTTTTCCTCCTCAACAGAACCTCCTTCTTTCTTAACGGTCTTAACTTTGAAACTGGGAGCTACCCATTGACCATCTTTATAACTAGCACCGCCACCAAAATAAGTCGCAAGCGTCTCATTCAAGGAATAAAGTTGCGAGCCATTCACCGCTTCTGTCGATGTTGCAGAAAGTGTTCCTGCCTTCACACCAGACAAGCTACGGGCCATACCTTCACTATTGGAAAACGTGATTTCTGTTCCGTCTTTCTCTGATCCTATCTTGATAACCCTGCTCTTGTCATCAAACTTAACAAGACTATCACTCACTACTTGGCTTATCTCATTCTTAAGCTCATTTTTAATATTCGTGAAAGAATTTCCAACTCCAGCAAACGCTTCCGCTACACTCGCATAATCCTCTTCTCCAGAACCCCCATCATCCTTGATGGTTTTAACCTTAAAACTTGGGGCTGTCCATGTGCCATTTTCATAACTCGCTCCACCACCAAAGGACTTAGCTATATTCGTAGCTGCTGTTTGCAGATTGTTAGATACGGTACTGACATTTTGATTGGTCGCAAAAAGCTGAGAACCATTTACCGCTTCTGTCGATGTCTCTGAAAGCTCTCCGCCCTTCACTCCTAAAAGGGTCCGCGCAGCATTATCAACATTTGCTAACGTAACTTTCGTACCGCTCTTTTCTCCTCCTACACTAATAACATGCGTCTTATCATCCTGCTTAACAAGGCTGTCTCCTACAACTTGCTTAATCTCATTCTTAAGCTCTTGATGAAGGTTCTCAAAAGACGTACCTACTCCCGCAAAGGCTGCCGCTACATCATCATACTTTTCCTCCTCAATAGAACCTCCTTCTTTCTTAACGGCCTTAACTTTGAAACTGGGAGCTACCCATTGACCATCCTTATATTGAGCACCACCACCAAAATAAGTCGCAAGCGTCTCATTCAAGGAATAAAGTTGCGAGCCATTCACCGCTTCTGTCGATGTTGCAGAAAGTGTTCCTGCCCTCACACCAGACAAGCTACGGGATACTCCATCAGTATTCGCAAGCGTAACTTCAGTACCACTCTTTTCTCCACCTATACTAATAACATGCGTCTCTTCATTCTGCTTAACAAGACTATCACTCACTACTTGGTTAATCTCATTCTTTATCTCTTTATGAACATTCGTCAAAGAACTTCCTACACTAGCAAGCGCATCCGCTACATTCTCATAGCTCTTCTCTTCAGCAGCACTCCCATCAGAATTAACTGTCGAAACCTTGAACTGTGGAGCAGTCCATTGACCTTCCTTATATTCAGCCCCACCACCTAAATAGGTCGAAACCTTATCATTGGTCTCAAAAAGCTGAGAGCCATTGACGGCATCGCTCGATCCTTCCGAAAGGTGACCTTTGGCAAGGGACGTAATCCTACTGTGGCTTTTCTTATCTCCATGTTGGGCTACAAAGGCCTCTTCTTCCTTGTTCCATAACAAAGCATCTCCTTGAACCTCTTGAGTAATATTCGTGATATTTTGAGTAAGTTCGTTAAACTTATTCGTCAAATTATTATTCACATTCTTAACATTTGTATCAATTCCTGCAAACGCACTTCCAACATCTTTAAATTCTGTCGTCTCTACCTTACCATTAGTATCAACCTGAGATAATTGATAGGTTGGTCCTGTAAAGGCTCCATTGTTAAAGGAGGCTCCGCCACCTAAGAATTTTGCTATATCTCCACCAATGTTATAAATCTGACCACCAGTAACCGCATCATGCGATTTTTCAGAAATACTACCATCGGCAACATTGTGAAGAGCCGTGTGGGTTTTATCTTTACCACCTAAAGTTATACTCCCATAATCAACAGCACTATTTTCACCATCTGTTTTATCATAATGAACAACCGCTGAATCATCAGACTGAAGATGATTAATCTGGTTGGTAATATCTTTTTTGATGTTCGTAAAAGATGTACCAACACCTTCAAAAGCATCTGCTACATTCTGATAAGTTTTCTCTTCTTCTTTGCCATCATCTTTAACAGTTTTTACTGTAAAAGATGGTTCACTCCATACGCCATCTTTATAACCAGCGCCACCACCTAAGTAAGTAGAAAACTTATTATTTGTCTCAAAAAGCTGAGAACCATTGATGGCATCGGCTGAGTTTTCTGCAACTTTACCTTTCCCAACATTATGCAAAGCAACAGTGCCGGTGTTTGGATCCCCAAAAGTAACACTATTCTTATTAACCTTACGTAATGACCTGGAAAGAGTATTAACTTCATCTGAATCTGCTTCTTCATCATAGAAAACTGCTAATGAACGAACATCTGCTATTTCCCCAGAAAGTTTAGTCACATTATCATCAAGCTGACCTTTGTTAACTGCTTCATTGCTATGCTCTGCATCCTTAACTCCTGAAAGGATTCTATCTTTACTATCCTGATCAGAAATTGTGATTGTATTACCACCTTTTTCTGCTCCAATCTTGACTACTTGTTTCTCTTCATCCCACTTTACTAGACTATCACTGACAACATTCGTAATATCTTTTTTAATATTCGTGAATGAATTACCAACATCAGACAAAGCTTCTGCTACTGTATCATACTGCTTCTCTTCAATGGTAACGCCATCATCTTTAACAGCATTAACCTTGAAGCTTGGTGCTTTCCATTCTCCTTTCGCATTATAACCAGCACTAACATCTAAATACTTAGCAAATTTATCACTTAAAGAATAAACCTGGGAACCATTAATAGCTTCTGTCGAGTCTTTCGTAACATCGCCGGCAGCAAGAAATTTAATCTTACTATTTGCTTTCGTATCCCCTGTTTCATGCTGCGCTACAAACGCACCCTCAGTACTACTCCAATTTAAAGAATCCTTCGCAACGCCTTCTGAGACTTCCTTAATACGATCATTCACATTCTTGATATTCGCATCAAGACCGCTAAACGCCGTACCAACATCAGTAAAGGACTTATCCGTAACCTGACCTTCTTTAGTAACATCAGATAATTTATAGGTTGGCTGTGTAAGACCACCATCTTTAAAGGATGCTTCACCTCCTAAAAACTTTGCAACATCTTGAGAGATGGTGTTAATCTGACCACCAGTAACCGCATCATGTGAGTCCTTAGAAATACTACCATCGGCAACATTGTGAAGAGCCGTGAGGGTTTTATCTTTACCACCTAAAGTTATACTCGCATAATCAACAGCACTATTTTCACCATCTGTTTTATCATAATGAACAACTGCTGAATCATCGGACTGAAGATGATTAATCTGGTTGGTAATATCTTTTTTGATGTTCGTAAAAGATGTACCAACACCTTCAAAAGCATCTGCTACACTCGGATAAGTCTTTTCTTCTTCTTCTCCATCCTTTTTAATCGTTGTAATCTTAAAGCTTGGATCTTTCCATTCGCCTTTTGCATCATAACCAGCACTAACATCTAAATACTTAGCAAATTTATCACTTAAAGAATAAACCTGGGAACCATTAATAGCTTCTGTCGAGTCTTTCGTAACATCGCCAGCAGCAAGAAATTTAATTTTGCTATTCGTTTTGGTTTCTGCTCCATGTTGCGCACTAAAGGCACCATCAGCATTACTCCATAGCAAAGAATCCCCTTTAACTTCTTTGGTAATGTCGTCGATTTTTTTATTAAAATCTTCAACAACATTCGTCAGATGCTTGTTAACATTTGTGAAATTTGTATCTATTCCTGCAAAGGCTAAACCAACATCATTATATGTCTTGTTTTCACCTTCTTTACCATCCGCACTGAAAGCTTTCAGCATAAAGCTTGGCGCTGTCCATTGCCCTTCTTCATACTTAGCGCCACCACCAAAGGACTTAGCTATATTCGTAGCTGCTGTTTGCAGATTGTTAGATACGGTACTGACATTTTGATTGGTCGCAAAAAGCTGAGAACCATTTACCGCTTCTGTCGATGTCTCTGAAAGCTCTCCGCTCTTCACTCCTAAAAGGGTCCGCGCAGCATTATCAACATTTGCTAACGTAACTTTCGTACCGCTCTTTTCGCCTCCTACACTAATAACATGCGTCTTATCATCCTGCTTAACAAGGCTATCTCCCACAACTTGGTTTATCTCATTCTTAAGCTCTTGATGAAGATTTTCAAAAGATGTACCAATCCCTGCAAACGCTGAAACTACATCTTCATAGCTTTCCTCCTCAACTGCACCGCCTTCTTTCTTAACTGTTTTAACCTTGAAACTTGGAGCTACCCATTTGCCATCCTCATATTTAGCACCTCCGCCAAAATAACTAGAAAGTGTATTACTCATTGAATAAAGCTGAGATCCATTAACCGCATCACTCGATTCTTCCGAAACAACTCCTGATTTAACGCCTGTCAAAGTCCGTGGGGCATCGCCACTATTGGCAATATTAATGCTGTTACCACCTTTTTCTGCTCCTATCTTAATGACCTTGCTCTCTTTATCCTGCTTAACAAGACTGTCTCCCACAACTTGGCTAATCTCATTCTTAAGCTCTTTATGAATATTCGTGAAAGATGTACCAACACTCGCGAAGGCTTTTGCTACATCATCATAGCTCTGCTCTTCAACGGCACTGCCATCTTCTTTAACTGTCTTAACTGTGAACTTAGGAGCCGTCCATTGGCCATCTGCATACTTAGCGCCACCACCTAAATAAGTCGCAACAGTCTTATTGCTATCAAAAAGCTGAGAACCATTAACTGCATCCGTAGAAGTTTCAGAAATGATACCATTGGCAAGTGATGTGATCTTGCTATTTGCTTTCGTATCTCCTGTTCCATGCTGCGCTACAAAAGCACCCTCAGTACTACTCCAATTCAAAGAATCCTTCGCAACACCTTCTGAGACTTCCTTAATGCGAGCATTCACATTCTTAATATTGTCATCAAGACCAGAAAAAGCTGTTCCAACATCATTATAGGTTTTGCCATCTACCTGACCGTCTTTAGAAACTGTCGATAAATCATACTGTGGTTGTTTAAAACTTTTGCCATCAAAGGATACATTACCACCTAAAGCTTTTGATAAATCATTTGTGATGCTATCAAGCTGTCCACCCGTAACCGCATCATGTGAATCCTTAGAAATACTACCATCGGCAACATTATGAAGACCAACGGCGGTAGAACCCTTTCCTTTTCCTAAAGTAACATTCGTATAATCTATTTCACCCTTGTCCTTCTTATCATAATGAACAACCACTGAATCATCAGACTGAAGATGATTAATCTGGTTGGTAATATCTTTTTTGATGTTCGTAAAAGATGTACCAACACCTTCAAAAGCACTCGCTACATTCTGATAAGTTTTCTCTTCTTCTTTGCCATCATCTTTAACAGTTGTAACCTTGAATGTAGGAGCTGTCCATGCGCCATTCTCATAGCTAGCTTCACCACCTAAAGACGTAGCAACCCCAGTACCCAGTAAATAAAGCTGAGAACCATTAACCGCATCATGGGATTCTGAAGAAATGGAACCATTGCCAACATTATGCAAAGCAACAGTGCCGGTGTTTGGATCCCCAAAAGTAACACTATTCTTATTAACCTTACGTAATGACCTGGAAAGAGTATTAACTTCATCTGAATCTGCTTCTTCATCATAGAAAACTGCTAATGAACGAACATCTGCTATTTCCCCAGAAAGTTTAGTCACATTATCATCAAGCTGACCTTTGTTAACTGCTTCATTTCTACGCTCTGCATCCTTAACTCCTGAAAGGATTCTATCTTTACTATCCTGATCAGAAATTGTGATTGTATTACCACCTTTTTCTGCTCCAATCTTGACTACTTGTTGCTCTTCATCCCACTTTACTAGACTGTCGCCCTTCACATTTGCAATCTCATTTTTTACATTGCTAATCGCTGTGTTAACATTTTCGAAAGATGTACCTACACCTTCAAAAGCACTCGCTACATTCTGATACGTTTTATCTTCTTTATCACCATTTTCCTTAATGGCTTTAACCTTGAACTGAGGAGCCGTCCATTGACCTTCCTTATATTCAGCCCCACCACCTAAATAAGTCGCAACACTCTTATTGATCTCAAAAAGCTGAGAACCATTAACTGCATCCGTGGAAGTTTCAGAAATGGTACCATTGGCAAGTGATGTGATCTTGCTATTTGCTTTCGTATCCCCTGTTCCATGCTGCGCGCTAAAAGCATCCTCATCCTTGCTCCAAGACAACGAATCCTGTGCAACGCCTTGAGAAACTTCCTTGATCCGCTGATTCACATTCTTGATACTCGTATCAAGCCCCTCAAAAGCTATACCAACATTTTCAAATTCAGCCTCTTCTTCCTTACCATCTTTAGAAACCTTAGATAATTTATAGGTTGGACCCGTGAAAACACCATCTGTAAAGGTTGTACCACCACCCAAAAACTTCGCAATATCTCCAGAAATTGTATTAATTTGCCCACCATTGACCGCATCACGTGAATCCTTGGCAATCTCACCATTGGCAACATTGTGAAGTGCAACAGCTTTTGCTTCTTTACCTTTCCCCAAAGTTACACTCGTATAATCAGTTTCATCACCTGTTTTATCGTAATGAACAACCGCTGATGCATCAGACTGAAGACTATTGGAAAGATCCTTCAAACTTTGATCAAGCTGACCTTTGTTAACAGCTTCGTTATCATTCTGCGCTGTCTTTACACCAGAAAGTGTCCGTTCTCCACCATCTTTATTGGCTATATTGATTTCACCACCGGCTACTTCTTTACCAATAGTAATAAGACCTGTATCATCCTGCTTAACAAAGCTATCACTTATCATAGTGCTAATCTCATCATGAATACTCTTGAAAGAAGAACCTACACTTTCAAAAGCATCCGCTACATTCTTATATGACTCCTCAGTAATATTGCCATCAGAACCAATTTGCTTAACCTTGAAATTAGGATCTGCCCATTTGCCACTCTCATACCGTGCACCTCCACCTAAATAGCTAGCAACATTCTTATTGGTCTCAAAAAGCTGAGAGCCATTGATGGCATCGGTTGAGCTTTCTGCAACTTTACCTTTCCCAACATTGTGCAATGCAACAGTGCCCGTGCTAGGATCTCCAAAAGTCACACTATTTTTATTAACTTTACGCGCTGATCTGAGAAGGGGATTGACATCTTTTGGCTCTACTTCTTCATCATAAAAAACCGCTACTGAACGTACATCTTCTATTTCTTGATCAAGCTGGCCTTTGTTAACCGCTTCATCATTCTTTGCTGCTTCCTTTATACCAGACAAGGTCCGTGCTGCACCATCAGTATTCGCAAGCGTAACTTTAGTACCGCTCTTTTCACCACCAATCGTTATAACATGTGTATCAGCATCTTGCTTAACAAGACTATCACCCACTACTTGGTTAATCTCATTCTTTATCTCTTTATGAACATTCGTCAAAGAACTTCCTACACTAGCAAGCGCATCCGCTACATTCTCATAGCTCTTCTCTTCAGCAGCACTCCCATCAGAATTAACAGTCGAAACCTTGAAGTTTGGTGTTGTCCATGCGCCATCTTTATAACCAGCACCACCGCCTAAATAGGTTGCAACAGCCTTATTTGTCTCAAAAAGTTGCGAACCATTGACCGCATCCGTTGAATTTGCTGCAATGGTACCATTGGCAAGATACTTAATCTTACTATTAACTTTCGTATCTCCTGATCCATGCTGTGCTACAAAGGCTTTATCGGTTTTGCTCCACAACAAAGCATCGCCTTGGACTTCTTGCGTAATATTCGTTAGTTTTTCATCAAACTTTTTGACCTCATTCGTTAGATGAGTATTCACATTCTTGACACTCGTATCAAGATCAGAAAAGGCTGAACCAACATCGTTATGTGATTTAGTCGTTACCGTACCATCATCAGAAACATTAGAGATGTTATAAGTCGGAGCTTTAAAAACACCCTCTGTAAATGCAGCATCGCCACCTAGATAAGATGCAACACTGCTCCCTAGGGTATGAATCTGACCACCATTGACAGCTTCATTTGAATTTTCACCGAGATCCCCACCCATGAGACCGGAAAGTTTTCGCCCTCCATTATCTTTGTTCAAGATACTGATTTCGCTACCACCAGTTCCTTTACCAATCGTGATAAGACCTGCTCCTCCATCACGCAGACTACGCGATAAAGTAATTTCTGTTGCTTGCTTAACAAGGATACTATCTCTTACATCCCCAATCTCACCATTAAGAGTCGTGAAAGTGCTATTAACTCCTTCAAAGGCTTCCGCTACATTATGATAAGTCTTCTCTTCACCTTTTGTGCCATTAGCACCAAATTGTGCAACTTTGAAACTGGGTTCTGTCCATTGACCATTCTCGTACTTAGCTCCACTGCCAAAATACTTTAAAATTTCACCGCCCATTGAATAAAGCTGACCACCTGTAATAGCGTCTGTCGAATCCTTAGAAACATCACCAGCGTGCAGAAACGTAATCTTGCTGTTTTCTTGAGTTGCTACAGCTCTACCTTTTTCTTCTTGCTTCTTTTCATGACGCGCTACAAAGGCATTGGCTTCATCATTCCACAATAAGGAATCATGCGCAACGCCCTCTGAGACTTCCTTAATACGATCATTCACAGTCTTGATATTCTTATCAAGTCCTTCAAAGGCTAAACCAACATTAGTAAAGGCAGTCGGTGAACTCACTCCATCTTTAGTAATACTGGATAAATTATAAATCGGTTTTTTAAAAGTGCCATTCTCAAATGATGCATCACCCCCTAAAAATTCTGCAATATTCTGAGAGATTGTATTAATTTGATCACCCGTGATCGCATCACCTGAACCCTTAGCAATCTCACCATTGGCAACATTGTGAAGTGCAACCGAGGCAGCATTCTTGCCTTTTCCTAAAGTTATGCTCTCATAATTAATACCGCCAGTTTCTCCAGCTTTTTTATCATAATGAACAACGGCTGATTCATCAGACTGAAGACTATTAGAAAGCTTTTCTAAACTTTTATCAAGCTGGCCTTTGTTAACTGCTTCATTGTCCTTCGTTGCTGTTTTCACACCGGAAAGCGTTCTATCCCCTTGGTCCTTATTGGCGATATTGATTTCACTGCCTTCTACTTCCTTACCAATAGTAATAAAATTTGTATTTGCATCTTTCTTGACAAGGCTATCGCCTTTCACATTGGCAATTTCATTGGTAATCTCATTTTTTACATTTGTGAGGGAAGTGCCAACACCCGCTAAAGCTTCAGCTACAGTATCATACTTTTTATCCTCAGAATTGCCATCATCTTTGACTGTTGTAACCTTGAAGCTTGGGGCTGTCCATTCACCTGCGTCGTTATATCCAGCACCTCCACCGAAATACGTCGCAACTGTCTTATTCATGGAATAAAGCTGTGAGCCATTGACTGCATCTGTTGAACTTTCAGTAATATCACCAGCGTGCAGAAACGTAATCTTGCTGTTTTCTTGAGTTGCTACAGCTCTGCTTTTTTCGCCTTTGCTCTTTTCATGACGCGCTACAAAAGCATGAGCGTCATCACTCCATAACAAGGAATCATGTGCAACACTTTCAGACACTTCCTTAATACGATCATTCACATTCTTGATATTCGTATCAAGAC
>NZ_JAQITF010000021.1 GCF_028618665.1 Bartonella sp. AU16XJBT
TATACTTTAGATGATGTTGCACAATATATTGATATGCATAGTCATGTTATTAATTTTGGGACTAAAGATAATGCACCTGATGATGTACGGATTAAAACAGCAGAGAACACTCTCGATTTACAATTTACCTCTTCCTACAAGAGTTTTTTAAAAAATTATGGAGGAGGAGAAATAGGAGGTGAAGAAATATTCAGTATTTATGAAATCTGTGCTGGTATTCCTGCTGGTGATATTGTTTACCGAAATTTGCTCGATAGAAGAGATGGTTTTACGCATCCCAAACAGCTTGTTGTCTGCACAACTGATTTTGGTGAAAGCTTTTACTTTGATTATACTCAGTTTCGGGATGGAGAGTGCCCGCTCTATCTTAAGTTTCCACTTGACGATCCCCAGTATTACGCAAGTAATTTTTATGAGTTTCTCTGCAAAAGAATTAAAGAGTACGCAGGGGAAGATTCATGAAAACTTACACTTTAGATGATGTTATACAATTAGTTGATAAATAGGATAATTGCGATTTATAGATTGTTATGAAAACATCTAAAGAGAGATTGATAATTATAGAGATTAGAAAAATCCCTTTTAATAGGCTTTTGTTATTTTGATTAGTTCTTTTTAAAAGATAAAATTATATTTTTATTGAGTGATTAACACGTGTCTTATGAAAAGCGTATGATCCTTAAAGCCTTTCAAAAGATAGCTTGTAACTCATATGAAATGTATCAAGATCATTATAGTTATGAGTTTTGGGGGTGCTTTTTGTACGTATTATTTTATTTTTTTAATTAAAAATAAAAATCATTATATTTCAATGCGTTAATGTTTTAAAGAAACAACCTATATTAAATACAATCCATAAATACAATCTATAATATATATTTAAAGGGGTTTTAAGAACCTACAAAACCTATAAGTAATATAAGAAAAATGAATATACATAACTCTCTTTAAACAAAGCTTTTGAAAACAATAAAGCACTCATTTTAGATTACGGTATAATCTTTTAAAGGCAATGTAAAAAATCTAATTCACTTTAAGAGTGGGTTTCTTAAAAGTCTTAAAGCAATCCAAAGTAGAGTATCTAAAAGTGCAAATGATTTCTTTTTAGAATAACGCATATAAACACTCCTTTTAAAGATTGTATGTAAGCAATGTATAAAGGGGGGATAGAACCTATAGGTATAAGACCCTATACCCCTTATGCGTTTATCATACTTATTATGTGAGCATGCTTTATAAGTTATTCAGTTTCTCTTATTTCTAATTTTGGTAAGTTTTTTACAATTTTCATTGTTTCTAAACTTACGGTAATAATCCTTTGAAATAATTCTAAAGGGTAGGCAGGGTTGCCAACGGTTTCAACAGCATAACGATTGGCATCATTCACAATACCACTCTTTTTATCTGTCTTTACACATTGACGCCCCATAACCCATTCAAGAGCGGGTTTTCCATTGACGATATACTCATAAGCTTCAAGAGGGATATCTGTCATGGTAATATTGCTATTGTAAAAAACAGTTGATTTATCCTTTTCGGATTTTCCTTTCTCTTTAGCTGCTTTTGCGAATTTCATTTCAGTTACATAATAGAATTTTTCGGGATTAGAGATCTCTGTCTGTTTTGGGTTGCCCTTTTTAAAGGTCACGGGATAAGGTTCTATGCTTTCATAATTCACGTGCAAATGACCCAGTTCACGCCCTGCTGTTACAAATTTCCAAAAGTCATCAGCAGTTTTTACGCAAGGGATACGAGGCAATTCTTTAGAGAGGTTGTCAGCATAACGGGCGCGATAATCTTCCGAATGAAGTAAACCGTAAACATAATAGAATAGATCATCTTTTGTTATGGTTTCACTCGGATAAGCAGCTTTAAAATGGTCTAGACCTTCATCAGTAATAGCATCACGGCGTTGTAAACCAACAGTTGTGCTTTCTTCTGTAGAATGCATAAATAAATGGGATTGTTTTTCACTTTTACTTTTTGAAACTGGAGTGTCTTCGTAAAAATATCTTGGAAAGCATTGTCCATTATCTATTGCATAGTAATCAGGTAAACTTTTTGTCATCAAAACAGAAAATCCACTTCTTGCCCCTACAGAAGAAATTTGTATCACCCTATTTAAAATAACATCTTCCATGGGAAACATATATGGTATTTGACAGACTGCTTCATTAAAGATGCGATTATAATAAAGCCATTGCTGCGTAAAAGGACGATATAGGCTTTGAATAAGGCATGTCTCTTCAAATTTAAAAACTTTTCCTTTTGTTAACTGTTGTTTTAGCTTAAGGCTCCAGCTAATTTTTTTTGTATTCGTGTTAACAAAATTATCTACAGCATTTATACGTGTTTTGCGATCAGAATGTGCATAAGTATTATTAAAACGCTCTACTTCGCTATTATAGAAACTAATCATATTACTCATATTTTTTGCAAGAGATATACAGCTTGAATTATATGCCCAAGCGTCACGATTAGTTTTTAAACCACAAGAAAAATTTTTAAAAAGCTTTTTATTACGTTCTTTTCTATCCCCCATAGATAAAAATGCCTTGAAACTATCATCACGTTGACCAAGCCAATCACCATGCTTGTCTGGTGTAATGAGTTGCCAGCCTTGTTCATGGGTAATACCATCAATACTGCAAAATTCGTCAAGGATCTCAAGTTTCCTTTTAGTTGTAAGATTACTACCAATGTCGTGATAGTAAATTTTACATGATTCAGTCACATTGGGCTTTTTGATAAAGAGCGTTATAGCGATACCGGTCATACTACCATTGCCAAAAACATTTTCACCTTCTTGAGCAGCTCCATTACTTAACATATTTTTACGTATATCCCCCCGTAAATTAAGCACATAAATACTCGTAAACTCTTTGGCTAAAGATTTTCGTAAACCATCCATTGTTGGCTTTTCTACATAACTAGAACCAGAAACAAAGCCGATTACTCCAGCATTACCAATACGGTCACTAGCCCAGCGAATAGCACGAATATAACTGTCGTAAAGTGCTTGCCTAAGACTTGCTTTAGATTGAGCAGCATAAGTTTTACGAATACGGTCATTTAATATCGGGTAAGGGGTATTCTTTGCATTATCATTGGCATTTTTTTGCCCTACGGAATAAGGAGGGTTGCCAACGATAACTTGGATATTTGTTTCCTGCTGTTTTTTGCACCGTTCCGAATTCTCAAACATATAGTGTGTGAAGAAATCTTTTTCTTCAAGCATCAGAAACGTATCGGTTAAACAAATCCTTTCAAAGGGTATATATTCACCTTTCATAAGACTATGATAAGTCGATTCAATGTTAATCGCTGCTATGTAATAGGCAAGTAAGACAATTTCATTGGCATGGATATCATGACGGAATTTATATTCCATATCCTCTGGTTTGATCAGTCCAGATTGTAAAAGTCGTGTAATAAAGGTTCCAGTTCCAGTAAAAGGGTCAAGAATAGAGACGCCTCGAGAACTTAAGCTTTGTCCAAACTCTTGCTCTAAAACATCATTGACGGAATGTAAGATAAAATCAACTATTTCAATAGGCGTATAAACAATCCCAAGTTTATCTGTTGTCTTTTTGAAGGCTTTGGTAAAAAAATCTTCGTAAAGTTTGATAATAAGATTCTGTTTTGCTCGCGTTTCAATAATACCCTCTGTATCATCCTTTACACTTTGATAAAACTTTTCAAGATTTTTGGATTCGTCTTTGATATTCATCTTATCAAGTTCTCTTAAGATCTTTTCCATAGCTTGCGAGATGGCGTTTTTACTCACAAACTCATTTCCATCAAACAAGGATTCAAAAATAGGTCGTGTCACAAGGTGTTGCGCCAACATCTCGAGTGCATCCTCTTGTTCGATACTGTCATTTAAACCGTTCTTTAATTCTTTATGAAAGGCATGAAAGGCGCGATAAGCTTCACTCTTTTTATCAGCGAGTATGCTTTTAAGACGAATAATATGATTTTGTGCAATTGCAGCTACATTGCCAGCCCAATTTCCCCACTGATTAGGCTCTCCACATTTTTTGACAATGATGGGCTTAATAGCACGCGATAATTCATCAACATAAAACTCGAATTCTTTTTGTCCTCCATATTTATAAGAGCTTTCACTTGCTACTGAACCAATATGAAGCCCAACACTTTCCGATTTTGCGTGGAAAGAGAGTTCGTCAACAACAGCGGTCATTGCTTGTAAAGCAGGGTCAAAAGTGACCCCTACAATCTCAAACACATGACGAACATTTTGGTCTAGCTCTAAGGCTTTTATTTTGTTTTTAAAGTTGTCATCATGAGCACGCAAAGCATTGAGAACTTGCCAGATGACATCATACTTCGTATTGTTTTCTAAAGCCTGTTGTGGTGGAATATTAAAGGGAATACCAACGGGTAAAATAATATAGCCTGTTGTTTTACCTTCTGCGCGACGCATCACGCGCCCCACCGCCTGTATCACATCCACATGACTTTTACGCGGGTGTAAAAACATAACCGCATCAAGAGCAGGGACATCGACTCCTTCAGAGAGACAGCGGACATTGGTTAACACACGGCAGTTATTCTCATCTGTATCTTCTTTAAGCCAATCAAGTAATTTATTACGATTTTTGCCATTAAAAGATCCATCAATGTGCTTAACATCAAAGATAAGAGAAGTCTTACTTTCGGGAACAAATTTATGATATTCATCAATGGCATCATTGAATAGTTCGCTAACTAGTTGAGACGTCTTGATATTTTTACAAAAAGCCAGAGAACGACGCATAGGTTTTATGCCATCTTCTTCTTTCTTTTCTATTTGGGAAAGTGCTTTGTAGCAGCCAATGATTTTGGTTGTATCATCAAGGATAAGTTCGGAATTTTTATCTTTAAGGCGTTTCTGAATCGTTGCGTTAATAATTGCTTCATCAACAGCCAAGACGATAACTTTATAGGGTGTTAAAAGTTTATCTTTTAGAGCTTTTGAAAAAGTATAAGTGTAAAGATTTTTTCCATAGAGCTCTTCATCATCCATGGACGCCAGAACAGCATCAGATGCGTCAGCCTTCTTTTTCAGCTTGTCGGTAAAGATCTTAGGGGTTGCCGTCATGTACAGACGTTTTTTGCTCCGAATGATGCTGTTATCATGAACCTTGATAAATTCAGATTCACGCTTGTCTGTTCCTAACACAGCTCCAGTGGTACGGTGTGCTTCATCACAGATGATCAGATCAAATTCGGGTAAATCATACTTTTTTTGCGCATCCGAAATCACTTGGATTGAATGGTAAGTAGAAAAGACCACAGTCATTACATCAAGAGAAGTTTTATTGGCTTTACGCGCAAGCTCTTTGGCATCGGTCGTAGCCGGTAAAACAAGGTCTGATGCATCGAGACCAGCTTCATCATCATTTTTATTATTCTTACGACGCTTTCCCACTTGTGTATCCGAACACACAGCAAAGGAACGCAAAGGCACTTCTGTATCTTCTGTCCATTCACGGATTGTTTGAGAGATAAGAGCAAGAGAGGGCACTAGAAACAATACACGCTTGCCAGTTCCTGCTATGGTTTCTGCTATCTTAAGACTGGTGAAGGTTTTACCCGTACCACATGCCATAATCAGCTTGCCACGGTCTGCTTCTTTTAAACCCTCACAGACTTTCTCAAGGGCTTCTTTCTGATGATCTAAAAGCTTTTTCTTTGGTTTCTCTTTAAGGACGGCTTGTCCTTGTTCTTTATAAGCGCCCCAATCGATTTGACTGCTTTCCAAATCAAAAAGGTTAATACGTTGAATACGAACCTCTTGTCCTTCACAAGTCAGTTCAACATTGTCACTCCAATCTGTTTCGGTGCTATCAACCAGTATGCGACGGGTGAAGATTTTTTTGCCCGAGGCAGCGATAAAGCTATCAATATCTTCTTTTTTAATTATGTGAGAAGCGTCATAGCATTTACATTGAATAGCCGCATAACCACCTTCATCACGGATTGTAGCCACCAGATCAATCCCAATATCCGTTCCATCTTCATCATGCTCTTTCGCCCATTCATAATAGGTTTGAACCTTTTCGTATTCTTGCTTTTGCAACGGGTCTTCAGCTAAATAAACCTTTACAAGGTTTTCAAACATGGTTCCTAATTCACGGGGTGATTTTGATTGTTCGCGATAATATTCCAACAGAGAGCGTAAAGTGACTTGTTCATTATCAGAGTTAACAGATTGCAGCATATTGTAATAAAAATCCCTTGCCTTAAGAGATGATCAATAACCATCAAAAGAATCAAAACGAATTCAATCAAATGCACTTAAAGCAAATATCGATAAAAATGGGAAAAAACTGATAAAAAAAGCGGATATTTTTTCAAAAGGGGTTTTTAAAGGTTGTTTATCAACAGCCCATGACACGGAATAAGATCAGCAAAATAGTGAAATTTGCTATTCGTTTTATGATAAAAAAGACAAATGAACTATGTGCTTTTAAGATATCAAAGTAAGTATTTTGATAAGTTTTATAGAGAGGTTTTGTAGGTTCTTACCCCCCCCCCAAAACCCCTACAAAACCCCTTTTTATATATATTATAGATTGTATTTATAGATTGTATTTAATATAGGCTGTTTCTTTAAAACGTTAACATATTGAAATATAATAACTTTTATTTCTAATTAAAAAAATAAAATAATACCTATAAAAAGCACCCCCAAAACTCATAATGGGGAGTGCTTTGAAGAGTTCACTGTTATATTGTTAATGTTCTATAAGATTTCCAAATTGCCTCAGTGTGATGTTTTATGGCTTGTCACTAAGGGATTCCATTCATAGCGTATGGTAGGTCGACCGCCTTGTGAGCTCTTGTCTCCAGAGATTTCACGTATATAGTTACAACGGCATAAAAGCTCTAAAGCTTGCTTAACGGCTCCATTATCTTTGAAACATTTCCAATCACGTTTATAAATATCCCTTGTTGTAAAAACATCGGGTAAACAATCACAACGTTCGACAATTAATTTTGCCCCCTCTGTTGCTAAGCTATCCGCCGCCGCATAAAGCCTTTTGACATGACTTAACAAATATTTTTCCCATCGCAAGGCTATTTCAAGGGCATCTCTATTGATTTCAAAACGCCCACCATCAGCCAGTTCAAAAATCAATGCAAGGGTTGGTATGGTTTGATTCATTTTCAAAAGATGTGCTTTTAAACTTGATGAGAAATGACCATTCTTTATTCTTTTCTGAAAATCTTCCCACCATTTACGAAAGATCTCTTGGGCTTCGGCAGAAAAGCGTATGGTTATCGGATATTTTGGTGATCCAAACGGTTTATCATAAAGAGAACGAAAAACCCCTTGATAACTTTCCCATGCCTTTTGATTAGGAGGTCTATCAACCCATAACTGCTCTTGTCGTTCATCGGGAAAGATCAGCATTTGAAACCGTTGCATAAGACCATCATCGTTTATTCCACGGTGCATGTCTTGAATAATGGGAATAATACGTGCAGGTTGAATACCCCCTATAATAGAGACAGTTGCATTGGGAATAAAAATGGTTCCCCGCCCTATACGGTCATAGGTGTATGACTTATTGCCATTAAAAGCTGTTAGATAGAAAGAACGGTCTGATTGATATTCCTTTCTTTCCAAATTGGCTAAAAAACCAGCCAGTTCATCACGCACCAACAAGAGACCACGGGGGTTTTCTTTTAAGAGTTCCCCAAGCTTTTCGACAGTCACATCATTGACGATAAGACGTCGTTTTATAGAACTATCATCTTCCTCACTTTCTTTGTGTTCAAGAGTTTGTGAAAGAAGAGCAAGGGCTTGTTCTTCATCTTGATCTTTGAGTGCTTTATAGGCTTGTTTTTTCTTTTCTCGTTTATCTAATTCACTAAGAATCTCTTTTGTTTCTTGCTGTTTTTTCTTCTTTACCCACTCTTGATGCCATTCCTCTTGAAAGGCATAAAGAGGTTCTAAAGCAGCGTCCATGCTACCTGTTTTCATGGTCGAAGGTTCCCCCACAATGATACCCCAGAGATTAGGAACAATTTTCCAATTGGCATGTTGTTTTGGTGCAACCCGCACGCCATTGCCAATGACAGCAGCCAAGGCACAGAGAGCAGAGATAGCAATAAAATCCATAGGGGCTTGTTGGCTATCCGCAACGTCATAAACATAGTTCATTAATGGCGTTGGCAACTGTAATAAGCTAAAAGGCTCGACGGGTAAGAGAGCCGCCGTGATAGGCTTTATTTCGCCCCAACCATTTTGTTGCAATGCTTGTTTATAAGGAATGGCTTCTAAACAAGTCTTATCATTTAAAAAAGCATTATCGTTATCATTGAATGAAACATTTTGATTGTTGGTATCGACAATATTGTTGTTATTCTCTCTCATTTATTTATACCTTTCAGTATCAAAACATCATTGAAATCTAGACCGTAGGGGGCTTGCATGATAAAGACCTCAAAGTCTTGGCTATAAGCACGCTTTGCTAGGGTAAAACCTGCTTTACGACCCGCATCATCCCCAACCATTGCGATTGTCAGACGTCCTTTTATCGGGGGTAAATTCACACGCATCATGCCACTGGTGGAAAGAGATGCCCATAAATTAACGGGCTCTGATAATAAACCAGACAGTAGAGACAGACCGGTTTCAATGCCTTCACAAATAACCAGATGTTTTGAATTTTCTTGACTTAAATACACAGCACCGCCCATAACAGACCCCAACATGGCTTTGGCTGGTTTCTGATCTGCTTTGCAGCCATTGGTTTGTAAAAAGGTTCTATGAATGGCAAAGGAACCAGCCTCCTTAACAAGCGCTACCAACGCGGGCAATGTCATTCCTAAAGGGTGTGGACATTTGTCATGAAAGCGTAAATCAGCAGGCAATTCACATGTGATCCCCCGCATGCGTAAATAGGTTTCTGCTTTGTGTTTTGCTCGTTTAAGATCAGCACAAAACTGTTTTGAGAAAGAAAGCGTATGATCATAAGCTTGTTTTCCAAGCAATCCAATTCTAATAAGCGCTTGTATGATCTCTCTAAAAGAGCAGCCAGCATAACAATAGAGTAAAAGACGTCCATCATGTCCATTGGCAAGGGATAAGCTAGGCAGCCTATCATCATGAGCAGGGCAACGGGCTGTTCCATAACGCCCATGCCAAACTCCCGGCACAGCACGTGTAATACCCCGCGCATTCTTAAAAGAACACATCATTTTAAATCCTATAACGTTGCGTCACAGGACGGATTGTGCTATCTCTAGATTGATGAGTTTGAGAAAGCCTTGTCCGTCCTTACGTGACAAGGTTTTTTTTATGCCACGTCGTTATAACGTTGCTGTTTCGCTTGCTCGATTACATTCAAGAGATCCGACTGTAACCAACGGGATAAAAAACCAAATTTTAAGGGTTTTGGGAGAGAGCCATTGGTGACATGACGGCGGAAAGTTGAGACACTCATATGAAGCAATTTTGCACTTTCATGGTCTGTTAAAAGAATATCATTTTCTGTCATTCTAAAATCCTTTCATTCTCAAAAAATAGAAACAAATCATGCCTATTTATTAAACACATTTTGGTTCATTTTTGAAGGTATTTTATTTATAAAAAACAATATTTTATCATATAAATTCTCATGTGATAAATTATGAGTCTTATTGAGAGAGAATGAGAGAGAAGAGAGCTAAAGTTATCAACAGATAATGGGGTTATGCACCCCATATCTTAAGATTGACCGGTGACATAAGCCGCCCATTTATCCATATAGACACGGCGCTGTTCTAGATAGTCAGTCCGACGATAGGCACGCTCTACTTTCCCCCCAACTGTATGACTTAGAATAGTTTCAGCGACCTCATAAGGGGCATCGGTTGTTTCAGCAAGCCAATTGCGTAAACTAGAACGAAAACCATGGGGGCAGGCTTCAAGGTTATTGTCTCTCATATACTTTGACATAACCATAGGTGAAATAGGAGCCCGACTAGAAAAAGAAAAGATGAAATTACTTTTAGAGATACAACGGGCTTGTTCTATCACTTTCATTGCCTCTGATGATAAGGGAACGCGAAATTCTGTTGTAGCATCGCGCTTTCCTTTCATATTTTCAGCAGGTATGATCCATATATCTCCATCAATCTGATCTTCACGAATATGACGCAAGGGATTGGTACGAACCCCTGTAAGGATAAGCAAACGCAAAGCCAGTTGTGTGGGGTTTGTTGTTTGGCAAAGCGTTTTATAAAAAGCGGGAACATCTTTCCAATCCATTGCAGGTAAGTTTTTGATTTTATGGCGTTGTTTTCCTAAGAGAGCTTGTGCTTTTGTTACTGCTTGTAAATCAACATCCAAACCCAAAGCAGCCGCATGTTTGAGACAAAGATTGAGACGAATGAGAGCTCTACGCGCTGTAACAGCTTTTGTATGCCAGATAGGGGCAATAGTGTTGCGTATCTCTGTTTGGGTAATCTCAGAAACCGGCAGACAACCTAATTTAGGGAGAATATGAAGGCGTAATGGTAAAAACCAATCTCCATCTTTACCATCATTCTTGAGTTCAGCTTTACGAGTTTCAAAAGCATCCACGGCAATATCTTTTAAATAATGGAGATTGCTTATTGCTTCACGCTTTTGTTTATTGCGTTCTTTAATAGGGTCACGACCCTCACGTAAAACAGAACGCCACCCAGTTGCCAATTCACGGGCTTGTTTTAAAGAAACATCTCTTAAAGCACCCAATCCCATTTCACGACGACGTCCGTGAATAGTATAACGGTAAATCCATTGAGCACCTCCATCTTTACGCTTATGAAGAAGCAAGCCGGCACCATCATTATATTTGCCAGCCCCCAATGTTGCGACAGATCTTGCATTAAGACGGTTCATAAGAGCCATTTTTTAATCCTTTCTTATACAAATTTTATCCACACACTCATCCCACTTGTTATGTGCAAATGAGTGGTTTTGATTGATTCAAGATAAGCAGGTTTGAAATGAGAGAATCCTACGTTATTCGAGACTCTCATTCAATATGCAAAGCAGTAAATTATCATTATAAATCAATATCTTGAACATATAATGCAAGCCATAAAGATTTAATACAAAATATGAGTGCTATGATTACTTTTTATAATAGTGAAGTAAAAAGTTTTAAAGATACCTGTCCTCATGCTGACCGTAAAACACGTAATAAAATTGTAAACAATTTTATTAACATTGATGCTACAAAAATCAGTTGGAGTACTACTCTCAAACAAGAATTGATAAGAAGCAAATTTTCCAAATTTGAGAATAATTGCCTTATTCAAAGCCTTTATCGCCCTTTTATACGACAGTGGCTCTATTATAATCGCACCTTTAATGAATCAGTTTTTCAAATGCCGCATATATTTCCTATGGGACAAACAGTTGAAAATAAAGTAATACACGTTACCGGCATAGGGTCAATGAAAGACTTTTCTGTATTTATGAGTAAGACTGTGCCTGATTTTAAGGTAATAGAGAATGGTCAATGCTTTCCACGATACCTGTATGAAAATGTTAAATCTTCTGTAGGTAATGAGAATAAAAAACAAACTCATTTATTTACAAACTCTATAGAGGAAAACAAAACAGCTGGTTTACAACGCCGTGATGCCATTACTGATGTAGGTCTAGACCATTTTAAAACGGCTTATCCTAATGAAAAAATCACTAAAGATGATCTATTCTATTACGTTTACGGTTTACTTCATTCGGAAGATTATCGCGCCCGTTATGCTGATAACCTCTCTAAAGAATTGCCTCGTATCCCTTGTGTAAAGAGTTCTGATGATTTTTGGAAGTTTGTGACAGCAGGGCGTGAACTGGGGCATTTGCACGTAAATTATGAAGATGTGGAACCTTATCCAGTGACCTTTAAAAAAGGTAATCCAAAAGTTACAGAGATCTCTACTCCCGAAGAATTTTACTATGTTACAGAAATGAAATTCTTTAGTGAAAATAAGATAAAAGATAAATCCACTGTTTTTTACAATAGCAATATCACAATAACAGATATCCCTCTTGAAGCTTATAAGTATATCGTCAATGGTAGACCTGCTCTTGAATGGGTTATGGGGCGTCAATGTGTAAAGACTGATAAAAAGAGTGGTATTGTCAATGATGCCAATCGCTATGCCGTTGAAACCGTTGGCAACCCTGCTTATCCTCTAGAGTTGTTTCAAAAGGTTATTACCGTAAGTTTAGAAACAATGAAAATCGTAAAAAACTTACCAAAATTAGAAATAAGAGAAACTGAATAACTTATAAAGCATGCTCACATAATGGGTATGTTAACCTTACAAGGGGTATAGGGTCTTATAACAGTCTATACCCCCTTTATACATTGCTTACATACAATCTTTAAAAGGATAATTTATCATGCGTTATTCTAAAAAGAAGAAACTTGCACTTTTAGATACTCTCATTTGGATTGCTTTAAGACTTTTAAGAAATCCACTCTTAAAGTGAATTAGATTTTTTTACATTGCCTTTAAAAGATTATACCGTAATCTAAAATGAGTGCTTTATTGTTTTCAAAAGCTTTGTTTAAAGAGAGTTATGTATATTCATTTTTCTTATAGATTTTGAAGGTGTAAAAACCGTAACCCCCCCCTCAAAACATATATTATTGATTGAATTTAGAGGTTGTATTATCAATAGAGGTTGTTTTTTAAAGATCTGTAAAATCTTAACACATTGAAATATAATGATTTTAATTTTCTCTCATTTAAAAAAATAATATAGGCTCTAAAAAGAACTGACAAAAATGACAAAAGTCTATTAAAAGGTATTTTGCTGATTTCTATAATTATTATTCTCTCTTTAGATGTTTTCATAACAGACTATAAATAACAATTATCCTATTTATCAACTAGTTGTATAACATCATCTAAGGTATAGGTTTTCATGAATTTTCCCCTGCATACTCTTTAATTCTTTTACAGAGAAATTCATAAAAATTACTTGCGTAATATTGGGAATCGTCAAGTGGAAACTTAAGATAGAGTGGGCACCCTCCATCCCGAAACTGCGTATAATCAAAATAAAAGGTTTCACCAAAATCAGTTGTGCAGATAACAAGTTGTTTGGGGTCCGTAAAGCCATCTCTTCTATCAAGCAAATTTCGGTAAACAATATCACCAGCAGGAATACCTGCGCAGATTTCATAAATACTGAATATTTCTTCACCTCCAATTTCTCCTCCTCCATAATTTTTTAAAAAATTCTTATAGGAAGAGGTAAATTGTAAACCAAGAGTGTTCTCAGCTGTTTTAATTCGCACCTCATCAGGTGCATTATCTTGAGTACCAAAATTAATAA
>NZ_JAQITF010000022.1 GCF_028618665.1 Bartonella sp. AU16XJBT
ACTACGCGCTAAAGTCATCTCTGCTACTTGCTTAACAAGAATACTGTCTCTTACATCAGCAATTTCATTATTTGTTGCCAAAAGCTGGGAACCAGTTACTGCTTCGGTCGATTCTGCTGTGAGAGAACCTTCTTTAATGCCTGTTATTGTCTTACTGCCAGCATCAATACCACCGGTGGTTATCTTAGGTCCACCCGTAATTACTAAGCCTGTTGCATCTAAGGTATTTGTACCTGCTTTTAAGCTTGTTAACGTAACGTCTTGAGCAAGATCAAATTTTAGCTTATTGTCCTCATTGCCTTTTGTAATGTTAAGATTTGTACTTCCAGTGGAAAAATCTACATCGCTGTCCATAAGAACAGTCTTGCCATTTTCACCCCCAACTGACAGTTTCCAGCCGTTTTCTTTGACGAATGTTTTTAAATCTTTTAACTGCCCTACATTTACTGCATCAGTACCTTTGCTACCAGCAGCCACACCTGTGATTTGTCGTGTTATATTCTTATCAAGATTACCAACACTCACAGCGCCTGATGTACTTTGCCACTGAGGTGTAGCATTTGTTGCAACCTCATCCCTTACCGAAGGAGCATAACCAAACTCATTAGCAGCTCTATTGGACACAGAGTTGTTTCCGATAGCAACACCATTATCAACCAACGCTTTAGATTGGTAACCTAAAGCAATACTACGCAGACCTGCTACTTCTACGCCATAACCCAAACCAATACCCTGCCAACCTGATACCTTTCCTTTACTACCTATAATAATAGCATAAGGAGATAATGCCTCTGCTTCAGAACCTATAGCAATAGTGTTATCTTCCTTTGCATCTGTCTGAAAGCCTAGAGCAAGAGAGGCTACTCCTGATGCATTTGCGTGATCACCAAGGGCAATTGAATTTTCAGCTATTGCCGTAGGATCTTTAAAATCCTTAGCAGAAGTATTGATTTTTAAACCTTTTAGAGCCGATATTCCTTGTACTGCTTTTAGCTGTGAAAAATTCACCGCATCTGTCTCTTCAGTACCCTTTGCTATTCCTGTTATCTTTTTGCCGCCAGCATCAATACCACCTGTTGTCATTTTCGGGCCGCCAGAAATTACTAACCCTGTTGCATCTAAGGTATTTGTACCTGCTTTTAAGCTTGTTAACGTAACATCTTTAGCTAAATCAAATTTTACCTTATTGTCCTTATCACCTTTGGTAATTTGGAAGTTCTTACTTCCAGTGGAAAAATCTACATCGCTGTCCATAAGAACAGTCTTGCCATTTTCACCCCCAACTGACAGTTTCCAGCCGTTTTCTTTGACGAATGTTTTTAAATCTTTTAACTGCCCTACATTTACTGCATCAGTACCTTTGCTACCAGCAGCCACACCTGTGATTTGTCGTGTTATACCCCCACCAGGATTACCAACACTGACGGCGCCTGATGTACTTTGCCACTGAGGTGTAGAATTTGTTGCAACCTCACTCTTTAATGAAGGAGCATAACCAAACTCACCAGCTGCAACAGCAGCCATAGAATCGCCCCCTAAAGCAACAGCTCCTTCCACCCCTGCAGCGGCTCCCATACCTATTGCAACACTCTTTTGCGGCATGGCAGCCGCCAGCCTACCAACTGCAATAGAACCCTTCTCACCCGCCATTGCTTGACCACCAATAGAAATCCCATAGTCCCTTAGAGCTTGAGATATATAACCCAAAGCTATCGATTGCTCCCCCGACGCTAAAGTAGAATGAACAGCGCCTTTGGAAAATTCTCCACTGCCTATTGCAAGACCAGCTGTTCTTTCAGCACTAGAGAATTTACCTACAGCAACAGCCCCATCAGCTTGCACCGCAGCCCACGGACCTATAGCAACAACATTACTGCCTTTTTTCTGCACTTGATAACCCACAGTATAAGAGTGGTCTCCATCGTAGTTTGCTCTCGTAGCAACTGGAAATACATTTGCTACAGCTATTGGTCCCATCTCCTTGGTATTTTTTTCTAAACTACGAACGCTAAACCGCCCTCCACCAGTTTCCTCACTATCATCAATAGAAAGCTTCCAATCTTTCTTTACAAATGGTTTCAACTCTTTTTTCTCAGAACGATTATTTATACTGTTTTCAGTAATCTTAGCAGCTACTTTTGTAAGCTGCTGTCCTTTAACTATATTTAGCACATTATTCCATGCAAAATCGCCGTCTTCTTTCATAACACTTATAGAGCTCTCATCACTTGGGCTCAGAAGGGTTCTGGTTAAAAAATTTGCATAATCACTAGAAGCTTTAACCTTTTCTTCTCCTGCATTATTAAGCACTGTTAAATAATTGTCTTTTGAGACGGAAGAAGCACTCAAACCAGCAACAGAGATAAGGCTTTGTGGATAAGATACACCAGCACTGTTAACACCTTCAAGAAATGCGTTTCTAAAATCAGAATTTGCTGAGAAAGCAAGTGTGATATTCGACAAAAGTGCAGCGATTGAAGTCAATGATAAAACTTTAATAAAAGGAAAACGAGAACCTTTTAATTCATTCGCTGCTCCCAGTGCATGTGATTTTTTCATAACAAACTCTCCAATGAAAAAACTTAAAAGCACCTCTAAAACATAAAAAAGACACATTTTAGCATTATCAGACTATCTTAAGGTTTTGGATAAAGGACACTGCTTAGAATGTGAACGTTTTGAGTCTTTAATTTTGTTTTGTTTGTGCCTTCTGTATTGAAATCTAAATGTATGTCTTTTGGTTTATGTTTTTTTGATATAAATATGACACATTTAGAGTCTAATGGTTTTAATGTGTTGCTTTTTCCTAACTGAAAGGAATTCTAATATTACTCTTTTAGTTGGTAATGGTATAAAATGCTTTGTAAAAGGTTTTAGTGTGTATTTTCATAGTTATAGGTCTTAGTTTTATTTAAAAGCACTTTTTTCTTAATAACAAGTAAAGTGAAAAGGTGTTTTGATATTGGGAATTTTATATTTCCTTGAATAATTCTTGCTAGATAGATTATTTTTTTCAAGATATCACGTAATGATGTGGGTGTACTCTTTTGATTGTTTCTTTATTCTTACGTGTCATTTACCCTCCCCCTTTAATATTGTTATCAAAATGAGTCTTACTAATATACTTTACGAGTCATATCTACTCTATAATAAAATAGCAACAAAAAATAACAATTTTTATCAATTTGGGTATTTTTCACAAAACAGTGTGATATTTTTTCAACAATTTAAGTAAAAATTTTTAGAATTTATAAATAAATTTATTGCTACAGAAAGCTTTTTGCAGACATAAGATATTCTTAATTCTTCATAAAAGAAAAATATAAATGCAAAATGCAGCGACAAACTTTAATAATCTCTATCAATTCAGTTTTACTCTTAAACCTGCTCCTACGCCCCAATGATTACCAGAACTCGTCGCGGATATATTAGAACGAATTCTGCCATTTTCAGAAACATAACCTGCTCCAACGGCAAAGGCTGATTGATTACGCCACATCCCCATACCTATTGATAAACTTACAGAACCTGGCGTTTCTTCATAACTCAAATTCGATACCGCTAAACCTATTGCCGCCGCCTGTCGCGATTCTTTGCGAATTTCCTTAATTTCATACCTTAACGCTTCAAACTTTATATCTGTGTACGATTTTATATCATGAACAATATTATTGACCGTATTAGTGACAACATCATTAAACCGCTCATCCGTATATTTCTTCGCATCAGAAAGTACAATACGCATCTGCTGATCCGTATAATCATGCAATTGACCACCTGTAACAGCTTCTTTTGAGCCACTTTCAATGCGGCCATCCGCTACATTGTCTATTAATACTGGATCACTCTCACTTACACCAACTAATGTTACTTTATTCTTTTTCTTGCCATCATTCCCTTTATCATACTTAACAGCAATATCCGCCACACTAGCAATATCTTTTACTTGCTTATCAATCATATTGACATGGTTTTCAACCTCTTCAACTTTCTTATTCGTTTGCCAAAGTTGACTACCATTAACAGCCTCTTTTGAGCCTTCTGATATTTCACCATCCGCTACATGCTTAATCTTACTGTCTTGACCTTTATGGTGCGCATCAAAAGCTTTTTCTGTCTCACTCCAATTTAAACCACCCGAGAAAACACTCTGTTCAAAATCATGAATACGATTGTTGATATTTGTCATGCTTTCGTTAACACCTTCAAATGCAGATGCAACATTGGTATAGTCCTCCTTTTTACTGACCACACCATCAGCAGTAAATTGTGCAACCTTAAAGTTTGGCGCAAGCCATTGTCCATCCTTGTATCCCGCATCTCCACTAAAATATCTAGAAAGCGCATTGATTACCGAATAAAGTTGGAAACCATTGACCGCTTCCGTGGATTCTGCTGTAAGAAGCCCTGCTTTTACACCAGAAAGGCTACGCACACCGCTCGCACTGTTTGCAATACTGATTTCACGACCATCTTTCTCTCCACCAATCGTGATAAGTTTTGTCTTTTCATCCTGCTTAACAAGATTCTCACTTTCTATTTTGCTAATCTCATGGGTCATTTTATTCTGGATATTCGTGAAAGAATTTCCAACCTCACTCAATGCATCAGAAATATTGCTATAGCTCTTTTCTTCAGAGACTCCATCTTCACCAAACTGCTTGATTTTAAAATTTGGAGCTTGCCAATTTCCTTGCTTATCATAACCAGCGCCACCACCAAAATAAGTCGCTAATTGCTCGTTTAAAGAATAAAGTTGAGAACCATTTACTGCATCACTTGAGTTTGCTGTAATATCACCATCCTTGAGATAGGTAATCTTACTGTTTTCCCTTGTTTCTCCCTCCCCATGAAGAGCAACATAAGCTTCCTTATTCTTATCCCATAATAAAGAATCATTGCTAATGCCTTCTGAGACTTCCTTAATACGCTGGTTTACATTCTTTATATTTGTATCAAGACCTTCAAAGGCTTTACCAACATCAGTAAAGGACTTATCCGTAACATTACCTTCTTTAGAAACATCAGATAATTTATAGGTTGGACCTGTAAAGGCTCCATTGTTAAAGGATACACCACCCCCTAAGAATTTTGCTATATCACCACCAATGTTATAAATCTGACCACCAGTAACCGCATCACGCGATTTTTCAGAAATAATACCATTAGCAACGTTGTGAAGAGCCGTGGATTTTTTAGCTCTACCACCAAAAGTTACACTCGCATAATCAATTTCATCATCTGTTTTGTCGTAATGAACAACAGCCGAATCTTCAGACTGAAGATTGTTGGAAAGATCCTTCAAACTCTCATCAAGCTGACCTTTGTTAACCGCTTCATTGTTTTGTATCCCTGCCTTCAAACCAGAAAGTGTCCGTTCTTCACCATCTTTGTTGGCGATATTGATTACAGTACCGTCTTTCTCTCCACCAACCATGATAAACTTTGTCTTGTCATCTTGCTTAACAAGACTCTCACCTTTTACATGAGCAATTTCATTGGTAATTTTATTCTGAGTATTTGTGAGAGAAGTGCTTAAACCTGACAAAGCATCCGCAACAGTTTTATAATCTTCTTGTGTTGCGTTGCCTTTAATATCAAATTTGTTCACTGTAAAAGTTGGAGCAATCCAGCTTCCCCCTTCATAACTCGCTCCACCGCCTAAAGAAGCAGTAACCGCATTCCCCATTGAATAAATCTGACCACCTGTGATTGCATCCGTAGAGCCAGAAGCAATATTTCCATCTAAAAGATGCGTAATCTTACTCTTTGTTTTTGCGCTCCCCTCTCCATGATCAGCAATAAACGCTTTTTCCTCCTTGTCCCATAACAAAGCATCGCCTTGAACTTGTTGTGTAATATTCGTTATGTTTTTGGTAAAATCGTTAAATTCATTCGTTATTTCGTTATTTGCATCTTTGATACTTGTATCAAGCTGACCTTTGTTAACCGCTTCATTATCTTTTGTTGCTTCCTTCACACCAGAAAGTATACGAGCTTCATCATTCTTGTTGGCGATATCAATGATACTGCCTTCTATTTTTGCACCAATGGTAATATTGTTTGTTTCTTTCTCTTGCTGTACAAGATTCTCACTTTCCACTTTATTAATCACATGATTAATCTGTTCAGTTACTTGTTTTTGAACATTTGTGAAAGAAGTACCAACTCCAGAGAAAGCTTCTGTGACATTATTATAAATCTTCTCTTCAGAGCTCCCATCATCTTTAACAGTTTTAAGTGTAAAAGTTGGAGCGCTCCATATGCCATTTTCATATTTAGCACTCCCTCCAAAGGATTTGGCTATATTCGTGGCAGCGGTTTGGAGATTAGTGGAGACAGTTGTCACATTTTGATTTGTCGTGAAAAGCTGTGAACCCGTAACGGCTTCGTTTGAATCTTTTGAAAGAGCGCCATCTTTTATACCGGTAAGAGTACGCTTTTCATTATTCTTGTTAGCAATATCGATTTTATCACCATCGGTATCCTTACCAATGGTGATGTGTTTTGTCTGCGCATCTTGTTTTACAAAGCTACTGGCTGCTACTTGTTCTTGTACCTCTTTCACTTTGTCTTTGATCTCTTGCTTGACACCTTTTAGCTGTGAAAAATTCACTGCATCAGCATCTGCCGTACCATCCTTTATACCAGTAAGAATTCGCTTTTCACTTTTGCTGTTGGCAATATTGATGACACTGCCTTCTTTCTTAGCACCAATGGTAATATTATTTGTTGCTTTCTCTTGCTGTACAAGATTTTCAACTTTTACTTTAGTAATATCATTTTTAATATTCGTGACAATAGTACCAACACCTTTAAAAGCCTCTGCTACATTCGTATAACTTTGTTCTTCTTCTGCACCATCATCGTTAAGAGTTTTAATCTTAAAAGTTGGATCGTTCCATTGTCCATCTTGAAACTCAGCATCACCACCAAAAAAACTAGCTACATGGCTCCCTAGCGTATAGATCTGGCCACCATTTACAGCTTCTGTGGAGTTGTTGGACAAATCTCCTCCTATAAGAAATTTAATTTTGCTATCCCTTCTTTCTTTGCCCTCTCCATGTTGGGCACTAAAAGCATTGTCAGCCGCACTCCACGATAAAGAATCTTGTGCAACACTTTGAGACACTTCCTTAATGCGCTGATTAACATTCTTGATATTTGTATTAAGTCCAGTAAAGGCTGAGCCCACATCAGAAAAAGATTTAGCTGTTATATTACCTTTTTCATCAATACTTGATAAATCATAGGTTGGTGCTGTAAAGGTACCGCTTTTAAAGATTGCTTTACCACCTAAAAATTTTGCAATATCTTCACCGATTGTATTAATCTGTCCTCCATTGATTGCGTCATAAGAATCCTTAGCAATTATACCATTAGCAACATTATGAAGAGCTGTGGGATTCTTCCCTTTACCCAGGGTGATATTCGTATAGTCTGCCTGATCTCCATTACCATTGGATATTTTATCGTAGTGAATAGCAAAAGAACTCTCAAACTGAAGATCTTCTGTTAATCCCTTCACACCTTTATCAAATTGCCCTTTATTAATAGCCTCATCCGCCTTCGTTGCCTCCTTCACACCGGAAAGAGTTCGTATCTCACTTTTGCTGTTAGCAATATTAATTTCACTGCCTTCTACTTCTCGACCAATGTTGATATTATTTGTTTCTTTATCTTTTTTAATGAGGCTTTCACCTTGTACAGTGGTAATTGCACTATTAATCTGGTTGGTAATCTCCTTGGTAATTTTATTTTGAACATTTGTAAAAGAAGTACCAACTTCTGTTAAAGCTTCCGCTACATTAGGATAACTCTTATCTTCTTCCTTGCCTTCAGAGTTAACAGTTTTAAGCGTAAAAGTTGGAGCAATCCATTTTTCATTCTCATATTTTGCTCCGCCTCCAAAGGTCTCTGCTATATTTTTCCCAGCTGTTTGGAGATTAGTGGAAACAGTATTCACATTTTGATTTGTCTCAAAAAGTTGCGAACCATTGATGGCATCATGTGAATCAGAAGAAACGGCACCTTTGCTAACATTATGCAAAGCAATCTGACCTGTGCTAGGATCTCCAAAAGTTACACTGTTTTTATTAACTTTACGCGCTGACCTGATAAGGGGATTGACATCTTTTGGCTCTACTTCTTCATCATAAAGAACCGCTACTGAACGTACATCTTCTATTTCTCGATCAAGCTGACCTTTGTTGACTGCTTCATTGTACTCTTCTGCCTCCTTAACACCGGAAAGTTTCCGATCCTTTTTATCCTTATCCTCAATACTGATTTTATTACCGTATTTTTCTGAACCAATCTTGACTATTTGTTGCTCTTCATCCCACTTAACAAGACTATCACCTTCCACTGTGGCAACCACATTCTTAATTTCTTTATGAAGATCAGAAAAAGAATTATTTACGCCTTCAAAAGCAGCTGCAACATTATCATAGCTTTTTGTACCTTCTGTACCATCCTCATTAAAGGTTTTAACCATGAAAGTTGGATCAGTCCATTTATCGCCTTTATAAACAGCGCCACCACCGAAATAAGACGCAACTTCGCCACCAAGAGAATAAAGCTGCGAACCGGTAATAGCTTCATTTGAATCTTCTGAGATGACACCATTCTTTATACCCGTAAGAGTACGCTTCTCATTTTTGTTGTTGGCAATATCAATTTTATCACCATCTGTATCTTTACCAATGGTGATGTGTTTTGTTCCGTCATCCTGTTTTACGAAGCTACTGACTACTACTTGTTCTTTTATTTCCTTTAGCTGTGCAAAATTCACTGCATCGGTGTCGACAGTACCCGTTGCCACATTTTTGATCTTTTTACTGCCAGCATCAATGCCACTAGTTGTTATCTTAGGTCCACCCGTAATCACTAACCCTGTTGCATCTATTTTTGCTTTCTCTCCTAATGTCACACTGCTTAGTGTTAAATCATTAGCCAAACCAAATATTAGCTTATTGGCTTCGTTTGTATCTCTTTTAATCTTGAAATTACCTCCTCCAGATGAAAAGTTTACTGTACTATTCGCACCAACGTTTTTTGCCGCATCAGTTCCAATAGAGAGCTTCCAACCGTCTCCCCCTTTTTGTGCAAGTGCCTTTACTGCTTCCAACTGTGAAAAATTCACCGCATCGTTATTTGCACTACCATTTGCTACTTCTGTAATTTTTTTATTTCCAGCGGAAATACCAGTGGTCGTCACATGCGGACCATTGACAATGACTAAGCCCGTTGCATTTAAGGTAGCATTCGTTCCTGCTTTTACGCTATTCAGCGTAATGTCCTTTGCTAAATCAAATTGTACCTTATTGTCGTCTTTGCCCTTGGCAACCTTTATGTTACCACTTGGAGCAGCTAAATCTACTAATTTATTCGATTCAACCGTTGTGGTATTCGCTCCACCAACAGAGAGTTTCCAACTTCCAGCAGCCTTTTCTAAGGCTTTCAACTGCGCTACATTTACTGCATCAGTATCTTGAGTACCACCTGCAACTCCTACAATTTGTCGTGTTTTTGATGTTTCAGCATTACCAATACTCAACGCACCTTCAGAGCTCTTCCAAGCGGCAAAATTTTTCGTTGGCATCATGTCTAATGGCCTATATGCATCAATACCTCTGGGTACAGAAGCTTCACTGTTACTACCTAAAGCAATCCCACCAGCTTTGATCGTCTTCGCACTAGAACCAATGGCTATCTCCGTAACCTCATTCAAAGTCATTGCATTGGCACCAATAGCAATACTATGTTGCATTTTTGCTTGCGCACCAGTACCTATCGCCACAGTATTAGTGCCGATGCTAATTCCGCTGCTTCTAGTCATTGGTGCATTAGTTCTCGTCATCGGATTCATACTAAACGTCGTTATATCATTATCCAATACAACAGGATTATAAGTGCCCTCTAAAGAAGATATAGCGATAGGATTATCATCACTCTTACCAGACAGGGTTCTGGTTAAAAAATCTGCATAGCCACCAGAAGCATTCACTTTTTCTGCTAGCGCTTTATTGAGTGCTGTTAAATAACCCACCTTGGATGCATCAGAAATGTTAAAACTGCTCTGATTATCCTTGCCTTGAGAATAAACCGCTGTTGCCTTCTCCATGCTTTGAAGAACTTGTTTTATTATATCAAAACTTTTCGCATAAACGGGGGAAGCATTTGATAAAAATGCAGTAATTGTGGTTCCCAACAAAAGCTTTTTAAATAAATGTCGAGAGAAATGTCCATAACCCCAATCATTCTTCCTTGATATGATGGATAACTCTTTCATAATAAGCACCCAATGAAAAAATCAAATCAGCATATTTATGCCATAAAAAAGACATATTTCAATTTATAATTTTATCCCTAATTAAACCATCTGTTAACAATTCGTGAGGAAGGTTATCTCTGCATAAAGCCGTAATAAAAAAGTCTATTTAAAGAAAGTTCTAAGGTTTTGGCAGTTTTATTTTTGGGGTAATATGTTATTGGATAATAGGGCCATTTAGATAAATTGGTAGAAGCATTTTCTCATGCTAGGTTGGTGAATTTTTATCTGTAAATTAAGTAACATATTGGTTTTATGTTCTTTTGAACTGCTTTTTAGTAAAAAGCAAAAAATATTAGTATGGGGTAATCTCCATTCTTGTTAAATTATAAATGGGACGAAAATAGAGCTTTAGCATTTATAGTGCGTTTTGTTTTATTATTCATCAGCTTGTAATGTTTTTCTTTGATTTAATTATTTCATTTGTTGATTTTATTGATTTCTTATTAAAATAAAATTTCGCCCTTACCTTCATTTAAGACAAGGGCGAAATAATTTTGCTCAATGCATTTTGTTGATTATTAGTTCAATGTCATATTGAATCCCGCACCTATACCCCAGTGTCCACCAGAATTGGTGACAGATACATTAGACAGAACAGAGCCGCTCTCAGATGTATAACCAGCACCAAAGGCAAATGCAGATTGCCTACGCCATAAGCCAGTACCAAATCCAACACTTAATTTCCCAGGTGTTTCATTATAGCGTAAGTTAGACACTGCTAAACCAATAGCGGCTGCTTGTCTTGCTTCTTTTCGCACACTTTCTATGCTGTAATTTAAAGCCTCAAACTTCATATCCGTATAAGATTTTGCTTCATTAATAACATCACCCATCTGGTTATTTAAAATGCTATTGAAGCGCTCATCCGTATAAGATCTTGCTTCATCAAGGACTATCTTCATCTGCTTATCCGTATGATCATGCAATTGGCCCCCATTAACAGCTTCTTTCGAGCTACTTTCAATGCGACCATCCGCTACATTGTTTAACACTACTGGATCACTTTCACTCACACCAGCTAATGTGACTTTATTTATCTTATCACCCTTTTCATTTTTATCATATTTAACCGCATCATTCGTAACCGTATTTTCAATATTTTTTACCTGTTGATCAATATTGTCTACTTTCTCTTCAACCTTGCTAACCCTATTATTTGTCTCCCAAAGTTGGCTACCATTAACGGCTTCTTTCGAATCTTCAGACAATTTACCATTCGCTACATGCGTAATCTTACTGTCCTGCCCCTGATGACGTGCGTCATATGCTTTTTCATCCTCATTCCAATTTAAACCATTCGATGTGACATTCTTGGTAACCTCAGTAATACGATTATTGATATTTTGCATACTTCCACTAATGCCATCAAAAGCTGCCGCAACATTGTCGTAGGGCTCCTGCTCATCAACGGTACCATCACTCTTGAATTGTGCAACATGGAATTTGGGAGTCATCCATTCTCCATCTTTATATCCAGCACCACCACCAAAATATGCGGAAAGCTTATTACTCATCAAATAAAGCTGCGAACCATTAATTGCATCGGTGGAGTTTTCAGTTATATCACCATTGGCAAGAAAAGTAATCTTGCTATTGGTTTTTCCTTCACCTTCACCATGTTGAGCGATAAATGCTCCTTTATCATTGTTCCACAATAAAGCATCACCTTTTGTTTCATTAATCTGGTTGGTGACAAATAAAGCTGCGAACCATTAATTGCATCGGTGGAGTTTTCAGTTATATCACCATTGGCAAGAAAAGTAATCTTGCTATTGGTTTTTCCTTCACCTTCACCATGTTGAGCGATAAATGCTCCTTTATCATTGTTCCACAATAAAGCATCACCTTTTGTTTCATTAATCTGGTTGGTGATATCATTG
>NZ_JAQITF010000023.1 GCF_028618665.1 Bartonella sp. AU16XJBT
TACTTCCAGTGGAAAAATCTACATCGCTGTCCATAAGAACAGTCTTGCCATTTTCACCCCCAACTGACAGTTTCCAGCCGTTTTCTTTGACGAATGTTTTTAAATCTTTTAACTGCCCTACATTTACTGCATCAGTACCTTTGCTACCAGCAGCCACACCTGTGATTTGTCGTGTTATATTCTTATCAAGATTACCAACACTCACAGCGCCTGATGTACTTTGCCACTGAGGTGTAGCATTTGTTGCAACCTCATCCCTTACCGAAGGAGCATAACCAAACTCATTAGCAGCTCTATTGGACACAGAGTTGTTTCCGATAGCAACACCATTATCAACCAACGCTTTAGATTGGTAACCTAAAGCAATACTACGCAGACCTGCTACTTCTACGCCATAACCCAAACCAATACCCTGCCAACCTGATACCTTTCCTTTACTACCTATAATAATAGCATAAGGAGATAATGCCTCTGCTTCAGAACCTATAGCAATAGTGTTATCTTCCTTTGCATCTGTCTGAAAGCCTAGAGCAAGAGAGGCTACTCCTGATGCATTTGCGTGATCACCAAGGGCAATTGAATTTTCAGCTATTGCCGTAGGATCTTTAAAATCCTTAGCAGAAGTATTGATTTTTAAACCTTTTAGAGCCGATATTCCTTGTACTGCTTTTAGCTGTGAAAAATTCACCGCATCTGTCTCTTCAGTACCCTTTGCTATTCCTGTTATCTTTTTGCCGCCAGCATCAATACCACCTGTTGTCATTTTCGGGCCGCCAGAAATTACTAACCCTGTTGCATCTAAGGTATTTGTACCTGCTTTTAAGCTTGTTAACGTAACATCTTTAGCTAAATCAAATTTTACCTTATTGTCCTTATCACCTTTGGTAATTTGGAAGTTCTTACTTCCAGTGGAAAAATCTACATCGCTGTCCATAAGAACAGTCTTGCCATTTTCACCCCCAACTGACAGTTTCCAGCCGTTTTCTTTGACGAATGTTTTTAAATCTTTTAACTGCCCTACATTTACTGCATCAGTACCTTTGCTACCAGCAGCCACACCTGTGATTTGTCGTGTTATACCCCCACCAGGATTACCAACACTGACGGCGCCTGATGTACTTTGCCACTGAGGTGTAGAATTTGTTGCAACCTCACTCTTTAATGAAGGAGCATAACCAAACTCACCAGCTGCAACAGCAGCCATAGAATCGCCCCCTAAAGCAACAGCTCCTTCCACCCCTGCAGCGGCTCCCATACCTATTGCAACACTCTTTTGCGGCATGGCAGCCGCCAGCCTACCAACTGCAATAGAACCCTTCTCACCCGCCATTGCTTGACCACCAATAGAAATCCCATAGTCCCTTAGAGCTTGAGATATATAACCCAAAGCTATCGATTGCTCCCCCGACGCTAAAGTAGAATGAACAGCGCCTTTGGAAAATTCTCCACTGCCTATTGCAAGACCAGCTGTTCTTTCAGCACTAGAGAATTTACCTACAGCAACAGCCCCATCAGCTTGCACCGCAGCCCACGGACCTATAGCAACAACATTACTGCCTTTTTTCTGCACTTGATAACCCACAGTATAAGAGTGGTCTCCATCGTAGTTTGCTCTCGTAGCAACTGGAAATACATTTGCTACAGCTATTGGTCCCATCTCCTTGGTATTTTTTTCTAAACTACGAACGCTAAACCGCCCTCCACCAGTTTCCTCACTATCATCAATAGAAAGCTTCCAATCTTTCTTTACAAATGGTTTCAACTCTTTTTTCTCAGAACGATTATTTATACTGTTTTCAGTAATCTTAGCAGCTACTTTTGTAAGCTGCTGTCCTTTAACTATATTTAGCACATTATTCCATGCAAAATCGCCGTCTTCTTTCATAACACTTATAGAGCTCTCATCACTTGGGCTCAGAAGGGTTCTGGTTAAAAAATTTGCATAATCACTAGAAGCTTTAACCTTTTCTTCTCCTGCATTATTAAGCACTGTTAAATAATTGTCTTTTGAGACGGAAGAAGCACTCAAACCAGCAACAGAGATAAGGCTTTGTGGATAAGATACACCAGCACTGTTAACACCTTCAAGAAATGCGTTTCTAAAATCAGAATTTGCTGAGAAAGCAAGTGTGATATTCGACAAAAGTGCAGCGATTGAAGTCAATGATAAAACTTTAATAAAAGGAAAACGAGAACCTTTTAATTCATTCGCTGCTCCCAGTGCATGTGATTTTTTCATAACAAACTCTCCAATGAAAAAACTTAAAAGCACCTCTAAAACATAAAAAAGACACATTTTAGCATTATCAGACTATCTTAAGGTTTTGGATAAAGGACACTGCTTAGAATGTGAACGTTTTGAGTCTTTAATTTTGTTTTGTTTGTGCCTTCTGTATTGAAATCTAAATGTATGTCTTTTGGTTTATGTTTTTTTGATATAAATATGACACATTTAGAGTCTAATGGTTTTAATGTGTTGCTTTTTCCTAACTGAAAGGAATTCTAATATTACTCTTTTAGTTGGTAATGGTATAAAATGCTTTGTAAAAGGTTTTAGTGTGTATTTTCATAGTTATAGGTCTTAGTTTTATTTAAAAGCACTTTTTTCTTAATAACAAGTAAAGTGAAAAGGTGTTTTGATATTGGGAATTTTATATTTCCTTGAATAATTCTTGCTAGATAGATTATTTTTTTCAAGATATCACGTAATGATGTGGGTGTACTCTTTTGATTGTTTCTTTATTCTTACGTGTCATTTACCCTCCCCCTTTAATATTGTTATCAAAATGAGTCTTACTAATATACTTTACGAGTCATATCTACTCTATAATAAAATAGCAACAAAAAATAACAATTTTTATCAATTTGGGTATTTTTCACAAAACAGTGTGATATTTTTTCAACAATTTAAGTAAAAATTTTTAGAATTTATAAATAAATTTATTGCTACAGAAAGCTTTTTGCAGACATAAGATATTCTTAATTCTTCATAAAAGAAAAATATAAATGCAAAATGCAGCGACAAACTTTAATAATCTCTATCAATTCAGTTTTACTCTTAAACCTGCTCCTACGCCCCAATGATTACCAGAACTCGTCGCGGATATATTAGAACGAATTCTGCCATTTTCAGAAACATAACCTGCTCCAACGGCAAAGGCTGATTGATTACGCCACATCCCCATACCTATTGATAAACTTACAGAACCTGGCGTTTCTTCATAACTCAAATTCGATACCGCTAAACCTATTGCCGCCGCCTGTCGCGATTCTTTGCGAATTTCCTTAATTTCATACCTTAACGCTTCAAACTTTATATCTGTGTACGATTTTATATCATGAACAATATTATTGACCGTATTAGTGACAACATCATTAAACCGCTCATCCGTATATTTCTTCGCATCAGAAAGTACAATACGCATCTGCTGATCCGTATAATCATGCAATTGACCACCTGTAACAGCTTCTTTTGAGCCACTTTCAATGCGGCCATCCGCTACATTGTCTATTAATACTGGATCACTCTCACTTACACCAACTAATGTTACTTTATTCTTTTTCTTGCCATCATTCCCTTTATCATACTTAACAGCAATATCCGCCACACTAGCAATATCTTTTACTTGCTTATCAATCATATTGACATGGTTTTCAACCTCTTCAACTTTCTTATTCGTTTGCCAAAGTTGACTACCATTAACAGCCTCTTTTGAGCCTTCTGATATTTCACCATCCGCTACATGCTTAATCTTACTGTCTTGACCTTTATGGTGCGCATCAAAAGCTTTTTCTGTCTCACTCCAATTTAAACCACCCGAGAAAACACTCTGTTCAAAATCATGAATACGATTGTTGATATTTGTCATGCTTTCGTTAACACCTTCAAATGCAGATGCAACATTGGTATAGTCCTCCTTTTTACTGACCACACCATCAGCAGTAAATTGTGCAACCTTAAAGTTTGGCGCAAGCCATTGTCCATCCTTGTATCCCGCATCTCCACTAAAATATCTAGAAAGCGCATTGATTACCGAATAAAGTTGGAAACCATTGACCGCTTCCGTGGATTCTGCTGTAAGAAGCCCTGCTTTTACACCAGAAAGGCTACGCACACCGCTCGCACTGTTTGCAATACTGATTTCACGACCATCTTTCTCTCCACCAATCGTGATAAGTTTTGTCTTTTCATCCTGCTTAACAAGATTCTCACTTTCTATTTTGCTAATCTCATGGGTCATTTTATTCTGGATATTCGTGAAAGAATTTCCAACCTCACTCAATGCATCAGAAATATTGCTATAGCTCTTTTCTTCAGAGACTCCATCTTCACCAAACTGCTTGATTTTAAAATTTGGAGCTTGCCAATTTCCTTGCTTATCATAACCAGCGCCACCACCAAAATAAGTCGCTAATTGCTCGTTTAAAGAATAAAGTTGAGAACCATTTACTGCATCACTTGAGTTTGCTGTAATATCACCATCCTTGAGATAGGTAATCTTACTGTTTTCCCTTGTTTCTCCCTCCCCATGAAGAGCAACATAAGCTTCCTTATTCTTATCCCATAATAAAGAATCATTGCTAATGCCTTCTGAGACTTCCTTAATACGCTGGTTTACATTCTTTATATTTGTATCAAGACCTTCAAAGGCTTTACCAACATCAGTAAAGGACTTATCCGTAACATTACCTTCTTTAGAAACATCAGATAATTTATAGGTTGGACCTGTAAAGGCTCCATTGTTAAAGGATACACCACCCCCTAAGAATTTTGCTATATCACCACCAATGTTATAAATCTGACCACCAGTAACCGCATCACGCGATTTTTCAGAAATAATACCATTAGCAACGTTGTGAAGAGCCGTGGATTTTTTAGCTCTACCACCAAAAGTTACACTCGCATAATCAATTTCATCATCTGTTTTGTCGTAATGAACAACAGCCGAATCTTCAGACTGAAGATTGTTGGAAAGATCCTTCAAACTCTCATCAAGCTGACCTTTGTTAACCGCTTCATTGTTTTGTATCCCTGCCTTCAAACCAGAAAGTGTCCGTTCTTCACCATCTTTGTTGGCGATATTGATTACAGTACCGTCTTTCTCTCCACCAACCATGATAAACTTTGTCTTGTCATCTTGCTTAACAAGACTCTCACCTTTTACATGAGCAATTTCATTGGTAATTTTATTCTGAGTATTTGTGAGAGAAGTGCTTAAACCTGACAAAGCATCCGCAACAGTTTTATAATCTTCTTGTGTTGCGTTGCCTTTAATATCAAATTTGTTCACTGTAAAAGTTGGAGCAATCCAGCTTCCCCCTTCATAACTCGCTCCACCGCCTAAAGAAGCAGTAACCGCATTCCCCATTGAATAAATCTGACCACCTGTGATTGCATCCGTAGAGCCAGAAGCAATATTTCCATCTAAAAGATGCGTAATCTTACTCTTTGTTTTTGCGCTCCCCTCTCCATGATCAGCAATAAACGCTTTTTCCTCCTTGTCCCATAACAAAGCATCGCCTTGAACTTGTTGTGTAATATTCGTTATGTTTTTGGTAAAATCGTTAAATTCATTCGTTATTTCGTTATTTGCATCTTTGATACTTGTATCAAGCTGACCTTTGTTAACCGCTTCATTATCTTTTGTTGCTTCCTTCACACCAGAAAGTATACGAGCTTCATCATTCTTGTTGGCGATATCAATGATACTGCCTTCTATTTTTGCACCAATGGTAATATTGTTTGTTTCTTTCTCTTGCTGTACAAGATTCTCACTTTCCACTTTATTAATCACATGATTAATCTGTTCAGTTACTTGTTTTTGAACATTTGTGAAAGAAGTACCAACTCCAGAGAAAGCTTCTGTGACATTATTATAAATCTTCTCTTCAGAGCTCCCATCATCTTTAACAGTTTTAAGTGTAAAAGTTGGAGCGCTCCATATGCCATTTTCATATTTAGCACTCCCTCCAAAGGATTTGGCTATATTCGTGGCAGCGGTTTGGAGATTAGTGGAGACAGTTGTCACATTTTGATTTGTCGTGAAAAGCTGTGAACCCGTAACGGCTTCGTTTGAATCTTTTGAAAGAGCGCCATCTTTTATACCGGTAAGAGTACGCTTTTCATTATTCTTGTTAGCAATATCGATTTTATCACCATCGGTATCCTTACCAATGGTGATGTGTTTTGTCTGCGCATCTTGTTTTACAAAGCTACTGGCTGCTACTTGTTCTTGTACCTCTTTCACTTTGTCTTTGATCTCTTGCTTGACACCTTTTAGCTGTGAAAAATTCACTGCATCAGCATCTGCCGTACCATCCTTTATACCAGTAAGAATTCGCTTTTCACTTTTGCTGTTGGCAATATTGATGACACTGCCTTCTTTCTTAGCACCAATGGTAATATTATTTGTTGCTTTCTCTTGCTGTACAAGATTTTCAACTTTTACTTTAGTAATATCATTTTTAATATTCGTGACAATAGTACCAACACCTTTAAAAGCCTCTGCTACATTCGTATAACTTTGTTCTTCTTCTGCACCATCATCGTTAAGAGTTTTAATCTTAAAAGTTGGATCGTTCCATTGTCCATCTTGAAACTCAGCATCACCACCAAAAAAACTAGCTACATGGCTCCCTAGCGTATAGATCTGGCCACCATTTACAGCTTCTGTGGAGTTGTTGGACAAATCTCCTCCTATAAGAAATTTAATTTTGCTATCCCTTCTTTCTTTGCCCTCTCCATGTTGGGCACTAAAAGCATTGTCAGCCGCACTCCACGATAAAGAATCTTGTGCAACACTTTGAGACACTTCCTTAATGCGCTGATTAACATTCTTGATATTTGTATTAAGTCCAGTAAAGGCTGAGCCCACATCAGAAAAAGATTTAGCTGTTATATTACCTTTTTCATCAATACTTGATAAATCATAGGTTGGTGCTGTAAAGGTACCGCTTTTAAAGATTGCTTTACCACCTAAAAATTTTGCAATATCTTCACCGATTGTATTAATCTGTCCTCCATTGATTGCGTCATAAGAATCCTTAGCAATTATACCATTAGCAACATTATGAAGAGCTGTGGGATTCTTCCCTTTACCCAGGGTGATATTCGTATAGTCTGCCTGATCTCCATTACCATTGGATATTTTATCGTAGTGAATAGCAAAAGAACTCTCAAACTGAAGATCTTCTGTTAATCCCTTCACACCTTTATCAAATTGCCCTTTATTAATAGCCTCATCCGCCTTCGTTGCCTCCTTCACACCGGAAAGAGTTCGTATCTCACTTTTGCTGTTAGCAATATTAATTTCACTGCCTTCTACTTCTCGACCAATGTTGATATTATTTGTTTCTTTATCTTTTTTAATGAGGCTTTCACCTTGTACAGTGGTAATTGCACTATTAATCTGGTTGGTAATCTCCTTGGTAATTTTATTTTGAACATTTGTAAAAGAAGTACCAACTTCTGTTAAAGCTTCCGCTACATTAGGATAACTCTTATCTTCTTCCTTGCCTTCAGAGTTAACAGTTTTAAGCGTAAAAGTTGGAGCAATCCATTTTTCATTCTCATATTTTGCTCCGCCTCCAAAGGTCTCTGCTATATTTTTCCCAGCTGTTTGGAGATTAGTGGAAACAGTATTCACATTTTGATTTGTCTCAAAAAGTTGCGAACCATTGATGGCATCATGTGAATCAGAAGAAACGGCACCTTTGCTAACATTATGCAAAGCAATCTGACCTGTGCTAGGATCTCCAAAAGTTACACTGTTTTTATTAACTTTACGCGCTGACCTGATAAGGGGATTGACATCTTTTGGCTCTACTTCTTCATCATAAAGAACCGCTACTGAACGTACATCTTCTATTTCTCGATCAAGCTGACCTTTGTTGACTGCTTCATTGTACTCTTCTGCCTCCTTAACACCGGAAAGTTTCCGATCCTTTTTATCCTTATCCTCAATACTGATTTTATTACCGTATTTTTCTGAACCAATCTTGACTATTTGTTGCTCTTCATCCCACTTAACAAGACTATCACCTTCCACTGTGGCAACCACATTCTTAATTTCTTTATGAAGATCAGAAAAAGAATTATTTACGCCTTCAAAAGCAGCTGCAACATTATCATAGCTTTTTGTACCTTCTGTACCATCCTCATTAAAGGTTTTAACCATGAAAGTTGGATCAGTCCATTTATCGCCTTTATAAACAGCGCCACCACCGAAATAAGACGCAACTTCGCCACCAAGAGAATAAAGCTGCGAACCGGTAATAGCTTCATTTGAATCTTCTGAGATGACACCATTCTTTATACCCGTAAGAGTACGCTTCTCATTTTTGTTGTTGGCAATATCAATTTTATCACCATCTGTATCTTTACCAATGGTGATGTGTTTTGTTCCGTCATCCTGTTTTACGAAGCTACTGACTACTACTTGTTCTTTTATTTCCTTTAGCTGTGCAAAATTCACTGCATCGGTGTCGACAGTACCCGTTGCCACATTTTTGATCTTTTTACTGCCAGCATCAATGCCACTAGTTGTTATCTTAGGTCCACCCGTAATCACTAACCCTGTTGCATCTATTTTTGCTTTCTCTCCTAATGTCACACTGCTTAGTGTTAAATCATTAGCCAAACCAAATATTAGCTTATTGGCTTCGTTTGTATCTCTTTTAATCTTGAAATTACCTCCTCCAGATGAAAAGTTTACTGTACTATTCGCACCAACGTTTTTTGCCGCATCAGTTCCAATAGAGAGCTTCCAACCGTCTCCCCCTTTTTGTGCAAGTGCCTTTACTGCTTCCAACTGTGAAAAATTCACCGCATCGTTATTTGCACTACCATTTGCTACTTCTGTAATTTTTTTATTTCCAGCGGAAATACCAGTGGTCGTCACATGCGGACCATTGACAATGACTAAGCCCGTTGCATTTAAGGTAGCATTCGTTCCTGCTTTTACGCTATTCAGCGTAATGTCCTTTGCTAAATCAAATTGTACCTTATTGTCGTCTTTGCCCTTGGCAACCTTTATGTTACCACTTGGAGCAGCTAAATCTACTAATTTATTCGATTCAACCGTTGTGGTATTCGCTCCACCAACAGAGAGTTTCCAACTTCCAGCAGCCTTTTCTAAGGCTTTCAACTGCGCTACATTTACTGCATCAGTATCTTGAGTACCACCTGCAACTCCTACAATTTGTCGTGTTTTTGATGTTTCAGCATTACCAATACTCAACGCACCTTCAGAGCTCTTCCAAGCGGCAAAATTTTTCGTTGGCATCATGTCTAATGGCCTATATGCATCAATACCTCTGGGTACAGAAGCTTCACTGTTACTACCTAAAGCAATCCCACCAGCTTTGATCGTCTTCGCACTAGAACCAATGGCTATCTCCGTAACCTCATTCAAAGTCATTGCATTGGCACCAATAGCAATACTATGTTGCATTTTTGCTTGCGCACCAGTACCTATCGCCACAGTATTAGTGCCGATGCTAATTCCGCTGCTTCTAGTCATTGGTGCATTAGTTCTCGTCATCGGATTCATACTAAACGTCGTTATATCATTATCCAATACAACAGGATTATAAGTGCCCTCTAAAGAAGATATAGCGATAGGATTATCATCACTCTTACCAGACAGGGTTCTGGTTAAAAAATCTGCATAGCCACCAGAAGCATTCACTTTTTCTGCTAGCGCTTTATTGAGTGCTGTTAAATAACCCACCTTGGATGCATCAGAAATGTTAAAACTGCTCTGATTATCCTTGCCTTGAGAATAAACCGCTGTTGCCTTCTCCATGCTTTGAAGAACTTGTTTTATTATATCAAAACTTTTCGCATAAACGGGGGAAGCATTTGATAAAAATGCAGTAATTGTGGTTCCCAACAAAAGCTTTTTAAATAAATGTCGAGAGAAATGTCCATAACCCCAATCATTCTTCCTTGATATGATGGATAACTCTTTCATAATAAGCACCCAATGAAAAAATCAAATCAGCATATTTATGCCATAAAAAAGACATATTTCAATTTATAATTTTATCCCTAATTAAACCATCTGTTAACAATTCGTGAGGAAGGTTATCTCTGCATAAAGCCGTAATAAAAAAGTCTATTTAAAGAAAGTTCTAAGGTTTTGGCAGTTTTATTTTTGGGGTAATATGTTATTGGATAATAGGGCCATTTAGATAAATTGGTAGAAGCATTTTCTCATGCTAGGTTGGTGAATTTTTATCTGTAAATTAAGTAACATATTGGTTTTATGTTCTTTTGAACTGCTTTTTAGTAAAAAGCAAAAAATATTAGTATGGGGTAATCTCCATTCTTGTTAAATTATAAATGGGACGAAAATAGAGCTTTAGCATTTATAGTGCGTTTTGTTTTATTATTCATCAGCTTGTAATGTTTTTCTTTGATTTAATTATTTCATTTGTTGATTTTATTGATTTCTTATTAAAATAAAATTTCGCCCTTACCTTCATTTAAGACAAGGGCGAAATAATTTTGCTCAATGCATTTTGTTGATTATTAGTTCAATGTCATATTGAATCCCGCACCTATACCCCAGTGTCCACCAGAATTGGTGACAGATACATTAGACAGAACAGAGCCGCTCTCAGATGTATAACCAGCACCAAAGGCAAATGCAGATTGCCTACGCCATAAGCCAGTACCAAATCCAACACTTAATTTCCCAGGTGTTTCATTATAGCGTAAGTTAGACACTGCTAAACCAATAGCGGCTGCTTGTCTTGCTTCTTTTCGCACACTTTCTATGCTGTAATTTAAAGCCTCAAACTTCATATCCGTATAAGATTTTGCTTCATTAATAACATCACCCATCTGGTTATTTAAAATGCTATTGAAGCGCTCATCCGTATAAGATCTTGCTTCATCAAGGACTATCTTCATCTGCTTATCCGTATGATCATGCAATTGGCCCCCATTAACAGCTTCTTTCGAGCTACTTTCAATGCGACCATCCGCTACATTGTTTAACACTACTGGATCACTTTCACTCACACCAGCTAATGTGACTTTATTTATCTTATCACCCTTTTCATTTTTATCATATTTAACCGCATCATTCGTAACCGTATTTTCAATATTTTTTACCTGTTGATCAATATTGTCTACTTTCTCTTCAACCTTGCTAACCCTATTATTTGTCTCCCAAAGTTGGCTACCATTAACGGCTTCTTTCGAATCTTCAGACAATTTACCATTCGCTACATGCGTAATCTTACTGTCCTGCCCCTGATGACGTGCGTCATATGCTTTTTCATCCTCATTCCAATTTAAACCATTCGATGTGACATTCTTGGTAACCTCAGTAATACGATTATTGATATTTTGCATACTTCCACTAATGCCATCAAAAGCTGCCGCAACATTGTCGTAGGGCTCCTGCTCATCAACGGTACCATCACTCTTGAATTGTGCAACATGGAATTTGGGAGTCATCCATTCTCCATCTTTATATCCAGCACCACCACCAAAATATGCGGAAAGCTTATTACTCATCAAATAAAGCTGCGAACCATTAATTGCATCGGTGGAGTTTTCAGTTATATCACCATTGGCAAGAAAAGTAATCTTGCTATTGGTTTTTCCTTCACCTTCACCATGTTGAGCGATAAATGCTCCTTTATCATTGTTCCACAATAAAGCATCACCTTTTGTTTCATTAATCTGGTTGGTGA
>NZ_JAQITF010000024.1 GCF_028618665.1 Bartonella sp. AU16XJBT
AAAATTTAGCGATGTTGGGAGCACCGTTTCTTGGAGCCTTTGTGTTAGATCACACTTCTTCTGGTAAGTTATTCCTTCTTTCTGGCGTGGTTGGATTATGTTGTTTATTCGGGATCAGGATGTTGGTGAACAGTTCTTTGCCAATTGTTTCTTCAAAATGATGGGCGCATCAATGAAACACGTATTTTATCCGATCATGCAATACTGCTCTTTGAGATTGATATTGGGCAATAGATTTTACAATGCGTGTGTTTTTTTGTGCAAGGGTGTGGAATATTTTCGCGGTGGGCTTATCTGTCGGGTCTGATGAAGCAGCCTCCTTTAGGGAGCCTGATCAGTCAGGCGCTGTGGGTAAGAAGCTGGGGGGAGTGCATTGTTTACAGACCGCATTGTTCGCAGAGCAGAGCGGGTTTTTCGTTTGTCATTTTCTGTAAAAATGTAAAAGCGTAAAAACGTGTATACGTAAAAAAAGGAAGAGGAAGTAAAGGACGTGGAGGCTTTATGCGTTGTGGAGGTTTTGGGGTGTGTTGGGCTTTTGGGGTGTGGAGGCTTTTGTCATAGCGTGGAATGGGGTGAGAGGATTTTGGAGGTTAAGAGGCTTGTGAATGGTGCGTAAGATGGGGTGAAGAGCGATCTTAAGGGCGTTGACTGGAATGAAGAGTGGGGGCAAAATATTCGGTTTTGATGTTTTGGGAGAATGTTGGGGGAGGTTTGAAGGGGATATTTCTGATGCAGGGATGTTGGTTGAATCGATATTGCAGCTTTGAAACTTTTGCTTTGTGAGTCATCTTTCAGGGCTGGTTCATCAGTTGTTAAAGCAAGATGGGGTGAAGAGTATTGTTCGCAGAGCAGAGCGGGTTTTTCGTTTGTCATTTTCTGTAAAATCGTTGAGACGTAAAAAAGGAAGAGGAAGTGAAGGACGTGGAGGCTTTATGCGTTGTGGAGGTTTTGGGGTGTGTTGGGCTTTTGGGGTGTGGAGGCTTTTGTCATAGCGTGGAATGGGGTGAGAGAAAGGGGGAACAAGTCTTGTGAATGGAGTGCAAGTTCTGGACGCTTCGTTGCTTCCATGATAATGGCCTAAGTTTTAAAAAGACATTGTCAATGGTGTGGAGGGGCGTTGGGGGGATGGTTGTAAGCACGGCAAATTTGAAATCATTCAGTTGAAGGTGAATCCAAGCACGTCTTATCCAAGGTTGGAGAATGTGTGAAGGGTTTTGTTTGTGGATGATGCGTTCAAAAAGCTTGTGATGATTGTTCGTCTAACAGAGCCTCAATGCGTTTTTGAAGCTTGTGCATTTGTGGGGTGTCGCCTAATGCCGTTTCATAAGCTTTGAGCGCAAGTTCTGGACGCTCCGTTGCTTCCATGATAACGCCAAGTTCAAAAAAGGCACTGTAATTGCACGGGGGCATTGGGAGCTATAGGGCTGGTTTATTGGCTGGGATGGAGCGTTGTGTTTTATTTTAAGGTTGGAGGATGTGTAAGGTGTGTTGTTTGTGGATGATGTGTTCAAAGGGCTTGTGGTGATTGTTCGTCTAACAGCGCCTCAATGCGCTTTTGAAGCTTGTGCATTTGTGGGTAGTAGTCTAATGCCGTTTCATAAGCTTTAAGCGCAAGTTCTGGATGCTCTGTTGCTTCCATGATAACGCCAAGTTCAAAAAAGGCTATATAGTTGCGCGGCTCAAGTTCAAGAGCATGGTTGAGATCAAGCATGGCAAGTTTGAAATCATTCAGTTGAATGTGAATCCAAGCACGTCTTATCCAAGCTTCAGCGTGACTAGGTAAAAGTGCAAGAGCATTATCAATATAATCAAGTGCAAGACCATAATCATCGCTGTTGATCGCATTTTCAGCCCATGACATTAAAAGATCAATCGTTTCACTCCCCGATTGGGACCATAAATGTTGAAGTTGTTGACTGATCTTTTTCGCTTGAGCAACATCAGCACAATATTTCAATTCTTTCAGTAAACGTAAAATTTCTGCTTCTTTGCGTTGCTTTATACTGTCAACATGGGAAAGCTGCTCTGAGTCAAAATCTTCAAGAATAATCGCTGATGAGTCAGAATCAGAGGGCGTTGCAGAAGAAGGAGGAGAATTGGGAATGAGATCATCTAACGGTAAAAGCGATTGGGGAGAAGGACGATCTTCAGGAAGCGAAGGAGGATTTTGTCCATATCCCGAAGAAATGAAACAAAAAATACCAACAAAAGAAAGAAAAAAAATGCGCTGGAAAATGTAGAAAAAACGCAACTGAAAAAATCGAAAAACTTTTAAAAAAATAGAAAAATCCATAAAAACAAGCCCCCAAAAGATAAATCACCAAACATTATCAAACAATGGACTCGTAACCAATAGATTTATGCCCCCAAAAAAATCTTAAGGGAAAATTTTTAAGCCTACAAAAAGTAGGCATAAAAAAAATTAACCCTAAAGAATTAGCCTTGACGTGCTCTAAAACGCGGGTTCGTTTTATTGAGGATATAAACACGACCCTTACGACGCACCAAACGATTGTTACGGTGGCGCTCCTTTAGTGCTTTAAGCGAATTTTTAATTTTCATCATATTCACCGTTTAAACAGTTTACATAACACAATATTACAATACTATAACACTTACAATATCATAACAACATTACAACCGCACTATAAATCATAACCCCAATACGACAATACACTGCTTACCACACGAATATTGCATTATGATATCATACTTGCATCATAATATTACACGATACACTTTTTCACTGTGATCACAAAAAGAAAAACGCACCTTTAAGGCACGTATTAACACACTTCATTAACACAACGAATAAGTGAAAATTGCAAAAAAGTGGACAGAATTTAACAAGAAGACTTATTCTTGTCAAGGGTTTCTCTGCGATAAAAAGGGTGTCTTGATGGTTGCCTTGAAGATAAAAACATTGAGAAAAAAAAGTACTAAAGAGTGAGAACAAGCTAAAAGCTTCTTAGTTTTGAAAAAATAAGCCTTGTTCAAGCGGAGAGTTGAAAGGGTGAGCGTGCTGTTAAGCTGCTGGATTGTTGAGGGGGGGGTCTTTTAAGGGGGGCGTGGAGGAGAAGTGGTTTGTAGGAGCGTGTGAAGCAGTGAGGTGGGGTTGAAAGAATTGAAGGGTTTAGAAGCACGCGCTGTTAAGTCGCTGGATATCGCTGTGAGCAGAGGTGATGTTTTTTCAGTTCATTGGGGGGAAAAGTGTGAAAAAAACTTTTTATAGGGGGATTAAGATCTGCTGGCTGGTCCCGTTAATTGAATGACATGGCCCATTTTGCGGTGGGGTTGGGCTGTGCGTTTGCCATATAAATGGATCGAAGTGTGCTTTTGCGTGAGAAAATATTTTAAAGTGTTCAAATTGTTTCCAAGAAGATTGGTCATTTGGCAATCACTATGGCGATAGGGGCTGCCTAAGGGAAGACCACAAATCGCACGGATATGCTGCTCAAATTGTGAGGTGATGCAGGCTTTTTGCGTCCAATGACCAGAATTATGCACACGCGGGGCTAATTCATTTACTAAAAGGCGACCATCCGTTAAGACAAAAAATTCAATGCAAAGAACACCTACATAATTAAGAGCATTCATCACTGTAACGCTGATGTTTTGGGCGGCTTTTTGTACCTTAAGGGGAATATGGGAGGGAACAAAGGATTTATGAAGAATTCCGTTTTGATGTTGGTTTTCAGGACAATCATAAAAAATATGCTCCCCTTGTTTTGTGCGGGCCGAGAGAACCGAAATTTCCGATAAAAAAGGAACGATTTCTTCTAAAATACAAGGCTGTTCCTGAAAAGTTTTTAAGGCTTCTTCAAGGGTTTGTTTCGCGGGATGATCAAGCTTGATCTGGTTTTTCCCATCATAACCAAAACGACGCGTCTTTAAAAGACCACGGCCGTCTAAGCTATCAAGAGCAGAAACAAGAGAAGAAAAATCGTCAACAGCATGCCATGAGGCGGTGCTGATCCCTTGATCTTGTAAAAATTGTTTTTCAAAAAGTCGATCTTGTGCGATCTCTAAGGCTTTAGAAGAAGGGTAAACAGGCTTGCTCTTTTCTACATATTGAACCGTTTGAAGCGAAAGATTTTCAAATTCATAGCTGACAATATCACACTGAGCAATAAAATGATCTAAGGCTGATATGTCATCATAGGAGGAAACAATATGGTTGTTGGCTGTTTGAGCGGCTGGGCAATCGGCTTCAGGGCAAAAAATAACCGTTCGAAATCCTAATTCTGCCGCCGCTATGGCGAGCATGCGGGCTAATTGTCCGCCGCCGATTAAACCGATGACGCTGCCTGGAGGGAGCATGCTGGATGATTTGGTGGTGCTGGATGGTGGGGTGGTGCTGGATGGTATGGTGGTGTTGGACGGTGAGGTGGTGTTGGATGAAGCGGGCGTGTTGGAAAACGCAGCCATTTTAAACCTCCGTGACAGGCGTTAGGGCGACATCGGCTGTTTGTTGCTGGCGCCAATCTTCTAATCGCTGGGCGAGATCATGATCATAAACGGCCATAACGGCTGCGGCTAAAAGTGCTGCATTAATGGCGCCTGCTTTGCCAATGGCTAGTGTGCCAACCGGTATTCCTGCTGGCATTTGCACGATTGAAAGCAAAGAGTCTTGACCAGAAAGAGATTGTGAGTGCACTGGAACGCCAAAAACAGGAAGGGGGGTAAGCGCTGCGAGCATACCAGGAAGATGGGCCGCACCCCCAGCTCCGGCAATTAAAACTTTAAAACCTGCCGATTTTGCTTCTTTGGCAAATTGATAAAGACGTTCAGGAGTGCGGTGGGCTGAGACAATATGCGAACTATGAGAAATGCCAAGATTCGTCAAAATATCTGCACTATGGCACATCGTTCGCCAATCCGATTGGCTCCCCATTAAAATCGCGACATCACATGATTTTTTCGTCATTCTCCATCCTTTTCAAAGATTCAAGGCGATTCTTTACCATTATTTTTTAAGAGTTTTATAGTCTCTTTGCAAAGCCAATCTCTGGTAGAGAAACAGTTTTCTTTAAATAAGATTGAAAGGTCAAAATTTAAAGGGCAATACAGCAGCTGAAAAATACCCTCTTGAAACTCATGAAGCACTATCCTTTGAGCTTGTGGTGTGAAACATGTTGAATGGTGGGGACGTTAAACAGCGAGAATGTCGTTTACTTTGAAGCAAAAAAATACATGTTGGAAATACATTTTGGAAAAGACTTTAAATATAAGGCTTTTAGAAAATATCTCATTTCTTGTTGCTAAAATAAATACCGTTACCATATATTGTAAAATATGGTGCAATTTGAAACACTGTTTATAATAAAAAAGAGATTTTTATGGCAAAAGTGCGTTGTAAATAAGGATATTTGTTGAGAAAAATAACAGAAGAATATCTTTCATTTCAAAGGCTTTTTATTTTGCTGTTCAGGTATGGGGGAAAATAGACTCTTTAAATAATTGCTGAAATAAAGAATGCGAATAATCGACGCTTTAGCGCTTTTGTTTAGAGACCTTTTTAGGCGATTATATCTTTCATCATTTCTTCACATAAATGTAACGATAATACCATAAATATAACGATAATACTAAAGTGAAGGATGAATTGTGAATAATAAATCCATGGTCTCTTTTTTGCCCAATTTTTTAATATGTTGAACCCTCATAATTAAGAAATAATAGTTAAACACCGGAATATTAAGAAAGGAGATTTGAAAGTCATGTTTTTTCCATTTTTGATCGCTTTAGGCACTGCAATAACAACGGTGTATGGCAAAAAAAATATAAGTTATGTTTTATGGGCTATTTTGTTCGTTGTTATTCTTCTTACGTTTAATCATCACGCAACTTCTACTTTAAACTTATCTTTTTGAGAGAATAGCCATGGAAAATGTTGAAAAAAAAAATCCTCATTTCGTCATCTTTATGAATACACTAGGACTGATTGGTTTATCCATTGTCTTGATGGTCGCTTTTTATTATCAATTGGTAAAATTTGAGTTACCTTGCCCCCTTTGTTTGTTGCAACGCGTTGGATTGATGCTGGCAGGATGTGGGTTCTTGCTCAATATTCACCATAAGGTGAAAAATACCCATTATGGCATGGTTATTATCGGTTGTATGGTAACCAGTGCTGTTGCTGCACGGCAGGTATTTTTGCATATCACACCTGATGATCTGGGATATGGTTCAACGTTCTTTGGATTGCATTTTTATACTTGGGCTTTCATTATTTCTGTTCTTTGTATCTTTGCTGTTGCATTCGTCATGATTTTAGGCGAATTGGCACACAAGTTTAAAGAATTTTCTGCTTTTCCAATCTTGGGTAAAACAGCAAGTTTCTTATTTGTATTTTTAATTGCGGCAAATTTGATTTCTACCATACTGGAATGTGGAGGCGGACAATGCGCAGATGATCCTGTAAGGTATGAATTGTTATCAAATTGGTTCCCTTCACAGTCTTGAATTTTTTTAATTATTCCTCATCATAATTTTACGGCTAAAGAGGCGGAGATGTTGAAAAATCCGCTTCTTTTTTATTGAGGCGGTAGTTTATCAAAATTTTTGATCTTCTCAAAGTGATCTTTTATCGAGAGATTGACTTTTATGCGTGTTTGCGATTGATCTTTTTTTAAGAAAGACTTGGCTTGTCGTTTTTTTAAAGCTCGCGTTATTTTTAAGCGATGTTGAAGGGGCGACGCGAGGGAGCTTGTTTGAGCCGTTGGATTGTCGAGTGGCTGGGGGAGTGAAAAACTTGTTTTTTAAGGGCGCATTAATGATAATAATTTTTTGCTCTTGATTTTTTTAAACTTTGTATTAAGTAACCTCTTGTATTCATTTTGGTGCTTCTGAAGTATCTTAAATGCTTCTAGAGGGATTAGTTTAAGATTTCGAAAATTATCTAAATAATTTTCTGTAGAGGTTTGTTTATGAGAGACAAACCTTTTTTTTTATCTTCTTTTTAGATCTGTCCTTTCTCTGTGAAGCCTTTGTTTTAGAAAAGGATGAGCGTTTTGATGATGATTCTTCCTACGAAAAAACATTGACATATAAGAACAATTTATCGTTGTAGACGGTGAAGGAAAAAATCAAAAAAAATCTCTCATGTCCAACTTTCTTAGCGTGAATCCATTTAATAGATCTTTGTCCATCATAAAAAAAACACTGCATGTGGAGCAAGATTCTTTTAAAAAGTTGTAAAAATGCTTCTTATAAACCCTTTCGATAATCAAAATTGGATCGCAAAATTTTGCGCTGGTCAATAAAGTCAATGGGACCAGTTTATCATCTATGATTAAAGTGAAGATAAGGGGGATTGAAGTGAAAATGGCCGCGAGATTTTAAAGGTGGTTGTTTAAAGCGTGGTCGTGTCATCATTTTATAAAGATGTTTCTGTAAAGATGCAAAAGCGTAAAAATAGAAATACGCAAAAAAGAGCAGAGAATTTATGCGTTTATGGCGTGTTGTCACCAATGACATGGAACGTATGGGGATGCGTTTTTAAGGGGAAAAATTCCCTTCACATCTTTGCCATCTCATTTTATTCAGTTTTATGATTTTCAAAAGCATTTAAGGCAATGTCTTTTAAAAAATGGAGATTGCTTTACGCTTTTATTTATCATATTTATTGTATGTTTTTTTGGGCGCACAACCTTTAGGCAAAACGGAATGCTCCAAACCAAATATACTGGGTTTACCAAATATACCGGGGTTACTAATTTACGGGCTTGTTTTAATGAGAAATCCCCAAGCTCTTTTTGCGACGGCGTTTATGAAGGGTAGAAGGGCAGAGTCCCCATGAAGTGTGTAAAATTTATAGGGCGCTTTCATCTTTACGCTTCATAAAAGAGTAAACCGGTATCATATGCTTTGCTAGCCCTAAAATATTGCGACAGCCTTTGGCACTTGAGACGGTTACATGCCGTTCTTATACAATTTTTACGCCACGCAGGCTTACTTGCTTGTAAAGTGCAAGAGAGGTGATTGATTCAATATAAACAAATTTTAACGAGAGAATCTTAAGGTATTCAACATTCTCATTCAAATTGAATAACGCTATATTATCATTATAAAACAATATTTTATCCAAAGTGGAGAGAAAAGCCTCAGTGGAGAGCGCTTTAGATGAAGTGTGTTGAGTGAGGAAAGATGGGCTAGGCGGGAAGGGATAAGCGTGAGGCGGTGAAGTCTGTCGTGAATGGACGAGGATGTAGAATGTTTGTGAAAAAAAGCGGAGGCTTTTTGGGGGAGAGGGGCTTTTATCCTTTTTACGCGGCATGTGTTTAGGGTGTGGAAGGCACAGTTGAGAGACGTAATGGAAACGGGCACTTTCATCTTTACGCTTCATAAAAGAGTAAACCGGAATCATATACTTTGCTAGCCCTAAAATGTTGCGACAGCCTTTGGCACTTGAGACGGTTACATGCCGTTCTTATACAATTTTTACGCCACGCAGGCTTACTTGCTTGTAACGTGCAAGAGAGGTGATTGATTCAATATAGAGGATTTGAAATGAGAGAATCTTACAATATTCGAGACTCTCATTCAATATGTAAAACAGTGAAAATTCTTTATAAATCAAAATCTTGTCGTTGGAGAGCTTTGTCTTGAATCGTGGAAGATGCTCAAAGGCGCGGAGAGAAAAGTTTAGGGCGTGGATAAATTGTCTATTCTATTTTCAGCAAACTGTTATGTGAACCGCATGAGTGGTTGCTCAAGTGTCATTGGCCGTGAGAAGCCGGATTGTTCATAAATTGGCGCTGGATGGAACCTTCGTCCTTTGAGGTGAGGGGTGGAGGCACGTTAATCAGTGTTTTTATCGGAATTTTGTCTACAGATTTCTGTAAAGATGTAAAATCGTAAAACGTTGATCTGTAAAAAGGAAGGGGAGTTAAGGATGTGGAGGATTTATGTTCTGCGTATGTTTTTGGTTGTTTGTCACATGCTATGGAATATGGAAGCGGAGGGTTGGGGGGAGCGAGTCTGTGCATGAGGGGCAAGCTTGGATGAAGAGGTGTGTTAAGGGCATTGATTGGAGAAAAGAAGGAATGTGGGAAATAAACGGGGGCGCTGTGTACAAGAGCCGGTGGTACAAAGGGATGAAGAATAGCGTGGAATGTGGTGAGAGGATTTGGAGGTGAAGAGTCTCGTGCATGAGGGGCAAGATGGGAGGCAGAAGGGGGGGGATAACTGGAGCGAAGAGGGGGTAAGTTTGTTGGTGCGTTGATGAGAGGGGGGATGGTGGAGGGAGAGAATGCGTGTGATAGGTTAGAGGGGACGGTGCGTACAAGAGCAGGTGGTGCGAAGGGCTGAAAGATGGCGTGGAATGGGGTGAGAAGATTTGGAGGTGAAGAGTCTCGTGAATGGAGGACAAGATGAGATGAAGAGCTATGTTAAGTGTACGGGTGTGTTAATGAGAGGGGATGGTGCGTACAAGAGCTGATGGCGCAAAGGGAGGGATGCGTGAAGGAAGGCGTGAGGGGATAGGGATTGCTTGTTGCACTTGATATCAGCCTCGTTTGAGTGGCGGTGATCCGAGGTTAGTTAGGGGGGCTGGGTGAGAAGTTGGATTATAGAGCATTATTGTTTACAGAGTAGCGCGGGGTGGTTTGGAAATTTCATTTGTTATTTTCTGTAAAGATGTAAAATCGTAAAACGTTGATCTGTAAAAAAGGAAGGGGAGTTAAGGATGTGAAAGATTTATGCGCTGTGTATGCCTTAGGTTGTGTCGGGCTTTTATCATGGCGTGGAATGGGGTGAGAAGATTTGGAGGTGAAGAGTCTCGTGCATGAAGGGGCAAGATGGGTGGCAGAAGGGGGAGATGACGGGTGAGACTTGTGCGTGGAGAGATAAGTTGGGATGGAGACGGGGGACGAGGATGTGTTGATGGGAGAGGGATGGGAATGGCGTGCGTGAGGAGGAAAAAGTATGGTGTGAAGGAATGGGGCTTACTCGTAGGTTTCTATAAAATGCTGTTGTTTAAGGCGTGGGGAGATGGGAAAATTCTTATCCGTAAGAATATGCGTTGTGTTGGCAATATGCGGATGGATGGATTGCTTTTTGTATTTAAACGTGACGAGGCAAAAAAGAGTGTGAGGAAGAGAATGTAAAAGAGTTTGTTTGAAGGGGGGCGTGAAGAATGGCGTGAGGGGCTAGTGTGATGGATTTAGCTTGTTGCTTTCGATAGAACATTGCCCTTTGAGGTGCATCAATTTTACCAAAAGGGCTCTCTATGAGCGAATAATGTTGATGTGCGTGCTTTTGCTAATCAGAGAGCAAGCATAAAATTGCCTTCTGTTTTTTCGGTTGGAGTTCTCTGAAACTTTTTAAAAGGGCAAATTCTTTTTCACTATAGGTGTATTGATTATGGTGGGAAAGATTTTCTTTTGAGAAAATATCCGCTGTCACAAGATCTGCATAAAAAAAGCTTATCGGAACTTCTAGTTTTTGAGCGATTTCCAGTAAGCATTTGGCGCTTACACGGTTCAACCCTTTTTCATATTTTTGGATTTGTTGAAAACTCACACCTAAAAAGCTTCCTAATGCCTTTTGAGAAAGTTCCATGGCAATGCGTCTATGACGAATTCTTTTGCCTATAGAAATGTCGATAAAATGTGGATCTTTAGTTGGCACTTTGCACCCCCCTCCGGTTGCGAGCGCCCTCGCATTGGTATTCCGGGAGTTAAAAGCACTGAGTTCAGTCAGCCTTTTGCTTTTAGTGCTAGAGCGCACCTGGACATAGCAAAAGCTCCCGGAATCCGGGATATACCAGTAAAGTGGTATCGATTTTTATGTACTGAACTTAGGGCTTTTAACCCCTTTTGATCGTTGCGTAGACGACCAAAATATCTTTTAAGTGATAAATGAATTTCAGAAAGTTGGCAAGAGAAATGAAAATATTTTTTACTCTGTTATGGTTGTAAAGTAGTCTTGTTTAAGAAGGAAAAAAGAGCAGGAATATTCGGGATAGCTTGGTTAAATCTGATGAAATTTTATCCTTTGAGGGGGGGATGAATTTTACCAAAAGGGCTCTCTATGAGCGAATAATGTTGATGTGCGTGCTTTTGCTAATCAGAGAGCAAGCATAAAATTGCCTTCTGTTTTTTCGGTTGGAGTTCTCTGAAACTTTTTAAAAGGGCAAATTCTTTTTCACTATAGGTGTATTGATTATGGTGGGAAAGATTTTCTTTTGAGAAAATATCCGCTGTCACAAGATCTGCATAAAAAAAGCTTATCGGAACTTCTAGTTTTTGAGCGATTTCCAGTAAGCATTTGGCGCTTA
>NZ_JAQITF010000025.1 GCF_028618665.1 Bartonella sp. AU16XJBT
GAAAGCCGTGATGTGGTGTTTGAAACACGGGCAGGGAAAGGTATCTATGATGCAACGGACACTCACCATATCGAAACAGCTGTTAAAATAAGGAGCGTTTATCTTCGTTCTGATCCACATCATAAGATTGAATTAGAGCGCAGGAGTCCTTTTTCTCTAGAGTCTTCGTTATCATCAGAGCAGCGAGGAACACCGGTTTGTTACAGTTATTTTGATAGGAAATTGCATCTTTATCCCACACCGGATAGAGCGTATCAGATTCAACTCATCCTCTCTCCACAACGTTTATCAGAGATAGAGAGTGTTGATGAAGAGCACCCATGGTTTGTGCATGGGTTTGACTTGATTAAAGCACGTGCAAAATATGAACTTTACAAGAATATTCTTAAAGATCCCGATTGTGCAACGGCAGCTTATAATGACTTTACCGAGCAGTTGCATGAATTGCGTGCAGAGACGTCTAAACGTCATAACGTCACGCGGATAATTCCAACGGATTTCTAAAATGGTTTATTTTCCAATCGCTGATTACCGCCCCGATGTTGCGGTCGTCAATGGCAGCTTTACGGATACGCTTGTGAATGTTTTACCGGCAGATGGAGGCTACATTCCGATGCCTAGTGCAATGGTTGTGTCTCATCCTTTGGAAGAAAAGCCTTTGGGGTGTATAGCATTTCGAAGTGGTAATGGGGTTAAGATTATCGTAGGAGGAGCCAAAAAGCTTTATAGTTATGATAGTCAAACGCAGGGTTGGAAAGACATAAGCCAAAGTGGTGTGACTTATCATGCAAATGAGGATAATCAATGGTCATTTGCCTTGTTTGGTCAAAGAGTTATTGCGGTGAATAAAAATGATAAACCGCAAGTTTTTCATACCCATAGTTCTGAACGGTTTGAAGATTTAGGAGGTAGTCCACCGAAAGCAGGATTGGTCAAGGTTTGGGGCCCCTTTGTTTGTTTGATGCAGCTTACAGATCATCCTAATCGTATCCATTGGTCTGGTTTGGAGGATGCAACCCATTGGACAGTTAAGCAGAAGGATTGTGATTTTCAAGATTTTCCGGATGGAGAATACGTTCAAGGGGCAACGGAATCGAGCAATCCCATTATTTTTATGCGTTCTGCGATTTATGCAGGAACTTTTGTTCCGGGTTCTAAGATAGTCTTTACGTTTCAGAAGATTCAAGACAAGCGCGGAGCCCGCAGTGCAGGTTCTATAGCTTGTCGAGGCAGTGATGCTTTTTTTGTGAGTGATGGTGGCTTTTATCAGATGAGTTTTGATGGTCAACTTTTACCAATAGGCTTTGAGAAAGTTGATAGAACGGTTTTTAAAACCTTTGATAAATTTGCTCTTGATGAGATGCAAGGAGTGATAGACCCCGTTGATAACCGGATTTACTGGTCATTAAAGAGAGGCAATAACGAGCAAACGACCTTTGTTTATGATTGGGGATTACAGAAATGGTCGACGCTACAAGGAAAGCCTTTGACGTTGTTTCCAGTATTTACGACAGGTTATACTTTGGAGCAGTTAGATGAGATCTCGATCAATCTTGAGACATTGCCGGCTTCTTTAGACAGTCCCCGTTGGCAAAGTGGGGCTCCTATGCTTGGTGCTTTTGATGAAAACAATCGTCTTGTTATGTTTACAGGGGCGTCCATGGAGGCAACGGTTGTTTCGCAAGAGATGGGGGCACCGGATGGAAGTTTTAACTTTATCACGAAGATGTTTGCAGAAGTTGATACGACGCAAGGTCTTTTAAGTATCGGAGAACGTCGTCTTCGCGATCATCAGACACCGATCACATGGCATAAAGAGAGAGAATGTTCCTATGCTACGGGTGCTTATCATGGTCGTTCGCGCAATCGTTATCACCGCTTTAAATTGCGCATTCCTAAAGATGAATCTTGGACAATGATTACGGGATTCAATGTTGATTTACGTCCTTTAGGCAGAGGGTAATGGCAAAAGTCTATTTGACCACGTCTTGGGATACGGAGCGTATAGCGCCTTATCTAGAGGAAATTATTGCGTCATTTCGAGGGTATGTTGAGCGTTTCAAACATGAAATGACGTTGCAGGAACTGATTGAAGCCATTTGCACGGGCAAGAAACAGTTATGGCTTGTTTTGGATGATGAAGAGCGATTTTTAGCGGCTGTTACGACCCAGATACAACAGACAGTTTTAGGAAAGAAACGCGCGCTCATTTGTGAATGTAGTGGGAAGGGTGTTCTTGATCAAGTTGACAATTTGCAGGTTGCAGAGGATTGGGCGCGTGAGAATGGCGCTTCTGAAATGGAGATCTTGGGTCGTTTGGGTTGGAAACGTGCTCTGAACAAACAAGGTTATGGCATAACGATGCTTTATTATAGGAAGGAATTGTGACATGGGGAGTAAAACACCCTCAACGACAGAACAGAAGCAGGTGCAGACAAGTGCTCCTCCTTCTTGGATGGCAGATGTATTTAAGCGTGGTGGTAGGGATGCGTATAATCTATATAATATAGGGGCGGGTGGTAATGTTTATGGGGGACCGCGTGTTGCCCCATTAAGTGATCAAACGCGCTATGGAATTGGTGGACTTGGCAGCATACCTCAGCATTATCAAAATCGCTCTTTGATGAATACGGTCTACAATCCAACGTCGGCAGCCAATAATCTTGGAAGCATGGCTTCGGGTGGTATGGTTGGACAGAACCCCTCTTTTAATGCCGCCCTTCAAAATAGCTTAGAGCGTGTAAGAGATACGATTAACAGCTCTTTTGCCGGTGCAGGTCGTTATGGTTCTGGTGCACATACAGGGGTATTGGCAAATGAACTTGGTGCTTTGTCGACAAGTGCGACAGCGAACCAATATAATCAAGATGTTCAGAATATGATGCAAGCCAATGCCATGATAGACCAAGCCAATCAAAATCAATTGGGAGCCTCCAATAACTTCTTACAAGGTTATGGGAATGCCTATTCCAATGCCATAGAGGGGGGAGGTGTGCTTGATACGCACAATCAGAGAGTTGTTGATGCTAATCGTGAACGTTGGCTAGAGCAAGACAATAGCGGTTGGAATAGGTTGAATATGCTTATGAACGCCGGTCATGGCTTTGCAAGAAATTACGGCACGACAACGAACAATAATACAGCTTCGATGATACAAGGTAATAGCCCATGGAAAAATGCAGGAACTATAGGTTCCCTGGCACTTCAAGTAGCACCAATGGCTTTTGGTTACATGGCAGGTGGTCCAATGGGAGCAGCTTTAGCAGCAGGAGCCCCCTATGCTTTTTTAAAGTACATGGATGAGAAACAGAAACAATAGCTGTATAATCATTAAAGAATAGTTTTTTAGGAGAATGTGATGGCAGTTCCATTATTATTTCCATTATTATTTGCAGGTTCTATGGCAGCGAGAGCTGCGCCTCATATTTTTAGATATATTGCTCCCAAAGCGGTTACAGGGGCGAACAGATTGGGACAATTAATAACAAAGAACCCCGTGGGGAAATTCGTAACAAGGAACCCCAAATTCAGTGCATTGATGGCTGGAGGGACAGCTATTGAAAGTATGGTGTCACCAGAGGAAGCACGTGCTCCAAACAACCCCTATTTACAGAACATGCAGAATCCATATGGACCATTTATGCCCTATACGGCTCCTAGAGCGGAGATGCCTCTTGGAGTTGATCAACAGCCACCTATGCCAAATGCACTGGAGGCTTCTCCACAAGAACTTAAAACTCATGTTAATGAACAAATGCAACCATTAGCGCCCGCATCTCCAACACCACCTTCTGAACCGACAGATTTAGATAAGTTTTTACAGTCCAATAGTTATAAGTTTTTTCAATCAGATGCGTATCAGAAGCTCAAAGATCTTTTTGCAGGTATGGCAGAATCTTCATCAGACGGTTCAGGGTGGGATGCGCTTGCAAGTGGTGTGAAGCGTCTTAATGAAGGCGATAAACAAAGAGGGCAGGTTAACCAGACCGTCGAGTATCTAAAGTCCAAAGGCTACAGTGATGAAGAAGCGCGGGTTATGGCACGTAATCCTCAAATGCTTAGTGCGCTGCTAACAGGTGGAGGGGGAAAAGACTTTAATGATGGAAGCTCATTAATTGATGACCCAACATCACCAACAGGAAAGAGAGTAGTTTATCACCCTGGAAGCAAAGCATATATGGACAACGAACGTGCTGCTGCTGCGCATGAAAATAGACAAGTGCATGCAAAAGTCTTGATGGATGATATCGATTATTTGCTGGAATATGCCGATAAATTTAAAAGTTATGCAACAGGTCATATAGCTAACATAGCTAGCCGTCTGCTCCCAACGTCAGAACAATCTGATGCACGGCAGGTTATGCAATCAATACAATCTCGAATAGCACTTGATCGTATAGATCAGATGAAACAGTTGTCACAGAGAGGGACAATAGGTCTTGGAAATGTTAGTGATAAAGACATTGAAATGTTAAAACAATCTCTTGGTGATTTAAGTTTTAATATGTCGGCGCGACAATTTAGGCGTCGTTTGAACATAATAAAAGATGTTATCTCAAGACTAAATCCTGAAGTACAAGCCATTGTATTAGGTAGGGTTGAATCTACAGAAGAAAATATGAGAAATGCTGTTAGCGGAAATAATAGTCAATATTCTTCTAAACAGTCGGTGTCACAAGGAGGCGGTGCAAATTTGCCAACGATAAATAGCATAGAAGAAGCTAACAAATTTCCTGCTGGTACAAATCTTGCCATAAATCATAATGGTACAAGATATGAAATAAGGAGGAAATAGATTATGGTTCATTATAAAAATTCGCAACCAGAATTTCTCCCTTATTTTGGTCCTAATATAGAGGTTATTCGACGTATTCCTGATAATGAACTTGAAAAACCAAAAAGAGAATCTCTCCCTTATTTTGGTTCTAATATAGAAGTTATCCGGCGTATTCCTGATGATGAATTTGAAGGTTTTGGAGAATATGAAACATCACCAGAGCCTCCCGAAATCACGCAAGGAGAAGCGTTTTGGAATTCTTTAAAACACGGTCTTAGTTTTAATTTAGATGATGAAATTTCAGGGATTACAGCGGCAGGGCGAGATCATGAAGATGATAATCCGCTATGGGCTTTTGGGAAGGGGCTATACAACTATTGGTCTGGAGATAAGAAATCTGTAGAGAAGTATGAGAAAGCAGCCAATAAACTGCGTGATTATTATCGTAGGATGAATGATGAACATTATTGGACGTCGCTTTTTGGCGGTGCTTTAGGGGCGGCAATTCCTTCTCTTGCAACGTTAGGGGGAGGAGCGTTAGCCGCAGGAGCCCGCTTTGCAGCCCCTAGAGTTAGCAATAGTCTTGCAGGATCAAAATTAGGTCAATTGCTCTCAAAGGCAGGTCAGTCACGTCCAAGCCAATTTGCAAGCCAATTTGTAAGCCCATTTTTAGGTATCACGAAAAACACAACACTTCCTCATTTACTTAAAGTAGGAGCGGCATCTGGTGCATTACATGGAGCGGGAGAGGGCGAAGGATTAGGGAATACATTTACCAGTACATTAGCTGGAGCAGGTTTAGGAGCAGGAGGGACATTGGCAGGAAGTGCTTTAGGTCATTTAGCTGGTTCTACGGTTGGTGGAATAGGGAGACTTTTTTCTCCTTCTCATAAGGAAGGCGTTGAAAAAGCAACATTAAGAGCAATCAGTAAACATTTAGGCAATGAGTCCTCTGAAGCTCTTGGAAAATCTTTGGGCAGTAAAGCCGTTGATACCGATTATGTTGCTGATCATAGTCCTTTTTTACAAGATCTTGTTTTTGATATCGCGCAAAAAAATCAAGGGGCTTATCTTGATTTGACCAAAAGAGCAGAGGCGAGGGCGCTGGAAGGAGGGGAACGTATTCACCAAGCCGCTGATGAACACTTTGTTCCTCGTCAAAATATTACAGGTTTAAAAGATGATCTTATTGCGAGTAGAGAGGCAGCTACAGAGTCTCTCTATGATATAGCCAAGAAGACGCCGATCGGAGAAAAATATTATGGCGCGCTTAATGAATTAATGGAACGTCCATACTTCAAACAAGCTTATGATGCGGGATTAGAGAAGTTTATCAGTGATGGCAATAAAGTCAGTCCATTTTCTTCTCAAAAGTTTAATCTTCTTCAAGAAAAACCCAACATGGGTGTTCTTCATGAAACGAAGTATAGACTTGGTCATATGATAGATACTGCGAGAAACATAGGAGATAACAGCAAAGTACGCAGTTTAGTTGGTATCCAGAAAAAATTGTTAGAGATTATGGATGATATATCTTCTGAATATAAGAAGGCGCGTGGATTATTTCATCAATACAGTTCACGTGTAGATGCCATGGATGAAGGTTCAAAAATCCTTAGTAAGTCGATTAATAAGGATGAATTCAGTAAAATTTTTGATGAATTACCAGAAGCACAACAAGAATACTTTAAAAAGGGCTCAAGGAGAGAACTTTTAGAGGGTATGGGGCAAACAGGAGATAAAGTCTCCAAGGCAAAGGAGATTTTTGATACGGATGATCTGTATGATAGGTTTGCAAAGATTTATGGCGCCGATAAAGCTTCTGCTGTTAAGAGTGTTGTGGGTAGAGAAGCCAACTATGCTGATTTTTACAACAGAATACCAAATAGTATAGCAAATAAAGATATCTCTTTTAGGCATAATGTTAGTGTTCCAACAAGTCAACGTGATGCAGCCTTTCAAACAGGAAAAGCAGCGTTGAAAGTTTCTTGGATTCCTTTCAAGGAAGCGGCGTTTAGAGAGCGTCAACGAATTGAAAAGGATGTGGTCAAGCTGTTAACGGGTGGTTCAGAAATTCCAAATGAGAAAATTGTAGATCTCATTCAAGATATGGTGAAAGCGCATCATAAGGGATATGTTACGAAAGAGTGGGTAAAAAAATATTTTGCTGCTTTGTTTGGGGGTCAAGGAAAAGAATTAGCAAGGCACTTTAATATGCTAAGTACGTGGAAGTAGAGGAAGATGTTTAATCGATGACCCATTCTAACCTTTCAGTTGATCAAGCGATCCGTCAAGCAGCGGTGCGGTATGGCTTGCCAGAAAGCTATTTATACCGTGTTGCGCAAGTTGAAAGTGGCGGCAATCCCAATGCAAGGAATCCACGTTCTTCTGCGGGTGGTTTGTATCAATTTATAGATAGCACCGCCAAACAATATGGTTTGCAAGACCGTTTTGACCCTATGCAGGCAGCCGATGCCATGGGGCGGTTTACCCTTGATAATCGCAACCATTTAAGCCGTTTGTTGGGAAGGGCGCCTACAGATGCGGAATTGTATTTAGCCCATCAACAAGGAGCAGGAGGAGCCGCGCGTCTTTTACAAAATCCCCATGCCAATGCGGCGCAAATTGTTGGCAGCAATGCGGTTGGTTTGAATGGTGGAAACAGCGGTATGCGTGCAAGTGATTTTGTTAACCGTGTGTTACAAATGTATGGAGGACAGCCTTATAGGGTAAGCCCTACAGCAAGGGTGAGCTTTGGCAATAGAGCTAACATGTTAGAGGTTTTGAGGGCGTTATTAGCATCACAAGAAGAGACTTCAGAAGAAGAAGAGAGTGATGCGGATGATAATCCTTTAATGACGCAATTCATGCGGGCGTTTTACGGACCGTTTTATCGAAATTAGGATTCATGAGAGATGTCAACGATTTATGATTGGTCGCTAAGAGCGGCGGATAACACGCGCGCAGATGATTTGATTGATTGGTCCGAAGGACAGCACCCTAGTAGCGTGAATAACAGCGCGCGTGTGATGATGCAGCGTATCAAGGAATACTTGTTAGATGTGGGTGGAACGCTTGAAGGGGTTGTGACGAATGATCATGTCCAACGAATAAGTACAATACGTCTTGAAAGCCAAACGGCATTTTTAGAATACAAGAATGGTATCGTTTTACGCTTTATGGCTAAGGATAAAAATATTGGAGCAACCACGGTTTTGCTTAATGCTTTAGAGGGCAAGCCGGTTTATAAAGCGACCGCCTTAGGGATTGGTCCTTTATCGGGCGGCGAAATCCAACAGGGATGCATTTATACATTAGTCTATAATGGAGATGGTTGGCATCTTGTTAATCCAACCTCTATCCCTTTAGAAGAAGAAAGCAGTCTTTATCCTACAGGTTTTATCGGAACGTTTGCGATGCGTGATTTTCCAACAGGTTGGTTACTCTGTGATGGAAAGGCTTATTCGCGGACTGATTATAGTGATTTGTTTTCTGCGATAGGGACGGTTTGGGGAGAAGGGAATAGTGTTACAACGTTTAATGTTCCCGATTTTCGGGGGATGTTCTTACGCGGTGTTGATGACGGTCGTCATATCGATGAGGGGCGTTCTTTTGCCAGTGTGCAAACAGATTTAATGGAGTCTCATCAACATCAGGGGCAAAGTCTTTCCTTTCCCCATTTTACCAGCAATGAAGACTTTTGGGATGGGAATACGACGGCTGTTTTGGGGTACCGTCTAGGATTGTTTGGAGGGGGGGCACTTGCAAACTTTATGGGAATAGAGCGTGAGAATTTAGGGAGCTATATTGCAAGTCCCTATAGCCATGATGAAAATCAAGAGGTTGATTTGAGAAGCTCTGGTGAAGGTGAGACGCGTCCAGTGAATGTTTCTGTTCTGTTTGCGATTAAAACGTGAGATGTCAGATGTCGACGATTTATGATTGGTCTTTGAGAACCTCTGAGAATGGCTATTGTGATGATTTGATTGATTGGTCAGAGGGGCAGCGTCCAAGCAGCGTGAATAACAGCGCGCGTGTGATGATGCAACGGATGAGGGAATATTTATCGGATACGGGGGGTGTGATTGAAGGGATTGTTACGGTTAATCAAGAACAAAAGACCAGTGGAATACGTCTTCAAAGTCAATCTCAGTTTTTAGCGTATAAGAATGGGATATCGGTTTGTTTTAAAGCGAAAGGTAAGAATGTTGGAGCGACAACAATTGCTTTGAATGCGTTAGGAGGAAAGCCGGTTTATAAGGCGACAGAATTAGGCATGAGTGCTTTATTAGGAGGTGAGATACAAAAGGGGTGCATTTATCGTTTGGTTTATCGGGATGATGCTTGGCATATTTTAAATCCTACGCCGGTTTCTTTATCACAAGAGCCGATGAAACCGATTGATCCTGCGGGCAAGATAGGGATTTTTGGGATGCAAGTTTTACCGGAAGGCTGGTTAGTCTGTGATGGGGCGGCTTATTTGCGTAGTGATTATCCAGCACTTTATGAAGCGATAAGAACAAGATGGGGTGGCAGTGATAGTTGGACGAAGTTTAATGTTCCCGATTTGCGAGGTGTGTTTTTGCGGGGTGTTGACGATGATCGTGAGATAGACCGTTGGCGTTATCTAGGCACATTACAGCATGATGCTATGAGAAAACATGAACATGGAGGTCACTCGGTTACGGTTTTGAATGATGCCAATGAGGAAGAGAATTGGTATGGAAATATGATGATTATCTGGGGGTATATGCTCAATGAGAAGCAAAGGGAAAAGCTTGCCGAACGTTTGGGTGTGGGTGCAGAGGATATACGGTTGCATCATGGGCTTGCTTTTCCCCATTCTCATCTTCAGATGCGTGATGTTGTTTGGGCTCGTTCAGGTGTCAGTGAGACGCGTCCGATTAATATGAGTATTGTGTTTGGGATTAAGACGTGAGGTTGTGATGTCAACGATATATGATTGGTCCTTAACGGCATCTGAGAATGGTGGAGCCGATAATCTTATTAATTGGTCAGAGGGGCAGCACCCGAACACGGTCAATAACAGCGCCCGTGTGATGATGCAAAGGGTGCATGAGTATTTATATGATACGGGGGGTGTGATTGAAGGGCTTGTTACGGTTGATGATACGCAAAAGACGAGTACGATAAGCCTTCAAAGCCCTTCTGATTTTTTAGAGTATAAGAATGGCATCTCGATTTGTTTTAAAGCGAAGGGGAAGAATGTAGGGGCGACCACAATTGCTTTGAATAATTTAGCCGGCAAGCCCGTTTATAAGGCGACGGACACCGGTTTATTAGCTTTATCGGGAGGAGAAATCCAAGATGGTTGTCTTTATGAGCTTGTGTATGATGAAGAGGTAACCGGTTGGCAAATTCTCAATCCCACAAGAAGAAAATTTTTTTCCTTAAAACGTTTACCGTCTGGTTTAATCGGTCCTTTTGCCATGGAACGCTTGCCGGAAGGTTGGTTACCTTGTGATGGGCGTGCTTATTCGCGAAGAACTTATAGAGCCTTGTTTGAGGCGATAGGAACGACGTGGGGAGAAGGGGATAGTGCTACGACGTTTAATGTTCCCGATTTTCGGGGAATGTTTTTAAGGGGCATAGATTATGAACGCAATTTAGACCCTTGGCGTTCTTTTGCAAGTCAGCAAGCTTGTTCTTTAAAAGCACATGAACATTTTATCGGTCCAGCATTTCCAGATGATCGTTCTTCTCGAAAAAGACGCGATGTTTCTGCTTCTCAAGCGCCCGTGACAAGGCGCAAGAGAGCTATAGACGAAGAGTGTCTAGGATTAGACGGAGATGCCTTGGACAAGTGTCATCAAGAATTTGACCAGATAGCAGGCAGTCCACAGGTAGAGGTTCCCTTTTGGTTTACAGAAAAAGATAAGCCAGCCCGCTTGCCTTGGTTTATCCGAAGCCCCTTTGCCAACTTTTTATATTATTCAACGCCGATCAAAGAGGGCGTCCATGACAGAGCGCATCATGAGCATCACCTTATGGCAGAGAGGGTTGGTGGACTTGAAACGCGCCCGGTTAATGTGAGTGTGGTTTATGGGATCAAGACATGAGGAGTTGAAATGTCATTAAAACCGTTTGCAATATCAGAACTTAGCGACCCGTCTCAAGTACGGGTTGTTTTGTATTC
>NZ_JAQITF010000026.1 GCF_028618665.1 Bartonella sp. AU16XJBT
TTATTAATTTTGGTACTCAAGATAATGCACCTGATGAGGTGCGAATTAAAACAGCTGAGAACACTCTTGGTTTACAATTTACCTCTTCCTATAAGAATTTTTTAAAAAATTATGGAGGAGGAGAAATAGGAGGTGAAGAAATATTCAGTATTTATGAAATCTGTTCTGGTATTCCTGCTGGTGATATTGTTTACCGAAATTTACTCGATAGAAGAGATGGTTTTACGCATCCCAAACAGCTTGTTGTCTGCACAACTGATTTTGGTGAAACCTTTTATTTTGATTATACGCAGTTTCGGGATGGTGAATGCCCACTCTATCTCAAGTTTCCACGTGATGATCCCCAGTATTACGCAAGTAATTTTTATGAATTTCTCTGTAAAAGAATTAAAGAGTATGCGGGGGAAAATTCATGAAAACCTAAACCTTGGATGATGTTATACAACTAGTTGTTAAATAGGATAATTGTTATTTATAGTCTGTTATGAAAACATCTAAAGAGAGAATAATAATTATAGAGATCAGCAAAATCCCTTTTAATAGACTTTTGTCATTTTTGTCAGTTCATTCTAGCCCCTATAGTATTTTTTTTAATGAGAGAAAATTAAAAACATTATATTTCAATGTGTTAAGATTTTACAGATCTTTAAAAAACAACCTCTATTGATAATACAACCTCTAAATTCAATCAATAATATATGTTTTGAGGGGGGGGTTACGATTTTTACACCTTCAAAACCTATAAGAAAATGAATATATATAACTTTGTTTAAACAAAGCTTTTGAAAACAATAAAACTATCATTTTAGATTACGGTATAACCTCTTAAAGCCAATGTAAAAGAAGCGTATTCTGTTAAGAGTGGATTTCTTAAAAATCTTAAAGCAATCAAAATAAGAGTATCTAAAAGTGCAAATGATTTCTTTTTAGAATAATGCATATAAACACTCTTTTTAAAGATTATATCTAATCAACTTAACAAGAGAGGTATAGATTATGGTTATAAGCTCTATACCCCTTATGAGTTTATCATACCCGTTATGTGAGCATGCTTTATAAGTTATTCAGTTTCTCTAATTTCTAATTTTGGTAAATTCTTAACGATTTTCATTGTCTCTAAACTTACAGTAATAACCCTTTGGAATAACTCTAATGGATAAGCAGGGTTGCCAATGGTTTCAACAGCATAACGATTGGCATCATTTACAATACCACTCTTTTTATCAGTCTTAACGCATTGACGCCCCATAACCCATTCAAGAGCGGGCTTGCCATTGACGATATACTCATAAGCCTCAAGAGGGATATCTGTCATGATGATATTGCTGTTATAAATGACAGTTGATTTATCTTTCTCTTTACCTGCTTTTGCGAATTTCATTTCTGTAACGTAATAGAATTTTTCAGAATTAGAGATCTTTGTTAATTTGGGATTACCCTTTTTAAAGGTCACTGGATAAGGCTCTACATCTTCATAATTTACGTGCAAATGACCGAGTTTACGCCCCGCTGTTACAAATTTCCAAAAATCATCAGCAGTTTTTACACAAGGAATGCGAGGCAACTCTTTACATAAATTATGAGCATAACGGGTACGGTAATCTTCTGAGTGTAAGATTCCATAAACGTAATAGAACAAATCATCTTTCGTAATAGTTTCATTCGGATAAGCTGCTTTAAAATGTTCTAATCCCGCATCTGTAATGGCATCACGGCGTTGTAAAGCAGAGGTTTTGTTTTCTTCTGTAGAGTTTGTAAATAAATGAGTTTGTTTCTTGTTTCTATCTTTTGAGACCATAGTGTCTTCATAAATATATCTTGGAAAGCATTGACTATTATCAATTACACATACGTCAGGCAAATTTTTAGTCATAAGAACAGAAAAGCCACTTCGTGCTCCCATAGAAGAAACTTGTATTGCTTTATTCTTTACTGCTTGCACTATAGGGAATATACGCGTTTGGTAAGCCCCATCACAGTTAAGAGCAGAATCACTATAAAGCCATTGCCTTGTAAAAGGACGATACAAACTTTTGGTAAGACAATTTTCCTTAAAGTTTAAAAACTTTCTTTTTACTAAATCTTTTTTAAGATTATAACTCCAACTTATCTTTTTCTCATCTGTATTGATAAAATCATTTACAGCCTTTTCACGTATTTTATGATCAGTATGTGGAGTATCATTAAACCGTTCTACTTCGCTATTATAGAATGTAATCATATTATTCATGTTTTTCTTTAAAATTTCACGGTTTGAGTTATATGCCCACGCATCACGGCTCGTCATAATTCCACGAGAATAAGTTTCAAAAAGCTTTTTATCATGCCCTCTTTTAACGCCTAAAGCTAAAAATGCGTTGAAACTGTCATCACGTTGATGAATCCAGTCACCATGCTTGTCTGGTGTAATTATTTGCCAGCTTTGTTCATGGGTAATACCATCAATACTGCAAAATTCGTCAAGGATCTCAAGTTTCCTTTTAGTTGTAAGATTACTACCAATGTCGTGATAGTAAATTTTACATGATTCAGTCACATTGGGATTTTTGATAAAGAGCGTTATAGCGATACCAGTCATACTACCATTGCCAAAAACATTTTCTCCTTCTTGAGCAGCACCATTACTTAACATATTTTTACGAATATCCCCCCGTAAATTAAGCACATAAATACTCGTAAATTCTTTGGCTAAAGATTTTCGTAAACTGTCCATTGTTGACTTTTCTATATAACCAGAACCAGAAACAAAACCAATTACCCCCGCATTATCAATACGGTCACTAGCCCAACGGATAGCACGAATATAGCTATCATAAAGTGCTCGTATATTCGTTACTTTCGATTGAGCAGCATAAGTTTTACGGATACGTTCATCTAATATGGGATAAGGGCTGTTTTTTGCATTATCATTTTCGTTCTTTTGTCCTACGGAATAAGGAGGATTGCCAAAAATAACTTTGATATCCAGTTTTTTCTGGTGTTCCAAATATTCACTGTTTTCTTTAAATAATTTTTGTAACAAGTCTTTCTTTTCAAGCATCCGAAACGTATCAGCCAAACCAATATGCTTGAAAGGAATATACTCACCTTTCATAAGACTATGATAAGTCGATTCAATGTTAATCGCTGCTATGTAATAAGCGAGTAAGACAATCTCATTGGCATGGATATCATGACGGAATTTATATTCCATATCCTCTGGTTTAATGAGATTGGATTGTAAAAGCCTTGTGATAAAGGTTCCTGTTCCCGTGAAAGGGTCAAGAATGGAGACACCCCGTGAACCCAAGCTTTTTCCAAATTCATTGCGTAAAACATCATCAACAGAATGAATGATAAAATCCACTACCTCAACGGGCGTATAAACAATCCCAAGCCTATCCGTGGTTTTCTTAAATGCCTTGGTAAAAAAATCTTCATAAAGCTTGATAATAAGGTTTTGTCTTGCTTGGGGGGAGGTAATCCCAGAGGCACGGAATTTCACACTGTCATAAAACTCTTGTAACTCTTTTGATACTTGCTTGATATTGGTTTTATCCAACTCAGCTAAAATCTTTTCCATCGCTTGTGAGATAGCATTGTTTTGTACAAATTCATTGCCATCAAACAAGGCTTCAAACACGGGACGCGTGACAAGATGTTGTCCTAACATCTCAAGCGCTTCCTCTTGTTTGATTTCACTGTTTAAGTTGTTTTTTAGTTCTTTATGAAAGCTCTCAAAAGCATGATAGGCTTCACTGTTTTCATCAGCAAGCAGGTTTTGAAGATGGGTGATATGGTTTTGAGCAATCTCAGCAACATTACCCGCCCAATTTTCCCAATAATCCGCAATGGCAAATTTCTTCGCAAGAAGGGTTTTAAGGGCATTGGGAAACTCTTTATAAAAGGGCAATCTCATTTGCCCTTTATAACTATGCTGCGGTTCAGGAGCGGCTTTTCCAATCTCAAGCCCCATATGTTCTGATTTCTCATGGATATGGAGTTTATCCTCAATCGCGGTCATGCTCTTTAAGGCAGCAATCTCCAAAACATCACTAACGTCTTGACCTAAAATCATCTGGTTAAGGGTGATTTCAAAATTCTCATCATGAGCAAGCAAAGCATTGATCACTTGCCAGACAACACTGTATCTTTTGTTATATTTTAAAGCCTGTTCAGCAGAAACCCCAGCAGGAATCCCAACAGGTAAAATGATATAGCCTCTTTTTTTGCCCCGTGCACGACGCATGATCCGCCCCACCGCCTGTATCACATCTACAGGACTTTTACGCGGGTGTAAAAACATAATGGCATCAAGAGCAGGGACATCCACCCCTTCAGACAGACATCTTACATTGGTGAGTACACGGCAGGTATTTTCCCCCGCATCTTCCTTAAGCCAATCAAGGGCTTTATGACGTGTTTTGGCACTTTGTGTTCCATCAATATGATCAAAGGTACAGTCAAGAGGCGGGGTCTCTTTATAGATCTTATGAAGATCATACAATTCTTTTTGTATTTCTTGAGAATTGAAGGTATCACGGATACGTTCAGAGGTTTTGATATCTTTACAAAAAGCCAAAGCCCGCCGCATGGGATTAGGGTCATCACTCAGATCGACCTTTAGATCTATTTTAGCAAGGGCTTGATAACAGCCTATGATTTTGGTTTTATCATCAAGGATAAGTTCATAATTCTCATCGGTCATCAGATGTTGAATGGATTGACTGACTTCCTCTTCATTAACACCCAAAACAATAATCTTATAAGGTGCTAAAAGTTCATTCTGAACGGCTTTTGAGAAGCTGTAGGTATAAAGTTCTTTTCCATAGAGCTCTTCATCATCCATAGAGGCGAGAACGGCATTGATCTCATCGGCACGTCTTTTGGCATCATCGGTAAAGATCTTAGGCGTTGCTGTCATGTACAAGCGTTTTTTGCCTTGAATGATACTGTTATCATGAACCTTGATAAATTCAGATTCATTATCCTCTGTTCCCAATGAAGCCCCAGTGGTTCTATGGGCTTCATCACAAATGATCAGATCAAATTCGGGTAAATCATACTTTTTTTGTGCATCGGAAATCAGTTGGATTGAATGATAAGTGGAAAACACTACGGTCATCAGATCATGGGAAACCTTACCCGCTTTGCTAGCCAGTTCTTTTGCATCAGTTGTTGCAGGCAAGGCAAGATCAGAGCTATCAAATTCAAGAGCATCATTTTTATTATTCTTACGACGTTTCCCCACTTGTGTATCCGAACACACAGCAAAGGAACGCAAAGGCACTTCTGTATCTTCTGTCCATTCACGGATTGTTTGAGAGATAAGAGCAAGAGAGGGCACCAGAAACAACACACGCTTGCCTTTCCCTGCTATGGTTTCTGCTATCTTCAAACTGGTGAAAGTCTTGCCCGTACCACATGCCATAATTAGCTTGCCACGGTCTGCTTCTTTTAAACCTTCACAGACTTTCTCAAGGGCTTCTTTCTGATGATCTAAAAGCTTTTTTTTCGGTTTCTCTTTAAGGACGGCTTGTCCTTGTTCTTTATAAGCCCCCCAATCGATTTGACTGTTTTCCAAATCAAAAAGGTTTATGCGTTGAATACGAACTTCTTGACCTTCACAAGTCAGTTCAACATTGTCACTCCAATCTGTTTCGGTGCTATCAACCAGTATACGACGGGTGAAGATCTTTTTGCCCGAGGCAGCGATAAAGCTATCAATATCTTCTTTTTTAATTATGTGAGAGGCGTTATAGCATTTACATTGAATGGCAGCATAACCTCCTTCATCACGGATTGTCGCCACCAGATCAATCCCAATATCCGTTCCATCTTCATCATGCTCTTGCGCCCATTCCAAATAAGTTTGAACCTTTTCGTATTCTTGCTTTTGAAGAGGGTCTTCACTCAAATAAACCATGACAAGGTTTTCAAACATGGTTCCTAATTCACGGGGTGATTTTGATTGTTCGCGATAATATTCCAACAGAGAGCGTAAAGTGACGTGTTTGTTATCAGAATAATGAGGGCAAGACATAAAGGATAAGCTCCATGACAATAATGCTAGTGATTAATTCTTTTCAAAAGAATCAAAATGAAGCTTATTAAATCCATTTTGAACGAATTGAGAAAAAATGCAGAAAAATGCATAAAAACGGATAAATTTTTTCAAAAGGGGTTTTTAAAGGTTGTTTATCCACAGCCCATGGCATGGAATAAGATCAGCAAAGTAGTAAAATTTGCTATTCGTTTCACGGATTAATCAAGATAAATGCACTTATGTTCTTTAAAATATCAGAATGAGTATTTTGATAAGTTTTATGAAGCATTATTTTGTCAGTTCAATTTACTGACACATAACTGACAAGTTTTATTCAACTCACATCATTGATTATCTTTAAAGATTGTAAGATTGATATGGGTTATGTTTTAAAGACATTAACCTATTGAAAAATAATGTTTTTAATTTTTACTCATTTGAAAAAATAATATAGGGTCTAAAAGGAACTGACAACACTGGACAAAACTCTTCCTATAAGGTTACTCAGATCATTATCTTTGGAGAAAAATTCCTTGATAGGAATGCCATTAACAAAGAGTTTTGCCTCTTTGAGTAGAAAGTTTTTAAAAAAGGTTTCTTTATTGTTTTATGCTGTTGGTTTTGACAAAAGGATTCCATTCATAATAGGCGCTAGGGTGTCCACTTGTCTGATGTGTTATAAACTTTTTCGAAGATGATTAGAACAGCATAAAAGCTCTAAAGCTTGCGTGACAGCTTCTTTGTCTTTTAAAGAACGCCAACATCGTCTATAGATATCTCTTACTGTATTACACATCCGGTTTATTAAAGGGAACGACTTTATCAAACGAAAAATCTATACCGATAGCTTTGGTTTGCATTTTTTCGTAGAGCTTGCGCATAACCGTCATATTTTCTTTACGCACATCAATAATTGATTTTTCAATTGACGTTAAACGAGATTTATCTAAGTTTCCTAACCGTGCATAATGGGATGCCATTGCTTGGCGCGCTTCATCGTAAGGCAATCCGCCTTTACGATTTTTGGGTAAACTATAAGCCTCATTTACCATCTTATATTGCGCAGGATTACTAACAAGAATTACGTGCTTCTTAATAACATCTATTTCCATTAATGCTGTTTTAAGACTACTAATCATAGCCTTACTATTGGCATATCTAAGCAAATCGTTTTCTACAAGACTACGTTCTGTACCAAGAAGTGATGATAAATTACCGCTTTTCCCAATGTTACGAAGATAATTACACAAATCACTTCGCACACCATATAGTTTTTTGGTCATCAATGCTTCATCAAGACCTTTTACATAGTTATTTTCGCGAACAAAAATACGTTCTAACTCCTCAAATTCTTTAGAAATGATGCCCCCCTATGATAACATCTTTATCTAACCAATCGGGACCATATTCTTTATCCGCATCTTTAGTAGAAAATCCCATATCACGAATAAATTGTGCCCCATGTCGCTTTTTAAGAAACAGTAGTGTATGTGCTGGAGGCTCGGTCATTGCTAACCATTCCCATGCCGTTTTGCTATCGTTAGCACGATCCGCCGCTTCTGATTCAGCAGTATAAATACAGTTTTGATCTAAACCACCTGCTCGTAACTCCTCACGTTCAGCATCAGTCATATAACTTTTGGGTAATTTCTTTTGCATAGGAAATTCCTTTCTGTAATCTGTTTTAAAATATTAATCTAATGGTTAAATCTGATCAATTAAATTTCCTATGAACTTTTCAATTTGTTGTTGAAATGAAAATAAGATATCTATTTCTATCTTTGATCATTTTGATTGTTTGTCTCAAAGAAAATTATCGTTTTTTCTGATACTAATATATACACTTAGATTGACGTTCTTTATTGAACATGACAAAATTTTACACATATTTACGAGTTTCTTGTGATGACAAGATACAGAAAATCAAAAACTTGGATTGTTAGAATACGCTAACAAAAATGGTTTTGTTTCACTCCATATTGAAGAGAAACTGTGAATAGAAGGAAAGGTTGGTGCTTTAATCGAAAGAAAAGAGCAGGGGATTGTTATTGACATTTGAGTTTTTTGTATAGCCGATTTTCTCTTGATGTTTTAGAATTTCTTAAAGATGTTAGTGAGCATAATTTAATAAAGTCCACCAATTTATTAAGGGATAATAACCTATCATCATGAGCAGGGCAACGGGCGGTTCCATAACGCCCATGCCAAACCCTCGACACAGCACGTGTAATACCCTGCACATTCTTAAAAGAATATATCATTTTAAATCCTATAACGTTGCTGTTTTGCTTGTTCGATTACATTGAGAAGATCCGATTGTAACCAACGGGATAAAAAACCAAATTTTAAAGGTTTTGGGAGAGAGCCATTGGTAACATGACGGCGGAATGTTGAGACACTCATATGAAGCAATTTTGCACTTTCACGGTCAGTTAAAAGAATATCATTTTCTGTCATTCTAAAATCCTTTTATTTTCAAAAAATAGAAACAAATCATGCCTATTTATTAAGCACATTTTGGTTTATTTTTGAAGGTATTTTATTTATAGAAAACAATATTTTATCATATAATTTCTGATGTGATAATTTATGAGTCTTATTGAGAGAGAATGAGAGAGAAGAGAGATAAAGTTATCCACAGATAATGGGGTTATTCACCCCATATCTTAAGATTGCCCGGTGACATAAGCCGCCCATTTATCCATATAGACACGGCGCTGTTCTAGATAGTCAGTCCGACGATAGGCACGCTCTACTTTACCGCCCACTGTATGAGCTAGAATAGTTTCAGCGACCTCATAGGGGGCATCGGTTGTTTCAGCGAGCCAATCGCGTAAACTAGAACGAAATCCATGGGGACATGCTTTTACTCCAGTTTGTTGCATGTATTGTGACATATTATTCTCACCGAGAGGACCTCGACCAGTTGCAGAAAAAAAGAAATCATTACGAGAAAGCAGACGCGCTTGTTCAATAATTTTCAGTGCTTCTGTTGATAGAGGCACGCGAAATTCTGTTGTAGCATCACGCCTTCCTTTCATATTCTCAGCAGGGATAGTCCATATATCCCCCTCAACTTGATCTTCACGAATATGACGCAAGGAATTGGTACGAACCCCTGTAAGGATAAGCAGACGCAAAGCCAGTTTTGTTAGGGTTGATGCTTCACAAAGTGTTTTATAAAAAGCCGGTACATCTTTCCAATCCATAGCTGGTCTATTAGTGACCTTATGACGTTGTTTTCCTAAGAGAGCTTTTGTTTTTTCTATTGCCTGTAAGTCAACATTCAATCCTAGAGCAGCCGCATGTTTAAGACACATATTGAGACGTTTCAGTGCAGCATGAGCTGCTCCAGCTTTTGTATGCCAAATAGGAGCGAGGGTATTGCGTATCTCTATTTGCGTAATCTCAGAAACGGGAACACAACCTAACTTAGGGAGAATATGAAGGCGTAATGGTAAAAACCAATCACTAGCCTTACCATCATTCTTTAATTCAGCTTTACGACTTTCAAAAGCATCTAGAGCAATGTCTTTTAAATAATGGAGATTACGCATTGCTTCATGCTTTTGTTTATTGCGTTCTTTAATGGGGTCACGACCCTCACGTAAAACAGCACGCCATTGATTTGCACATTCGCGAGCTTGTTTTAAAGAAACATCTCTCAAGGCACCCAAGCCCATTTCGCGGCGGCGCCCGTGAATGGTATAGCGATAAAGCCATTGAGCACCTCCATCTTTACGCTTATGAAGTAACAAGCCAGCACCATCATTATATTTGCCAACTCCCAATGTTGCGACAGATCTTGCATTAAGACGGTTCATAAGAGCCATTTTTAGTCCTTTCTTATACAGTTTTTACCCACACACCAGCCCCGCTTTTGACGTGCAAGGGAATGGTTTTGATTGATTCAAGATAAACAGCTTTGAAATGAGAGAATCTTACGTTATTCGGGACTCTCATTCAATATGAATAACGCTAGATTATCATTATAAATCAAAGTGTTATCCGAATAAGAATACACGTCTTTTGAAAGAAGCAATTCTTAAAGCTGCTGAATTGGCAGGCAATAAGTATGGCAAGGAAGGACTGATTTCTTATCTCGAAAAGCAGGCAATAAGATGCCCCGCGGCTTATTTAGCGTTGCTTGGTAAGATCTTGCCTT
>NZ_JAQITF010000027.1 GCF_028618665.1 Bartonella sp. AU16XJBT
CTTTAAGGATACCGTGCAAGTGCTGGCGTGATATTTGAAGAATCCGAGCAATTTCGGTTTTGCTTGCATTTAAATGTTCTAAGGATTCAGCTAAAATTTCTCCTGGATGAGAAGGACAACGATTAGGATTACGTGTGGTCATGGATAGTCTTCTTTGCAATTAATTTTAAAACCGTTACAATTTAAACAATATGCCATCGATATTATATCATTTAAAGAAATTTAAAAAATGAACATCAAGCCTATTCGCACTGAACAAGATTATCAAGAAGCCTTAGAAATTGTGTCTGCAATGTTTGATAATCAACCTCAAGAGGGGACTCCAGAATTTGATCAAATGAAAACTCTTGTATTATTAATTGAAGCTTATGAAGCCGAACACTATTCTGTTTCTCCAACTCATGCGTAAAGAGAAGCACAAACTCATGGAGGGAATAAACTTGCACGTCAACATCAAGGATTTTACAACCACACCAATAACTGTCTGATCAAATATTGCTAAAAACTCAGATCTCTTACCATCCTTAATAAAGTGAATACAAAGTTTAAATTCTATTGCCATTTTGCTCTCCAAATCAATGGAGAGACCATAACAATACTAATCCTCTCTCATAAGCCTGACACTGTCAGTCAAAAAGCCATTTAAAAGGGCTTTGAAGAGAACTTTAAAAAGATCATACAAACCTGCTTATACAACAAGCACCATTTGAATTGTGCTCTCTTTGGTTATGTAATTAATCTTTCCACAATCTTATAAGGACAGCACCATCAGCTCCAGCACCACTTGGAGAAGAATCAGAGTGAGCACCAGCACCGCCACCCCCAAAACCACGTCCTGCTTTTCCTGAACTATGGGAACCTTGTCCCATCCCACCAGAGCCACCTCTTGATGTATCGCCTCCAGCATCACCACCGTTACCACTTATACCGCTTCTTCCATTCGTTCCAGCATAACCATTGCCGCCTTTGGCAAGTCCTGGATGTTCGTCTGTTGCTAAACCCAAATTTCCACCAACTCCTCCAGCGCCACCAGAGCCTGAGTAACCCGTTCTTGATGATATGTTATAATAAGCAGCAGTTCCATTACGTCCTCCTGTAGCGGTAATAAAATTCTTTCCAACGATTGTTGTTCCTCCAGAATTACCTTGTACACTCCGCCCTGAAACAGAAGCTCCTCCTTTACCAATGACTATATCCTCATGACCGTTTAAACTTGCTTTATAGCCATACCACACGCTGCAACCGCCACCGCCGCCACCGCCTCCCAAATATGGAGTATCCGATCCACCGCCACTACCGCCACCACCCCAAGCTTGGATTTCAACTTTTGTGTTATCTGTTACCCAATCGGGCCATTCAATTTTGCCATTTTGCGTATAGAGCAATTCAGCATCAGCAAGAGCCGGCCAATTGGTGATTTTATCGGTCAAATCTTTTTTTAGCCTCTTTATCCCTGCCAAGATGGCTTCATCCACTTGCGCCTTCGTATAAACAACATCACCGTCCACTTTCAGCGGTCCTTTAAGCAAGCTTCCACTTGCACTTAGGCTGGTGATCACTTGGCCATTCTGGATAAGATTAAACGACGAATTGCCTAAAAGCTCTAAGCCACCACTCATGGTGACTTTGCTGGTAAATTTATTATAACTTTGCCATTCATTGGCTTGTTTTAGGCGACCATAGCTGGTCAGATCTTGATTGATTTTGGCTCTAAAATCATCAAGCCCCACGATATCTTCGGTTTTATGTTGGTGCGCACCTAACAGTGAGACAGCACTGCCAAAGGTGAAGTTATTGTTGCTTGATTTATAGAGAACATAATTGTTGGCGGCATCTTTTGCCCCCTCGATATCGCTTAAATCAGCAAAAGTGAAGGTTTTATCGGCTGCCATCTTGCCATTAAGGGTACTTTCTAGATCTGTGATTTCACTTATGGTATGCGTGTGGTGTAAAGGGGCTTTTTCGTCTATTTTTTCCTCAACCGCTACAAGCGCTTGATCAAGTTTGCCCAAGTTTTCACGCAAAATGGGGAATTCAGAACTGATAAAACGCCCCTCTTTAGGCAATTCCATGTCGAGTTTTTTGGTTTTTGTCATCTCTCATTCTCCCCTCATAATATGCCAGCGCCAAAATCACGCACCATGGAACGCGCTGCTGGTCCACCGGTAAGGGTGAGTTTAAGGCGTGCTTGTCGTGCTGTTTTGTCACCACTGACAAATTTGCGTTCTGTCCAAAGTGGTTCAGCAAGTTGTTCTGTTTCATCGAGTTTTAAAGGGGTGAAACTACCATCATCCAGTTGCATCTCCAGTGTAAAGGTTGCACCACCTGGCAAGAATGTTTTGATATAGCTGGTCAATCTTGCCTTTTCCCCAAAGGCAAAAGCCCGCGTGATATAAGTTGCTGTTTTATGGATCTTTCCTGCAATCAACTGAACCGGGGCAAATAACACCGGAGAGAGTTTCTCTGTGCCTTTAAGAATGGCGCGAAGCCTTACCTTTTCATTGATATATTCGCTAAGACTGAGCAATTGAAAGGGTAGCAGTTGGTAAATTGTGCCGTTGTTCCTTTCAATTTCAAAGATGACAGAGCAATCGCTTGAAGGCAATTCGACAGCTGCACGCACTTGCAAATCAGAACAATCCACAAGATCAAAGGTGCCTAAATCAACCCTCTTTTCTGTTTGCCTGTAGCGTGCAGCCAACACCCGAAAGGCTAATGCTTCATCTTGATGGGCGCTCCAGCTTTGTGCATTGACAGAAGAAAAGCGCGGACCCGTCACATAGGGGTGGCTTGAGACATATCTTTGGCTGTCTTTATCAAAATCCCCAAGTTTAGCCAGTGATACGGAATGATCCACATCATCGGTTTTAATGACAAAGGCGGTGAGACGGTCATCAGGAACGGTTAAGGGTACATCATAGCGTGCGCCAGCCCAGCCGGTTTTGGCACCCTTCATGGAATAGGAGGTTTGGGCTTGAATATCAGCGGTAGGATAACCGTTTTCGGTGGTGACCAAATCAATCACCAGATCATGGGCTTGATTGCCTATTTTACAAAGATGAAAATCAATCCCCGTGATTTGCCGTGTTTCATCGGGGGTAAAGACTTGGGCTTGCGGGTCTACTTGTGTCCATATTTTCACTGTGGTGGTACGCCGCATCACCTTTACATCAATCACCCCTTGACCGGTAAAAAGCCCCGTTGCTGTTGTTCCACCTTTCCCTCGTGCTATAACATTTTTTGTACCGGCGGGAATGTTTGGAGGAATCTTGAAACTCCCTTCAAGGGTGCCTTTGCTATCGGCAACAAGGCGGCTGTTTGGTAAGACATCCACACCATCAAAGGTAAGACTGTCCAAGATTTCTCCACGACCAAAACCTTCAATCTTAAAATTCAACTTAATTTGTCTTAAAAAATCGATTTGCTCTCGAGTCTCATTGATGAGGTCATCACGTACTTCCGTGTTACGGATAGTTCTCCCGCGATTCCAGCCCATATTGAGTTGATTGGTGACACTTGAAAGCCAATCGGTGCGCTGTTCATGCCAAAAATCTGTTGCGGGATTAAGGGTGACTGTTCCAGGGAGAGGTGCAAAATTTTGATAGGGGTTGATCTTTTCGCAAGCCGTTGTCAATTCTTGTGCAATGATCACTTCATTTGTCCAGTCAAGGGTGATGGGTGCGGTCAGGTGAGCGGTGTAAAAGGTTGGATCAATGGCAAGCTGTAAAATGCCATGACCAATAGCCCCTGTTTGTTCAAAACCTTCGTCTCTGTAACTGTCATCGAGAAAAGGGTCTGCAAACATGCCTTTTTTGGCAACGGGCTCTTTAGAGTCAACATTGCTTTTAATGCGCTCTAATTGCATCAGGCGGTCAAGGGAAAGCACCCGTTGAAAATAACGCCACATCTCATCATAAGGCGCAACACGCGTGCCATCATTGACCACAAAGGGGGTGCTAAGCCAATTGTTGGTAATGGTAGCAAGGGAGAGCACATCATCCGGGACACTGGGCGCCATGGGTTGGTCTGCCGAGACGCCTTTGATATAGACAACATTGCCTCCTGTGTTGAGACCAATACGGTCAATGCGGGGGAGTTTATAAGTGTAGCTTACAATGATATCACCTCCCTCAGCCCCTCCTGAGACGGTGATTTCCTGCGCTGTTACTTTATCCGCTTTTATGCTCGCGCGGTATCGATAGGTCACTTTATAACTACTGCCGGGGAGTGGTTCATCCCCCATGGGCGCCCAATCAATGGTGTCTCCGGTTTTTTTGAAATCCTTGCCTTCTTTAAATTCCTTGGTTCCTTGAACAATTTTGATAAAAGCGGTGATGCTTTTGTCCGCCACCCCATCACGCCCGGAGGCAACTGCACCGCGGGTTATTGTCACGGTTTTTTCTTTCGTCAACAAAAGGGAATGAACAGCAGCAATGGGAGCGTAATAGGTTTTAAAGGTAAAGCTTGTCTTGCCCTTTGGAGGTGCAAAAATATGGGTTTCACTAGGAACGGCACTTGTCGAAAAGTCCTCGAGTTCTTCATAGCGCAAAGCGGCCAAGCGCTTGCGTTTGAAACCATTGATATTGGCTTCTCCCTCTTGAATACTGAACACTTGCTTTTGTCCCTCTTGCCCCAAAGCTGTGACACGGCATCCCCCCACAATATAGTGTCCATGGGCGCGATCATACGTCGCAATGGCTTGCATAGCCGGTTCAAGGAGTGAGGGGGATTTTTGATCAATCAAAACGCCATCTTGCAAGATATAGACCGGAAAAAAAGTCCCTTTCTGGTCATCATCTTTGAGAGCCCAGACAAGTTTTGCGACCTCGCGTGCCGCCCCGGGTTCTCCTTCTGCCAAGGAGCCTGGAACTTGTCCTAACAGTTCTGGATCATCCTCATAGGTCACCCATTTCTTTTGCAACTTTACACCGATTTCCACGCGCCCCATCATGGAAATATTCGTGAGAACAGCATTTGAGACGGGAAAGATATCGCCTGCGATATAAATCTTGCCCTCTGTTAAGGTAACGGTTTTTGTGTCTTTATTGACAAAGGCATCTGCTCGTTCAACGCGGTCTCCTTCTTGTGCCACAAGGCGCCCCAAACGGTCATGACGCCCCCTGATGATGGTTTGCATTTCATTGAGTTCACCCGCTTGAAGAAAAGAGCGCCTGCCATAAAACACCACGCTTTGTTGTTCATCTTTGCCGACCGATCTATCAATTGCAAAGGGTAAGCCGCTTTCATGTTTCATGTTAAAACCTCAATAAAATCTTGAATTGTTCGCGAACATCAGCACGCAAAGAAATGTTGATGGGTGTTTTAAGGATCTCCACTCCACCACGTAGTTCATCAGCCCCTAACCAAAGTTTACCAAGGGGTGTTTGTTCTACGAGAGAGCCATGAATGAGAAGGGAAACAGAGGCAGCTTGTTTGTCATCAACATCCTCAAAATCTGTGCGGGCAGCAAGAAACAGCATGGTACCAGTTGGGGAAGGATTAAATCTGTTACCGCAATGGCTGTAGGCGCCATCGATCGCTTGTTCAATAGGCTGGACAATGTTGCATCTTCGATAGCCAATCAGAGTATTTTCAACGTCTCTTAAAGCCAAATAAAGGGGACGGTTTTGGAACCACTCTGCCATGAGTATATCGCGTTCGTGTTTTTTGACCGAACACCAAGGAAAATTTGCCAACTCCCAAGGGTAATCGATTTGGCTCCAGCTTAACTCCTCATCTGTGTCATCAATCCAGTTGCCAATGCGTTTGCCTTCTTCTTTTGTGAGCGTGTGTTTGATTTGTGTTGTGCGTCCAAAGGAAAACAGTGTGTCACGAGCTGTTAAGCGCACGCCACTTTCAAAATCCAGCATGCTGTCATCAAGGTGTGACATATCCCCCTCTATGGCTTCCACATCATAACCATAGGTCCCACGGCGGAAATCAGAGCGAAAGCTTTTGGAAAGGTCGACAATCGCTCCAATGGCTTCAAGGCTGCTTTGTTCAGGCAATTGATCAAAATCAAGTTGAAAGGAATTCCACCATGCACGCCCAGACCATGCGGGTGTAAAGTGCGCGGAAATCTCTAACCATCTCAACCCCATCTCTATTGCTGCAACAGAGCCGCGCAGGCGCTGCCATGCAAGCCCTTGGTCAATCAAATCATAGAGGTTTGGAACATAAGGCGAAAGTTCACCAAGTCCATATTCTTCAATCAACCATGGCAAAAAGCGGGGAGGGCGTGTGATTAGTTTTGCACGTGAAATCCCCAAAACAGACCCATCAACATCTTGATGAAAGTCGCAAGCATCGGCAAGGCGTTTCTCAAATTCTGTTGCATGTGAAGGGAGAAGCGAGCCAACCATTAGCGCGCCCGCCCTTTAAAGTTTAAGGTGATTTTGCCAATCGATAAGATTTCTTCATCACAAACCGCACTGTCCTTTGTGGGTGTAATGGCAATCACTTTCTGGACACCAGGGATCATCAGTTTTGAAACCCACCACGAGAGGCTTAATTCGCGACCAATGGCTTGTTCTTGTTTCCAAGCTGTGCGTAAATTTTCCTCCATTGTCGTGAGAATTTTCAAAGATGCTTCTGGAAGCAGCCAAACATCGGCTTCTAAGTCTAGCGCTTTTTTGACAGCAGCATGCACAATGATGGTATCATTGGTCATGATGATATTTTTTCTGTGAAGAGCTTGTGAAACTGTTTGTAAGAGATCTTCAGAGGCTGTCCCTTCTTCATTGTTGCCAAAAACAGCAACATAGATGGTTGGATCTTTGCCTTTGCGGTAAATAATGGCATCTTTCACACGACTATCGGCTGTTAAGGCGATAAGCTTGTAATAGGGTTCTGTTCCACTTCCATTTCCCCCACGGGCATGAAGCTGTATGCGTTCACGATACCTCTCATCACTCTCACCCTCTAAGCGGGCAATACCGTGCCAGTTTCCCAAAGCATCAAGGGATTCACCGGTGGCAAAATCAAGAATATTATTGCGTGCTGCCTCATTGATACGCTGTCTTAAAAGCAGTTCTCGATAGCTAAAAGCCTCAATAACTTTTACGGCTGGATCACTTTCCAAAAATGTATATTCGGGTAAAAGCTCTTTTAAATGGGTAAGAACAGCAGCGCGGATTTCCTCAAAAGAAAGTTCTGTAATAATTTCCGGTTTTGCAAGCACTCCATTCATTGTATCAATAATCCTTCCATGGTAATGGGCTTTCCTGAGGGCAAATACATGCCCTCAAAGGACAGAGAAACTTGTCCGGTTCCAAGCATTTTAAAATCAATCTTTTGGAGCTTAAAACGTGGTTCCCATTTGTCTAAAGCCTCAGCAACGGCGGCATAAAGAGCAACAGAAAAGCTGCTGTTAACCGGTGCATCAATGAGTTCTGCAATACGTGAACCATAATCACGTCGCATCACCCGTGTGCCAATGCGTGTTGACAAGATATCAATAATCGACTGTCGCAAATGCTCTATGCCAACCAATGGCTTTCCTGTTGTACGGTCCATTCCACTGTTCAATTCGGACCTCCTGTCATGGAACCACCAGGGAAAACACCTCCATGAACATGGGTTGCTCCGACATTGGTGCTGTTATGCTTTAATTCCCTTGAATTGATGGAAACCTCATTGCTTGAATGAAGAGAAATTCCATCTTGTGAATGGAGTGAAATGTTGCCCTTTGCTTTTAAACTCAGATTACTTTCTGAAGTGATTTTGATGCCTTCTGGTGCACTAAGCTCTAGCTTACCAGCATCTCCTTTGAGTGATACGCCATCAGAGATGGTTAGGATAAACTTTCCTCCCGATTTTATATTAAGGGCATAGGTGTTTTGTTCATCATCATATTCAAGGCTGGTACCATCGGGATAAAGTGTCTTATGAATATTGCCTTTATCAGCTGCTTGGTTCGCATCGGTATGAATAGAGCCAACAATCACCCCTTGTGATAAATCGCCTGATGATGAGACAACAATGACTTGTTCTCCAACATCGCGCCCTTCATAAGAGCGTGTTTTACCAGCACGCGCTTGGGTATCTGGAATCCAATCACTGATAAGATTTCCAGTTTTTACTCGATAGCGTGCGTTTTTATGGTCAACATGGCTAATTTTACCCACCATAACCATATTGGCCACGCGTCTTTTTAAATCCGTGATCTCTTTATCGCGTCGCTCTAACATGGTCACCTTCAATTTTATGGTATTTGTCTTTGTTTCCCATACCTGTTTCGGGTTTAAAACCGACAAGGGGTTCAACAACTCCTACGGTTGCATTTCCTTCATCAGGGTAGGGGATATTGGTTATGTGCGTCACGTCAAAGGTTAAAATTGCACCGTGGAGCGCTAGGGCGCCATTATCACCAAAGGCAAAAGCAATATTTTGCAGGCGGCATGTCTCAACGGTGTTGTTAAGATTGGGGTTGGTGTGGAAAATCTCTTCAACTTCCCACGCTAATTGGTCAACAAAGCGTGCACCCTCTTCACATGTTGCATAGCATTCAACGTCTACTGTTAAAACACGCCGCCTTAAGCCAAAATCATGTCCATCTTCAATGGTTTCACTTTGCGTTGAGATATTAATAGCGGGCATTGTTTCAATAAATAAATTGAAGTCACGCATATTGAAAACATTGTCACCAGCCACTGTTTTTGCTGCCTTTATCAAAGCAACAAATGTTTCTCTTATCGTCTCGCGGGGATGCATGGGGGCTCCTGTTCAATTAAGTGTATAAAGTGATTGACTAGGATTAATAATGATACTATTATTGGTTGTGAGTAATAAAGTTGAAAAAATAATCAGCTTGATGAAAGCATCACCAAAGAACATTAAGTTTTCAGATTTGTTGGCTGTATGTGTCTATTTCTTTGGAGAACCACGGAACAATGGTACAAGCCACTTTGTTTTTAAAACACCGTGGCTTGGTGATCCTCGTGTGAATATTCAAAAAGATTCTGGTAATAAAGCAAAAGCTTATCAGGTTAAACAAGTCTTACAAGCGATAGAAAGGATGAAACATGAACAATAATCATTATACATATCGTGTTTTGTGGTCGCAAGAAGATGAGGAATATGTCGGATTATGTGCAGAATTCCCATCCCTTTCATGGTTAGACGCTCAAGCAGAGAAAGCTTTAAAAGGCATTATGGATCTCGTTTCAAAGGTTGTTGAGGATATGCAACACAATGGAGAAGAGGTTCCTGTGCCTTTGTCACATGGTAAATATAGTGGTAAGTTTCAATTAAGAATTCCACCAGAACTTCATAGAAAACTAGCAATTCAAGCTGCCGAAAATGGTGTAAGTTTAAATAGATATATTTCTTCTAAACTTTAAAGCTTTTAAAGGCAGCTTATACGCACCAAAAAAAGATTAATTTTTATGGAAACCTCTCAATTAAAACAAATACCCGTTTTCAAAACGGATGAAGAAGCAGAAAACTTCGTTGATACTGCTAATCTTACGGATTATGACTTAACTGGTTTTAAACCCGTTCATTTTGAATTCTTACCTAAAGAA
>NZ_JAQITF010000028.1 GCF_028618665.1 Bartonella sp. AU16XJBT
TTGAAAACGATCCCCTAACACAGCCATAGCATGTTGAAAGCAGATTAGATCAAGACTCATATCCTCTAGCTCTACCACGAGATGCTTTTCTGGTATCTTCATGGCGTTTCTCCTCCTTGGGAATATTGATCATATCCCTCTTGATATTGTCCCACTTGGTATTGTCCTTGCGGTTTTCCACCATCGAAAAATGGTAACAAGCTAATGGCATAGCGAATACGCCCCGATTGACCAGAGCGACTGATGTAATCATGGTCTTTCGTGACACTGGTGATCACCACAGATCCATGGAGAATAGCACTATAGCCGTTGTCACTCATCCAACGGATCATCTGAACGGGTTTGGCTGCACGAATGGTTCTGGTGATGGCATCAAGAGCGACACGGTCCCCAAACTCTTCTGGAAACAACACCCCATGGATGGTTTTGGGATCATTGCCATAGCCGGTAAATTGCAAACCAGGAGCCTCACCAAAACGCTCTAAGCAAACCCAGGAGGCAGAGAACTCTTCCTCAAACGATTGGAAATTCAGCCAGTCCACATAAAAGAGATGTGGACCTAACATCAGCAAAGGATCTCTCATAGACGCCCTCCCCTTGATTGTATTCCTTCCAACACGTCATCTCTTTCGAAACCTATCATTGCATCTCTCCTACCATTGCGCCCTCCTCTCATTGTGTTCTTTCCAGCACGTCGTCTTTTCCCTTATTCTGTAGCCCGTATCACTCTGTCCCGCCGTGCAGCGCATTGGCGCGTGCCCGTTGCAAAACATGGGCAACCGCACGACCAGTGGCCATGGGTTCACGCGCCCCATTAATATGCACTGTGACATTTTGATTGTGGGTGATGGGGGAACGGTCTTTGTCTCTTGGTTCTCTCCCTGATGGCTGAGGAGAAGCCCCCGCAAATTGTACTATGGGTTGGATGGACGTTTTGCCTCCTAAAAAACTTGGCAAATAATCTCTTACATCAATCGACCCAATCCACCCCTTTATGCGGTGAGGTAAAGATTTACAATAATCCATCAATTGTGAGATAGACGACATAAAACCATCAACAATCCAACTCGCTAAATCTTCACCGGCTTGTTCCATACCAGCCTTGGCACTCTCTGTGAGCTTTTCGCGGGCAAAAAAGCTTCCCAACCATTGCCAAAAGTTGGAAAAGCTTTGTTTAACGCCCTCCCACAAACCAACAAAGCTTTGAGAAACAGAGGAAAGTCCTTGTTTAAACTTTTGCCAATGGGAAGAGAAATCAAAAGCAGCAGCAATGATGTTTTTCCATTTGGTGATGGTTGCCGTATCAGCACCAAAAAAACGCATAACGGCTTCAAAGGCTTGGCCCCAAGCCCGTGTTATCCCCCGTGCAAAACCTTTGACAAAAGAAGAAAAACGATCCCAATATTTCCACAAAGCAAAACAGCTAGCGATGATGACAGCCACAACAGCAGCAATGAGAGCCCCGATCCGGGTAAAAATACCCCCCCACAACAGAAGAAAGAGCTGCCCCAACCACTTCGATTACTGTCCCCATAAAGCCAAACGAGGTAGAAAATGCCGCACCTGAAACGGCTATCCCCCGTAAAGCCCCCACAAGTAAAGTCATGGGGCGAAGAAGACGCAGCGCACTCCCACCAAGCCCTGCTGCCATTAAACCCAATGAGCGCCCTGAAGTGACTAATCCGCGCCAACTTGCTTTCAGCGTGCGGCTAACAGCACCCATCTTGATAAAATATGATAGCACTGATCTGCTTTTTACAATGTTTTACTAAATATAAAAAATATTTTTATTTCAATACACTTAATTTAAAGTACATTATGTAAGTAGTTTAAATATTCTTTATTTTAAGATAAATGAATATTTTATTTTGACAAAAAAATTAAAATAACTTATCCAAATAAAAAAACAAATATCATTATTCTATTCTTCTTATGAAATCGATGGGGAAATGAATATTGGGGGCTTTCATAAGGAGAGTATTGGTGTATAAAAAATTCCTTCTATCATATACAGCTATAGCAACTATAATACTGTTTAATAGCTCTCTCAGTCTACAAGCTAAAGACCTTGAAGTTTCTGATGGAAAAACAGTAACAGTACATGAAGAAACCTATGATACACTTCATGCAACAAACGGCAGTAAAATCATCGGTAAGCATTTAAAGATAAAATCACCACATTACGATCCATACGCTGTAACAGCTGAAGGTGCTAACAGTGCGATTGAGTTATTGGATAACACAACCATTGGAAAAAAAGATTCTGAAGTCCACTTAGGTCTTGAAACCAAAGACGGTGCGACAATCAAGATGATTGGAGGTTCTATTATAGCTGGCTACACTGGTGCTTCTTTCACTAACAGTAAGAGCAAGGAAAATACACTAGAGAATGTACTTATAACGGATGCGAATGATAGTCTAGATACATATTTAGGAATAGTTACCAAAAACAGCAACCTTACCTTAAAAGGGGTAACTGTTCACGCTTTCAAAGCTCTAGAAGCAGATGATCATTCTCAAATAACAATATCAGGAGGGGAATTTGATGGAATGCTTGATGGAGTATCTGCTAAGCAAGGCAGTATCATTGATATAAAAGATAATGCTAAAATTACCTCATCGATTTCTAGTGGTTTATATGCAGATGGTCCAAAATCCAAAATCGCAATGACGGGGGGAACAGTAAGCGGATATTCTCTAGGCACATTGCATGCAGAAAACGGTGGCCATATTGATATTACAGATGTTGTTATAACATCAAGAGATAATATAGGAACTGGTGCTTTCGTAGATAATGAGGGGAGCGTAATTGAATTGCATGGCACAACAATTAAAGATGTTTCAATCGGGCTTGATGTGCACGAGGGTAGCACGGGCAAGATGACCGGAGGCTCCATTACAACTTCGCTCATAGGAGCTGAATACATTGAGAGTAATAGTGATGAAAATAAACTGGAAGATGTGGTGATATCAGGTTTTAAAAATAATGAGACACCATCCTCCGGAGTCAATGTCCTAAAAAAAAGCAAACTCTCTTTGAAAAATGTGACAATTACTCAAACATATTCCGGTGTAGATGCTTTTTTTAATTCTCAAGTAACAGTATCAGGGGGATCAGTTTCTGCAAGTACCCTAGGAGTATCTGCTGTTTCTGACAGCACCATTACTTTAAAAGACAATGTAATAATTACTCAAGTAGATCAAGGCATAAATGCTCATGATCATTCTCAAGTAACAGTATTAGGGGGATTAGTTTCTGCAAGCACCGTAGGAATGTATGCTGAATCTGGCAGTATTATTACTTTAAAAGACAAAGCTGAAATTATCTCAAATGGTGCTGGATTATATGCAAACGATCTACAATCTAAGATTACAATGACAGAAGGTACAGTAAATGCAAAAGAAGCTGCATTATATACTGCAAACGGGGGACACATTGATATTACAAACGTCTCTGTAACAGGGAAAATTGGTGGTTTGCAGCTCGCATCTGTTCTTTCTACTTCTTTAAATGAATCAAATGATCCAAAAAATTATCAAAACGCTGAGATCAATTTGACCGATACCAAAACTCATGTCGATAATGGCACTGGAATTCTCATTGCAACTTTCAGTGATAATACCATTAAAAATATTACCAATCTGTCAATTGGTACAGCCAATCTCATAAATTCAGAAATCCATGCAGATGTTTTATTAGGCAACGGTACTTGGGGAAATCAAGAGTTTTTGGAAGGTATAAATGCAAAAGCAATACCCAACGGTAGCTTCACATTAAATGCAGATCATTCTACTTTAGAAGGCAGAGCAAACATCACAAAAGAGAGAAACGTACGTTTTAACCTCAAAAACGGTACACAATGGTTCTTAAAAAACAGCGCACAAGAAAAAGATGCTGATGGTAATCTTCTTGATATCGCTCAAAGAGCACGCTCTGATGTTTCTGTGCTTAATCTCAACAACAGCTCTGTTGTTTTTGCAGAACCAATAGAAGATGGTTATTACCACACATTGTATATAGGTTCTGGTAAACCAGATACCAAAGCTGTCTATAATGCAACAGGCAATGCACAGATTTCTCTCAATAGCCAATGGAGTGATGGGGCACCAATCGCTGACCAAAAAACAGACCGACTTCTGATCAATGGTGATGTATCAGGCAACACATCAATTTATGTCACGAGACGATCAGGAGGGAATAATGTGAAAGAAAACACTTCCGCTTCTGCCAATGTGCGTGGTCTTTCACTCATTCAAGTTTCTGGAAATGCCCGTGAAGACTCCTTCAAACTAGTTAATGGTTATACCACAAGAAATGGGACACCCAATAAATATACCCTACGTGCCTATGGACCAAATTCAAGCCATGGCAAAGCCAATATAGCGCAAAATTTGTTGGATGAAAAAAATGAAAATTTCTGGGATTTCCGTCTACAACCTGAATTTCTTAATTCTAACCCCGGTTCTGGCTCTCATCCCGGCTCTGGCTCTAACCCCGGCTCTCCCCCTGATCCTGAACAAAATGTGCAAGCCGTTGTCCCTCAAATGGCAAACTATTTGCTCATGCCAAATGCCCTCTTCTATACGGGATTGATCGATATGGCAAAACAAAATGCGCTGTTAGCCAATATGAGAACATCTGTCTCGGGGAAACAACAAGAAAAACAAAACGGCTTCTTCTTATATACCTACGGTGGAACAGGAACATTATCCTCTGAAAGTGCTCCTCGTAAATATGGTTATAGCGGTGCTCATCTTCGTTATGCCGCTCTCCAAGGGGGTGTGAACTTTGCCGCCCTGGAAGGGCAAAATACCACAACACATTTCGGTCTTATAGGAACCTACGGGCAGCTTTCTTTCACGCCAAAGAATATGAAAGACGCAAGTAAAAGCACGGTGGATAAATGGTCACTTACAGCCTATGGCAGCATACAGCATGACAATGGTTTCTATCTTGATACCCTTTTATCCTATGGGATCCTAAAAGGAGATATCAGCAATGCCATCATTGGCAAAACCGCAAAAGTGAAAAATGCAAAAATGTTGAACCTCTCTACAACTATTGGCAAAAAATTTGCCACCGGGATTGCAGGTATAACCTTTGAACCTCAAGCACAACTTGCCTATCAATATTTGATGTTTGATACCATTTCAGATACTGACAGCTTTAAAGTCAATATGAACAAACATCATCAATGGTTGATCCGTGTTGGAGGACGTTTGAACAAAACCGTTGTCACTGCTGAAAACGGGCGTGCTGTTTCCTTCTATGGAAAAATAAATGTGATCAAAACGTTTGGTGATGATCAAGCAATATATATTGATAAAGCTTATCAACTTGATCCTATGGGCTCTTTGCTTGAAGGTGGACTTGGTATCAGTGCACAATTGTCTCAAAACGTCTCGCTTCATGGTGATGTCAGCTATCAACAAAAACTTCAAAAAACTGGTATAAGTGGCGCAAGTTTTTCAGGCGGTATACGCTATCAGTTTTAAGGAAAAACTGTAAAAGAAAGCGTATTCCTTCTGTTTGTATTCATAAAAAAAGCAGCACAATATGCTACCTTTTTGCTTTATAAATCCTGTTTACCCCACACGATCCCCCTCCCTTTTTATCAAGAAAAAATGCAAGGTATTTTTATCTAGGATATATCAAAATCCCTAAATAATGAAAGCGAAGACTTTTTAATAAAAGCGCAATTTTATTGACCAAAGCACCATTCATTTCAAAGCTTCAATATGAAGCTCTTTATGAATGATGTTTTTAAACTTTAAATATGTCTGTTTTACCCCCCTCAATCAGACAAGCGTTTATTGGAAACTTTCTCCTCATCAGAAAACTGAAAAAATTTTGCTGTTCATACAATATTCAAATAAGAAAAAACACAAAGAACTATAAATGATAGAGTATTAAAATATCTTTTCGTATTAAATAAAAATATCTCCGAATAATTATCATAAAATGACTAACTTTTCATAAAGAAAACTCACTACTGCTTAAACATTATTTTTCTTAAGTTATCAATGATATAAGAAATCATATTACTATGACATAGTATAACAAATAACCATAGTACAGACAATAAATGAATAAAATACTTTAAATAAAAATAAACTATATATAATAGGAATTTCTATACAAATTATTTAAAATCTTTGACAAAGAAATAAAAATAACTTATCGAACTAGAAGGAATGTAACACAACGAGGAACAACAACTCATTTTCTATTCTTCTTATGAAGCGGGTGGGGAAATGAATTATTGGGGACTTCAAAGGAGAATACGGATGTATAAAAAATTCCTTTTATCATATACAACAACAGTCGCGATCATACTCTCTAGTATCCATTTTAATGCACATGCTGAAACTCTTAACGCCTCAGGAGCAGATCCAGAAATCACCGGAAAAACCGGTGCAACCTATGAAATTATTCACGCAGAAAAAGGTGGAAAAATCATCGGTGAAAATTTAACAGTCACCGGAAATAAAAACACCAGCGAAGGATCGGCCACTTCTTCTCCAGGATCATCTTCTTTAGAAGCACCAGCTGCTGTAACAGCTGAAGGCAAAAACAGTGTAATCGAATTAACGGGGGATAAAACAACCATCAAAGGAACTGATTTTGACATTATTCTAGGTCTTGAAGCAAAAGACAACGGCATAATCAATATAACTGGTGGAACAGTAAATGCAAAAGAAATGGCATTATTTGCAGGTGACGGCGGACGTATTACGGTCAAAAATGTCGTTCTGTCAGCGAAAAATGACAAAGGTTTTGGTGTAGTCGTCTCTGGTGGAAATAAAAGCACGATTGAACTTCAAGAGAATACAAAGATTGAAAATGCTGTAATCGGATTAACTGCAAACAACGATAGCACAATCAAAATGACCGGTGGATCCATTACTGCTTCCGTAGGTGGTGCTACTTTTATAAACAGTAAGAGCCAAGGAAACGAACTGAATGATGTGATAATATCGCTCAGTGATATTGATAATGGACAATATTCACCAACAGGCGTAAGTGCCAGCGATAATAGTCAAGTCACATTAAAAAATGTAATCGTCACTAACGCAGAAACAGGCATACTTGCGAATAATTCTAAATTAGAAGTTTTTGGAGGAAAATTTAATGGAAAATACCAAGGTGTGCACGTTTTAAACGGTGGCTCCGTTATTTTAAATAAAGGTGAAAAAGATGGTGCTACAATTACATCAACGGATGGAACAGGGCTCCATGCTGAAGGTGAAAACTCCAAAATTAAAATAACGGGGGGAAATGTAACCGGAAATCAAGCAGCGTTACTTGCAGAAAATAAAGGATATATCGAGGTAAAAGATGCAACTTTAAAAGTGATAAAAGATGAAGGAACCGGTGCAGGTGCTAGCGATTCTGATAGTATAATTAAATTAAGCGGAAATACAACAGTTGAAAGTACTTTTGTTGGCCTTGGTGCAGCGAATGGCGGTAAAGTCGAGATGACTGGAGGAACAGTAAAAGGAAATCAAGCAGCATTATCTGCAATACAGGGTGGACACATCGAGGTCACGGATGTTTCTCTAAAAACAAATATCAAAGGATTTGGTGCACGATCTATCGGTCCTAACAGCACAATTGAATTGCACGGAAACCCAACAATTGATGATGCTGGAATCGGACTTTTTGCACAAGACGGCGGTGCAATCAAAATGAGCGGTGGTTCTATTACAGTATCTACAACGGATGTTGCTACAGTTGGTGCGGGCTTCTCAAACAATAGTAAAGGAAATGAGCTTGAAAATGTGACAATATCAAAAAAAGAAAGTGATACATCATCATTATTGGGAATAAGTGCCATCAATAACAGTCAAGTCACGTTAAAAAATGTAATCATTAAACAAGCTCAAAAAGCTGTCTTTGCGAGTAATTCTGAAATAACAGTCTCTGGAGGATCATTTGACGCAAAAAATGATGCAATATATGCTCTAGATAGCGGCAGAATTATTTTAACTAATGTGTCACAGATTACGTCAGATGATGGTTATGGTCTCTTTGCTGAAGGTAAAAACTCCACAATCACAATGACAAAGGGAAGTGTCGCAGGAAAAAATAGCGCATTGTCGGCTGCGAATGGTGGCCATATTAAAGTCACAGATGTTACCCTCAAAACCAAGGAAGGTCGATTCGGCGTATCTTCTGATGGCATGGGCAGCCTGATTGAATTGCACGGCAATACAAAGATTAATGATAGTGAAACTGGGATTGCTGCAAACGGCGGTGGAGCAATCAGTATAGTAGGCGGAACCCTCACAGCTTCTCAAATTGGTGCAAGCTTCTCAAACAGTAAGAGCAAAGAAAACAAACTAGAGAATGTGATAATATCAAGTGGTAAAGACGATTCACCACTGAAATTTGGAGTAATAGTAGATCAAAACAGTACCGTCGCTTTAACAAATGTAACCGTAAAACAAGCAGAACATGCCATAGTTACAGATCATGAATCTATAACAACAGTCTCTGGAGGATCATTTGACGCAAAAAATGCAACTGTAGTTTCTCACAACAACAGTATCGTTACTCTAACCAAAGATGCTCAAATTACATCATCTGAAGCCCCCGGACTCTGGGCAAAAAACAATGGTGCAATCAGCATGACAGGCGGAACCATTAAAGCTTCCAACATTGGTGCTAGTTTCGAGAACAGTAATAGAAAAGAAAACAGTCTAGATGGTGTGATCGTATCAAGTAATAAAGACGATGCATTACTAAACATAGGAATATCTGCAGATAAAAGTACCGTCGCTTTAACAAATGTAACCGTAAAACAAGCAGAAAGCGCCATAGGTGCAAATAATGAATCTACAATAACAGTCTCTGGAGGGGCATTTAATTCAAAAAATGCAACTGTAGTTTCTCACAACAACAGTATTGTTACTTTAACCAACAATGCTCAAATTACATCATCTGAGGGCCCTGGACTCTTTGCAACAAAAGGTGGCGCAATCAGTATGACAGGCGGAACCATTAAAGCTTCAATAATTGGTGCTACCTTTGAGAACAGTAAGAGCAAAGAAAACAAACTGGAAAATGTAACCATATCAAGTGGTAAAGACGATGCACCACTCATCTATGGAATAGACGCAAACCAAAACAGTATCGTCGCTTTAACAAATGTAACCGTAAAACAAGCAGAAAGCGCCATAATCGCAGATGATCAATCGACAGTAACAGTCTCTGGAGGATCATTTGATGCAAAAGATGCAACAGTAACTTCTCACAACAACAGTATCATTACTTTAACCAACAATGCTCACATTACATCATCTGA
>NZ_JAQITF010000029.1 GCF_028618665.1 Bartonella sp. AU16XJBT
TCCCCTAACACAGCCATAGCATGTTGAAAGCAGATTAGATCAAGACTCATATCCTCTAGCTCTACCACGAGATGCTTTTCTGGTATCTTCATGGCGTTTCTCCTCCTTGAGAATATTGATCATATCCCTCTTGATATTGTCCCACTTGGTATTGTCCTTGCGGTTTTCCACCATCGAAAAATGGTAACAAGCTAATGGCATAGCGAATACGCCCCGATTGACCAGAGCGACTGATGTAATCATGGTCTTTCGTGACACTGGTGATCACTACAGATCCATGGAGAATAGCACTATAGCCGTTGTCACTCATCCAACGGATCATCTGAACGGGTTTGGCTGCACGAATGGTTCTGGTGATGGCATCAAGAGCTACACGGTCCCCAAACTCTTCTGGAAACAACACCCCATGGATGGTTTTGGGATCATTGCCATAGCCGGTAAATTGCAAACCAGGAGCCTCACCAAAACGCTCTAAGCAAACCCAGGAGGCAGAGAACTCTTCCTCAAACGATTGGAAATTCAGCCAGTCCACATAAAAGAGATGTGGACCTAACATCAGCAAAGGATCTCTCATAGACGCCCTCCCCTTGATTGTATTCCTTCCAGCACGTCATTTCTTTCGAAACGTATCATTGCATCTCTCCTATCATTGCGCCATCCTAGCACTTCATCCCTCCCCTCATTGTGTTCTTTCCAGCACGCCGTCTTTTCCCTTATTCTGTAGCCCGTATTACTCTGTCCCGCCATGCAGGGCATTGGCGCGTGCCCGTTGCAAAGCATGGGCAACCGCACGACCAGTGGCCATGGGTTCACGCGCCCCATTGACATGTACTGTGACATTTTGATTGTGGGTGATGGGGGAGCGGTCTTTGTCTCTTGGTTCTCTGGCAGATGAATTTACAGGAGAAGCCCCCGCAAATTGTGCTATGGGCTGGATGGACGTTTTACCCCCCAAAAAACTTGGCAAATAATCTCTTACATCAATCGACCCAATCCACCCCTTTATGCGGTGAGGTAAAGATTTACAAAAATCCGTCAATTGTGAGATGGACGACATAAAACCATCAACAATCCAACTCGCTAAATCTTCACCGGCTTGTTCCATACCAGCCTTGGCACTCTCTGTGAGCTTTTCGCGGGCAAAAAAGCTTCCCAACCACCCCCAAAAGTTGGAAAAGCTTTGTTTAACGCCCTCCCACAAATTGCCAAACCACTCGACAACAGAGGAAAGCCCTTGTTTGAACTTTTGCCAATGGGAAGAGAAGTCGAAAGCAGCAGCAATGATGTTTTTCCATTTGGTAATGGTGGTGGTATCGGCACCCAAAAAGCGCATGACGGCTTCAAAGGCTTGGCCCCAAGCCCGTGTTATCCCCCGTGCAAAACCTTTGACAAAAGAAGAAAAACGATCCCAATATTTCCACAAAGCAAAACCAGCTGCCAATATGACAGCCACAACAGCAGCAACCACAGCCCCTACCGGGGTAAAAATCCCCCCCCACAACAGAGGCAATACCTGCCCCAACCACTTCCGGTCACTGTCCCGATCCAACCAAAGCTGCTCGCAAATGCCGCCCCTGAAACGGCTATCCCCCGTAAAGCCCCCACAAGTAAAGTCATGGAGCGAAGAAGACGCAGCGCACTCCCACCAAGCCCTGCTGCCATTAAACCCAATGAGCGCCCTGAAGCGACTAAGCCGCGCCAACTTGCTTTCAGCGTGCGGCTAACAGCACCCATCTTGATAAAAGAGCCCATCAATTGAAGAAGCCCAAGGCGGGTTCCCGCCATGGTAAAACGTACAACCCGCAGAGCAATATTAAAAGCCATGAGGGCGGCAATGGTCTTGATGATCACAGCGGTTAAAGTTGGATGCGCATTCGCCCACGCCATCAGTACATTGACAAATCCCCCAACACTTTCCATGAGACTGTTGAGAGGAGGCAGGAGCACTTCACCAATGGTGATACCTAAAGCCACAATACGGTTTTGCAACAACTCAAATTGCCGCATAGCACCGGTTGCTTGTTTGTCTGCCTCTTGCTCTACAGAACCTTTAAAGACTTGTGGATCTTTCACATACTCTAAAGCTTGCCCTAACAATTCGGGGTAGCCCACCAATTTGGCAAAATCACCGGTAAAATCGCGCCCTGCAATGGCAATCAGAGAACGCATCCCTTGTTCGGATTTGCCCAACACATTAAAAAAGCGCACCAAGGTACCGGTGGCATCTTTCTCTAAATCTTCCATAAATTTTTGGCGGGAGAGCCCAATATTGCTAAAGGCATCTTCAATATGTTTGACCCCTGCTTGAATGCGCGCACTCATCGTATTAAAACCACGCGCCGCACTCTCTGGTACAATTCCTGCAGAAATCATCGCTGTACCAAAGGCTGCGGTTTCGCGCGCGGTCAACTTAAACATGGTAGCCGCACCGGTGGCACGATTGGTAAAATCAGACACCTCACTGGCCTTTGCTGCCATATGGTTAGAGAGATGGTTGATCGCATCCCCTAGATCTTCAATGCCTGCTTGATTAAGCTTAAAGACATTGCGTAATTTGGCAAAGCATTCCCCAATCTGATCCCCGCTCATATCAAAAGCAACAGCCGCTTTGGCCGCATAAATGCTAAAAGCCTCGAGATCTTGTTCACCAATGCCTGCTTGGCTGGCACTGGTCATCAATTCTAAGACTTCACGCGCTGCCAAAGGGATTTTTGTGGAGGTTTCCAAAGCAAAATGGCGCAATTGTTTTAAACGATCAAGGGGGGCATCCAGAACCTTTTCCAAGCCCTTCATTGATTGATCAAATTGCATGGCTTTATAAAGAGGGGCAATCAAGGTTGCGGTTTGAGCAACCGCCCCCACCATACGCCCACGCGCATGAATATAAGCATTTTGCGCTTTTTCTGTAGATTCCTTCAAGTGCTCAGGGTCAAACCACCCTTTAAAATGCTTTCGTGTCTGGCTTTGGAAATGCGCAACATCTAAACTAAAGGCTTTTAAGTCTCGCTTGGCAGAAGCGATCCCCTCTTGCAGATGATTAACAAAACGCACAACAAGAGAAACATCCATGATCGCATCTTATCCTAACATTTGGCTTTCATATTCTTGAGCTTTCAGGCGCGCGAGTTCTTCTCGATAAGCAATCACATCAAGCCAATCCATCTGGTTAATCTCTGAAGGCGCCCAGTGATAATAAAGGGCTAGTTCTGCCCCAAATTGTCTGGCAGAGAGGATTGGCGTGTGGGAAAAAAAGCAAAAAATGCCTTAAACACTGCCATAATATCGATAACATCAAGACGATTAATAAGTTCAACAGATTCATGAGACATATCGGCTAAAAGCACGGCTATTCCTTCCATCGCCTCATGGGTAAGCAAAGCCTCACAAAGCTTGAGAATGAGAACATCATTGCTCAATGTTGTTTTATCCTCTTCTACAGCAGGCAGAACGAGCTTTGCCAGCTGCGGTCCAATCAACACCGCTAATTGGCGTGCTTGCTTGAAGGTGGGGCGATAAAAGGTCAGTTTTTTGCAGAGAGATTCTTTGCCATTTTTGTCCTGATAAAGAATGGGAATAGCTAATTCCACATCAAGACTGGTTTGTAAACTTGTCATGATCAATTCCTATAAATGAGAGCCCTATCAATAATGAAAGCTGATAAATTGAGAATAGAGCGGCGGCGAGAACCGATCTCTTGCCCATTGCGCACAAGCCAACCACCCCGTTTAAAAGAAAAGCGGTGCAAAACAGAACCATCCCAAAATTCCGTATAATCCCAAATATTTTTGATCTCGCAATCATAGCCCGTTGCTTTTCCAGCGGTTAAGCCTTCACTATCCACTTTGACCAAGCGCCCTGTGACATCAATGGAATGTTCATGTTCGCGCCCGTCTTCTTCAGAGATCACATGTTTTTTGCCAGTGAATTTATGACGAAGACCAGGAGGACCACCAAAGATACCGATAATTTCGGGTGTGTGGCTGCGAATTTTCATTTGCATGCTCAGAGCTTTCACACCAAGACCGCTCACATCAATTTGCAGATCAGAGCCCCCGGGTTGATAGGTTTCGGTGATTTCTTCCAACGTGGGCAGTTTTAATGTCTCAAGATCAAGGTGAAGATTCACATCATCATCAACAATCAGCGTAAAACCGCGTACAATGCGTAAAGTCATGCTTTAACTCCTTGCTGCTTTGCGATAGCTCTCCAGCGTATCACCAAATTGATAAGTCATTTTCTTTTGGATATCTTCAGCCAATCGATCAAAATAAGCGCTATTGCGCCGGCTGCCGAAACTCAAATCTTCTAGAGGAGGTACTTCTTCTGCATCAAACTCGACCCGCAATTTTCCCAATTGCAAAGTGCTGTTGGAATTTAAATCACGGTCAAACCAAACCCGCCCACCAAGCAATGCTCCACGTGCAATCAGATCATCAAGAAACTGCGTGAGGCTGCGAGTAATAGCAATGACATGTTGACCGGTCAGATTCTCATCATTCGCCCAAGGGCGCAAATTGTTGATGATGGTTTTTTCCAAGGCTGAACGGGTGCGCACTACATTAACAAAGCGCCAGAGTGGATCACTCGAGGTGGTGTGATTGCCCCATAAAATGCGCCCATTGGCAGCAGTTTTCCCATGAGCATTTTGGCTAAGGCGGGCGGGAATAAAGGTGGCAATATCGGCTTGATTGAGACGATTAGCCTCATGATCAATTTCCCCATCAAAATAGCTAATGGGGCGTGCGGTGCCTAAAATGCCTTTGACATCTTGATTGGAGGGAAACCAAAAAACACCACCCCTTTGCTTATCACGTTTGATAAACATAGCAGCCACAAAAGGACTTGCGGGCTTTATACTCACACCTCCCTCACGATTTGCCACCCGTACAAAGGGATCAATCAGATAACAAAAGCGTGAGGAGAAATCTGCACGATAGGCAAGGCTTTCTTGCGTATTTTTACCCCCCGTATCAAACACAGCAATGGCTTGTAGCTTTTCTGCCACTTGTTCCAAAGCATCTGCCACAGGGTTTTTGCCATTATCAAGGCGCCCTGCACTATAAGCCGGAGCAAGTAAAATTCCAGGTTCCACACCCAAATGCCCCCGCGCATGAGCCAAGGCATGCACACCAGTCAAGTGAGTATTGGATCCCACCATTTCAGCTTGTGTCTCAGCTATGGTTGACTTTTCTTCCACCCGCACAAAGATCACTTGTGCCTCAATCCCTTGCGCGCGCACGGCATCAATCACATCAAGGGCTGTGCCCCGTGTCCCAAGCTTTTGGATTTTGTCTGTCTCATGGGTGAAGACCAACACGGGCTCGTTAAGGGGATAAATTTGTGCATCCGCATCAGGGGCTGTAACAACCGCCCCAAGGGCGGTTTGGCTAAACATCTCTAAGGGTCGAGATGCTTGACCATCCTCAATGAGGCGGATACCATGATTAAATTCTATTGCCATTTTGCTCTCCAAATCAATGGAGAGACAATAACAACACTCATCCTCTCTCATAAGTCTGACACTGTCAGTCAAAAAGGACTTTAAAGGGCTTTGAAAGAGCGATAAAAGGACTTAAAAACATATAAGCCTGCTTATAGAACAGCTATCCATTTGACTTCTGTCATATCTTGGTTACTTGTACATCCATTTATTCTTTCCATAATCTTATAAGAACAGCGCCATCAGCACCAGCACCGCTTGGAGCATCAGTTCCATGAGAGCCCGCACCGCCACCACCAAAACCACGCCCTGCTTTTCCTGAACTGTAGGAACCTAGTTCTATCCCTCCAGCGCCTCCTCTTGATGTATCACCCCCAGCATCATATGCACAAACTCTTAAAGATAATAATTTTAGCGCTTGTCGTTTTAATTTTTCCAAATAATTATACTGTATTTTGGTACTTAGATATTGTTCTTTGGTACTCTTTTTTAGTTTGTTCATTCTTTCTCACGTTGCGTACACGTAGTCTAATAAATATATCGATTTACACAATACAGTCGTCTATTAAAAAGACAGAAAGCTAGAAAAAGCGCTTGATATTCAATTTGGTAGGTATCAAAATGAAAAAAGTGAAAAAAATTGCAAAGTCGCTTGACAGTGAGAATGGATTGTCTTAAGAGAATCACAAGTGCTGAAAACACTTAGCGTTAAGCGGATAGGTTACGAAACAGCCTCTCCCATGCCTTAAATATTGATTGTCTTTTATGCTTATTGAAGCGTATAGTGATTTGGGTCGGGTGTGCTATGCCATATAATACCCTCATGGGAAAAGCATAGCGACGGACTTAACGCCGTGTTTTCAACGCCCGGCGCCCTTATAGGGTGTTAATTGAAAACTTTATTACGTTAAGGAAACATTCCAATGAAAAAATATGAATTTACAGATGAAACGATTGTAGCAGGTATTCACACGTTACGCCGTATTAGAGCTGTTAAGGATTTTGCTGATGTAAAAGCAGGTGATTTAGGTGGTTTTATAGAAAGTAGTATACACCTTTCCCATGATGGCGACTGCTGGGTTAGAGATAACGCTCGTGTCTGTCAAAGAGCTCGTGTTTATGGCAATGCGCAAATATCTGGCGATGCATGGATTTATGGTGATGCGCGTGTTTATGATAATGCAAAAATTCACGGTAAGGTTTGGATAGATGGTCATGTTTATGGCAATGCTGAGGTTTTTGGTGAGGTACAAACTCTACGAACCACTCGTATTTTTGATAATGCTAAGGTCTATGGAAAAGCAGATGTTAGAGGCAAGGTTTATGGGAATGCGCATGTATTTGGCAATGCTAGCGTTGATATGTATGCTGAAGTTTATGGCAATGCCAAAATTTGTGGTCAATGTTAGCATTTGTGACAATATCATAATCGATGGTCGTGAAAAAATTTTAGAGCAAGTTGCCTAAAAAAGCAGCGTAACTAACGGTGCAGGGCGGCTGCTTTATAGCAAAAAATAAAGTCGTGTCTTTAAAGGACGCGGCTTTATTTATTTTACACGTAAAAATGCAAGCGTTTAAATGATGTAAAGTAGTATTAATATTTATATTCAGTTAGTTATAATAACTATTTAAATTTATGAATACCATTCATACAGATAATACATTAAATATATTAATTATCTTATTGAAATAATTGAAAAAATAATAAAATTATACTAAGATTTTTCACATATTTAAACACAAACTTAAGGTAACAAAAAACATGCTGAATAAAGTGATGTTAATTGGCTATTTAGGGGATGATCCCGAAAGCAAAACAATGAATTCTGGTGCCGAAATAGTCAATTTTAGGTTGGCTACTTCTGAAAGCTATACTGATAAAAAGACCCATCAAAAAGTAGAGAAAACCGAATGGCATTCCGTAGTGGTTTTTAATCCACATTTGGCAAAAATTGCTCTTCAGTATCTCAGTAAAGGTTCAAAGGTTTGTTTACATAGAAGGCAAATTACAAACCCGTAAATGGCAAGATAAAAACGGTCATGACCGTTACACAACAGAGATTGTCTTGTCACAATATAAAGGCGAGTTGTATTTGCTTGATGCAAAGAAAGAGCAATCTGCACACCCCTCACCCATTACTTCTCAAAATTATGCTATCGTCTCTGGTGCCTCCGATTATAGCGCATCTCTTAATGATAGCGTCCCATTCTGATTGAAAAAATATGGCTAAAAGAAAAAAACATGCAAAACGTGGACGTCCACGGATTAAGGGATGTACCAGAGAACCCAATGGTCGTATCTCACGAGCCAAAACACCACATGAACCCATAAATAAATTGGCAATAGAAATGCGTGCCAAACGCTTTGGCTTGACCATAGAAGAAGAAAAAAATCCACTTTCCGGTACTTATATCGGACGGCTTTATCTGAAAGGTGTGATTAATCAAGATCAATACGATGTTGCACAAAAATATATTGAAGTGAAAAACAACTATTTATGTGCAAAAGGATTACATAATGCAATTTATGATAAAATGCCCTCATCTTCTGATGAAGCAGCTAGAAAAAAATGGGTTGAATTTGCAACAAAACAATTTTTGAATATGCAAGAGGTAATAAAAGAAACACAATACCTATATAAACAGCATAATTTTTATGCTGCGCTACAGTATCTTGTTAGTGAAGATCAAGAATTACCGTACCTTGTACCTTCATTGCGGATAATCCTTAACGCTCTCCAGAAACATTGTGGTTATTAAAAACATTGACTTAAAATAAGAAAAAGTATAGTGTATAAATATATACACATTATGAGATTAGGGAATGAAACAAAACAGCCGAAAGATAATTGCAAAATTAAAACGCGATGGCTTTGAACTTGTAAAAGTAAAAGGTTCGCACCATAAATTTAAAAAAGACGGTAAGGTTGTTATTGTTCCACATCCTAAAAAAAATCTTCCAATTGGTACAGCGCGTTCTATTGCACAACAAGCAGGCTGGTTTAAAAAAGGAGAAGAAGAATGAAAAGATTTTTTGCTCTTGTTCATAAAGATGAGGATTCTGCTTTTGGTGTTCAATTTCCTGATTTTGAAGGTCTATTCTCTGCTGCTGATGAAGAAGAAAATCTTATCATAAATGCAACCGAAGCTTTACAACTTTACTGTGAAGATATGGATACAGTGCCTGTTCCTTTAAAATTTGAAGAAGTGATACAACAGAAAGCTGTCAAAAAAGCTTTGTCAGAAGGAGCTTTTTTAATACAAGTTCCTTTTATTGAAAATGATTCAGAAGTCGTACGTACAAATATATCAATTGAACGAGGGCTTTTGCGTGCAATTGATAATTGTGCACAAGAGAGAGGCTTAACAAGATCTGCTTTTTTGGCAACAGCAGCCCGTCACGAGCTTAATATTTAGCCCATCAATATGGAGAAATTTCTCACTCTAGATTTTTTTGCAAAAGCGTATAATTACATATGATATACAAAATATTAATGAAAATCAAAAAGCGGCAGGCAAACAAAACGCTATAGTCAAGAGTGATATAACTATCATTGATATCATATACACGGCATCTAATATTTCTGGACCTGTCATTTCCTTTCTCTCCTATACTGCTCAATATTTATAAATATTTAGATAAAAAATACAAAATATAGATTTTTTCTATTGACAATGTGTGAAAAATTTTATTTAATGGTTTCACTGTACTAGTTGTATTGTATCTAAAATTCAAAAATATCCCCTAAAATTTGATAAAATATTAAGCTTTCAAGAGGGCTTAAAGTACTGTTTTTATTGATAAAACAGACTAATCTATTTTGCACATATCAAACGCCATTCAGTAACC